>NZ_FQUK01000025.1 GCF_900129205.1 Thermomonas hydrothermalis | reverse complement strand
CCGCCGCCCCGCAGACCGGACAGGCCAGCCGGGCCGTATCGCACGACACCTCGAAGTGGATCGCCCCCTCATCCGGACGAAACGACACGCTGTCTACCGCCCACGGCGGCGTCAGCCCCAAAGCCTGGGTGAAGAGTTGTTCTTGCATCCGCCAAGGCTGACATCATCCGGCGGCCCGTTCCACACCAGACGCGATGGAGCCCAGAAAAAGCGGCAATGAGCAGAATAGTCATGAAGCGAGCCACGGTTCTCACCTTGTGACGTCTAACGCTTCGCTTGAGGGGCTAGGCGTTTAGCCGCGTCCCTCTCGAAGCGATTGTTAGGCTTAGTAACAGACTTCTCGCCACTCATACTGGCGAGTGTGCTCATTGTAAATTTGGCGCTGAATACAATTTGATGTTCCGATCGGTGGAACTCGTGGTCTCTGAATTGGTTCAACAGAAGGCGGTGTTATTGGGCAAACCCTCGGTGGGCAGATTGGCTCAATATCTAGCGTGCTCGAACAAACTGCCCGGACCTCACCGTTCATACATACGCACTGGCATGCTGCATTTGCATTCGAGGCCAGCGCTGCGCCTCCAAACAAAGTGGCCAGCAACAATATTGTTTTCATCTCCCTCTCCTTTCAAGCCTAACACCTAATCGACCCCAAAAATGGAGCGTGGCAGGATAGTGTGAGCCCGGCGGCCACTTGTCAAGGCGATGTATGCGTCCACCACCTTTGGCATTCGGCTTGGTCACTGGCCAGTTTGCGTAATGCGCAGCGTGGCCTTCGGGGCGATGCCGCGGTCGAGTGATTGCAGTTCGATTTCATACTGTCCCATGCGGGCGGTGGTGGGTTTGCCGCCCATCGGGCTGGTATTGAGGCTGAATTCTTTTCCCGGGCCGTGGGTGGGGGTCCAGCGCAGGTGGATTTCGGCATTGCCTTCCCACACGCATTGCACGCCCGGTGGACAGCGGGAATCGTTGATCAGGGCGAGATAGGCGAGCTGGCTGGCATCGGGCAGGCGGGCGTGTTCGCCCAGCGACAGGACGAGTATCAGCGGCGCAGACGGTGTTTCACCGGGGGCGGGGGGTGTGGGCATGGCGGCGTTCTCTGGGCGGGGGGCGGCCGCCTGTGGGCTGGCGGCGCAGGCGGCCAGCAGAAGGGCGGCAAGGGCGGGCAGCAGGCGCATGGCAACCTCCAAGAGGGGGTTGCGTTGGTATAGCACGTTGCCGGCGGGGATGGCGGCCAGTGTGGGCGCGGTGTGGCAATTCCCGGATATGTCAGAAAGCCCGGCTGGCCATGAATGGCGCTGTGCAGACTTTTTCAGTGATCCTCGCCGGCGCTGTCAGATGCCAGTCGGTCGGCCAGCCGGGTGGGTTCGGGCAGGCGGTAGGTGGTGGTAAAGCGCATGACCAGTTCCGGCACCGAGGCCATCGCCACTTTGTGGCCGGGCGAGACCACCAGCGGCAGGCAGCCGGGTTTGCTGCGCAATAGCCAGCCGATTTGTTCGCGTCCGTCGCGCAGTGGGGTGAATGCGCCGCGGGTCTGGTGCAGTGGGGTGCGGGATTCCCCGATCAGGAGTTTTTTGCCGACGCCGATACTGGGCAGGCCGGTGACGATGCCGAAATGGGCGGCAATCCCCAGCCGGCGCGGATGGGCGATGCCATGGCCGTCGATGAAGGCCAGGTCGGGCGTGCCGTGCAGGTGCGCCAGGGCGTCCAGCATGGCCGGTAGTTCGCGGAAGCTGAGCAGGCCGGGCAGGTAGGGCATGCGGGTGGGCAGCCGGGCTAGGCGGGTTTCCAGCACGTCCAGCGTGTCGGCATCCAGCAGCACCACGGCGGCACGGGTGGTGCGGCCGTCGTCCTCGAAGCCGACATCGAAGCCGGCCACGGTGCGCAGCCGTTTGGGGAACTGGTCGCGCAAGATGACTTGGTGGGCCAGGCGCAGTTGTGCCTCGCGCAGTGGGGCGGTGTCGCCGGTCCAGTCCGGAAAAGCCGTGCTCATGGCGAGAGGGCGGTTAACAGTCCGCGTGCCGCCTGCAGACGGGTGGCGGCATCGGGCAGGTCCAGGGTGATGCGCAGCTTGTCCGGGCCATCCATGCGGTAGTGCTTGGGTTGGCCCTGAATCAGCCGGATCACCGTCATCGGGTCCACCTGCGGTTTCTCCACGAACTGGATGCGCCCGCCGGTCGCGCCCAGATCCAGTTTGCGGATGCCCAGACGGGTGGCCTGCAGCCTGAGTTCGGCGATGGCGAACAGGTGGCGGGCCGGGTCGGGCAGCAGGCCGAAGCGGTCGATCATCTCCACCTGCAGCTCGCGCAGGGCGTCAGCATCGCGGGCGGTACTGATGCGCTTGTACAGGGTCAGGCGGGTGTGCGGGTCGGGCAGGTAGTCGTCGGGAATCAGCGCCGGGATGTGCAGGTCCACGTCGGCGCCGTGGCGGTCCACGTCGTCCACGTCGGGCAGCTTGCCCTGCTTGATGCTGCGCACCGCGCGTTCCAGCAGCTCGGTGTAGAGGCTGAAGCCGATCTCGGCCATCTGCCCGCTTTGTTCCTCACCCAGCAGCTCGCCGGCGCCTCGGATTTCCAGATCGTGGGTGGCCAGGGTGAAGCCGGCGCCCAGTTCGTCCATGGCGCTGATGGCATCCAGCCGTTTGCGAGCGTCTTCGGTGATGCTGCGGCGGTCGGGGATCAGCAGGTAGGCGTAGGCACGGTGGTGGCTGCGGCCGACGCGGCCACGCAGCTGGTGCAGCTGGGCCAGGCCGAAGGTATCGGCGCGATTGATGATGATGGTGTTGGCGTTGGGGATGTCGATGCCGGATTCGATGATGGTGCTGCACAACAGCACGTTGAAGCGCTGTTTGTGGAAGTCCAGCATCACCCGCTCCAGCTCGCGCTCGGGCATCTGCCCGTGGGCGATGCCGATGCGCGCATCCGGCACCAGCGCTTGCAGGGTTTCCTGCATGCGGACGATGCTGGCCACGTCGTTGTGCAGGAAGTACACCTGACCGCCGCGTGCCAGCTCACGCTGGAACGCCTCACGCAGCAGCGCCTCGTCCCAGGCATGCACGAAGGTCTGCACCGCCAGTCGGTTGGCCGGTGGGGTGGCGATGATGGACAGATCGCGCAGGCCGCTCAGCGCCATGTTCAGCGTGCGCGGGATCGGCGTGGCGGTGAGCGTCAGCAGGTGCACGTTGGCGCGCAGCTTCTTCAGCGCCTCTTTCTGGCGCACGCCGAAGCGCTGTTCCTCATCGACGATCACCAGCCCCAAATCTTTGAATTTCACGTCAGGCTGGAGCAGGCGATGGGTGCCGACGATCACGTCGATCCCGCCCTGCGCCAGCTTGTCCAGGGCGGTGGCGATTTCTTTCTTCGACTTGAAGCGCGACAGCACCTCCACCCGCAGCGGCCAGTCGGCGAAGCGGTCGCGGAAGTTGCGGTAGTGCTGCTCGGCCAGCAGCGTGGTGGGCACCAACACGGCCACCTGCTTGCCGGCGCTGGCGGTGGCAAACGCGGCGCGCACGGCCACCTCGGTCTTGCCGAAGCCGACGTCGCCGCAGACCACGCGGTCCATCGGCAGGCTGGATTGCAGGTCGCGCAGCACGGCTTCGATGGCGGCCAGCTGATCCGGGGTTTCCTCGAACGGGAAGCTGGCGGCAAAAGGTTCGTACATCGCCCGGTCGATCTGGATCGCCAGCCCCTGTCGGGCCTGGCGCTTGGCCTGGATCTCCAGCAGTTCGGCGGCCACGTCGCGCACCTTTTCCGCGGCCTTCTTGCGGGCCTTGGCCCACTGATCACCACCCAGGCTGTGCAGTGGTGCGGTGTCCGGGCTGGCGCCGGAATAGCGGCTGATGCGGTCCAGCTGCGCCACCGGCACGTACAGGCGGTCGCCCTTGGCGTATTCGATTTCCAGAAACTCGCCGGGCATGCCGCCCACGTCCATGGTCACCAGCCCGCGGTAGCGGCCAACGCCGTGGTCTTCATGGACGATCGGCGCGCCCACCGTCAGCTCGCCGAGATCGCGGATGATCGCCTCCGGTTCGCGTCCGGCCCGCTTGCGGCGGCGCGGTTGGGCGGCGCGTTCCGGGAACAGCTGGCGTTCGGTGAGGACGCACAGCGCCGGGTCGTCGAGGGCAAAGCCGTCTTCGATGGGGGCAACAGTGATGGCGAACCGGACGTCGCCGTCGGTGAACGCGGACCAGCCGTCCAGCACTGCCGGTGTGAGTGTCGCCGCCTGCAGCACTTCCAGCAGGGCTTCGCGCCGGCCGGGCGAATCCGCGGCCACCAGCACACGGCCCGGATAGTGCGCCAGAAAGTCGCGCAGGGCTTGCCCTGCCGGGCGGTCTTTTTCGACCATCGGCAACACTGGCGCCGGTTGCAGCGGCAGGGCGTGGGCTTCGGCATGGCGCGGATGCGACGGGCCGCAGACTTCGACGCAGGCAGTGCGGTTGAGGCGTTCGCGCAAGGCGGCGGGTGGCAGCCACACCATCTCGGGCGGCAGCAGCGGGCGTTCGAGGTCGTGGCGCAGCTGTTCGTAGCGGTGGCCGATCTGATCCCAAGCCTGCTCGGCGGCGTCCAGTGCGCCATCGCCCAGCAACGGCAGGGTGGTCGGATCCAGATAGTCGAACAGGGTGTCGGTGCGTTGCCCGGTCTCGCGTTGGGGCGCAAAGAACAGCGGCAGGTAGTACTCGATGCCCGCTGGCGCCAGCCCAGCCTTGAGGTCCTGCACCAGCGCGCTGCGGCGCAGGTCGATGTCGAACTGTTCGCGCAGTGCCTCCAGCGCCCGCTGGATGTGCGGTTCGGTCAGGGGGACCTCGCGGCCCGGCAGCAGGGCGATTTCCTCGCAGCGATCCTGCGAACGCTGGGTGTCCGGGTCGAAGATGCGGATTGAGTCGATTTCGTCATCCAGCAACTCGATCCGGAACGGCGTCGGCGCGCCCATCGGGAACACGTCCAGCAGACCGCCACGCACGGCGAAGTCGCCGGGATCCAGGACTTGCGGCACATGCCGGTAGCCGGCCTGCTCCAGCCGGCGCTGCTCGGCGGCCAGATCCAGCCGCTGCCCCAGGCGCAGTTCGAACCGTCCGCCCAGCACATGGCTGCGCGGTGCCAGCCGCTGCATCAGTGTGGCGGCGGACACCACCACCAGCCCGCGCCGCAACTCCGGCAGCCGCGCCAGTGTGGCCAGACGCTGGTTGATGATGTCCGGGTGCGGGCTGAAGCGGTCGTAGGGCAGGGTCTCCCAGTCTGGAAAGCCCAGCACCGGCAGCGCCGGATCGTCACCGGTCAGGGTGTGCAGGTCGGCTTCCAGCTGGTGGGCGGCATGGTTGTCGCGCGCCACCACCAGGACCGGGCCGGGGTGCTGGCGGGCGGCCGCCAGGGCTGCCAGGGCCTGTGCGGTCGCAGAGGCAGGTGCACGCCACCAGGCGCGGCGCTGGCTGGCACGGGGCAGGGGAACGGTGAAGCGGGAAAGGACATCGACCATGAAAAACACCAGCGCCGGTCACATGGGCCGGCGCATCAGGGCAAGGAACGTGGCGCGATTGTACCGGTGGGGTGCCCCGCGGCGGGCGTGCGGTCAGTCGCGTGGCGTATCGCCATTCGTCGCGGTTTGGGTGGCCGCTGGCGGCAGCTCCAGCACCATCCGTACCAGGCCGGGTTCCAGGGTCGGCTCGCGGTGGAAGCCCAGCGATGCGGCCAGTGTCTGCATCGGCAGGTTGCTCTCCAGCACATGGCCGTAAATGCGCTGCACTTTGCGGCCTTTGGCCCAGCGCACCAGCCGGCGCATCAGGTGGCGGCCCAGCCCCATGCCGTTGATGTAATGGCTGACCAGGATGGCGAACTCCGCATCCTTGCCATTGGCGTCGATGCAGATGCGGGCCACGGCCCCCACCAGCGCTTCGCCTGGCGGCAGCGGTTCGGCGGCGACGAGCGCGAACTCGCGGCGCGGATCCGGGTGGGTCAACTGGTACAGCAGGGTGGCGTCGAGTTCTTTCAGCGGATGCAGAAAGCGTTGCCGGACTTCTTCCGGTTCCAGCAGGCTGAAGGCGGCCCGCATCGGGCCAGCGTCCTCGGGACGGATCGGGCGGATCAGCAGCTCGCGTCCATTGCGCAGACGGATGTGTTCGTGCCAGGGAGGCATGCGGTTACGACGGGCCATGGCGGCATGATCGCGTGCTGAGGGTTAAAAAAATGAACGCCGAGTATCTACGAAACGGGTCAGGCCGCACGCCGGCGCAGGCGCGTGGCCAGGGCAAGCAGGGCCAGCACGATCGCCCCGGCCAGCATGCCGACCCCGGCATCGAGCAGGGCCGACCACAGCCAGCCTGGCGGCACCGCCTGTACGGCCTCGCTTAGTCCGTGCAGCGCCGGCAGGCCGTGCCTGAGGATGCCGCCGCCGACCAGAAACATCGCCGCGGTGCCCGCCACCGAGAGCAGCCGCATCAACGTTGGCGCCAGCTTGAGCAAGGCCCGGCCCAGCCGTGCACGCAGTCCACCATGGCGGGCCAGAGACAGGCCCAGGTCGTCGAGTTTGACGATGCCGGCCACCAGCCCGTACACGCCAATCGTCATGGCCACGGCAACCGCCACCAGCACTCCCAGCTGCACCGATAGCGGTTTGTCGGCCACCGTGCCCAGTGCGATCACGATGATCTCGGCGGACAGGATGAAGTCGGTACGCACGGCGCCGGCAATCTTGTCGCGCTCAAATGCCACCAGATCAACGTCTGGATCAGCGACGGCCGCTTCCAGGGCGTGCTGGTGGTCTGCATCAGCCCTCCGGTGCATCAGGTGATGGGTCACTTTCTCCATGCCTTCAAAGCACAGATAGAGGCCGCCCAGCATCAGCAACGGCAGGATCAGCGGGATCCCCACGCCGCGGCCGCGCAACCAGGCTTCCAGCGTTGCGATCACTACGGCGGCCGGGACCAGGATGGCCTTGTTGCGCAGCGATCCTTTGGCTACCGCCCAGACCACTGGCAGTTCCCGGTCGGCGTGCGTGCCGGAGACCTGCTGGGCATTCAGCGCCAGATCGTCGCCCAGCACGCCGGCGGTCTGTTTGGCGGCCACTTTCGTCATTGCCGCCACGTCATCGAGCAGGGTGGCGATATCGTCGAGCAGGGCAAAAAAACCAGAGGCCATCGAAATCAGCAGACAGGTTGGTGGGTGACAAGGGCGGTTGGGTCGTGTAGCAAGGGGCAGCGCGTGGCAGGGGACGCGCCTGCGTGGGGCGTCATGGAGGGGCGCGCAGCCAGTCCACGCGGGTACTGGCGCCGGCTTCGCCAAGTGCGTCGCGCAGCGCCTCCAGCGCCGAGCCCATGGCGCTATCGAACTGCCAGGGCGGGTTGAGCAGCAGCATGCCGCTGCCATTCATGCGGAGCGGGGAATCATCCGGTCGCACCAGCAGTTCCAGCAGCAGGGCCGACTTGGCGGGCAGGCGGGCGGCGGCCCGGCGGAACGGCTGCAGGGTGCGGCCCTGCTTGATCGGATACCACAGGGCGAACATCCCCTGGGGCCAGCGAATGAGGCCGTCGTGCAGAGCCGCCAAGGCGATGTCGAACTCCGCCAGCTGCGCTTCATACGGCGGGTCGATCAGAACCAGGCCGCGGCCGAATCGGGTGGCGCCATGACGCGGAGGGAGCAGTGCCTTGAGCGCCTGGTAGCCGTCGCGTTCATGCACGGTCAGACGCGGATCGCCGGCCAACTGGCTGCGCAGCACATGCGCTTCCTCCGGATGCAGTTCGCAGACGGCGATACGGTCCTGTGCGCGCAATGCGTATCCCAGCAACCAGGGCGAGCCGGGATAGGCGCTATCGCCATGGCGCGCACGGCAGGCCTGCACCGCGGCCAGATAGCGGCGCAGTAACGGCTGACGTGGTGATTCGGCCAGCAGCCGGCTGATGCCGTCGCGGGCCTCGCCGGTGGTCTGGGCCGCCTCGCCATCCAGCCGGTACAGCCCGCGGCCGGCGTGGGTGTCCAGCGCAAAGCAGGGCGAGGGCTTGCGGGTCAGGGCGTCGCACAGCGCCAGCAACACCACGTGCTTGAGCACATCTGCATGGTTGCCGGCATGGAAAGCGTGGCGGTAGTTCATTGCGGGGATTGTCGCATTGATATCGGCCCCGGACGTTGCGCCGTGCGGGAGCCCGAACACGTCGAGAGTTCCGTCAGCCTCGGGTGGGGGTGGTGTGATCTTCCGTAGAATCAGCCCATGCACACGCTTCCCGTGATCCCTGGAATCACCCTGCACACCCTGTCCGGCGCGGCCATCCTGCCGCATCTTCAGGCCATCGCCGCGTTGCGGATTGCCGTGTTTCGCGATTGGCCGTATCTGTACGACGGCGATCTCGCCTATGAGCGCGAGTATTTGCGGGTGTATGCGGCATCGCCGCGCAGCATCGTGGTACTGGCCTGTGATGGCGCACGCGTGGTGGGGGCCAGCACCGGCCTGCCGCTGGCCGAGGACGATGCGGCCTTCCAGGCGCCGCTTCTGGCGCATGGGTTCGATGTCGGGCAGGTGTTTTACTGCGGCGAGTCCGTGCTGCTGCCCGAGTACCGTGGCCGTGGTATTGGGCACGCGTTTTTCGATGCCCGTGAAGCGCATGCGCGGCGGCTGGGCGGGTTTGCCTGGACGGCCTTCGCGGCGGTCGATCGTGCCCCGGATGACCCCAGAAAACCCGCCGGTCATCGTGGCAACGAGGCGTTCTGGCACAAGCGCGGCTATGTGCGGCAGCCGGGCATGACCATGCAGCTGCACTGGAATGAAGTCGGGGTCGGTGAAATCGCGCACGCGCTGACGTTCTGGCTGCGACCGTTGGAGGCGGCATGAAGGTCGCGGTTTGCCGTTATCCGGTCGCCATGCCGGCCGACATGCACGCCTTTGCTGCGCGGCTGGAGGCGCTCCTCACGGACGCGCGCGCTCAAGGTGCGCGGCTGGCCGTGCTGCCGGAGTATCTGGCACTGGAGCTGGCGGCCAGCTTCGCTCCGGACGTGCGCGCCGACCTCAAGGCCTCGCTGGCGCAGTTGCAGCCATTGCGTGGCGACTGGATTGCCCTGTTCACCGGGCTGGCCCGGCGGCTGCAGATGCACATCCTGGCCGGCAGCTTCCTGCTCGAAGTGACGCCGGGGCGCTATCGCAATCGCAGTGACCTGTTCACCGCCGACGGTGGGCACTGCTGGCAGGACAAGTTGCAGCTGACCGGGTTCGAGAAACGCAGTGGTGTGATCGAGCCGGGTGAGGCCGTGCACGTGATGCAGCTCGATGACATTCGGGTGGGCATTGCGGTGTGCTACGACTGCGAGTTTCCGCTGCCGGTGCGCGCCCAGCGTGAGGCGGGGATGCAGTTGCTTTTGGTGCCCAGTTGCACCGATACCGATGCCGGCGCCACCCGGGTACGGGTCGGGTGTCTGGCGCGGGCGCTGGAGAACCGGATCTATGTGGCGCAGGCGGTGACCGCAGGCGAGGCCCGGTGGAGCCCGGCGCTGGATGTCAACACCGGGCAGGCGGCGCTGCTGGCGCCAATGGACGTGGGGCTGCCTGCCGATGGCATCCTGGCGCAGACCGAAGGTGATGCCTGCTGGGCGCTGGCGACACTGGATTTTGCTGCATTAGAGGTCGGCCGTGCCCAGGCGCAGGTGGCCAACGATCTGGACTGGCCCGGCCAGAATCGCTTCGCCCTGCGCCGGGCCTGCCTGCAGCCGCCGGTCCGGCCATGACCAACGGCCCGTGAGGTGCTGCATTGCCGCTGGCAGACTCGTCATTCAGTCAACCCTGTGGCGAGGATGGGCGATGAAACACTGGCTATTGGCGGCGGCACTGTTGGCGGCAGGTCTTGGGTGCATGGGCGATGCCGTCGCGCAGCCGGCCGTGCAGGAGCAGGTCGATCTGGACATGACCGCGCGCATCCGTCAGGAAGCGTTCCAGCGCTCGCAGGTGATGGCGCTGCTCGATCACCTCACTGACGTGATCGGCCCGCGCCTGACCAACTCTCCGGCGATGGCCAAGGCCAACCAGTGGGCCCGTGAGCGGTTCAGCGAGTGGGGGCTGGCCAATGTGCATGACGAGGCGGTGGAGGATCTCGGGCGCGGCTGGCAGTTCACTCACGCGGATGTGCAGATGCTCAGCCCGCGTGCGATGCCGCTGCATGCGCTGCCCAAGGCCTGGACCCCGGGCACGCCGGGGGCGATCGAGGGCGAGGCGGTGCAGGCCAAACTGGAATCGGACGCCGATCTGGCGCAGTGGCGAGGCAAGCTGCGCGGCAAAATCGTGTTTCTCGACGAGGCCCGTCCGTACAAGCCTGGTGACAAGCCCGATTTCCAGCGCTACAGCGCAGCGGAGCTGGAAGAGCTGTTGACTTTCCCGATGCCGCGCGCACGCAAGCCTCTTCTGGTGATGGCGCCACGGATCAACCAGTTCCTAAGCGACGAGGGTGTGCTGGCGACGGTGTCGATCAGTAGCAGGGATGACGGCATCGTGCGGGTGATGGGCGGCGGTTCGCGCAAGGCCGGCGAAGCGGTCGGCGTGCCGGCCTTGGTGATGGCGGCCGAGCACTACAACACCGTCGTCCGTGCCCTGCAGCGCAAGGAACCCGTGCGGCTGCGGCTGGATGTGGATTCGCGCTTTCTGGACGACAGCAACCAGCCCGGCTACAACACCATTGCCGAGCTGCCCGGCAGCGGCCCGCATCGCAATGAGGTGGTGATGCTGGGCGCGCATCTGGATTCCTGGCATGCCGGTGCGGGCGCCAATGACAATGGCGCAGGTGTGGCGGTGATGATGGAGGCCATGCGGATCCTCAAAGCGGTCGGCGCCCGCCCCGACCGCACCATCCGGGTGGCGTTGTGGACCGGTGAGGAGCAGGGCCTGCTGGGCTCGAAGGCGTATGTCGCCCGGCACTTTGCCCGCTTCGAGGAGCCCGACGACCCGCAGCAACGGGCGCTGCCTCCATTCATGCGTCAGCAGCGCGGCAAGCTGATCAAGCTGCCTGGGTATGACAAGATTTCGGCGTATTTCAATCTCGACAACGGCAGCGGCCGGATCCGCGGCATCTATGCCCAGGAGAACCTCGCCGCCGCGCCGATCTTTGCCGAGTGGCTCAAGCCCTGGCACGACGTTGGGGCCACCATCGTCACCCAGCGCAACACCGGCAGCACCGACCATATCAGCTTCGATGCGGTGGGCATCCCGGGGTTCCAGTTCGTGCAGGATCAACTGGATTACTTCAGCCACGTCCATCATACCGAGCTGGACGTGCAGGATCATGCGGTGGCGGATGATCTCAAGCAGGCTGCGGCGATCGTGGCCGCCTTTGCCTACCATGCCGCGATGCGGCCGCAGCCGATTCCGCGCAAGCCGATGCCAGACGCCCGCTGAGCACAGCACGGGGCAGGCGGCTGACCGGTCAGGCCAGATCCAGCACCAGCGCCACGCCCAGATCCAGCATGTCTTCGAGCTCGCCCTCCAGGTCGGCGCGCAGCAGCGGTCTGGCCTGCAGCCAGCGACGCTCCAAGTGCAGCCGCAGCGTGTTGCCGCTGGCCGACAGCCGGATCCCGGTCAGCGTTTCGTCGCGGCGTGCGCGGTGCAACACGACCGCCAGCCGCAGCAGCGCCGCACAGCGGCGGGCGGATGGCTGCAGCCGTTCGGGAAGCTGCTCGAACGCCGATTTCGGCACGCTGCGGCGATGGCAGCGCACCAACGTGGCCAAAAAGCGCTGCCCCTGCTGCGAGAACCCGGCGATATCGGAGTGCTGTAGCACGTAGGCGCCATGGATGTGGTAGCCGCTGTGCGCGATCGCCAGGCCCAGTTCGTGCAGGCGCGCGGCCCGGGAGAGCATGGCGCGGTCCTCGCGGCCCAGCCCCCAGTCGGCGGCGACCTGGTCGAACAGCATCAGCGCGGTCCGTTCCACCCGTTGCGCCTGCGCCACATCCACGCCGTAGCGTTGCATCAGTGCGGCCACCGAGGCTTCACGCGGATCATCGGCACCGTCACGGCCGAGCAGGTCATACAGCACGCCTTCGCGCAGCGCGGCCTTGCTCACCTGCAGATACTCCAGACCGAGCACGGCGAATGCGGCTTCCAGCACCAGCACGCCACCGGCGATCACTGGGCGGCGATCATCGGACAGGCCGGGCAGGTCGATGTCTTCGATCCGACCGGCCATGAGCAGGCGATCCCGCACCTTGTGCAGGGCCTCGCGGCTGATCCCGCCGGTGCCTGCTTTCATGGCCGCACAGATATTGGCCAGCGCCTTGTGGGTACCGGAGGTGCCGATCGCCTCGTCCCAGCCCAGGTTGCGGTAGGTGGCCGCAAACTGCTGGAACTGCAGTTCCACTTCGGTCAGTGCGGCCTGCCAGCGTTTGCGGCCGAGTTTGCCGTTGGGGAAAAACCGGCGTGTGCTGGCGATGCAGCCCAGTTGCAGGCTTTCCCGTTCCAGCGGCTGGAAGCCGCGGCCGATGATGCATTCGGTGGAACCGCCGCCGATGTCGATCACCAGCCGTTTCTGGCTGGGCTCCGGGGGCTGCTCGTGGGCCACGCCGAGATAGATCAGGCGTGCTTCCTCGCGTCCGGAGATCACGTCGATAGGGTGTCCTAGCGCGGCTTCGGCCGGGCGCAGGAAGACGTCCGGATTGCGGAGCTGGCGCACGGTATTGGTCGCCACTGCGCGTACCTGTCGGCGTGGGATGTGGGCGACCCGTTGGCCAAACCGGTCCAAGCAGGCCAGGGCCCGGTCGCGCACGGCCGGATCCAGCCCGCCCAATGCGTTGAGCCCCTCGGCCATGCGCACGGTCTCGCGTAGCCGGTCCACCACCCGCAGCTGGCCCAGGACGCGCTGGGCCACGACGATGTGGAAACTGTTTGAGCCCAGGTCGATTGCTGCGATCAGGTCGCCGTCGCGCACGGCATCGGGTGGGGTGGTGGCACTCATGCCGGATGCACACGCAGGCAGGGAGACATGCGCGGCATTATCACCGATCGCGCCGGGCCGCATTCGATGCGACGCGGCGGGCCGGTATGCGCGCTTTATGTATAGAGCTCTTCCAGTAGCGCCAGCTGGGCCGAGAACGCCGCTTCACCCTCGTCAGGCGTGCAGCGCTGGTAATGACCATCCGGCAGCAACTGCCAGGCGTTCTGGTTGTCGGCCAGGTAGTTGAGCAGGCCTTCACGGTAGACACGGTGTGCCACCAGCGGGTCGAGGATCGGGAAGGCCACTTCGACCCGGCGCAGCAGGTTGCGTTCCAGCCAGTCTGCCGAGGCGCAGAACAGTTCTGGCTGACCGTCATTGCCAAACCACCAGACCCGGTGGTGTTCCAGAAAGCGGCCGACCACCGAGCGCACACGGATGCGTTCCGACACACCGGGGATGCCCGGGCGGAGCGTGCAGGCGCCCCGCACGATCAGGTCGATCTCGACGCCGGCTTGCGAGGCCTGGTACAGCGCCCGCACCACGGTCGGTTCGTTGAGGGCGTTCATCTTGGCCACGATCCGGCCCTGTTTGCCTGCGCGTGCGAGTGCCGTTTCGCGGGCGATCCGATCCAGCACCCCCTGGTGCAGGGTGAATGGCGACTGCAGCAGGCGTTGCAGTTTGAGCGGGGCCGCCATACCGGACAGTTGCTGGAAAATCAGATGCACGTCCTGGGTGATCGCCGGGTCGGCGGTCATCAGGCTGAAATCGGTGTAGGCGCGTGCTGTGCCACTGTGGTAGTTGCCGGTGCCAAGGTGTGCGTAGCGGCGCAGCACATGGCCCTCGCGGCGCACGATCAGCAGCATCTTGGCGTGGGTTTTGTAGCCCACCACCCCGTACACCACCTGCACACCGGCATCCTGCAGGCGGTCGGCCAGACGCAGGTTGGCTTCTTCGTCGAAGCGCGCACGCAGCTCCACCACCACGGTCACGTCCTTGCCGTTGCGTGCCGCCTGGATCAAGTGCTCGACGATGGGTGAATCCTTGCCGGTGCGATACAGCGTCTGCTTGATCGCCAGCACGTCCGGATCCTCGGCGGCCTGACGGATCAGCTCAAGCACCGGTGTGAAGGCATCGTAGGGATGATGCAGCAGCAGGTCGCCCTGGCGGATCAGGTCAAACATCGCCTCCATGTCGCGCGGTATCCGCGGGGTGAACGGGCGGAACTTCAGATCCGGCCGCTTGACCATGTCATAGACCTGGATGGCCCGGTTGAGGTTGACCGGGCCGTTGATCTTGTACACCGCGTTGTCCGACAGCTCGAAGTTGGCCAGCAGCACGTCCACGATGTCCTGCGGACAGCGCTCGTCGATTTCCAGCCGGACTGCACGCAGATAGCCGCGTCCGAGCAGCTCGTCGCGCAGGGCCAGCGCCAGGTTGTCCACGTCGTCTTCGTCGAGGATCAGCTCGGAGTTGCGGGTGACCCGGAACTGGTAGGCCCCCTTGACCTTCATGCCCGGGAACAGCTCGTCCACGAATGCCGACAGCACCGTGCTGAGAAACACGAAATCGTGGCTGGCTTCACCCGCCTCACTGGGGAGCTGGATGATGCGCGGCAGTGAGCGCGGTGCCCGCACGATGGCCAGATGGCCTTCCCGCCCGAACGCATCGCGGCCTTCCAGCCGCACCACCACATTCAGGGATTTGTTGAGGATTTTGGGGAACGGGTGCGCCGGATCCAGCGCCAGGGGCGACAGCACCGGCATGATCTCCTCGCGGAAATGACGGCGCAGCCACTCACGCTGGCGCGGGCTCCATTCCTTACGTTGCAGCAGGCGGATGCCTTCGTCGGCCAGTGCCGGCCGCAGCTCCTCGTCGAAACAGCGGTACTGCGCGCGCACCAGCTCGGCTGCGCGTTCGTGGATGCGCTTGAGCAGGATTGCCGGATCCAGCCCGTCCACGCCGGGCGGCAACCCAAGTTCCACCGCATGGTGGATCGCGCCGCCGCGGATCTCGAAAAACTCGTCGAGGTTGGTGCAGGAAATGCACAGATAGCGCAGCCGTTCCAGCAGCGGCACTGTCGGATCCTGGGCCTGGGCCAGCACCCGGAAGTTGAAATCGAGCTGGGACAGCTCGCGGTTGGCATACAGCGCGGGGTCGCGCAGACGGGCATCGTGGGTGTCGATGTTCATGGGGCAGCCGCTTCGGTCGAATGGGCCTGCCGGGGCAGGACCCGGTCAGCAGTGAAGACGCAACTGAAGATACTCCCGACGCCGACTTCGCTGGAGATCTGCAGCCGGGCGCCGTGCAGACCCAGGACATGCTTGACGATCGCCAGCCCCAGCCCGGTGCCGCCGGTTTCGCGCGAGCGGCTGGTGGACACGCGGTAGAAACGCTCCGTCAGGCGCGGCAGATGCGCGGCCGGGATGCCATAGCCGGTGTCGTGCACCGCCAGTACCGCGCCGCCATCGGGCAGGCGGCTGAAGCGGATCACGATCTCGCCGCCATCGGGGGTGTACCGCACCGCATTGCTGACCAGATTGCCAAACGCGCTGTGCAGCTCCTTGCTGGCACCGCGCAGATCCACCTGTGCCTCGTCCTCGACCCGGATCCGGTGGCGGCCATTGCTTAAGGCGTCCGCTTCCCGGCGCAGGGTGGCCAGCAGCGACGCCATGGCCACCTCTTCCTCGGGCAGCTGGTCGCGCGCTTCCAGTCGGGAGAGGGTGAGCAGGTCTTCGACCAGCCGGCTCATGCGTTGCGATTGCCGGCGCATCTCCGAAAGCAGCGGCCCCCATTCCGGGTGGTCGTCGCCGTCCAGCAGTTCCAGATAGCCGTGGATCACCGTCAGCGGTGTGCGCAGTTCGTGCGAGACATTGGCCACGAAATCGCGGCGCATGTGTTCCAGCCGCAGCAGCTTGCTGACATCGCGGGCCAGGAGCAGCCAGAGTTCATCCGAATACGGCAGCAGGCGCAGGCTCAGGCGTAGGCTCGGGTCGACCGGCGAGGCCACGTCTTCCAGTGGTTCGGCGTGGCGGCCGGCGGCCAGCCAGCTCGCCATCGGCAGCGGCTGTAGGGCATCAGTGACGGGTCGGCCATGGTCGCGTGGGTAGCGCAGCCCCAGCAAAGGCGTGGCGGCTTCATTGAACCAGAGGATGCGCTGGCTGTTGCGATCCACCAGAACCACGGCATCCGGCAGGGCGGTGGCGACGGCGCGGTAGGCGCGCAACATCGCCAGCAGGCGGCGTTTGCGTGCGCGCATCTCCAGTTGGCCGCGGTACAGCAGCGCGTCCAGCCGGCTCCACACGCCCGTGCCCTGGGGTTTAAGCCGCTGCCGCGTGGCCAGCCGCTGCAGCAGCCGGTGCAGGCGCCAGTAGTGCCAGGCGAGGAGGCTCAGCGCGGTCAACGTCAGCGCCGGCCACACCTGGTCCAGCGCCAGCCCGACCAGCAGGCCGCCACCCAGGACCAGCCCTAGGTGGAGCAGGGTACGTAGCCAGGCGTGGCGGTCGATCGGCAGCATGGTGGCAAGTATCCCGTGTTACGGGCGCAAAACACCTGCGCCATCGGTCATCCATGGCCGGTCCTGCGGCGGCAGGGGCCGGACAGCGTCCAGGTGCGGGTCAGTGTGCGTTGGAGAAGCGATAACCAGCGCCGCGCACGGTCTGCACCATCGCATCCAGGCCGAACGGTTCCAGGGTCTTGCGCAGGCGGCGGATGTGGACATCGACCGTGCGTTCCTCCACGTACACACTGCCGCCCCAGACATGATCCAGCAGCTGGGCACGCGAATACACCCGTTCCGGATGGGTCATGAAGAAATGCAGCAGGCGGTACTCGGTGGGGCCCATCTGCACCGGATGCGGGGTGCCATCGTGTTCGGCGAAAACCCGGTGCGCCGCACCATCGATCCGCAGCGCCCCGACCTGCACGCTGCCATCTTCGTCGTCCTCGCGTGAGCGCCGCAGTACGGCCCGGATGCGGGCCAGCAGCTCGCGTGCCGAGAATGGTTTGACCACGTAGTCGTCCACGCCCGCTTCCAGCCCATTGACGCGGTCGTTTTCCTCGCCGCGGGCGGTCAGCATGATGATCGGAATGTCGCGGGTCAGGGCGTCCCGACGCCAGCGCCGCGCCAGTTCCAGGCCGCTGGTGCCGGGCAGCATCCAGTCGAGCAGGATCAGGTCGGGCACGCGTTCGGCGATGCGTTCCTGGGCTTCGCGGGCATCTGCGGCCAGCTGTGGGATGTATTCGCCCTTGCGCAGGGCAAAGGCCAGCATGTCGCGGATCGCGGGCTCGTCTTCGACGATCAGGATGTGCTTTTGCATGGCTTGCAGGCGTCTGGCACGGCAGGAGTGTCCACGATTAGACGACGGTGCGGTGACAGTTTCGTGACGTTGTCACCAATCCGACAGCCCCAGCCGGTTCACCGTGTCATCGCGCACCCCCTGCCGGCGCAGTTCCAGCACCACCGGGGTGATGGCGGCGATACGGGCGTCGATCCGTGCCCGGGCGTAATAGTCGAGATCGGTGCGCTTCTTGAGGTTGTTGAGCTGGACCAGCGCCTGCTCGGGACGACCGGACAGGTAGGCGGCCTCGGCCCAGGCTTCACCGGCACGGACCGGGTCGCCGGCGATCTCGTTGGCGCGGGCATAGGCCTGCTGGAAGGCCAGATCGGTGGCGGACTGGCTCAGCAGCGGGCGCAGCACCTCGACCGCACGCTGCCCGGCCTCACGGGTATTGCGCTCGCCCAGCAGGCGCGCATAACTCAGGGCCAGGGCGCGCTGACCGGGCATGCGTGCCAGCAGGGCGTCGAAGCGACGGTCGGCCTCGGCAAGCAGACCGCTGCGCGCTTCGGCCTGGCCCAGCGCGATCTGTAGCCAGAGATTCTCTGGATGCTGCCGGGCCAAGGGTTGCAGTTCACGCAGTGCGTCCTCGTTCTGTCCGGACTGCAGCTGGGCCAGCGCCAGCCCATAGCGTTGTGCCGCATTCAGGGGTTGCTTGGACGCCATCTGTCGGTATTCGGCCAACGCCTGGGCAGGGGTGGTGGCGCTGAGCACACGCAGACGTTCCCTGGCCCAGATGAACTCTCCGGTCGGGCCCTGCGTCAGCCGGCTGGCGCTGGCCGGTTGCAGATTGGCCGGCAGCAAGGGGTTGCTGTTGCCGGCGGTCACCGGCAGCACCAGCCGCCCGGACACCAGCTTGTCGGCGCGTTCGCGCGCCTCGCTGATACGCGCCAGGGTGAGCGGGTGGGTTTGCAGATAGGCTGGCAGGGCGCTGCGCTCGTCGCCCTGGTTCATCCGCACCACACCTTGCAGGGTCTGGAAGAAATCGGCCATTGCCTCAGGGTCATAGCCAGCGTTGGCCAGCAGACGGATGCCGATGCGGTCGGCTTCCGCCTCGTTGTCGCGGGTGTAGTCGATCTGTCGCTGTTGCAGCAGCCCGAAGCCGGTCATCAGTGCCGCCGAGGCCGCATCACCGCTGGAGGTGCCGCCAGCTTTCTGTGCCGCCACGATTGCCCCCAGGGTCGCCAGCAGGATCGGCAGACTCTCGCGCTGTGCTTTCTCCGCTCCGCGTAGCACGTGTTGCTGGGTGACGTGGGAAATCTCGTGTGCCAGCACGCCGGCCAGCTCGTCTTCGCGCGCGGCGGCCAGCACCAGGCCGGAGTTGACACCCACATAGCCGCCCAGCGTGGCGAAAGCGTTGATCTGCCGGTCGCGCAGCAGGAAAAACGTGAACGGCTGCTGCGGCCGGTCGCTGGCCGCCACCAGGCGCTGGCCGACCTCATTCAGCCAGCCGTCCAGCAGCGGATCGTCCAGCACGTAGCCTTCATGCCGCAGCTGGGCCAGCACCATCGCCCCGTATTCGGCCTGCTTGGCCGGGGAGAGCACATTGCCGGCCGAGGAGCCAATATCCGGCAGGCGCCGGTCCTGGGCATGGCCTGCGCCGGTGGCCAGGGTGAGCAGCAGTGCGCAGAGCGGCAGTCGAAGATTCATGGCGACAGGATGCAGTGTTGCCGGGATGTGGACGTGAACGCGGCTTGAGTGGCCGACAATGGCCAGCCAGGTCATATTCGACCAGAATTCCCGCTTTCCGGTTCAGGAGATTCGCGTGAACGACACCCCCCATCCCCCCATCACCGTCTACAGCACCGCCGTCTGCCCGTATTGCGTGATGGCCAAGAACTTCCTGCAGAGCAAAGGCTGCACGTGGACGGAAATCCGCGTCGATACCGATCCTTCCGAACGCGAACGGATGATCGCGCGTACCGGTCGCACCAGCGTGCCGCAGATTTTCATTGGCGAAGTGCACGTCGGTGGCTACGACGACATGATGGCGCTGCATCGCGCTGGCAAACTGGACGCATTGCTGAAGGGAGAAGTGGCATGAGCAGCAGTGACGATCGGGTCAAGCAGTTCACCGAGTTCCGCCAGCGCATGAACAAGCGCATCCTGGATGAGCCCAACCAGGTCATCCGCCGCTTTTTCGCGCTGGATACCCAGACCTACCAGGCTGGAGCGCTGGACGTGAAGACCAAGGAGCTGCTGGGTCTGGTGGCCTCGCTGGTGCTGCGCTGCGACGACTGCATCAGCTACCACGTGGCCCAGTGTCTGGATGCCGGGGTCAAACGCGAGGAGATGTTCGAGGCGTTCTCGGTGGGGCTTGTGGTGGGCGGCTCGATCGTGATCCCACATCTGCGTCGGGCCGTGGATTTTCTGGATCAGCTGGAGCAGGGCCAGGCCGTCGCTCCGGACGCCCATTCGCACACCTGAAGCAAGGCCTGAACACGGCCGCTGTCCGTCCATACGACGCTGCGGTGGCAGGGCCAGCCCGGCGCCAGTGGCGTTGCGCGCGTGTGACGCCAGCCGGTCAACGCATGCCCCGAATCGTCGGGTCGAGGCGGGGGGCAAGCCGGTGCGGCCTGCCGCCATCTGTCATAATTACACCTTCTTTCACCCCACCTGCCGCCATGTACGCACAGACGTGGCGGCGGCCTGTCTGGAATCTGAAACATGACGACGATCACGGTGATCCGCGGCGATGGCATCGGCCCGGAAATCATGGATGCCACCCTGTATGTGCTGGATGCCATGCAGCTGGGTCTTTCCTACGAGTTTGCAGATGCCGGCATGGTGGCGTTGGAAAAGCACGGCGAGCTGTTGCCGGAAGCCACTCTGGAGTCGATCCGCAAGAACCGGATCGCGCTGAAATCGCCGCTGACTACGCCGGTCGGTGGTGGCTTTTCCTCGATCAACGTCGAGCTGCGCAAGCGGTTCGACCTGTATGCCAACGTCCGTCCGGCCCGTAGCTTCCCCAACACCAAGGCCCGTTTCCCCGGGCATGTCGATTTGATCACGGTGCGCGAGAACACCGAGGGTGCCTACATCGGCGAGGGCCAGAGCGTGTCCGAGGACGGCGAGACCGCGGTGCTGACCCAGAAGGTGACCCGCAAGGGCTCCGAGCGCATCGTCCGTTATGCCTTCGATCTGGCTCGCAAAACCGGCCGCAAGAAGGTCACCGTGGTGCACAAAGCCAACATCCTGAAGTCCACCTCGGGGTTGTTCCTCAAGACCGCACGCGAAGTGGCAGCGCAGTATCCGGACATCGAGTGCAACGAGATGATCGTGGACAACGCCTGCATGCAGCTGGTGATGCGGCCGGAACAGTTCGACGTGATCGTCACCACCAACCTGTTCGGCGACATCATTTCCGACCTATGTGCCGGCCTGGTCGGCGGGCTGGGGCTGGCGCCGGGCGCCAATATCGGCACCGATGCGGCGATCTTCGAGGCCGTCCACGGCTCGGCACCGGATATCGCTGGCAAGGGCATCGCCAACCCCTGCGCGCTGCTGCTGGGTGCTGGGCAGATGCTCGATCATCTGGGCCGAACCGATCAAGCCGAGCGGCTGCGCGGCGCCATCGTCGCCACGCTGGAGGCCAAGGATTCGCTGACCCCCGACCTTGGTGGAACCGGAACCACCCAGACTTTTGCCAAGGCGATCGCCAGCCGCCTGTGATAGCTAAAGTTGCATGACAAAACAAAAGGGCACCCATTCGGGTGCCCTTTTTGCTGGTGCATCAGTTCAGTTGCGTGACTGCAGCTTCGACAGCAGCCGCAGTATCTCCAGGTACAACCACACCAGAGTGACCAGCAGGCCGAATGCGGCGTACCACTCCATGTACTTGGGTGCGCCCTGGTCCACACCCTGCTCGATGAAATCGAAGTCCAGCACCAGGTTCAGCGCGGCGACGATGACCACGCCCACGCTAAAGAGGATGCCGATCGTGCTGGACTCGTGGATGAAGCCCATGCCCTCGAAGCCGAGCAGGCGCATGCCCATGTTGACGAGGTAGAGCAGGGCAATGCCGCCGGTGGCTGCCACTACGCCCAGCTTGAAGTTCTCGGTGGCCTTGACCAACCCACTGCGGTAGGCCAGCAGCAGGGCCGCCAGGGTCGCGAAGGTCAGGCCCACAGCCTGCATCACGATGCCGGGGAAACGCAGTTCGAACATCGCCGACACCGCACCGAGGAACAGGCCTTCCAGCACCGCGTAGGCCGGTGCGGTGAACGGCGACCATTCCTTTTTGAAGATCGTGACCAGCGCAACCACGAAGCCGCCAAGCACGCCGATCCAGACCAGCGGCATGATCGCCCCGGGAGTCCCGGTGGTCATGGCAGCGTCGAAGCGCGACCAGCTAAACAGAGCGCCGGCCAGCGCCAGCACCAGCAACATGGCGGTCTTGTTGACCGTTCCATTGAGTGTCATCGCGCTATCCGCGCGCTGCACCACGGTGCCGCTGCCGAGGTCGAGGAAGGTGTTGTCCGAAAGGACGGGATTGCCGCTACGCATGATGGTCATCCTCCGAAATCCGGCCTTGGCCGTACCTGGCGAGGATAGCGCGTTGCGTGGTGGGCATTGATGAATGGTGCGAAAGGCGGGACTCGAACCCGCACGAGGTCTCCCTCACTGGAACCTAAATCCAGGGCGTCTACCAATTCCGCCACTTTCGCGCTGTTGTCATTGTAGCCCGGACCTGCGCCCTCACGCGCCGCACGGCGAACCAACGAAGGTGCCACTCCGGTGGAAAGATGCATAGCAAAACGCCCGGCATGCGCCGGGCGTTTTGGGAACATTGGTGGGCCGTCAAGGATTCGAACCTTGGACCAATTGATTAAGAGTCAACTGCTCTACCAGCTGAGCTAACGGCCCGGAGACGCACATTGTAGCAGGCAACTGTCAGGCTGCAAGCCCCTGACCGCTGCCGTTGGTGAAGGTGGGGTGGCTGATGGGACTCGAACCCACGACAACTGGAATCACAATCCAGGACTCTAACCAACTGAGCTACAGCCACCACAAAACGGCTATCCATTGTCTGGCGCGCCCGGCAGGAATCGAACCTGCAACCACCGGCTTAGAAGGCCGGTGCTCTATCCGGTTGAGCTACGGGCGCCCGGTCCGGAATGCTACGTCGGCGGCGACTGGAATGGTCGGGGTAGAGGGATTCGAACCCCCGACATCCTGCTCCCAAAGCAGGCGCGCTACCAGACTGCGCTATACCCCGCCCGCAGAAACCTATCACTCCAGCGGCCGCCCGACTGCTGCGGTCACCTGTCTTTCGCGACGCGCCAGCGCAACGAAAGGCTGCGCATTCTCGACTGCCGGCGCGCATCTGTCAACGCTTCGTGCGCGCCCATCGCCGCTTTTGGCTAGCGTTGCACTAACAGGAAGGGGTGGCAAGAGGGGATGGGTGCATACAGGTGCTGGAAGTTGTCCGGGAAATCGGCGAAACTTGCCCGTTCCGTGCGGCCCCTGTCGGGGCTGCCCGTTCGTCTTTAGTCCAACGCAATCCGGGTTCATCCGAACCCGTTCAGGAGCCATCGCATCATGCAAGTCTCGGTCGAATCCACTGGCAACCTTGAGCGTCGTGTCATCCTCAGCCTGCCTGCTGGCGACGTCGAGAGTCAGGTCAGCAGCCGCCTGCGCGAGATCGCGCAGAACGTCCGCATCAAGGGGTTCCGCCCCGGTAAGGTGCCGACCAAGGTGGTCGAGCAGCGCTATGGCGGTCAGGTCCGTGCCGAAATTGTCGATGCGATGCTGCGTCAGGGGCTGGAGCAGGCCGTGCGTGAGCACGAGCTGCGGGTGGCCGGTCTGCCGCAGGTGACCCCGGGCGAAGATGCCGCCGAGGGTGAACTCAAGTATGTGGCCTCGGTCGAGCTGGTGCCGGATTTCGGCGAGCTGGACATGAGCAAGCTGGAGGTGGTGCGCCACACCGCCGAGGTCACCGATGCTGACGTCGAGCGGATGCTGGAAAACCTGCGCTTGCAGCGGGCCACCTGGCGTCCGGTCGAGCGCGCCGCCAAGCCGGGTGATCTGGTCAACCTGGAGATCGTCAGCACCGTCGATGGCGTGCGTATGCCGGCCGAAGGCGTGGAGAAGAGCAGCACCGTGCTGGGTTCGGCGGCGCTCTATCCCGAGGTTGAGTCGGCCATCGTCGGCATGCAGCCGGGCGAGGAAAAAACCCAGGATGTCACCCTTCCGGCGGATTGGCCGGTGGCCCAGTTTGCCGGTAAGACCGTGACGTCCTCGTTCAAGCTGGTGAGCGTGGCGGAGCAGGTTCTGCCGGAGGTGGACGCGGCGTTCATCCGCAGCTTTGGCGTCAAGAGCGGCGACCTGGATCAGTTCAAGGCTGAAATCCGCGCCAACCTCGAGCGTGAGCTGAAGGGTGCGTTGATGAACCGTCTGCGCCGCGAGGTGGGCGAAAAGCTGGTGGCGGCCTACAAGGACGTCGAGCTTCCGCCGCGCCTGGTCGAGAGCGAAACCCAGGCACTGATGGCGTCGGCGGCGGAGGATGCGCGTCGTCGTGGTCAGACCCTGCAGGCCGGCCCGGAGGCCTTCCGCGAGGCCGCCCGCAAGCGCGTGCTGGTGGGGTTGCTGGTGGGCGAGATCGCACGTCGCAACGAACTGCGGCTGGATCCGGCCAGGCTGAACGAAACCTTGCGCCTGATCGCCTCCACCTATGAACAGCCGGAGCAGGTCATTGCGTTGTACCGCAACGATCCCCAATTGATGCAGGGTCTGCAAGCCCGTGTGATGGAAGAGCAGGTGATCGACTGGATCGCCGAGCGCGCGCAGCATACCGAGCAGGCGCTCAGCTTCCAGGAAGCCATCAGCCAGTAAGGGAGGGCCTGAACACGTCCGGCTTGGACGTGTCAGGCCAAGCCGGGTCCGGCCCAAGACTGGGCCCGGCGTTACGAAAACAACCGCTTACGCGCTTGTTTTCGCAGGCCGACCATCACGGGTCGGCGGAACCTCTGACGTGATCAGCGGTCATACGCGACAATGTGCCGAGTACCGTCCTGCGGTTGGCGTGGGGCGGCTCACCTTCAGGACATGAGGACCTCCATGGATCCGATCAAGAATCTCAATCTGGTACCGATGGTGGTCGAGCAGACCAGTCGTGGTGAGCGTGCATACGACATCTACTCGCGTCTGCTGAAAGAGCGGGTGATCTTTCTGGTCGGCGGGATCGACGATCACGTGGCCAATGTCGTGGTCGCCCAGATGCTGTTTCTGGAAGCCGAGAACCCGGAAAAGGACATCAGCCTGTACATCAACTCGCCCGGCGGCATCGTCACGGCGGGGATGGCCATTTACGACACCATGCAATACATCAAGCCGGACGTCAGCACCATCTGCGTCGGCCAGGCGTGCAGCATGGGCGCGGTGTTGCTGGCGGCGGGTGCCAAGGGCAAGCGCTATGCGTTGCCCAACTCGCGGGTGATGATCCATCAGCCGCTGGGCGGCGCCCAGGGGCAGGCGACCGATATCGACATCCAGGCGCGTGAAATCCTGGCGATGCGCGAGCGTCTCAACGAGATCCTGGCGCGCCATACCGGCCAGCCGATCGAAACGATCGCCCGCGATACCGACCGCGACAACTTCAAGAGCGCCGAGGCGGCACGCGAGTACGGTCTGATCGACGAAGTGCTGGTACGTCGGCCGGAAGAGTCGATCCAGGCGTCCTGATGCTTGTGAAATCAATCGCTTACGCGATTGTTTTCGTAGGTGGGCTTGCATCGGCCGTGCCGGTCTCTGATTGGATCAGGGGCGCGGGCATCTGGTGTGACTTGAGTCAGGCCGGTTGCGGCCGTTATCACGATTGCGGGGTGGCGCGGCGCCCCCGTCTGGCGACGTCCGCCTGGCCCGGCGGAGGCGCTGTGGTATTC
This sequence comes from Thermomonas hydrothermalis, assembly GCF_900129205.1. Classification (GTDB taxonomy): domain Bacteria; phylum Pseudomonadota; class Gammaproteobacteria; order Xanthomonadales; family Xanthomonadaceae; genus Thermomonas; species Thermomonas hydrothermalis. The sequence goes on along the minus strand of NZ_FQUK01000025.1, from coordinate 14,595 downwards.
TCGGGCTGAAAACCGCAGCTGTGCGGTGAGTGAGTGAAGAATGAGCGAAGACCGTCACGGACGCCATCCCAGCGACAGCGGAAAAATCCTCTACTGCTCTTTCTGTGGCAAGAGCCAGCATGAGGTGCGCAAGCTGATTGCCGGCCCCAGCGTGTTCATCTGCGATGAATGCGTGGAGCTGTGCAACGACATCATTCGCGAGGAGCTGGAGGAGAAGGCGCAGAGCAACCGCAGCGCGCTGCCCAAGCCGCGCGAGATCGTCGATGTGCTGGATCAGTACGTGATCGGCCAGCAGCGCGCCAAGAAGACGCTGGCGGTGGCGGTGTACAACCACTACAAGCGCATCGAGAGCCGGCAGCGTTCGGACGATGTCGAGCTGGCCAAGTCCAACATCCTGCTGATCGGCCCGACCGGTTCCGGCAAGACGCTGCTGGCGGAGACGCTGGCGCGCATGCTCAATGTGCCGTTCACCATGGCCGATGCCACCACCCTCACCGAAGCCGGCTATGTCGGCGAGGACGTGGAGAACATCATCCAGAAGCTGCTGCAGAAGTGCGACTACGATGTCGAGAAGGCGCAGCAGGGCATCGTCTACATCGACGAGATTGACAAGATCAGCCGCAAGAGCGAAAACCCCTCGATCACTCGCGATGTCTCGGGCGAGGGCGTGCAGCAGGCGCTGCTCAAGCTGATCGAAGGCACCATCGCCAGCGTGCCCCCGCAGGGTGGCCGCAAGCATCCGCAGCAGGAGTTCCTGCAGGTCGATACCCGCAACATCCTGTTCATCTGCGGCGGCGCCTTTGCCGGCCTGGACAAGGTGATCCAGCAGCGTTCCAGCGAGGCCGGCGGTATCGGTTTTGGTGCCAAGGTCAAGAGCAGCCAGCGCAAGGCCGATGTGGGCCAGGTGCTGGCCCGGGTTGAGCCGGAAGACCTCATCAAGTACGGACTGATTCCGGAGTTCGTCGGCCGCCTGCCGGTGGTGGCGACGCTGGAGGAGCTGGACGAGGAAGCGCTGGTCAAGATCCTGACCGAGCCCAAGAACGCCATCACCAAGCAGTTCAAGAAGCTGTTCGAGATGGAGGGTGTGGAGCTCGAGTTCCGCCCCGATGCGCTCACCGCGATTGCCCGCAAGGCGCTCAAGCGCAAGACGGGTGCCCGCGGGCTGCGTACCATCGTCGAGGAAGTGCTGCTGGACACCATGTACGAACTGCCCTCGCTGCAGAACGTCAGCAAGGTGGTGGTGGACGAGTCCGTGGTCGAGCACAAGTCCGAGCCCTACCTGATCTACCGGAACGTGTCCGCTTCGCCCAAGGCCGCCTCCGCCGAGTGAGGTGGCCTGCGCTCGATGTTCTCAGGAAGCCGCCTACGGGCGGCTTCCGTCGTTTTGCGCCGGCGTTGTGCGGTAGGTGTGCTGCTAACTTGCTGATTGTAAAAGTTTTTTCCACTTGGTTGGGTGCGGGGCGCGCTGGCGTGTCGGCTGTGCTTGCATCCGGTGCGAGTTGCCCCCATAAAACAGGGCACGACATCCCTTGTCGACGTTAAACGGAGTTGTCCCATGGCCGCCCCCACTGGCCCGATTGCAATGCAAAACGAAACCCTGCCCGTACTTCCATTGCGGGACGTGGTGGTTTTCCCTCACATGGTCATCCCGCTGTTCGTCGGGCGCGAGAAATCCATCCGTGCGCTTGAGCTGGCGGTCGAGGCGGATCGGCGCATCCTGCTGGTCGCCCAGAAGACCCCTGATACGGATGACCCTGGCGCCGCCGACCTGCACCAGGTCGGCACCTTGGCGCAGGTTCTGCAACTTCTGAAACTGCCGGACGGCACCATCAAGGTGTTGGTTGAGGGTCTGTCACGCGCCCGGGTCGAGCATGTGCGCGCCCACGAAGGCGCGTTGTTCGCAGAGGCGCATCCGATTGAAACCGGTACGACGCGCGAGCCGCGCGAGCTCGAGGCGATCGTCCGCACCCTGATGTCGCTGTTCGAGCAGTACATCAAGACCAGTCGCAAGCTGCCCCCGGAGTTGCTGCAGACCTTGGCAGGCATCGACGACCCCGATCGTCTTGCCGATACCATCGCGGCTCACCTCGGCGTGCGGCTGGCCGACAAGCAGAAGCTGCTGGAGCTGAAGGACACGGCCGACCGGCTGGAGCTGCTGGTGGGTCTCGTCGATGGCGAGATCGACGTGCAGCAGATGGAGAAGCGCATCCGCGGCCGGGTCAAGTCGCAGATGGAGAAGAGCCAGCGCGAGTACTATCTCAACGAACAGATGAAAGCGATCCAGAAGGAGCTGGGCGAGCTGGAAGATGCGCCCAACGATCTGGAGGAGCTGTCCAAGAAAATCGCCAAGGCTGGCATGCCCAAGCCGGTGGAGGCCAAGGCGCGCGCTGAACTCGCCAAGCTCAAGCAGATGTCGCCGATGTCTGCCGAGGCGGGTGTGGTGCGCAACTATCTCGATTGGTTGATCGGGGTGCCCTGGTCGACCAGGAGCCGGGTGCGCAAGGATCTCAAGGCCGCACAAGCGACGCTGGATGCCGATCACTACGGCCTGGAGAAGGTCAAGGAGCGCATCCTCGAATACCTGGCGGTGCAGTCGCGCGTGTCCAAGATGAAGGGCCCGATCCTGTGCCTGGTGGGGCCGCCGGGTGTGGGCAAGACCTCGCTCGGGCAAAGCATCGCCAAGGCCACCAACCGCAAGTTCGTGCGCATGGCGCTGGGTGGCGTGCGGGACGAGGCCGAGATCCGCGGCCATCGCCGCACCTACGTGGGGTCGATGCCGGGGCGCATCGTGCAGAGCCTGAGCAAGGCTGGCACCAAGAACCCGCTGTTCATGCTGGATGAAATCGACAAGATGTCGATGGACTTCCGTGGTGACCCGTCTTCGGCTTTGCTGGAAGTGCTCGACCCCGAGCAGAACCATGCCTTCAACGATCATTACCTGGAGGTCGATCTCGACCTGTCGGAAGTGATGTTCGTGGCCACGGCCAACTCCCTGAACATCCCGGGCCCGCTGCTGGACCGGATGGAGGTCATCCGCATCCCCGGCTACACCGAGGACGAGAAGCTCAACATCGCGACCCGTTATCTGCTGCCCAAGCAGCTCAAGGCCAATGGCCTGCGTGAGGGTGAGTTGACCATCACCGAGTCGGCGATCGTCGACATCATCCGCTACTACACGCGGGAATCAGGGGTGCGCAACCTGGAGCGGGAAATCGCCAAGATTGCCCGCAAGGTGGTCAAAGACATCGCGCTCAAGGGCCCGACTGCCGTCAAGGGCGGCCAGCCCAAGCCGGTGAAAGTGACCAGCGCCAACCTCGAGAAGTATCTGGGCGTGCGGCGCTTCGACTATGGCCGCGCCGAAGCCGAGAACGAAGTCGGCTTGGTGACCGGTCTGGCCTGGACCGAAGTGGGTGGAGATCTGCTGCAGATCGAGGCCACGCTCGTGCCGGGCAAGGGCGCATTGCTGCTGACCGGTCAGTTGGGTGATGTGATGAAGGAATCGGCATCGGCAGCCTTGAGTGTGGTGCGGGCGCGCACCGAGCAGCTCGGCTTGCCGCTCGACTTCCTGCAGAAACATGACGTGCACGTCCACGTGCCGGACGGTGCCACTCCCAAGGATGGTCCCAGTGCCGGTATCGCCATGGCCACCGCGCTGGTGTCCATGTTGACCAAGATTCCGGTTCGGCATGACGTGGCGATGACCGGTGAGATCACTCTGCGTGGCAAGGTCACGGCGATCGGTGGTCTGAAGGAAAAGCTGCTGGCGGCCCTGCGGGGTGGGATCACCACGGTGATCATCCCGGAAGAGAACCGCAAGGACTTGGCCGAAATCCCTGCCAACGTCACTCGGAATCTCAAGATCGTGCCGGTGAAGTGGATCGACGAGGTGCTGGACCTGGCGCTGGAACGGCCGCTGCCGCCTCGCAAGGGCGAGGGCCGACGCGGTGGCAAGCGCACGCCTGCCGTGGCGGCGCCAGCGCGTCCGCGGTCGCGCGGTCGGTCCGCGATCCGCCACTGAAACTGCCCACACTGTCGCGGTTTTCAGGACGATGTCCTGAAAGCCGCGTCATTGCTTGCTTTCCGTATTGCACGTCAGAAAACCCGCTGGTATAAGGTGGGCAACCGCGGCGGCTGGTTTGGTGCCGCGGCGAACCCGGGACGCCGGCAGGGGAGCGCCTGCGCCCTGGCCAACGTCTTCTCCGCGTCACTTCCTGCTACGGAGCCAACAAGCAAATGAACAAAGCCGAATTTATCGAAGCCGTTGCCGACCACGCTGAACTGACCAAAGCCGACGCTGGTCGTGCCGTCGATGCGATGATCACCGCCATCACCAAGGCCCTGAAGAAGGGCGACACCGTCACGCTGGTGGGCTTTGGCACCTTCTCGGTGCGCAAGCGCGGTGCCCGTACCGGCCGCAACCCGCGTACCGGCGAGACCATCAAGATCAAGGCCTCCAAGAACCCGACCTTCAAGGCGGGCAAGGCGCTCAAGGACGCGGTTAACTGATCGCTCCCGGCACCAGGTCCTACCGGAAAAACCCGGCCATGTGCCGGGTTTTTCCTGTCTGGGTGTTTCATCTGCGCGGCCAGACCGCCATAATGCCCGGCCTCGGGCACTTAGCTCAGTGGTAGAGCGGCTCCCTTACAAGGAGCGGGTCGGGGGTTCGAACCCCTCAGTGCCCACCAGATGCAAAAAAGTGTTGCGCCCGCAAAAAAAGTCTGTACACTAGCGGGCTCTCAGCGGAGTGGTAGTTCAGTCGGTTAGAATGCTGGCCTGTCACGCCGGAGGTCGCGGGTTCGAGTCCCGTCCACTCCGCCATCTGTTCCGAAAGCCCTGCAGTGATGCGGGGCTTTTGTTTTTGTGCGGCTGGCAAGTCGGCCCGGGAGCTCGGGTACACTTGTCGGCTACGTCTCTTTACCGGTTCGCCCATGCTGCAGAAACTTCGCGAAAAGACCTCCGGCTGGATCGCTGGCACCATCCTCACCATCGTGACGATCCCCTTCGCGTTCTTTGGCGTGGAGTCGTACATGTCACAGCGCGTGGAGACCTATGTAGCGCGCATCGCGCAGCCGCCGTCCTGGTGGCCGTCGGCGCCGCGGGTCTGGCCGGTGACGCTGCTGTGGCAGATCGAGGACATCGACGCGCAGACGTTCAAGGAGCGCTTTGAGAACGCACGTATCAATCTGCGCAACGCGCAAGGCGATGCGTTCGACCCCAAAGCCTTCGAGTCGGTCGAGAACAAGCGGCGGGTGCTGGATGCGCTGATCGACGAGAAGCTGATGCAGCTCACCGCGCAGCGTCACGATATCCGCATCAGCGATGCCGAAGTGGCCGACACCATTGCCAGAATCCCCGACTTCCAGGTCGATGGTCGGTTCAACGCCGATCGTTACCAGATGATCCTGGCCGCGCAGAACCCGCCGCTGACGCCGCGTGCGTTCGAAGCAAAGATTCGCGAGGAACTCGCCACCAACTTGATCCCGGCCCGCATCGGGCGCTCGGCCTTCGTCACTGATCGCGAACTGGATCGGCTGATGCGTCTGTTGGGCGAGCATCGTGATGTGGCCTTCGTTGCGTTGCCGGCGCCGCCGGCGGATACCGCGCCGGTCTCCGAGGCCGAGATCGCGGCTTGGTACAAGGCGCATCAGGGTGACTACCGCAGCCCGGAAACAGTGCGGCTTGAGTACGTCGAAGTGGACGGCAGTACGTTGCCCGCGCCAGCGGTGGACGAGGCCAGCCTGCGCAAGCGCTATCAGGAACAGATCGCCAAGTATTCCAGCCCGGAAAAGCGCGAAGTGGCGCATATCCTGGTGCAGTTGCCGGCCAATGCCAGTGAGGCCGAGCGTCAGGCCGCCGCGGCGCGTGCCAACCGGCTTGCCGCCCAGGCGCGTGCACCTGGCGCCGATTTTGCGGCGCTGGCGCGGGCCAACTCGGACGATGCCGGTTCCAAAGCGGCCGGTGGTGATCTTGGCTGGATCAGCAAGGGGGCCATGCCTGCGGCGTTCGAGCAGGCGGCATTTGCGATGCAGCCGGGGGAGGTGCGGGGCCCGGTCAAGACCGAGTTCGGCTGGCACATCATCAAGCTCAACCAGATCCAGCCGGGCGTGCAGCGCCCGTTCGAGGAGGTACGCCAGGAGCTGGAGAAGCAGGCGCTGGACAATGGTCGTGAGCAGGCGTTCAACGAGTTGACCAGCAAGCTGGTCGATGCGGTGTACAAGAACCCAACTTCGCTTGCGCCTGCAGCGCAGGCCTTGGGCCTAAAGGTGCAGACCACGCCGGCGTTCAGTCGGGCCGGGGCACCGGGGATCGCCAGCGATCCCAAAGTCTTGCGGGCAGCGTTTTCCGACAGCCTGATCCAGGACGGTACCGCCAGTGATCCGATCGAGCTCGGGCCGCTGCGCACGGTGATGATCCGGGTGATCGAGCATACCCCTGAGCAGGTGCTGCCGCTGGCCCAGGTGCGGTCGGCCGTGATCGCGGCGATCCATGCTGAGCGTGCGCGCAAAGCGGCCGATGCCAACGCCGAGGCTCTGCTCGCGGCGGCCCGTCGTCAGGGGCTGGACGCGGCGGCGAATGCGGCTGGGCTGGCGGTGGTCAAGTTCGATGATCTGCCGCGCCGGAGCCCGGCGCCGGTGCTGCCGCAACCGCTGGTGGATGCGTTTTTCAACGTGCCGCGCCCGCAGAAGGATGTTCCGGTGCTGGGCAAGACCCGCGCGGGTGGCCAGCTGGTGGTGTTTGCGGTGCGTGCCGCCCGTGATGGCGACCTCACCCAGGTCACCGCGCAGGAACGCGATCAGTTGCGTCGGCAGGTTGCGATGGCGCTGGGTGCGCAAGAGCAGGAGGCGTTCATCAAGACCGTGCGCAGCCACTACACCATCACGGTGGCCGAAGACCGTCTCTGAGCACGGTTTGAACACGTCCCTCTGGACGTGTCAGCCTGCGGCGGGTTCGGTGCAAGTCAGCGAAACACCCGCTGTGCGATTCCCGAGCCGATCTGCGTGGTGTATCGGCTCTGATGGGATCAGGGCGTGACTTGGGCCATGCCCCAACGTGCCTGCAATGCAGATCGCCCGGCCATGGGCCGGGCGATGCGTTGCGACGTCGGGAGTAGAGGGATCAGTCGATACCGCTCATCCCCATGATGTTGTAGCCGGCATCCACGTAGGTGATCTCGCCGGTGATTCCGGCCGCCAGGTCGGAGCACAGGAAGGCGGCCGCATTGCCCACGTCCTCAATGGTCACCACCCGGCGCAGCGGGGCGACGGCTTCGAACTGGCTGAGCATCTTGCGGAAGTTGGCCACGCCGCTGGCGGCCAGGGTGCGGATCGGGCCGGCCGAAATGGCGTTGACGCGAATGCCTTCCGGCCCCAGGGTCATCGCCATGTAGCGCACGATGGCTTCCAGCGAGGCTTTGGCCACGCCCATGGTGTTGTAGTTGGCCAGTGCGCGTTCGGCGCCGAGGTAGGACAGGGTCAGGATGCTGCCATTGCGGCCCTGCATCATCGGGCGCGCCGCTTTGCCCAGCGCGGCCAGCGAGTAGGCGCTGATGTCCTGGGCAATGTGGAAGTTCTCGCGGGTGATGCCGTTGAGGAAGTCACCCTCGATCGCCTCGCGCGGGGCATAGGCGATGCAGTGCACGAGGATGTCGAACCCCTCCGGCCAGCGCCGGCCCAGCTCGGCGAAGCAGGCGTCGATCTGTTCATCGGAGGCCACGTCCAGCGGCAGGACGATATCGGTGCCGTAGGTCTTGGCGGCATCCTCGACCCGTGATCTGAGCTTCTCGTTCTGATAGGTCAGTGCCAGCTGCGCGCCTTCACGATGGAAAGCCTCGGCGATGCCGGTTGCGATTGAACGCTGACTGGCGATGCCGGTCACCAGCGCGCGCTTGCCTTGCAGAAATCCCATGGTGTCTCCTTGGTGGTGCGCGTAGGGCGCGTCGAACGATTGCGCGAGCGAATCTCCGAACGATTCGAAGATTCCGGTTGGCCACGGATGGCCGGCCACACAGCAAGCGCATGCGATTGCTGCGTGTGCGTCGAGCCCGGACATGCGCCGGGCTCGGTGTGGGCTGACACCGCCAGGATGGCGTTGTGCAGGCCTTCCCTAGTGTGCCTTGCGCGTCCGGGCGCGACCAGTGTGCGCCGCCGTATGGAACTTACGCGCGAAAGCCGTCTTTCCAGGCGCGCAGGCGGGCGAAGGTGTCCACCGCATCGCCGGGTTTGCCGCCAGCCCAGCGTGCCGCGGCCGCGTGCAGGGCCGGGATGTGGCAGCGCAGGAACGGATTGCTGGCGCGCTCCAGCGCCAGTGTGACCGGAAGGGTGGGGCGGCCTTGCGCACGCAGCTGCCGCACCTGTGTGGCGCGGGCGTGCAGGGCCGGGTTGTCGGGATCGACAGTCAGTGCAAAGGCGGCATTGGCGGCGGTGTATTCATGCGCGCAGCACACCTGCGTATCGTCCGGCAGGGCAGCCAGCCGGGTCAGCGATGCGTACATCTGCTCGGCGGTCCCTTCGAACAGCCGCCCACAGCCCAGACTGAACAGGGTGTCGCCGCAGAACAGCAGGCCTTGGCCGACATACGCCACGTGGCTGCGGGTGTGCCCCGGTACGGCCAACACCTGCCAGTGCCAGTCGCCGATGCGGAGCCGCTCGCCCGCGCCGATGCGGTGGGTGGCAGGCAGGCGCGGATCATCCGGGCCGTACACCGGCAGGGCCGGCCAGTGCGCCAGTAGATCGGCGACGCCGCCAATATGGTCACTGTGGTGATGGGTGAGCAGGATCGCCAATGGTGGCGGGCCGTCCGCCAGCGCGGCCAGCACCGGTGCGCTGTCGCCCGGATCGACGATCAGGGCACGGCCATTGCCGTCGCGCAGCAGCCAAATGTAGTTGTCGGTGAAGGCGGGAAGGGGGTGTAACTGCATTGGGCCGTGACGGGACGCGGGGTTTCCCGGAGAATGCCCACCATGCCTGCGCACCGAATCCCGCGTCAATCCGACCCCATGGCGGCTACCCACTGGTTTGCCGAGGCGGCCGGGCGTGCGCTGCTGGCCAGTGAGGCGGCTTGTGTGGCCGACGCATTGCGGCAGCGGATCGGGCCGTCGGCGCTGTGGCTGGCCCCCCTGGCAAGCGCGCCTGTTGCGTCCGAGGACCCGGGTGTCGTGGTGCGTTTGCATCCGGAGACGGCGGGGTTCGATGGCACGCTGCGCTGTACTTTGCCGTTGCCGCTGGTCAGCGAGGGGTGTGCCGTGGTGGTGGTGCAGCATGTGCTGGATCTGCCCGCCGTGCCGGCGTCGGAACTGCTGGAGGACTGTGTTCGCGTGCTGGCGCCCGGGGGCTGGCTGTGGCTGTTGTCGCTCAACCCGCTTTCGCCTTACCGCTGGCGCTGGCGCGGTTCCGGCTTGCGTGCGCGCGAGCCCATCGGTTGGCGCCGCCAGTTGCGCGCGGCAGGTCTGACTCCGGATTCGATCTCCCAGGGGCTGGGGCCGGTCTGGGCGGTGACGGCTGCGGCTGGCGAGCAGGAGGGGGCTGGCCTGCGCGCCGGCTATCTGCTGCGCGCCCAGAAACGTGTGCGTCCGTTGACACCGGTACGGCCACAGCGGGCGATCGTGGGCTGGCAGGCGAGTCCTTCGGCATGAATCCCGCGCGCAAGCAGGTCGACGTGCATACCGATGGTGCCTGCCTGGGCAATCCCGGCCCCGGCGGCTGGGCCGCCCTGTTGCGCTGGCGCGGCATCGAACGCGAACTGTCTGGCGGTGAGCCCTTGACCACCAATAACCGGATGGAGCTGATGGCGGCCATCATGGCGCTGGAGGCGTTGAAGGAGCCTTGCGAGGTGATCCTGACCACCGACTCGCAGTACGTCCGCCAGGGCATCACCGAGTGGTTGCCGGGCTGGTTGCGGCGGGGCTGGAAAACCGCCGGTGGCGATCCGGTCAAGAATCGCGACCTGTGGGAGCGCCTGCATGCGGCGTCCGCCCGCCATGTGGTGGACTGGCGTTGGGTCAAGGGCCATGCCGGGGATCCCGACAATGAGCGCGTGGATGCGCTGGCCCGCGCGCAGGCCATGAAGTTCAGACACACCATGGAGCAGACAGGCTGATGCGGCAGATCGTGCTGGATACCGAAACCACCGGCCTGGAATGGCAGAAAGGCAATCGCGTGGTCGAGATCGGTTGCGTGGAGCTGCAAGAGCGGCGGCGCACCGGGCGGACGTTTCATCGCTACCTGAACCCGGAGCGCGAGTTCGAACCGGGGGCGCAGGAGGTGACTGGGCTGACGCTGGAGTTTCTGGCCGACAAGCCGCGGTTTGCCGAGATTGCCGAGGAATTCCTCGCCTTCATCGACGGCGCCGAGCTGATCATCCACAACGCTGCCTTCGATCTGGGCTTTCTCAATGCCGAGCTGGCCCGTCTGCCGGGCCTGGGACGGATCGAGGACCGTTGCACCATCGAAGACACCCTGACCCTGGCGCGCCAGCGTTACCCAGGTCAACGCAATTCGCTGGACGCGCTGTGCAAGCGGCTGGGCGTGGACAACTCACAGCGGCAGCTGCACGGCGCATTGCTGGACGCACAGATCCTGGCCGACGTGTATCTGGCCATGACCGCCGGGCAAAGCGAGATCGGTTTCGGCGAGGTGCTGGACGCAGCGACAGCACCGGGGGCTACCGCCTTGGAGGCGGTTCTGCCGGATGTGGCCGATGCCGTGCGCCCGCGCGTCAAGGTGTTGCCGGACGAGGCCGAGGCCCATGCCGCCCGCTTGGCGGCACTGGAAAAAAAGGCCGGACGCTGTCTGTGGACGACGCTGGAGACGGTCGAGACCTGATTCGCCGGGTCAGTGGCGACGGATCAGCAGGACGGTGATGTTGTCCGAGCCGCCGCCGTCAAGCGCGGCCGCGACCAGGCCATCCACGCACTCTTGTGCGCTGTGGTCCTGACGCGCCAGCACCCGGGCGATGTGTGCGTCCTCGACTTCTTCGGTCAGGCCGTCACTGCAAAGCAGCAGCTGCATGCCCGGACGCAGCTCCAGGCTCAGGGTTTCGACATTGAGCTGTTCCGGCGAGGTGACCCCCAGCGCCTGGGTCACGACGTTGCGGTGCGGATGGGTGCGGGCCTGCTCGGCACTGATGGCGCCTTGGGCGATCAACTCCTGCACATAGCTGTGGTCGTGCGAAAGCTGGGTCAGTGCCCCGTCCCGCCACAGGTAGATCCGGCTGTCACCCACCCAGGCCACTTCGAAACGGTTGCCGAGCTGACGCGCCGCCACCACGGTGGTGCCCATCGGCAGGCTGTCATTGCGCTGCCGGGAACAGCGGATGATTTCCTCATCGGCGCGGCGGATGGCCTCTGTCAGAGAGCTGCCGGCGCGGATCTCGCGCACGATCACCTCACGCGCCAGCGCGCTGGCGATTTCACCGTACTGGTGGCCGCCCATGCCGTCGGCCACCAGCCACAGGCCCAGCTCGCTGTCGCCGTAATAGGTGTCCTCGTTCAGCTCACGCCGCAATCCCACATGGGTCAAGTGTCCGAATTCGATCATGCGCGCGGCTATCGTCCGGGATTGCTGAAGGATAACGGAATCCTGCGGCGCAGGCGGCCTGCTGGCAAGCGATTTTTCGGCAAGAAAAAACCCAACGCCGGGCAGGCGTTGGGTCTTGTGACTGGCGGAGAGGGAGGGATTCGAACCCTCGGTAGGCTATTCACCTACGCCTGATTTCGAGTCAGGTACATTCAACCACTCTGCCACCTCTCCGGAAGTGGGGTGTAAATGATACGGGCCGGATCGCCTGCGGGCAAGGCAATGTATGAGTCCACCACCTTTGGCACTCGGGTGGGGGTTGGAAGGGACGTGTGACGCGGCGCAGGCAGGCAGCGTTTGCGGCGGCGGGGCGCTACACTGCCCGCCCCATCACTGCTGACCTGTGCCCGATGTCCGAGATCCACGTTCCCGTCTCTTTTGGCGAGCTGCTCGACAAGATCGCCATCCTGCAGATCAAGTCCGAGCGGATGACCGACCCGGCCAAGCTGGCCAATGTCCGCAACGAGCTGGCGGCCCTGGAGGCGACCTGGGCGGCGCATCCGGCCTCCGGGCAGGATATCGCCGAGTTGCGCGCCGAGCTCAAGGCGGTCAATGAGCGGCTGTGGGAGATCGAGGATGCCATCCGGCTGAAGGAAAAAGCTCAGGCGTTCGACGACGAGTTCATCCGGCTGGCGCGGGCCGTGTATTTCGAAAACGACAGCCGCGCCCGGATCAAGAAAGCGATCAACCTGGCGCTGGGCTCGGCCTATGTCGAGGAAAAGTCGTATCAGGACTACGGCAACGGCCAGGGCGGCTGAGGTCTGTGGGCGTGCGGAATCTCCGGATTCTGCGGAGATTCCTTAGAGGCCGCTGGTGCGGAAGCGTTCAAACGCGGCAATGGCGTCTTCGACCGTGATCAGGTCCATGACGCCTTCGACCTCGATCTTGGTGCCCCATTTCAATGCCGATGCAGGCTTGCCGCAATACTTGCGGGCGGCATCGTCATAGCGGTCTACGCAAAACCGGCGATCCGAATACGGCCCGCTGCGAGCCGGGTTGGTGGCGGCATGCAGGCCCAGCACGCGGGTGCCCATGGCGTTGGCGATGTGCATCGGCCCGGAATCCGGGGTGACCAGCAGGTCGGCGCGGGCCAGTAGGGCGGGCAGCTGCTTGAGCGTGTCCTTGCCGATCAGGTCGAGCACTTCGGCGCGGCCCGGCATCGCCGCCAGGATGGCGTCGCCGGTGTCCCGTTCGAGCGTGCTGCGCCCGCCGCACAGGACCACCCGCCAGCCTTGGGCCTGGGCGTGGGTGGCCAGAGCGGCGTAGCGTTCGGCGCGCCAGTTGCGCAGAGGATGGCTGGAGCAGGGCGAGATCATCAGCGTGCGGCGACCGTCATCTGGCCACTGTGCACGCGCCCAGGCATGCGCTTCCGGTGGCACCGGCAGGTTCCAGACCACGTCCTGGCGCTTGAGGCCGAGCGGTTCGCAGAAGCTGCCGATCACATCCAGCACGTGCAGCCCCGGCCGGTCGGGAATGCGTTCGTTGATGAACAGCCCATGCCCTTCCTTGCTGCGAGCGCGGTCGTAGCCGATCCGGCGGCGTGCCGGGATGAACGCCGACAGCAGATTGGCCCGTGCCGACACCTGCAGTTGCAGCAGGACATCGAAGCGGGTGGCCAGTGTCCGGCGCAGCGCGCGCATGCCCGCAAGCCCCGAGGATTTGTCGTACTCCACGAAGCGAACGCCAGGCAGCCCGTCCAGCAGGCGGCGTTCCGCCTTGCCGATCACCCAGGTCAACGTCGCGTTCGGCAGGCCGGTTTTGAGGGTGTGCACCAGCGGCAGGACGTGGGTGACGTCGCCCAGCGCGGACAGTCGCAGCAGGCAAATCGATTCAGGGGGGCGGAATATGGGCACGCGATTGCTAAACTCGCAAAAATGACAGGATTCGACGCCAACGAACATCTGACGCCGTTCCGCGATGCGCGCGGATACGGCGCCATTCTGTTCGACCGCAGCCTGGTGCGGCAACCGGAGCCGGAGTGGTTCGATCCCGCCTACTGGGGCGATGCCGCGCGGCCAGTCGCGGAAGGCGGGCGGGGCGGTGCCTGGCGGATCGATTTCGGTGACGGGCAGGCGTTTCTGCGGCACTACTTGCGCGGCGGTCTGGTGGCGCGGTTCAACCGCGATCGCCATCTCTGGGCGGGGATCCATCGGGTGCGCAGCTTCGCCGAGTTCCGTGTGCTGCGGGCGTTGCGTGCAAAAAAACTGCCAGTACCGCTGCCGTTTGCGGCGTGGTACCGGCGCGAAGGTCTGCACTACCGCGCCGCGATTCTGATGCAGCATCTGGAGGGCGTGGAATCGCTGGCGGCCTTGGCCGCACGCGGCGAGGCGCCCTGGGCGCAGGCCGGGGAGCTGATCGCGCGGTTTCATCGGGCAGGACTCGATCATGCCGATCTCAATGCCCACAACCTGTTATTCGACGGTCAGGGGCGTGGCTGGCTGATCGATTTCGATCGTGCGCGCCTGCGCATCCCGGAAACCGGCTGGCGGCAGGCCAATCTGGCGCGTCTGCGCCGATCCTTGCGCAAGCTGCGTGGGGCGCGGAGTGAGGCGCAGGTCGACGCAGAGTTCGGCCAGCTGCAGGCGGCTTACAATGCGGCCTGGGAGCGCGGGTTCTGACTCAGCGCACGGTGCGCACGCCGCTGCAGGGCGGCCGGCCCGAAAAGGCGGCGGCCCTGCCGGTTGACCTCGGCACCCGCATCAGTCGATACCGTTGCTGCCTTCCGGCCCTGGCGGGGTTTTCGACCTAGCGTCGCGAGGGACCGACAGGGCCACCATGGAGCTTGGAGAAACTGGCGGAGAGAGGGGGATTCGAACCCCCGAGGCGGGGTTTAGCCGCCTACACACTTTCCAGGCGTGCTCCTTCAACCACTCGGACACCTCTCCGGAAGCCAACATTGTAAAGGTCGCCGCGGGGATTCCACAACACGCTGTATGAGTCCACCACCTTTGGCACTCGGGTTGGTGCTGGAGCAGGAAGTGTAGCGGGGGTCGCTGGCCGAGGGCGTGGTGGGGGCGCTCGG
>NZ_FQUK01000056.1 GCF_900129205.1 Thermomonas hydrothermalis | reverse complement strand
GAGGCCGACTTCTCCAAGGCGCTCGCCACGCAGGGGATCCAGCGCTGGTACACGTATCCCAAGACACCCAAGATGAACGCGCATGTCGAACGCTTCAATCGAACCGTGCAGGAGTCCTTCGTGGACTACCACGAAGACCTGCTCTTTACCGACCTGGATGCGTTCAACCAGCAGCTGGCCAACTGGCTCGTCTTCTACAACGCCGAGCGCCCCCACCACGCCCTCGGCCAGCGACCCCCGCTACACTTCCTGCTCCAGCACCAACCCGAGTGCCAAAGGTGGTGGACTCATACAGATGCTTGCGCATTCGGGTGGACTCCGCATAATGCAATGCTCCCCCGCAGGCAGAGGATGGAACATGCGCATCGGGTTGTCCGTGCTGTTGGCGCTGTTGAGCGCGCTGATGGTGCTGCCAGGTTGCTCCAGCACAGAAGCTGTCCGTAGAGAACAGGTCAACGCGGTGTCTGGCAATGCCCTGCCGCCGCCGGATACGACGACTGCGTCGGGTGCCTATCAGGGGGCGACCGATTACCGGATTGGCGCGCAGGATCTGCTCGGTATCAGTGTGTTCGGTGTGCAGGAGCTAGACAAGGAGGTACGGGTCAACTCCAACGGCCAGATCTCGCTGCCGTTGATCGGGACCGTCATTGCCGGCGGTAAAACCGTACCAGAGCTCGAGGCTGAGCTGGCTCGGCGTTACGCCGACGGCTATTTGCAGAATCCGCAGGTTACCGTCTTCGTCAAGGAGTACACCAGCCAGCGGATCACCCTGGAAGGCGCTGTCAACAAGCCGGGGATCTACCCGATTACAGGCAAGACCACCCTGTTGCAGGCGATCGCACTGGCCGGGGGGATCGATGACAAGATTGCCGACCTCGGCGGAATCGTGCTGATGCGGCAGGTCAACGGCAAACGCATGGCGGCCGTATTCGATCTGCGTCAGGTGCGCAGGGGGCTGATCGAAGACCCGCAGGTCTATGGCGATGACATCGTGGTGGTCGAGCAGTCCGGCAGCAAGTCGGCCTATCGCCGCTTCATTGAGAGTGCGCCAGCGATTGGCGTTTTCCGCTGGTTCTTCCCTTGATTCAAGGACGATTTGACGATGACCGACGAACGCTTACCCGCCGGGCCTTCCGGTGACGATGCCCGCCTGCCGGCCAGGTCTGAGCCACAGGCGGCAGCCTTGGCGCAACTGCGTCCTAGCGCGATGCTGGCGCTGGAGCTTCAGAACGACCAGCAACGCGACGAGGATGAGATCGATCTGCGCGCGTTATGGCATGTGCTGGTCAAGCGTCGGCGCTTGATCGTCGGAGTGCTGGTGGCGGTTGTTGCACTTGCTCTGCTCGTGACCCTGACCGCGACACCGATCTACCGTGCATCCACAGTGCTGCAGCTGGAGAAATCCGGTATCCAAGTGGTGCAGGTGAATGGCATTCAGCCCGGTGAAGAAAGTGGTTACGATCCGACATTCCTGCAGACCCAGTACGAACTCATCAAGAGCCGGGCCTTGGCCGAGCGTGTGGCAAATGAGCTCAATGTGGATCGCGCCACCCTTGAGCGCCTGCAGGATGAGGGGTGGCTGGGGCGAATGCTCGCGTTGCTCAATCCCAAGGCTAAGAAAAAAACAGCCGGTCTGGTGCCGTCGAATGCTGGCCAGGGGGCTTTTGATGACTTGCGCGATGCGGCAGACTTCATTGGCAAGCATCTTGATGTAGAGCCGATCCGTAACTCGCGTCTGGTGCGTGTCAATTTCGATAGCCCATCGCCTGAGTTTTCAGCCAGGACGGCGAATGCCATTGCCGAAGGCTTCATCGCAGCATCGCTCGAGCGCCGGTTTGGGGCATCGTCCTACGCCAAGACTTACCTGGAAGAGCAGCTCAAGCTGACCAAGGCCAAGCTGGAAGAATCCGAGCGCAAACTGGTGGAGTTTGCGCAGAAGGAAAACCTGGTCAACACCGGGGAGCAAGGGCAGTCGCTGGCTGCACAGAACCTAGTCCAGCTCAATAATGCATTGGCGCAAGCACAGGAGCAGCGGATCCGTGCCCAGTCCCGCTGGCAGCAGGCACTCAACGGCGCGATGCCGCCGGACATGATTGCCAACTCCAACATCCGTGCTTTGCAGCAGCAAAAGGGGCAGCTGCAAGCGCAATACCAGCTGAAGCTGCAGACCTTCAAACCGGAGTACCCGGAGATGCTGCAGCTCAAGAGTCAGATCGACGAGCTGGATCGGCAGATCGCCAAGGAAACCGATGCGGTGCGTGCTTCGGTCAAGGCCGAGTACGATGCCGCAGTCCGGCAGGAGCAGATGCTGAGCCAGCAGATCGCGGCACTGCGTGCCCAGGCACTGGATGTCGATGGGCGCAGCATCCAGTACAACATCCTCAAGCGCGAAGTGGACACCAACCGGCAGCTTTATGACGGGCTGTTGCAGCGTTACAAGGAAGTCGGCGTGGCGGGGGATGTGCGTGCCAACAACATCTCCATCATCGACCGTGCGGAAGTGCCAGATAAGCGCTACAAACCCAATTTGGTGTTGAACCTGGCCATTGGGTTGTTGCTGGGCGGGGTGCTGGGGGTGCTGCTGGCGTTCCTGCTCGAGTTCCTCGATGACACCTTGAAGACCCCGGATGACATCGAGCAGAAGCTCAAGCTGCCGGTGCTGGGCGTCATCCCCAAGCTGGGGCCGAAAGAAAACGTGGCAGACGCCGCAGCCAATCCACAGTCCTCCTTCTCCGAAGCCTATCGCTCGGTACGGACGGCGTTGCAGTTCGCCACTGATCACGGCGTGCCGCGCACGTTGCTGGTCACCAGTAGCGGGCCGGGGGAGGGCAAATCCACCACTGCGTTGGCCTTGGCGCGCAATCTGGTGCAGTTGGGTAAGCGGGTCTTGCTGGTGGATGCCGATCTGCGCAATCCGTCACTGCACAAGACCTTGCGGCTGCGGCCGGCGGTGGGCCTGAGCAATCTGCTGGCGGGCGCCTGCACGTTTAGCGAGGCCGTGCAAGCCAGTGGTGAAGAACGCTTGGATGTGATTCTGGCCGGCCCGCTACCACCCAATCCGGCCGAGTTGTTGGCCGGCTCCAAGCTGGTGTCGTTGCTGACCGTGGCCTGCGAGCGCTATGACCATGTGATCGTGGACGGCCCGCCGGTGCTGGGGCTGGCTGATGCGCCGATCCTGGGCAACGCCGTCGATGGCACGTTGCTGGTGGTTCACAGCGCCAAAACCAAGATCAGCGCCGGTCAGTCCGCACTCAAGCGCCTGCTGGTGGCGCGGGCGCGCATCGTTGGCTGCCTGCTCACCAAGTACGATGCCCGCACTGCTGGCTACGGCTATGGGTACGGCTATCACTACGAGTCGTACTACGCCTATGGCGGCAAGCCGCGGTTGACCAAGGGGTGAGGGGCGATGGGCGGCGCGAAGGGGAGCGCGCTGGAGTGGGCCCTGGCGTTGTTGCAGGCGCCCTCAGAGCGATATGCCTTGCGCGTTCGCCCTTTGCCGACGGGCATCGACCGGCTGCTGGCCGTTGCCGCCGGAACCGTCCCCGAAGTGTTGTCCGAAGCCGCCGCAGCATTCAATGAGGCTCCCGAGCGGTTGCGCGAGGCGGCTCGCTTTTATGCCCGGGAGGTGCTGTTCTTCCCGGGCGCCGATGCGTACCGGGTGTTGGGAGTGTCGGCGGATGCGTCGGCGCAGCAGATCAAGGCGCATTACCGTCTCCTGCAAGCCTGGCTGCATCCCGACCGGTCCGGGTGCGAGGACGACACCGCGTTTGCCGGGCGGGTCAATGCTGCCTGGAATCAGCTACGAACGCCCGCACGCCGCCGCGCCTACGATGCGGAGCGGGCTGCGCAACAGGCGGCGGTTGAGGCCAAGACGGGCATGCAGGTCACCCGTCCGCCCACGATCCGAGGATGGGGCGATATGCCGGTGCCTTTGCCGGATCCGTCTGACCGCTGGCGGCAACGCTGGCCGATCCTGGCGTTGTCGAGCCTCTGCCTGGTGCTGTTCTGGCTGGCCTGGCGCGACATGGCGCGCAGTCCCGAAGGGCTGATCGAGGACGCAGCGGACATGGGGTCGGCGCTGGGGAGCGCCACATCCAGTCCGGCGACACGCCTGCCCGTGGTCACGCAGTCGCCGCCAGCAGGGGGTGTCAAATCACGTCGAGTTTCTGAGACAGCGCATGCACACGGCAGTGCTCGCGCTCCCGTCGCGGCGGCACCGTTGCGCACGGTGTCGCGTGAACGGCCGGTAGCAACGGCGGCTGCTTTGGCACACGGGACGGACGAGACGCGCCCGGTGTTCGTTCCGGCGGCTGGAGCGACAGTGCCAAGCGGCGCCGTGGTGGACGCAGGTACACCGCAACGTATCGAGTCGATACCAGGGTCGGAGCCGGTCGGACAGGAAGCGGTTGCGGCAGCGGTGCCGCTGGCGACAGACCGGGGCGAAGCGGTCGCGGCTGTGGCTGAGCCTGATTTTGGGCAGTTGCAGCAGGCGCGGCAAACCGGCGAAGCGCTCTTGCGTTACCTACGTGCTCGTAGTGGGACGGTGCCGCCGATCTGGAACAGTCCCGCTGCCCAGGAGGGTGCCGAGGCCGTCCGGCAACGCCTGTTGCGCCAGGAACGGGTTCGATTCGGTTCGGTGCAGTGGCAGATCGGTGCAGAAAGTGCCAGGCTCACGGCGACGGTCGAAACCAGGGCAGAGCCGGCCGCACAGCAGCTGGTCGCGCGACTACGCTGGCGCGAAGGATTGTGGCTGGTGACCGGAGTGGCACTGGAGGACATGCCATGAGTCAGCGCATGCGCGTCGTCTGGATGGTGGGTGTGTTCATGCTGGTTCTGCTGGCAGGGTGGCGCATCGTTGGGCTGATGCGCACCGAAGCGCTGGCGGAGCAGGATCCGCCAGCGGCCTTGCGCTGGCGGCCGGATGCCCCGGCTGCTCTGCAGGTGCTGGCCGAGCGTCAGCTTGCCGCGGGCGATCTGGAGGCCGCCGCCGCGACTGCGCGCCGGATTCTCGCGCAATCACCGCTACATGGGCCGGCGTTCCGCATTCTGGCGGAGGTGGCCGAGCGACATGACGATCCGGCGCAGGCCGAGCGGCTGTACCAGATCGCGGCTCGGCGGGCCCCACGCGATGCAGTCAGCCGGTTGTGGCTGGCGCGTCATGCCTTGCAACGTGGTCAGTTCGACGAGGCGCTGCAGCAGCTCGACCGGCTCTTGCGGTTTTCCCCCCAGCGTGCGGCCGTGGTCTTCCCGGCGCTGATCCAGATGGCCACCCAGCCTGCATTTGCCGATGCCCTGGCGCGTCAGTTGGCACACGACCCCCCCTGGCGCGGCAGTCTGTTGGCGGCGCTGCAACGGCCTGCTTCCGGCAATCCGGAGGCTGCTGGCCGGGTGCTTGAGGCGTTGCAGGCCCAGGGTGGGCTGCAGCCCGAGGAATACGCACGCTGGCTGGATGCGTTGCTGGCGCAGGGGCGCTGGGGCGAGGCGTATGCGCGCTGGGCCAGTCGTGTGCCCAAGCCGGACGGGCGGCTGCCCTTGCTCTACAACGGCGATTTCGCAATGCCGCCAACCAATGTCGGGTTTGACTGGCGCATTCAGCGCGTTCCCGGGGTACTACTGGATTTCGTGCCGGTTGCCGGTGCACGCGGGCAGGCGGCCTATTTCAGCTTTCTCGACCGGCGGATCCCGGAGGCCGGGCTGAGCCATCCCTTGCTGCTGGCGCCGGGGCACTACCAGATCACGTTGAAAGCCCGTGCCACGGCCTTACGTAGCGAGCTAGGATTGCAGTGGCAGCTGGTCTGTGCAGACCCGGCCGGGGTGCTGGCGCGCAGCGATCCGCTCGACGGCAACTTCGGCTGGACCCGGTTTGTGCTCGACGTAGAGGTGCCTGCGACCGGCTGCCCAGGGCAATGGTTGCGATTGGTCAATCCGGTGCCCAACGGGGCTGCGCAGCGTCTGTCCGGCGAGCTTTGGGTGACCGACGTCACGGTTCGCCCTGGGCTGAACGCGCACTGACGAAAAAAGAGCGTGATGGGGTTGCGCGGCTAAAAAAATGGTGTTAGGTTGACGATAACGGCTTCAAGTCCCCCTCAAGACAAGGATGATCGCCATGCGCAAGTTCGTTGCTCCGCTGTTTGCTTTCGCTGTTGCCGTGTCTGCTCCGGCGTTCGCCCAGCAGCAGAATGACAGCATCGTGCTCCAACTCAATGCCGGTTCCGCCATGACCAGCCGCGGCGGTGATTTTATGACTGCCAACAGCGGGCAGCCAGTGGCGGCAGGCGATAAAGTGATGGTGAATGCCGGTTCCGCCGTCACCCTGGTGTACAAGAACGGCTGCAAGATGGAGCTGCGCCAGCCTGGCGTGTATACCGTCCCGGCCGATTGCAAGGTAGCCGGCTGGGCCAATAACGGTGGCGTCAGTGGTGCCAATGCCGCGATCATCGCGGGTGTGGCTGCACTGGGTGCTGCGGTGCTGACCAACGAGAAGGACGCTCCGGTGGGCCCCTTGAGCGCCAGCATCCGTCACTTCTGATCGCATTATTCAATTGTTCCTTGCAGGGCAGGCGATCGCCTGCCCTGCTGCGTTTTGGGGCTGGGCAATCACGCATTGCGCTTGCCGTACGAGCGGGGCGCTAGGCTATGCTTGGCATATGCCTGTGACCGAGTTTGCCCGTCGTCTGCTTCTTCCTGCCGTGTCCGTGCTGTTGGTCGCCTGTTGGCTGGGCGGCGGTGTCACTGTCGACGATACCGGGCTGGATCTGGCCTTGGCCCTGCTGGCCTTGCCGGTCGTGCTGTTGGCGACCTGGCTGCTGCTGGTCGAAGGTGCGTCGCGCTGGGTGCAGATCGGCATCGCGTTGGCGCTGGCCATTGCGTTGGTGCCGGCATTGCAGCTCCTGCAGATCCCGGATGCGCTGTGGCGGCTGCCGCCAGCGCGGCAGGCGTTAGCAGTCGATTTGACGGCAGCGGGGGTGCAGGTGAGCCCCCACTGGAGTCTGACTCCGTATGCCAGCGAGCGCGGGCTGTGGATGCTGT
Organism: Thermomonas hydrothermalis; assembly: GCF_900129205.1. Classification (GTDB taxonomy): domain Bacteria; phylum Pseudomonadota; class Gammaproteobacteria; order Xanthomonadales; family Xanthomonadaceae; genus Thermomonas; species Thermomonas hydrothermalis. Next base: position 3,516 of record NZ_FQUK01000056.1, on the reverse strand, counting down.
TGCCAGCGCTGGCCGCGTTTCTCGCGGCGTGTGCCTTGTGGCCGGTACAGCGCAGGCGCCTGCTGCAGGTGATGCTCGGGCTGGTGCTGTTCAACGTCGGATTTGCGTTCTTTCAGGCTGGCTTGCCGCCCGACAGCGACTTGCGCTTGTATGCGTTCGATAATGGCTTCGGTGGCCTGCTGGTCAATACCAATCATCAGGCGACAGCGTGCATCATCGGCATGGTGCTGGCGGTGGGGTTGGCGGCCGAGGCCAAGCTGCGGGCTCTGCGTGGCGAGACGCGCCCGCACTGGCACTGGATGTATCTGGGGCTGGCCCTGTTTCTGCTGCTGATGGTGCCGCTGTCCACGTCGCGTGCCGGCATGGTGATCGTGTTGCCGGCGCTGGCATTGGCGGTCTTTGCCAGCGACGTGGTGCCGCTGCGGCGCATTCTGCGCACGCCCGGCAGGCTGCTGCTGGCCGTAGCGGTGGTGGTGCTGGCCGTCATCGGGGTGCGTGCCGGGATCGGCTGGATGGCGGTGGATCAGCTGGATGAGCTACGGCACGTGATGCGGGCGGCGGCGATGGCGATCGGCGCGACGCACGCACCGTGGGGGAGCGGTGTGGGGAGTTTCGTGCCGGCGTTTGAGCAGGCGGCGCCTGCGGCGCTGCAGTTGCCTAACTACGTCAATCATGCCCACAACGAGTATGCCCAATGGTGGATGACCACGGGGTGGCTCGGCATGCTGGTGCTACTGCTGGTGCTGGCACTGTTGGTTGCAGTGGCGATTCGGCTGGCACGCAGCCAGGGCCGGCAGGCGGTATTGGCCTCGGCGTGTTGGGTGGCGCTGGTGGCCGTGTTGGCGCATTCCTGGGTGGACTATCCCTTGCGCACGCTGACTTTGATGGCCACCTGCGGCGCACTGGCCGGGGTGATGCTGGCTGCGGTCGCCGAAGCGCGTCCGCGCGCGCATCGGCAGACGCGGTTGGACGGTCAATCCGCCAGTCAAACCATCGTGCCGACCGATGAGCTCGGCGACTTTCCGGCCGACTAAGCCCGACGCAGATTTGTTCTTGCCAAGGCCTCGGGCTATCGTCGCTTTGTTCATGCGATGAACGACAGGGGTGGGGAAACACGTGGCGTCGGAAGACTTGCAGATCGAAATCCTGCGCCGTCTGGTAGCTTCACCCGAGGCATGGGTTCACCCCCTAGTAAAGCCACAAAGTGTGGTGTACGACGTCAAAGGCGTGCTGCCGCGGGATGCGGTGGACGGGAGGCTGTGATGCAGCAGACCTGGTTGGTCACGGGCGGCGCCGGGTTCATCGGCGGCAACTTTGTGCTGGACGCGGTGCAGCGTGGGGTGCGGGTGATCAATCTGGATGCCCTCACCTATGCCGGTAATCTGGACACACTGGCATCGCTGCGCGGACATCCGGGGCATGTGTTCGTGCAGGGGGACATTGGTGACCGGCGCCTCGTGGACACGCTGTTGCAGACGCACCAGCCGCAGGCGGTGCTGCATTTTGCGGCGGAAAGCCATGTGGATCGTTCGATCGACGGCCCGGCCGCGTTCGTGCAGACCAATGTGGTGGGCACGTTGGTGCTGCTGGAAGCCGTGCGCGACTACTGGAAAAACTTGCCTCCGGATGCGCAGGCGGGGTTCCGCTTTTTGCATGTGTCCACCGACGAGGTGTATGGCGCACTCGGCGACACCGGCGCCTTCACCGAGGACACCCCATATGCCCCCAACTCCCCGTACGCGGCCTCCAAGGCCGCGTCCGACCATCTGGTACGGGCGTTTCACCATACCTATGGCCTGCCCACCCTCACCACGCATTGCAGCAACAACTACGGCCCCTACCAGTTCCCGGAGAAGCTGATCCCGCTCACCATCGCCAAGGCGCTGGCCGGTGAGCCGCTGCCGGTCTATGGCGATGGTCGGCAGGTGCGCGACTGGCTGCATGTGCACGACCACTGCGAAGCGCTGCGCACGGTGCTGGCAGGCGGTCAGGTCGGGCAGACCTACAACATCGGTGGCAATGCCGAGCGCTACAACATCGACGTGGTGCAGGCGGTGTGCGCGCTGCTGGATGCCCGCCGCCCCCGTGCAGATGGTCGCCAGTATGCCGAGCAGATTCGCTTTGTGGCGGATCGTCCGGGGCACGACCGACGTTATGCCATCGATGCCAGCAAGCTGCGCCGTGAGCTGGGCTGGACGCCGCGGCACAGCTTCGAACAGGGACTGGCGGACACCGTGGACTGGTATCTCGGTCACCAGGACTGGGTGGCCCGGGTGCTGGACGGCAGCTATCGACTGGAACGGTTGGGGGCGGCATGAAACGCAAGGGCATCATCCTGGCCGGCGGTTCCGGCACCCGGCTGTATCCGATCACCCAGGCAGTCAGCAAACAGCTGCTGCCGGTGTACGACAAACCAATGATCTATTACCCGCTCAGCGTGCTGATGCTGGCGGGCATCCGCGAGGTGCTGGTGATCACCACCCCGCACGAGCAGAGTCAGTTCCAGCGTCTGCTGGGCGACGGCAGCCAGTGGGGGATGCGGCTGGAATACGCGGTGCAGCCCAGTCCAGATGGGTTGGCGCAGGCGCTCATCATCGGGGCACCGTTTATTGGCGAAGACGCGATCTGCCTGGTGCTGGGCGACAATATTTTCTATGGCCAAGGGTTCGGGCCCATGCTGCGGCAGGCGGCCCAGCGCACCCACGGTGCCACCGTATTTGCCTATCAGGTCAAAGATCCGCAGCGGTTTGGTGTGGTCAGTATCGATTCGCAGGGGCGGGCGACCCATATCGAAGAAAAACCGGCTGCACCGCGTTCCAACTATGCCGTCACCGGCCTGTATTTCTACGACAACGATGCCATCGCCATCGCCCGCCAGCTCACGCCCAGTGCGCGCGGCGAGCTGGAGATCACCGACGTCAACCGCGCCTATCTGGAGCGCGGTGACCTGTATGTGCAGCCGCTCGGGCGTGGCTTTGCTTGGCTGGACACCGGCACTTTCGAGACCTTGCAGCAGGCGGCGCAGTTTGTCGAGGCTATTGAGAGCCGGCAGGGGCTAAAGATCGCCTGCCCGGAGGAAATCGCCTACCGCAACGGCTGGATCGATGCCGACCATCTGCGCGCATTGGCCGCGCCGTTGGCGAAGAGCGGGTACGGGGAGTATTTGCTGGGATTGCTGGGGTTAGGTCGTTCCGGCTCAATCGCGATTCCAGTGGAAACGGTTCATGTCTGATGGGGAGCATGGAGCCAAGGGTGACGGGGTAGATGCCTGAGCTTGGCGCACAGCAGGTAGCTGATGGCGATCAGGTTGGCGTCAGTGCGATAGCCCTTGGCGCGGGCCTTGGCGGCCTGGATCTGGGCGTTGAAGGCCTCGACCTGGCCGTTGGACAGGCCGGTGTCGAAATGCCGCAGGATGCCGGTGAGGTGGTCGCGGATGGTGGCACCGAGCTTCTTGAAGGGCGTCAGCCGACACCGTCGTGCCCAAGAGACCCACTTTCGGAGCAGCGGTTCGGCGGT
>NZ_FQUK01000033.1 GCF_900129205.1 Thermomonas hydrothermalis | reverse complement strand
TTGCCGCACTCGCGGCAGGCCACGCGCGGCACCCGGCAGTGGATGAAGGCCTTGAACTGGAAGAAGTGCAGATGCTGCCAGGTGCGCTCCACCCGGTCGTGCACCGGCTGGTCCGCCGCCCCGCAGACCGGACAGGCCAGCCGGGCCGTATCGCACGACACCTCGAAGTGGATCGCCCCCTCATCCGGACGAAACGACACGCTGTCTACCGCCCACGGCGGCGTCAGCCCCAAAGCCTGGGTGAAGAGTTGTTCTTGCATCCGCCAAGGCTGACATCATCCGGCGGCCCGTTCCACACCAGACGCGATGGAGCCCCTTTTCCCGCCCCGTCAACGGCTGACGAGCACTCGCGACTGCTCCACGCTCAAGCCAAGCCGACGCAATGTCGTCAAACGCAGGCGCTGGCATGACGTCTTTTTCGCTTTCCCGCTGGCGTTTGCCCGCTTTACCTTCGGCACCGGCATCAGCCGCGCCGTTTCCAGTAGCAATGTTCGCAGGCGGTCGGCGTCGTCCAGCAGTTCATCCGCCACCGGGTCATCCTTGGCACCGGGATACGGCGCGCGTAGCAGGCGCTTGAGCCTGATCGGGAACCAGGCCGCCACCCTACCACCGGCTTGCGCGACAAGCTCAGCCGCAGCCGTCCAGTTTCAACACCTGGCCGGGCTTGATGGCGTATTTCGGCTTCTTCAGCTTGTTGGCCTTGGCCAGGTCGGTGATATCGCACTGCCATTTGCGGGCGATGCTGCTGATGGTGTCGCCACGCTGCACTTTATACGTGCGGGGTTTGGCCGGGGCGCGGGTGGGCGCGGGCGCAGGCGCCGCAGGGCTGGACGCTGGGGCGGGGTCGCTGACTGGCACGGGGTCGCCCACGCGCACCAGTGCGTCCTGCACGTTGCTGGCCATGAGTTGATGCGCCAGTTCCAGACGTTTGCCGCGGGTGCAGTTGAACCGATACAGCCAGGCGATGCGGGTGGTGACATTGAGCACGGTGCCCGCCGGCAGCACGTCATCGGGCTTCCAGCGCGGGTTGAGATTGCGCAGAGGGCGCAGGTAGCCATTGCGCGAGCCCCAGTTCCCCAGGCAAATGGTCAGCTCATACAGCGACGCCGGCAGCGCCAGGGTGATGGTGGTCGGGTGCACGCTGACGCTGGGCCAGCGGATGCCATATTCCTTGGGATGTAGAAACAGCCAGGCGGCGGCAATCACCATCGGCACATAGTCCTTGGTTTCGGCGGGAAACTGGCTGTAAACGTTGATATCCCAGAAACTGCGGCCACCGCTGGACTGATAGACCCGCAAGGCCCGCCCCTCCCCGCCGTTGTAGCCAGCCAGCGACAGCTCCAGGCTATTGCCAAGCTGCGCCATGCGCTCATTGAGGTATTGCGCGGCGGCATCTGCGGCAGCGCGTGGGTCATAACGGGTATCGAAACCGGTGCCATCGTCGCCCAGGCCGAAGCGACGGCCGGTGGACGGCATGAACTGCAGCGGCCCCACCGCGCCAGCGCGCGAGCCGGCATGCACCTTGCCGTTGGATTCCTTGGCAAGGATGCCAAACAGCAATGCCTCCGGCAGGCCATAGCGGCGAAATGCCGGCGACATCAGATGCTGCATGTAGCGGTAGTTTTCGTAGCTATCCATGAGCTGCGGGCGCAGATCGGTCAGCCAGCGGCGGATGCCGGCCTGCACGGCCGGATTCATCTGCACCATCTTCACGAAACGCTGGCCGTCCTCGCTGAGCAGGGCCGCCCCGCTGGCCGACTCCGGGACGTCAGCCGCGGCGAAGTCGCGCTCGTCCAGGGGCTCCAGCCCGTCATCGTTGCTCGTGTCCTCAAACCGCGGGGTGTCCTGCAACAGCCGCTCGTAGGTGCCCAGCATCGACTCCAGCGGGCAGCCATGCTGACGGGCGCAGGCGTCCACCACGGTTTTCATTTCCTTGAGGGCGGCATTGATGACGCGGGCGGCGCTGTCCTCATCCGGCGCCTGCATGGCATCGCGGTACTGTTGTTCGGCCTGCGCCATGCGCTGCTGCAGGGCGGCCACCTCGGCCTGTTCGCGGCGGCTGTCACTTGCCGTGGTGCGCTCACGCGAGGCGCTCTCGGCCGGCATGGGCAGGGCCCAGGCAGAAGCCAGACAGATGGCGACGATCAACCCGCGGACAGACATCAGATGCTCATTGACTGGGGGGGTTGGCAGGGTAGCCGCGACATTCAGGGCGGGCAAGCACATACAGCGTCGGCACAGACGGGCATCGCATAGAATCCAGCCCTCCGCTTGCGGCATTGATGACCCACATGAACCCGATCCTGATTGGTAAAGGCGTGACTTCCCAGCCGCCACGCGATGTCGTGCTGTTGCCGAAGTACGGCAATCGCCACGGGCTGGTGGCCGGCGCCACCGGCACCGGCAAAACGGTGACCCTGATGACGCTAGCCGAAGGGTTCAGCCGGATTGGTGTCCCAGTGTTCCTGGCCGACGTCAAAGGCGACGTGGCGGGGCTGGCGATGGCAGGCACGCCCAGCGAGAAACTGCAGGCTCGCATCGCCCAACTGGGCATGACCGACTACCGCAACGAGGCCTCACCAGTGGTGTTCTGGGATCTGTGGGGCAAAGCCGGTCACCCGGTGCGCACCACCATCAGCGAGCTGGGCCCCACCCTGCTGGGCCGCATCCTGGAGTTGAACGACACCCAGGCCGGCGTGCTGGACATCCTGTTCAAGCTGGCCGACGACCGCGGCCTGCTGTTGCTCGATCTGGCCGATCTGCGTGCCCTGCTGGGCTTGTTGACGGAGGAACGCCAGGCCATCAGCACCACCTACGGGCTGGTCAGCGCGCCGTCCATTGCCGCAATCCAGCGCGCGCTGCTGCGGTTGGAACAGGACGGCGCCGACCAGTTCTTCGGCGAGCCTGCCCTGGAGCTGGCCGACCTGATGCGCACCACACCCGACGGCCGGGGCGTGATCAACATCCTCGCGGCCGACCAGCTGATTCTCAAACCCAGGCTGTATTCCAGTTTCCTGCTGTGGCTGCTGAGCGAGCTGTTCGAGACGCTGCCGGAAATGGGCGACCTGGACAAGCCCAAGCTCGTCTTTGTATTCGACGAGGCGCATCTGCTGTTTGACGACATTCCGCCTGCCCTGCGGCAGCGCATCGAACAAGTGGTGCGGCTGATCCGTTCCAAGGGCGTGGGCGTGTACTTCTGCTCGCAGTTCCCCGACGACGTACCCACCGAGATCCTGGGCCAGCTGGGCAACCGCATCCAGCACGCGCTGCGCGCTTACACCCCACGCGACCAGAAAGCGGTGAAGACCGCCGCCGAAACCTTCGTCAGCAATCCGAATCTGGATGTGGCCCAGACCATTGGTCAACTGGGTGTCGGCGAAGCGCTGGTGTCCACCCTGCAGGACAACGGCGTGCCAATGCCGGTGGAAAAGACCCTGATCGCGCCGCCCCGTTGCCGCATGGGCGCCATCAGCGACGCCGAACGGGCGCAGGTGCGCGCCAATAGCCCGGTCGGAATGAAATACGACACCCGCATCGACCGCGAATCCGCCGCCGAGCGGCTGGCCCGCAAGACCGAGGCCAGAGCCGCCCCGACGACCCCCACGGCGACACCAACCCCGTCCGGGACAGCGTCTGATACCGGCTTCGGCCAGGTGGTGAAAGATGCGCTGCTGGGCACCGGCCGCCGACAGGGCGTGCTGGAAGCCATGGCCAAGCAAACCGCCCGCACCATTGGCAGCCAGGTGGGTCGGCAGATCCTGCGCGGCCTGCTCGGCGGCATCCTGGGCGGCAAGCGCTGACACAGGCATCGCGCAGGAAGAAACACATCAAGGAGTGCACATGGGCCGCTGGCGTCCCCCTGCTGAAAAAAGCACGGCGCTGATCACCCGCGCCGGTCATGATCGTCTGAAAGCGGAGCTGGACGAACTCTGGCGCGTCCGGCGCCCGGAAGTCGTCAAAGCACTGGCCGCCGCCGCCGCTGAAGGCGACCGGTCGGAAAACGCCGAATACACCTACCGCAAGAAACAACTCGGCGAAATCGACCGCCGCGTGCGCTACCTGAGCAAGCGGCTGGAAGCCCTGAAGGTGGTGGAGGGCGCGCCAGCCGACCGTGAAGCGGTGTTTTTCGGCGCCGAAGTGGAGCTGGAGGACGTCGCCAGTGGCGAACTGGTGCGGTTGCGCATCGTCGGCCCCGACGAGACCGACGCCAAGCGCGGCTGGATCAGCATCGACGCCCCGTTAGCGCGCGCACTGCTGAAAAAGCGCGTGGATGACGAAGTCGAGGCCCAGCTCCCCGGCGGCCACGTCCGCTATGTGATCGTGGAAATCCGTTACCCGGACGCCTGAGCTGGCACGGTCAGGCGCGCAGCGCATCGAACTCCGGGTGCCGACGCATCCAGGCATCGGCGTAGCTGCACTGCGGATGCACCGCCCAGCCCTGCTCGCGCGCATGCACCAGCGCCGCCTGCGTCAACGCAGCGGCAATGCCGCGGCCGCCAATGGCCTGCGGCACCACGGTGTGGGTGATGGTCATCACCGTGCCGCTGGCATCCAGTGCATAGTCGAGCCAGGCCCGATGACCATCGACTTCGACCTGGAAGCAGCCGCGGATGACATCGTGCAGGATTGCGTTCATCACCGCCTCCTTATGCGGGCGTGTCACCGCCCCTGTTCAGCCGCCCAGCAGCCGGCGCAGGAAATGCGCCGCCACCGCCGGTTGCAGCAGCAGCGTAAACAATACCCCATACGCGGCGCCCCACAGATGGGCGCTGTGGTTGACGTTGTCATGGCCACGGCGATCCATCCAGATGCTGTAACCGATGTAGAGCACGGCAAACAAAAACGCCGGAATCGGCAGCGGGATCGGAAACAGAATGATGCCGCTCCACGGGTCAAACAGAATCGCCGCAAACAACACCGCCGACACCCCGCCGGAGGCGCCCAGGCTGCGATACCTCGGGTCTCGCTGGTGCGACAGGTAGGTCGGCAGGATCGACACCACGATCGCCGACAGATAGAACAGCAGAAAGCCGATGCTGCCGATCCAGGCCGAAAACACCCGTTCCACCAGGCTGCCGAATGACCACAGCGTGATCATGTTGAACAGCAGGTGCGCCCAATCCGCATGGACGAAGCCATAGGTCAGCAGCCGCTCGTACTGGCGCTGGCGGGTCAACGCAGGTGGCCACAGCAGCAGCCGTTCCAGCAAGCGCGTGTTCTGAAACGCCCAGATGCTGACCCCAACGGTGACCAGCACCAGCAGCAGAGTGACCGACATACGCACCTCTTTTGATTCTTGCCTCGATGGCAGGCCGCGCCATCGGCATGGCAGGCGCCGTCATTCTCCCACACCCACAGGCATGACCTTGGGCAGTGGCAGCCGACCTCCCCGTGGCGGCTACCATCGCTTCGCCGTCCATCTCGAACGCCGTTGCCGATGCCCCGCCTGCTGTCGCCGCTTGTCGCCCTTGCCCTGCTGCTTGCCAACGTGGCCGCCCACGCGGCCCGTCCAGATCTGTCCACCCTGGCCGAGCGCAGCGGGTATCGCCAGACCGGCCGCTACGATGAGGTGATCGCCCTGTGCGAGGCCTACCAGCGCGCCTATCCGGCCGCCGTGCGCTGCCTGACGTTTGGCACCACGCCGCAAGGCCGGCCGATGCAGGCCCTGGTGGTGTCCACGCGCGGCGCCCTCACGCCCGAACAGGCGCGTGCGCAGGGGCTGCCGGTGGTGCTGGTCCAGGGCGGCATCCACGCCGGCGAGATCGACGGCAAGGATGCTGGCTTTTCCCTGCTGCGTGACCTGCTGACCGGCCGCACCGGCAAAGGGGTGCTGGATTCAGCGGTGATGCTGTTCGTACCGGTGTTCAATGTTGATGGCCACGAAAACTTCCGGGCCTGGAACCGCCCCAACCAGCGCGGCCCGGAGGCCATGGGCTTTCGTGTCACCGCCCAGCGCTACAACCTCAACCGCGACTACGCCAAGGCCGACGCACCGGAAATGCAGGCCATGCTGGGCCTGATCGATGCCTGGGATCCACTGGTGATGCTCGATCTGCACGTCACTGACGGCGCCAAGTTTCAGCATGGCATCTCGATCACCGGCGAGCCGGTCAACATCGGCGACGAAGCCCTGCGCGACGCCGGCCGCACGCTCAAAGCCGGCATCCTTGCGCATCTCAAGACCCAGGGCGTACTTCCGCTCGGCTTCTATCCCAGCTTTGCCCGTGAAGACGATCCCAGCAGCGGCTTTGTCGAAACCGCCTACCCGCCGCGCTTTTCCACCGGCTACTTCCCCCTGCGCAACCGGCTGGCGATCCTGGTGGAAACCCATTCCTGGAAACCGTATCCGGAGCGCGTGCGGCTGACCTACCAGGCCGTGCTGGCCGCCCTGCAGCATGTGGCCAGTCACGGCCAGCACTGGCAGCAGCTGGCCGCGCAAGCCGATGCCGACGCCAAGGCGCTCGCCGGCCGCCCGGTGCCGCTGGATTACCGCACGACCGATGCCACCCGGATCATCGAGTTTCTCGGCTACGCCTACCGCCGCCAGCGGTCGGAGATCTCCGGCGGCGACATGATCGAGTACGACGAGCGCACGCCAAAACTCTGGATGCTGCCGCTGCGCGACACCATCGTGCCGGCGCTGACCGTCAACGCTCCCAAAGCCGGCTACCTGGTGCCACCGGAATACGCCGCCCAGGTCGGCGCATTGCTGCGCCTGCATGGCATCCAGATGGACACCCTGACGGCACCCGTCACACAGCACGCCGTGGAAACCTTTCGTGCCGAGCACGTCGAGTTTTCCGCCACCTCAGTGGAAGGTCACCAGCGCACCAGCCTGACCGGCCAGTGGCAGGCGACCACGCGCGATCTGCCCGCCGGCACCCTGTTCGTGCCGATCGCCCAGCCGAAAGCGCGTCTGCTGATGGCCTTGCTGGAGCCACAAGCCCCCGACTCGATGGCGGCCTGGGGAATGTTCAACACCGCCTTCGAACGCAAGGAATACATGGAATCCTATGTCGCCGAAGAACAGGCCCGGCAAATGCTGGCCGGCGACCCGGCGCTGAAAGCCGCGTTCGAACGAGCACTGTCCACCGACCCGGCCTTTGCCGCCAATCCCCAGGCCCGGCTGGAGTTTTTCTACCGCCGTCACCCGGCCTGGGATCAGGATTTCAACCGCTACCCGCTGCTCCGCACCGACGTGATGCCCTGACCGCAGGCTTGCCTGGCCCGCCATGCCGGGCCATCCTGCACAGATCACGCGGCTCCGGGACGCCTTGCCATGCTTGATGACGACACCCTCGCGCTCGACCTGGATGACCCCCGGCAGGCCGGTGTGTTCTTCGTCACCGAAGACGATCTCACCGCCCTGGCCGCCCTGGCCCAGGATGCCGAGCTGCTGCTGTGCCGGCTCGATCTGCGCGACTGCGACAGCCACACCGAGTTGATGGCCCGGCTGCAGGCCGCCTTGGCCCTGCCCGACCCTGCCCCCCGCTGGGAAGCACTGGGCGACCTGCTGCGCGACCTCGGCTGGCTGCCCGCGCCCGGCTACGTCCTGCTGTTTTCACACGCGGCCGACCTGCGCGACGCCGACGAAACCAGCTTCGACACCCTGCTCGACCTGCTCGACCTGGCCTGCGTGGACTGGCAGGACCGCGGCATCCCGTTCTGGGCATTCCTGGCCTTGCCCGACAGCGATTTCCCCTCGCTGGACACACTCGACCTGCCACCGGACCCCTGACGCTCTCGGCACATACCCAAAGATTCCGTAGCATCACGACATGACGCCAATCTCTGACGACATCCTGCGCCCCGCTGGTGAGGCCGACATCCCGGCCCTGGTCGCACTGGTCACCCGCGCCTACCGTGGTGAGGCCAGCCGCGCCGGCTGGACCACAGAAGCCGATCTGCTGGACGGCAACCGCATCGACCCGGAGCTGTTACGCGCTGATCTCACCCGCCCCCGCAGTCTGGTGCTGATGCTGGAACGGCAAGGCCGCCTGCTGGCCTGCGCCCATGTCGCAGACGACGCAGGCGCCGGCTACTTCGGCATGTTTGCGGTCGAACCCACCCTTCAGGGCGGCGGCATCGGCAAGCGCGTGCTGGCCGAATGTGAGCGCATCGCCCGCGATGACTGGCAGCTGCCGGTGATGCGGATGACCGTCATCGACCAGCGCCACGAGCTGATCGCCTTCTACGAACGCCGCGGCTACCGGCGCACCGGCGAGTACAAACCATTCCCCTACGGCGACGCACGCTTCGGCCTGCCGCGCCAGCCAGACCTGCGCTTTGCCGTGCTGGAAAAACCATTGCGCGTCACGGAGACCACCGCATGAGCCAGACCTGGACCCACGTCTGCAGCACCGCCGAGCTGCTGCCCGGCGAGATGAAAGTGGCCTTTGATGCGGTCACCGGCACGCCGATTGCCGTGTTCAATCTGGATGGCCGCTTCTACGCCCTGGAAGACCGCTGCTCGCACGAGGATTTCGAACTCTCCGCCGGTCATTTCGACCCTGCCCGCGGTGAGGTGGAATGCGTGCTGCACGGTGCCCGCTTTGACGTGCGCGATGGCCGTGCCCTGTGCGCACCCGCGCATACGCCGGTGACCACCTTCCCGGTCAAGGTCGAAGACGGCCAGGTGTTCGTCCGCGACGATCGCTGATCCGCCCCACCGCAACGTCGCCCAACCACCGCGTTCGCACTCGCCCACCCGTTGGGCGGCGGGACTTTTTGTCTTTTTGTTGCTAATGCGAATCGTTCTCATTATTATGTTCTATAACGCAGCCGCGGCTGCTTCTCATCCGACCCCCCCCAAAGGACGTCCCATGTCACACCTCCGCCTGCGACCCGCCCCACTCACGCTTGCCATTGCCCTGACCCTGTGCGCCCCCGTCCTTGCCGGCGAACCCGGCACGGAGGCGGATGCACCCGAAGCCGCCAAGGATCTGGCCGCCGTGGTGGTGGTCGGCCAGCGCTACCTGCCCGAATACCAGGCCCGCACCACCCGCAGCGCCACCAAGACCGATACCCCGCTGCTCGACGTGCCACAGGCCGTCACGGTGGTCACCGACAAACTGGTCGCCGACCAGGGCCTGACCAGCCTCAACGACACCTTCCGGTACATGCCCGGCGTCGGCACCGCCCAGGGCGAAGGCAACCGCGACACCCCGGTGATGCGCGGCATCAGCTCCACCGGTGATTTCTACGTGGACGGCATCCGTGACGACGTGCAGTACTTCCGCGATGTCTATAACCTCGAGCGCGCCGAGGCACTCAAAGGCCCCAGCGCGATGATCTTTGGCCGGGGTGGCAGCGGCGGCGTGATCAATCGGGTCACCCGCGTCGCCGATGGAATGGAGCATCGCAACGCCACCCTGCAGTTCGGCTCGTATCTGCGCCGGCGTGCAACGCTGGATGTCGGGCAGGGGCTTGGCACATCGGCTGGCATTCGGGTGACCGCGATGGCGGAAGACTCCGACAGCTTCCGTGACGACGTTTTCCTCAAGCGCCACGGCTTCAACCCGTCGGTGAATTTCTCCCTTGGTCCAGCGACCGAGGTCGTGCTGGCCTACGAGCATTTCCATGATGATCGCACCGCCGACCGGGGCGTACCGTCCTACCAGGGCCGACCGCTGCGCACCGACCCCGCAACCTTCTTTGGCAACCCGCGCCTCAGCCGCACCGAGGCCGACGTGGATGCCTTCGATGCCCGTCTCGACCACACCTTCGGCGAGCATCTCACCCTCCGCAACCACCTCCGTCTGGCGGATTACGACAAGTACTACCAGAACGTGTTTCCAGGCGCGGTGAATGCCACCGCCAGCACGGTGACGTTGTCGGCCTACCGCTCCGAAACCGCCCGCCGCAACCTGTTCAACCAAACCGATCTGGTCTGGGACGTCCGCACCGGCCGGGTCAACCACACGCTGCTGGCCGGCCTGGAACTGGGCCGGCAGATCACCGACAACCGCCGCCTGACCGGCTATTTCGCGCCGGGCGCCAACGTGGTGCCGGTGAGCCAGCCGAATGTGGACGTGGCTGTGGACTTCCGCCCAAGCGCCACCGATGCCAACAATCACATCATCGCCCGCACCAGTGCGCTGTACCTCCAGGATCAGATCGAGCTGTCACCGCAATGGCTGATGGTGCTGGGCGTGCGCCGTGACGACGTGCGGATCGAGCTACATGACAATCGCAATGGCCAGGTCATCCGCAGCGACGATACCCCGCTGTCACCGCGCGCCGGGCTGATCTACAAGCCGCTGCCGCAGGTATCGCTGTATGCCAGCGTCAGTCGGGCCTTCCAGCCGCGCGCCGGCGACCAGCTGGGTTCGCTGACCGCCAGCAATGCCTCGCTGGCGCCGGAGGTCTTCCGCAACCGTGAAATCGGCGCCAAGTGGGATATTCACCCCGACTTGCAGGCGAGCATCGCGCTGTACCGCCTGACTCGCAGCAACGTGGCGGTGACCGATCCGAATGATCCGACCCGATTGCTGCTGGTCGATGGTCAGTACAGCAAGGGTGTGGAGCTGGGACTGGCCGGCCATCTGACGCCGCATTGGCAAGTGATGGGCGGCTATGCCTGGCAGACAGGTGAACTGACCGCCACGCAATCGGCCACTGCCCTCAAGGGCAACCGGTTGGCGCAGCTGCCACGGCAGTCGGCCTCGCTGTGGAACCGCTATGACATCAATGACCGCATCGGGGTCGGGCTGGGCGTGGTGTACCGCGGCGCGATCTACGCCAGCATCGATAACACCGTCACCTTGCCGGCATTCACCCGTGTCGATGCCGCGCTCTACTGGACGCTCACGCCGAAGCTGCAGGTGCAGCTCAATGTCGAAAACCTCGGCAACACCCGCTACTACGCCAGCACCCACAACAATAACAACATCAGCCCCGGCGCCCCGCGCAGCGCATGGCTGACCCTGAACCTGCACGACTGACCACGGTGGCCCCATGCACGTACGCGCAGTGACACGTCCGTCCACGCTGGCCTACCGCTGGGTCCGCCAGCTGCATGTTTGGATCGGTGCCTGGGGGGCGCTGGCCGCCCTCCTGTACGGATTTACCGGGCTGGTGATGAATCACCGCTTTGGCGACCAGGCCTGGCCGCAAGGGGAAAGCCGGGACTTCGAGCGCCGCCTGCTGCCGGTACCGGCAGAGGCGCGCACATCACCCGAGCAGTTGTCGTTATGGCTCAAGACCCATCTACAGCTTGACGCCCAACTGATCCGCAAAGGTGGCGCGCCCGGCGGTGCCGGGGAGGGCCGTGCACCGTCCCGCTGGATGCTCAGCGGCGGCAGCGCAGCCAATGCCTGGTCACTGGAATACACACCGGGCAGCACGCAGGCGGTACTCAAGCGCACCCGTCACAGCCCGCTGGCGGCACTGAACCGCCTGCACAAGGCGGTGGGCGGCGGCCTGCTCTGGACGGTGCTGGCCGACAGCGTTGCCATTGGCATGATCGTGCTCGGCGTGTCCGGCATCTGGATGTGGGCACGCGGTCGCACCCTGCGCCAGATGGTGTTCAGTGTGATGGGACTGGCCAGCCTGGTGTTCTTGACCGCGCTGGGTCTGGCACTGAGCTGACGCCTGCCGGCAACGCAGCCCATCGCAGCGTCCTGGCGCTTACTGCGCCAGGGCGTCTGCTGCGGCGATGATGTCCTCGTCCTTGGGGATCACCAAAAACGCCGCCCCGGCCAGGGGTGTGTAGGTGTCGGCCCCCACCACCCGCCGCAACGGCTTGCCGCCAAAACCGGCTTCGGTGATTGCAGTGATCACCCCTTCGCCGATGCCGGCACTGAAGCGGCCCTCATCGACCACCAGGATGCGGTCGCACTCGCCCGCATGTTTTGCGATCGCCGCATGGTTCAGTGGCACCAGCCAGCGCAGATCGACCACCCGCACCTTCCAGCCATGCGTGGCCTCGATCTGGCGCGCGGCGCGCAGGCTCATGGGCACGCCGTTGCCAAACGTGAAGATCACGAGATCGTGGGCGTCTGGGTGATAGACGCGCTCCTCGCCCAGCACCAGCGCCTGGTCGGGTGTGGGATAGGTGGTCAGCCACTGGCCGTCACCGGGCGCATACAGATCCTTGGTCATGTAGAGTGCGATCGGCTCGAGGAACACGCTGACCCGACCGTCCACCTTGGCCAGCGCGGCAAGCGTGCGCAGCATCATCGCCGCGTCATCACCGCGCGACGGGCACCCCACCACCAGCCCCGGAATGTCGCGCAGTGCGGTCACCGAGTTGTCATTGTGGAAATGACCACCAAACCCGCGCTGATAGCCCAGCCCGGCAATCCGCACCACCATCGGATTGGCGTACTGACCGTTGCTGAAGAACTGCAACGAGCAGGCTTCGCCGCGAATCTGGTCGATGGCGTTGTGCAGATAGGCCAGATACTGGATCTCCGGGATCGGCAGCAGCCCCATGTTGGCAAAGCCCTGCGCCAGCCCGAGGATCATGGTTTCATCGAGCAGGGTGTTGAACACGCGGCGGCTGCCAAACGCTTTGTACAGGCCCTTGGTCACGGTATATACGCCGCCTTTCTGGGCGACGTCTTCGCCAAACAGCAGCGTCTCCGGGTACTT
Organism: Thermomonas hydrothermalis; assembly: GCF_900129205.1. Taxonomy (GTDB): domain Bacteria; phylum Pseudomonadota; class Gammaproteobacteria; order Xanthomonadales; family Xanthomonadaceae; genus Thermomonas; species Thermomonas hydrothermalis. The sequence continues at coordinate 11,269 of NZ_FQUK01000033.1, read as the reverse complement.
GGCCATCAGATCGTGCAGGGCATTGTTGATCTGGATGGCCAGATGGCGCGGCGCCTGTTTTTCCGGCAGCCGATCCTCGCCGCCGAACGCCCGGATGCGCGCCTCCGGTGCCGGCGCGCGGGTGGCTTCGGCCTGCACCTTGTCCGGAGTGTACGGCGCCAGCGGTGCCATCACCTGCTCCAGCGTCTCGATCCGCGGCCGCTTGTCGGCGGCTTCGGCAGCGGCAAAGCAACGCGCCCGGATGTCTTCGTACAGCGCCAGGATCTGCTCGGCGGTCATCAACCCGGATTCCAGCGCGATCGCTGCCGAACGCAGCAGCGGGTCGGCGGCTTCCACTGCGCACAGCTCCTCGAGACTGCGCCACTCGATCTCGAAATCGGTGCCGGCGTGCCCCATGATGCGGTTGGTGCGCAGATGCAAGAACGTCGGCCGCCGAGTGCGACGGCAATGCTCCACCGCCCGCTGCACATCGCCGTAACCCGCCGCCAGGTCCAGACCGTCGGCAAAGAAATAGTCGAGATCGGGCCGGTTGCGGAAGCTTTCGGCAATCCAGCCGGCCGGGGTCTTCACCGAGATGCCGATGCCATTGTCCTCGCAGACGAATAGCACTGGCGCCGGCAACTTCTGGTAGGCCGTCCAGCTGGCCGCGTTGAAGGCGGTCTGCGCGGTGGCGTGATTGGCAGACGCATCACCGAACGAGCAGATCACGATACTGTCGTCCGGCACTGGCAATGGCTGCCCCAGCCGACGTGCGGTCTCGATGGCAATCGCGGTGCCCAGCGCCTTGGGCAGGTGTGAAGCGATCGTCGACGTCTGCGGCAAAACCCACAGCGGCTTGCTGCCCCAGACCTTATGGCGACCGCCACTGGCCGGATCCTCGGCGCTGGCGGCAAAGCTCAACGCCGAATCCATGATCGGATCCATGCCCGGCAGCTTGCGGAAGCGCTCGGCCATGAAGGCGCCGCTACGGTAATGCAGAAACGCCGGATCGGTATGGCGGGTCAGGCGCGCCACCATGGCGTTGCCTTCATGGCCGCTGCTACCGATGGTGTAGAACACCTTGTTCTGCACGCGCAGCACACGCGCCATCAGATCCAGATGGCGGGAAATCAGCTGCGACTCGAACAGCTCGTAAAACCCCCGCGCATCCAGCGCACTGCTATCGAGGATCGGCTCATCCGGTGCCGGCGTTGGCAGCGGCTGCCCACGCCACTGCCGCACAAACTCCTGGAAGTTGACATCACAGATTTCGGCACGGTTGACGCCCTTCATCCGGGCCGGAATGGGATTGGGAACGGTGGCGAACATGGCAGCTACTCGTAATGCGGGAACACCCCGCCGGGTCATGCTGGAAAAGGGGATGCAGCGACACGCAGGCAGGGCGCTGCAAACGCCTCCGGCTCATCGCCCAATCGGTCCGACGCGGCCACACCGCCCTCGCCCCCTGCGATCAGACAGCCGATCGGGCGCGTTTTAGAAGGCGTTGATGCCGGTCAACTCACGACCGACCACCAGCTGGTGCACGGTCTCGGTGCCTTCATAGGTAATGACGGATTCCAGATTCAGCGCATGGCGGATCGGGCAGTGCTCGGTGGTGATGCCGGCCCCGCCAAGCAGATCGCGGGCCTCGCGGGCGATGTCCAGCGCCATGCGGACATTGTTCCACTTGGCCAGCGACACCTGGGTCGGCTGCAGGGTGCCCGCATCCTTCAGACGGCCCAGCTGCAGCGACAGCAGCTGCGCCAGGGTGATGCGGCGGGCCATGTCGGCCAGTTTGATCTGCGCCGATTGCGTGGCCGCCACCGGACGGCCAAAGAGCATGCGCTCCTTGCTGTAACGCAGTGCTTCATCCAGGCAGGCGATGGCGGCACCGATCGGGCCCCAGGTAATGCCATAGCGGGCCTGGGTCAGACAGCCCAGCGGCCCCTTGAGGCCCTTGACGTTGGGCAGCCGGTTGGCCTCCGGTACGCGCACATTGTCGAAGAACAGCGCGCTGGTCACCGACGCGCGCAGGCTCATCTTGTGTTTGATCTCCTGCGCCGCAAACCCGGGCATGCCCTTCTCGACGATGAAGCCCTGGATTCCCTCGTCGGTCTGTGCCCAGACGATGGCGATATCGGCCAGGTTGCCATTGGTGATCCACATCTTGCTGCCGTTGATCACCCAGTCGCCGCCGTCACGCCGGGCATTGGTCTTCATGTTGGCCGGGTCCGAGCCACCGTGCGGTTCGGTCAGCCCAAAGCAGCCAATGACCTTGCCCGCGGCCATCTCCGGCAGCCAGCGCTGGCGCTGCTCTTCGCTGCCGTAGGCGTAAATCGGGTACATGCACAGCGAGCTTTGCACCGATACGAAGCTGCGAATGCCGGAATCGCCGCGTTCCAGCTCCTGGCAGATCAGCCCGTAGCTCACCGAGTTCAGACCGGCACAGCCATATTGCTCGGGCAGCGAAGACCCCAGCAGGCCGAGTGCGGCGATCTCGGGGATCAGCTCCTTCGGGAACCGCCCCTGGTCGAAACACTCGCCGATGATGGGCAGCACGCGCTCGTCGGTGAACCGCGCCACCGTGTCCTGCACCGCACGCTCTTCTTCGCTGAGCAGGGAGCGGACATCGAACAGATCGTAAGGATGCAGGGCCATGGCGGTTTGAAGGGAAATTGGACGAACCGCCATTGTAATCGTGCAGGACGCACAGCCGGTACCTGCGATTTGCATGAAATACCGCAGCGAATCGTTGCTTCTGGCGCCAGCCTCGGGCGTTTCGCCGGCCCGAACGCAAACGGGGCCGGATTGCTCCGGCCCCGTGGCACACACGCTTGAAGTGGCTTTAGCGCGTCGTGCTGCCGCTGACAGCGGCGGTCTGCAGCACCACCTGGCCATCCACCACCGGCAACTGGGCGCCCGGCTTCTGGTCCATCCGCACGGTGTGTGTCTCGCCGTTCCAGCGATAGGTCACGTCATAGCCGATGGTCTTGCTGCCGTCTCCGAGGGCAATCCGGCTGCCCGGTTTGCTGTCCATGCGCATGCTGCCCAGGCTGCCATCGGGGCGGCGGTAGGTCACGTTCCAGCCGACCGTGCGCTCACTGGTGGACGTATCGGTGACGGTATGGCACTGCCGCTCGGTACGGTTGACCACCTTGCCACCCTCGTGACGCTTGTCGATCTCATGCCCGACGTAACCGCCGGCAACGGCACCGGCCACGGTCGCCAGCTTGCGGCCATCGCCCTTACCGACCTGGTTGCCCACCAGACCACCGACCAGCGCACCGACGACGGTACCGCCGGCATTGCCGTCGCGTTCGGGCAGCCGCTCCTGCACCACCACATCCTCGCAGACCTCGCGCGGGGTATTGACGGTGCTGGTCTCGCGGATTGGCTCGCTGCGCACCACTGTGGCATAGAGCGGCTCTTTGGCAGTGACCGGCTTGACCGCCAGCACATCGGCATACTCCAGCCGCGGCGCAGCCTGAGTGGGAATGGCATTGCCGGCCGGGGCCGGTTCGCTGCCTGGAGCAGCCAAGGGCTGCGATGTGGCTGCGGCAGCTGGCGCCTGCACGGGCTGCGCCTCCTGCTTGCGGCTGTTCATGTATCCGGCAACGGCGGCGCCCCCGACCACCAGGGCGGCGGCAACGGCGATGGCAAGATTGGTGTTGCTGCTCATGGTCGACTCCCGCGTCTGTGACCTTTAGTGAAAGAAAATCCCCTGTTTCGGTTCCGATTCCAGCACGGCGATTCTGAATCGCTGCCGAGCACACGCCATCCAGGCGTGCCTGCGTTCAGGTTCAGGAAATCTGTCTCCGGACGCTGGCATGGTAGCGTGAAGGCATGGCGAATCCATTGCTTGCTCCTTTCCTGCGCTGGCTGGGCCGGCTGAGCCACCCACGTCTGTTCCTCGTGTTGGGCGTGCTGTTCGTGATCGACCTGCTCATCCCGAATCTGGTGCCCTGGGATGACCTCCTGCTTGGCCTGGCCACCTTGCTGGTGGCGCGCTGGAAAAAACCGGATGCTGCAAACGCAGCCAACAGCACGCCACCGCCATCGCGCTGACATGGAGCTGATCGACAGCCACTGCCATTTCGATGCGCCCGAGTTCGAGCCGGACCGCGCTGCCGCCTGGCAGCGCGCACGCACAGCCGGTGTAGTCGCACAAATCGTGCCGGCGATCGATGCTTCTGGCTGGCAGCACCTGAAAGCTGTCTGCAACCAGTATCCGGGGCTGTTTCCAGCCTATGGCCTGCACCCGATGGCGCTTGCCGCACATCGACCGGAGCATCTGGACTTACTCCGTGACTGGATCGCGCGCGAACGGCCGGTGGCCATCGGCGAGTGCGGGCTGGATTTTTTCGTTGAAGGGCTGGATGCGCAGGCCCAGCAGCAGTATTTCGAAGCGCAGCTGCGGCTGGCGCGCGAGTTCGACCTGCCGGTGATCGTACATGCGCGGCGCGCGGTGGATGCCGTGATCGCAACACTGCGCCGGATCGGCGGCCTGCGCGGCGTCGTGCACAGCTTCTCCGGCAGCCGCGAGCAGGCTGCCCGCCTGCACCAGCTCGGGTTTCTCGTCGGGATCGGCGGCCCCGTCACCTATCCGCGGGCGCAGCGACTGCGCGGCGTGGTCGCCGCACTGCCAGACACACAGCTTGTGCTGGAAACCGACAGCCCGGATCAGCCCGGCGCTGCCCATCGCGGCCAGCGCAATGAGCCGGCCCATCTGCTGGACGTGCTGACCACCGTCGTCGAACTTCGCAACACGACTCCAGAGGCGCTGGCGGCTGCCACCACGGCCAACGCACGCCGGCTGTTCAATCTTGCGATGCGTCCGGCTGACGCCGCTTCGGGCTGAGTAGCAACTCGATCGCCTTGCCGACCGCGGCAAATGCAAACGCGCCGGTGACGTGGGTGGCCGCACCCAGGCCGGCGCCGCAGTCCAGCTTGAGCGCCTCGTCTTTGTCCAGCGACGGGCGCACGCCGCAGACACTGCCATCGGGCTGCGGGTAGCGCACATTTTCTAGCGAGTACACCGCCGGAACCCCGAAATACCGGTCGCGATTGCGGGGGAAGTGAAACTCGGCGCGCAGTTTCTTGCGGATCAGCGAAAGCATGGCATCGTGTTCGGTACGCGACAGATCACGCACCCGGATCTGCGTCACGTCGGTTCGCCCGCCGGCGGCACCGACCGTGATGATCGGCTGCTTGCGGCGGCGGCAAAAAGCAATCATCTCGACCTTGCTGCGGAAGCTGTCGCAGGCATCCAGCACCAGATCACCCGGCGACTCCAGCACACTGGCCAGATTGGCAGGCGTCAGAAAGCGGGGTTGCAAGGTCAGGCACAATCCAGGATTGATCGCCAGGCAACGCTCGGCCATGGCCTCGACCTTCAACCGTCCGTACTGGCCGGTCAAGGCCGGCAGCTGGCGGTTGGTATTGGACACGCACACCTCATCGGCATCGATCAGGGTCAACGCGCCGATCCCACTGCGCGCCAGCGCCTCTACCGCCCACGACCCAACCCCGCCGATGCCGACCACGGTGACATGACATTCGGCAAGGCGCGCCAGCGCGCCGCGCCCGTATAGCCGGTCGATGCCGGAAAAACGCTGAATCAGATTGGTTTCCATGGCCATAGTCTAGGCAACCCGGAGGCCATGCCCAGCCTTGACATATCCCCAGTTGCAAGCCGTGCCGCACTGCGCCATGCTGCATGAAGCGCCGTCCTAGAGTGCGTACTCCATGTCCGCGACACGCGTCATCAAGAAGTACCCGAACCGCCGTCTGTACGACACCGAAATCTCCAGCTACATCACCATCGACGACGTCCGTCAGCTCATCGTCGATGGCGAGGAGTTTGAAGTGCGTGATGCCAAAACCGGCGAGGATCTCACCCGCCAGGTGCTGCTGCAGATCATCTCCGAGCACGAGCAGAAAGGGCAGCCGATGCTGTCCACCCAGCTACTGAGTCAGCTGATCCGGTTCTACGGCGACTCGCTGCAAGGGTTCATGGGCAACTATCTGGAACGGTCGATGCAGCTGTTTTTGGAGCAGCAGAACCAGTTCCGCCAGCAGATGGGCGGTCTGCTCGGGCAAACGCCGTGGGCACTGCTGAACCAGCTGACCGAGCGCAATATGGCGCTGTGGAAGGAGTTCCAGGCCACCCTGGGCAACAGCCTGGGCACGCCCACCCACCCACGCGAAAATCCCGCGACGGAAGCACCAAGCCGCGCTGAGGCGCGCTCAAATCTGGCGCGCCAGGCGAAACCCTACCCACGCGCTGGTCACATCCACGCCGCCCGATGTCCGCCATGACGCGCGCACCTGCACCGGCGCGCTGGACCAGTTGCCGCCGCGATACATCCGCGTCCGGCAGCCCGGATTGACCCAGGCGGCGCCGTTACCGGGGGCACGCCGATAACCGCGATGCCAGCAGTCGGCCACCCACTCGCTGACATTGCCGTCCATGTCGTACAGGCCAAAGGCATTGGCGCGAAAGCGGCCGACCGGGGCCGGGCCCCACCAGCCATCGCCATACCCGACAAACGCGTTTTGCCAGTGCCGCCCCTGCGGCGAGACATCCTTGCCACCGGCCAGATTGGCCTGTTGCAGCGGAGGCGGCCCATCGCCCCAGGGAAACCGGCCACGCCCACCGGCGCGCAATGCGTACTCGAACTCGGCCTCGCTGGGCAGGCGGTAATGAGCGCCGGTCTGCTCGCTCAACCAAGCGGCATAGGCCTCGGCGTCACGCGCGGTGACATGCAGCACCGGCATGTCGTCAGCGGCGGGCCGGCCGTCATACCCCATGCGCCAGTCCACACCACTGGCCCGCACAAAATTGCCGCTGCGCGCGTCATAGGTCAGCGAATGCCCGCGTCGGCTGGCCCGGGTGACATAGCCGGTGGCCTCGACGAAGCGACGAAACTCACCGACGGTGATCTCGTACCGGCTCAATGCAAACCCGCGCTCGAACTGCACCGGGTGGCGCGGCTGCTCGTCGCTGCTCGCGTCGCGGTCATCGGGGATGGCCCCCATCAGGAAGCGACCATGCGGCACCACGATCATCGACGGCCCGCGACTACCATCCGGCAAAGCATCGGTGAACACCTGCCCCGGCTTGAACAGCCCGTAGCGACTCACCTGATCGATGCGCTCTCGCAGCGCCACGCTGACCGGATCACCCGGCCGGGCGATCCGCAGAATCTGCGCCAGCCGCTCGCGCGCCAACCGCAGGTTGGCATCGCCCAGCGCCATCATTCCTTCGTCACCCAGACGCCGGATCTGGTCACTGCGGATCGCCTCGATCTGCGCTTGCATGGCGGCGATGGCGGCATCGTCACGCGCTTGTCGCGCTCGTCCCAGCAAGGCATAGGCAGCGTCGAAATCGCCCTGCCTGGCCTGCACCTGTGCCTGTGCCAACAACTGCTCCTGCACTGCCGCGATACCCTGCTGCACCCGACGCAACCCCGGCCACAGAGCTTGCGCCTTGCGGTAATAGGCCAGGGCACCACGTTGCGGCACATCGAGCCGGCCTTCACTGCAGGCGCGGTCGCCGGCTTCGGCCAGGGCGATCGCCTGCCCGGCACGATCCAACGCCGCCAGGAAGCGCTGCACTTCCGGATGCGTCGGCCAAAGAGTGCGCAACACCGTGCCATGCCGCAGGGCAAACTGCAGCGAAGCCGGATCCTCGCCATTGGCCAATGCGATCCAGGCCTGGGCCAGCAACGCTGCCTGTGCTTTTTCCAGCAGCCGGGCGTCCTCGGCATTCCCGGGCGCCGCCTTCTGCAACGCAAGCAGTAGCGGAATCGCCGATTGCGGCGTCTCGAACAGGTCCCCGCGCGCCAGCGCCCGCCGGGCCTCTGCCCGGGCGCGACGTGGGTTGTCGATCCTGACCTCAGGCAACGACCAGCTCAGCACCTGCGCCAGGGAGTCATCGCCCTGGATCAGAACCTGGGCGCGGCGCGGCGGGTCGGGTTGCGCGGGACGCGGTGGCGCTACCTGTTGACCGGCGACCTCCGGCGGCGCGTCCGCGGTGCACCCGGCCAGCAGGAGCATGGCGATGACTAGCACTCTGGCCCGCACGCAGCGTCCTTATCGTTTCAGGATGGATGCGGGCAAGGTAAAGCGATGACCGGCGCCCGGCAACCTCGGCCAACACAACCGCCGATCGCAGCGCCCCGTACCAGGGAACACAGAACCGACACGTCATAATGGCCCCATGACCCACTGGATCGACACCCCCGACGCGCTGCGCGCACATCTCAACCCATTGCCAACGGCGATCGGGCTGGACACCGAGTTCATCCGCGAGCGCACCTACTGGCCGCAACTTGCGCTGGTGCAGATTGCCCTGGGCGACACCGGGCAGGACATCCTGCTGGTGGACCCACTGCGCCCCGGCATGCCGCAGGCACTGGCCGAACTGCTAAGCGACCACCGGGTGCTCAAGATCATGCACAGCCCCAGCGAGGATCTGGTGGCGTTCCGCCATACCTGCGGCGCCCTGCCCTCGCCCCTGTTCGACACCCAGGCCGCCGCTGCGCTGTGCGGGCTGGGGGCCGGGCTGGGCTACCAATCGCTGGTGCGCGTCCTGACCGGCGTCGAGCTGGCCAAGGGCGAAACCCGTTCCGACTGGCTGCGCCGGCCACTTTCGCCCGCCCAGCTCGCCTATGCCGCCGACGACGTGCGCTACCTGCACGCCCTGCACCGCAGCCTGCAGCAACGCCTGCATACGCTCGGCCGGATGGCGTGGCTAGAGGAAGACACCAACCGCCAGCTGGCGGTCGCCGCCGATGACGCCGCAGACCCCTGGCCGCATCTGGCAATACGCAGCGCGCAGTTCCTGGATGCGGCCGGCCAGCACAGGCTCCTGCGACTGCTGCGCTGGCGCGATGAGCAAGCGCGGCGAAGTGACAAACCGCGCAGCTGGGTTCTGGACAACGAACTGGCCGTGACCCTGGCCCGCCAGAACCCACCCGATCGACAGGCCCTGAAGGCCCTGCTCGACGCCACGCCCAAAGCACCCCGCGCCCTGCAGGATGCGCTCTGGCAGGCCATCACCACCCCACTGGCGGACGAACAGCACGCCCCCTTGGCTCGCGGCGATACACGCGACAAACAGCAATTACGCGCCCTGCAACAGGCAGTCGCGGCGCTGGCGGCAGAACTGGGACTACCGGAGGGTGTACTGGCCTCACGCAAGCTGCTGGAAAGCCTGCAGGACGGCCAAGGCTGGTCCGGCCCGCTGGCGGGCTGGCGGCGGATCTTGCTGGAGCCCCGCCTTGCCCCACTGCTCCCCCCGAGTGCCAAAGGTGGTGGACTCATACACCCTCTTGCCGACGACAATGAAGCCCCCTACAATGCCGGCCCTGCCGTCGGGGTGTAGCTCAGCCTGGTAGAGCGCTACGTTCGGGACGTAGAAGTCGCAGGTTCAAATCCTGTCTCCCCGACCATGATCATGATGAAAAAACCGCCTCCGGGCGGTTTTTTCATGTCTGACGTCCGGACTGGCCCGAAGTCGCCTCACCATTGACATCACCTTCGGGCAACCTGCGACAGACGTGTGCTGCACGAGACTTGGCGCTTGCCGAAGGTCTGGATTGCTCGCTTTGGCTGCCACAACGGTCAGCCACATGCGACCAACCGCTTTCTCTCGCATTCAGCTGGTGTACCATCACCTGACGGCACCACTGCGCGCGGTCTTGCTAGTGGGACACCTTTTTCCTTCAGGCATCGCACTTTTCCCGCATGCTCATCATCGTCGGTTTCATTGTCGTCATCGCCAGCGTGATCGGGGGCTTTATTGGCTCCCACGGGCGTCTGGGTGCACTGTGGCAGCCGTTCGAGTTCGTGATCATTGGTGGCGCCGCCTTTGGCGCGTTCCTGGTGGCCAACCCGATGAAGGTGGTCAAGGCCACGCTAGGCGAGGTGATCGGGGTTCTCAAAGGCCCCCGCTACACCGGCGAGGACTATCTGAACGTCCTCAGCCTGCTGTATGAGCTGCTCAACCGCGCCCGTAAGGAAGGCTTCATGGCCCTGGAAAGCCACGTTGAGAACCCAGCTGAGAGTTCGATTTTCGGGGCGTATCCGAAGATCCAGAGCGATCACCACCTGCTGGATTTCATCACCGACTGCATGCGTCTGATGATCGGTTCCAACATCGAGCCCCAGGAGTTGGAGCCGCTGCTGGATCTGGAGCTGGAGAAGCATCACCATGAGGCACTGGCGCCGGCGCATGCCCTGACCAAGGTGGCCGACAGTCTGCCTGGCTTCGGTATCGTGGCCGCCGTGCTGGGCATCGTCATCACCATGGGGTCGATCGGCGGCGACATCGCAGAAGTCGGTGCGCACGTGGCCGGTGCGCTGGTCGGTACCTTCCTGGGTATCCTGCTGGCGTATGGGTTTGTTGCACCACTGGCCGCAGCGATCGAGGCGCGGGCCGAGCAGGATTCACGCATCTACGAGACGGTCAAGACCGCCCTGATCGCCAGCCTGCATGGCTATGCACCCAAGATCGCCCTGGAGTTCGCCCGCAAGACCGTTCCCTCCAACTTCCGGCCGAGCTTCCTGGAGTTCGAACAGCATCTGAAGTCGCTGAAATAAGCCGTGGCCGGGAAGGAAGAAAAAAACGTCGTTATTCGCCGGATCAAGAAGGTCCAGGGCGGTGGTCACCATGGCGGTTCGTGGAAGGTGGCTTACGCCGACTTCGTCACCGCAATGATGGCCTTTTTCCTGGTCATGTGGCTGGTGGGTGCGCTGACCACCAAGCAACGCGAGGCGATCTCCGACTACTTCAAAAATCCGAGCCCAGTGGTCGGTAACAGCACGGTCAGGGCACAGGGGCAAAACGGCCCAGGCGGCTCCAGTACCTCAATGATCAAGCTAGGCGGCACGATGGAGCTGCCAAGAAATAGCGGCAAGGAACCAACCCCTGGCGCCAAGGACGATACGACCGAAGCCGACAAGCGCACCCAAGAGAAAAAGGCTCAATCGCGATTCCAGTGGAAACGGTTCATGTCTGATGGGGAGCATGGAGCCAAGGGTGACGGGGTAGATGCCTGAGCTTGGCGCACAGCAGGTAGCTGATGGCGATCAGGTTGGCGTCAGTGCGATAGCCCTTGGCGCGGGCCTTGGCGGCCTGGATCTGGGCGTTGAAGGCCTCGACCTGGCCGTTGGACAGGCCGGTGTCGAAATGCCGCAGGATGCCGGTGAGGTGGTCGCGGATGGTGGCACCGAGCTTCTTGAAGGGCGTCAGCCGACACCGTCGTGCCCAAGAGACCCACTTTCG
>NZ_FQUK01000078.1 GCF_900129205.1 Thermomonas hydrothermalis | reverse complement strand
TACCGCTGGGTCAGCGCCGCCTGCACCCCGTGGGTGATCGCCGTGATCCGGTTCGCCACGTCATACCCATAGGTCAGGCTCTGCAGCGGGCCCGAAACGTCACTGGTGCTGATCCCCGTCAGTCGGCCGCTGCCATCGTAGTTGCGGCCACCGCTCAGCCCGTTGCCATACTGCACCATCGTTGCTGGCCCAAAGGCACGATACTCCCCATACGCAACCACCGGCATCGTGACACCGTTGACCGTGGCCGTGATCTGCCACAGATGCCCGTCGGCATAGCCATACCCCACGCGCACGCCGCTGGGATACTGGATCCCCGTCAGCCGCTGCATGCCGTCATAGCTGTAGGTGGTGGTGCCGCTGCGGCTGATGGTTCCTGACACCATTTTTTCTGGCCGAACAAGGCGCAGCGGCTACGAAAGATGCCCCGCACGCGGCGGGGCTTTTTGCTCTGTGAACGATCGGGAAATGAACCTGACCCCGATAGTTTCCCCACCGGCACCGCCGGCATCTACGTGGATGCACAGGGCCGCAACTGCATCGTGATCGGGCCCGGCGCCAACGGCGCGCTGGCGCCGGCCTTCGTCACGGCGGCGCTGGATGGCCTGGCGGCCGGCGACGTGGTGCTGGTGCAGCTGGAATCCCCGCTGGACGCGGTCGCCGGTGCACTGGAGGCCGCCCGCGCCGCCGGGGCGACGGCGATCCTCAATCCGGCGCCCGCCAACATCGCCATCGACGAACCGATGCTGGTACGGGCCGACCTGCTGACCCCGAACGAGACGGAATTCTCGGCGCTGGTCGCCCGCCACGTCGGCGAGCGCATCGATGCCGACGCGGTGTCCGGCCTCGACCAGCAGCGCCTGCACGCGCTGTGCCGCGACCTGTTGCCGCACGGCACCGTGGTGGTCACGCTGGGCGCCAGCGGCTGCTTCGTCTCGCATCCCGGGGAGGCGCTGCGCGGCGACTCCTCCGCCTGCTACCGCGTCTCCGCCGAGCCGGCGCAGGTCGTCGACACGACCGGCGCGGGCGACGCCTTCAACGGCGCCCTGGCGGCCGCACTGGCCCGCCGCCCCGACGCGGCCTTCATCGAGCACGTCCGGTTCGCCGGCCGCTTCGCTGCACGCTCGACCGAACAGGCCGGCGCGGCACCGGCGATGCCGCACCTCACCGAGTAAATCCACGCGGCCCCGCGATTTGGCGCCGGAATACAACGACAAGCGACCAAAGAAGGCACTGGGCGGATTGACGCCCAGCGCCTATGCGAAGCAACTGGCATCCACTACCATCCACCCCGGACTCTAAATCGCCCCGCTGCTGAAAGCGGGGGGACGTCGGCAGCTGTAGGTGGTGGTGTTACTGCGATTGATTGCTCCTGACGCCATTTCTCCTGGCCCGCCCTATTTTTTTTTCACATGGCGATTCCTGCTGTTCCAAAGATGGCCGATGAAAACTGCGACAAAAATCAGCGCTGCAAAATACACGTAGTCAAAATTGACGCTCATCCCAGCCAAGTTCAATCGTTGGACAAGAATTTCGAGCAGCGGCAAAAATAGGAAAAAAGCCACAACCGTTGCCGCTATTTTAATGCACGTCTTCATTGACCACACCCACAGCCAGGATCGTTGCCAGACTCCAGCCATTTTTTAGCACCCGCATAGGACAGACCTGCAGCACCGCCAATCGCACCGCCCTTAACAGTGCTTAGCGGCGTTCTTCCGCTGATGTATCCAGCAATGGCACCGCCATATGAGCCTGCCGCTGCATAGCCAATTTTGTTTTCAAGCCCCCCGGCTGTGATGTTTCCAACCGCATTTGCGGCACCTTCTGCTGGATTACCTTGCGCAAGCCCTTCAAGAAAACCTTGCGCGCCAGGACCCAGCGTATTCGTCAGAAATGACGGAGCGCCATGCTTATCCATGGAGTTCTTCCAATACGAGGCGGCTGCACCGAGCAATGCCCCTCCTACAGCCCCCCACGGATTTTTTGTTGCTAACCCAACACCAGCAGCGCCGGCTGCTGCACTTGCAAGCATGTCAATTTCATTTCTTGAGAGGCACCACAGCCCATAAGGGTCAACAAAGTGCACCGGATTCCCCCCAACATAGGCATACGTATTGATACCCCCCGCCAACCCAATCGGGTCACTCTGCAGATACCGCCCCGCCTCGGCCAGGTACTCGCGGTAGCCGTTGTGCCACAGGCCCGACTCAGTGTC
>NZ_FQUK01000024.1 GCF_900129205.1 Thermomonas hydrothermalis | reverse complement strand
CCCCAAGTGCCCAAGCGGGTGCTCTCCGATAACGGCTCCGAGTTCGAGGCCGACTTCTCCAAGGCGCTCGCCACGCAGGGGATCCAGCGCTGGTACACGTATCCCAAGACACCCAAGATGAACGCGCATGTCGAACGCTTCAATCGAACCGTGCAGGAGTCCTTCGTGGACTACCACGAAGACCTGCTCTTTACCGACCTGGATGCGTTCAACCAGCAGCTGGCCAACTGGCTCGTCTTCTACAACGCCGAGCGCCCCCACCACGCCCTCGGCCAGCGACCCCCGCTACACTTCCTGCTCCAGCACCAACCCGAGTGCCAAAGGTGGTGGACTCATACAGCGATTTGACAGGCAGGCGGCTGATCCGTAGCATGCAGACCCTTATGTCCAACCCGTTGGCCGGCCGCATTCCGGACGTCGTGGATGCCTGGCGCATGGTGGCGTCGCGTCGTCAGTTCGAGGGACGCATCCCGCTTGCGGCCCTGGCGCGTCTGCGCGGCAGTCTGGTTGACACCGATGGCGAGGTCAGCTTCACGCTGAGCTTCGGCACCGATGCGATGCGGCAGCCGTTCGTCGAGTTGCAGGTGCATGCGCAGTTGCCGCTGGAATGCCAGCGCAGCCTGCGGCGGTTCCTGCAGCCGGTGCGGCTGGTGCAGCGGCTCGGGCTGATCCGCGACGAGGCCGATGAGGCTGCGCTGGCGGAAGGCTACGAGCCTCTGTTGGTGCCCGCCGATGGTCAGCTGTGTCTGGCTGATCTGGTGGAGGACGAGTTGATCCTGGCGTTGCCGGTGGTGCCGGTGGCGCCCGATGCCGAGGTGGTGGAGCGGGAGTTCGCGCCGACCGCCGAAGAGCGCGCCCAAGCCAATCCGTTCGCGGTGTTGGCCGGGTTGAAGAAAAAATGATGCGATAATCCCTGTCCGCAGAGTTACGCATCCCCACGCAATCGTTTCAGGTTTTCCTTGGAGTAGTCCCATGGCCGTCCAGAAGTCCCGCGTTACCCCGTCCCGTCGCGGCATGCGTCGCGCGCATGACGCCCTGTCTGCCAAGCAGCTGTCCACCGATCCGACCAGCGGCGAGACGCATCTGCGTCACCACGTCACTGCCGATGGCTTCTATCGCGGCAAGCAGGTCATCGCGCCCAAGACCCGGATCGTCGACGAAGAGTGATCCGTCGGCCGCCCAGGCCGCTGTCTGTGCTTTCGTGATCGGCTGCGCCTCTGGCGTGGCCGATCGCGTTTATGCGCCTGTCGCGTGTGCGCGGGGGAGGGATCGGCTACTCTTGGCAACGTCTGCGCACGCCCACCCCGAAAGGGGCCAGTCGACGCCGGTCCGGCGCTTGACCAGACGCGACGTTCGCAAAACCAGTCGCTTGCGCGCTTGGCTTTGCGTGCCGGCTTTCGAGCTGGAGGAGCCTTGGGTCTGATCCAAGGCGTTTTGCTTTTTGACTGTTGCCACGAGCCTGACGAATGACTCAGAACGCACCACGCATCTACGCCCGCATCGCCGGTACCGGCAGCTATCTGCCGGAAAAAGTGCTGACCAACCACGATCTTGCGCAGATGGTGGAGACCAGTGACGAGTGGATCACCGCGCGCACTGGCATCCGCGAGCGGCACGTGGCGGCCGATGGCGAGACCACCTCGGATCTGGCCTTGCAGGCAGCGACCCGGGCGCTGGAGGCGGCTGGTGTCAGCGCCGATGAGGTGGAGCTGATCGTGCTGGGGACCACCACGCCCGATCTGATCTTCCCCTCTTCGGCATGCCTGCTGCAGCAGAAGCTTGGCATTGCCGGCTGTCCGGCATTCGATGTCAATGCGGCCTGCTCGGGCTTCATCTATGCCCTGTCGATTGCTGACAAGTTCATCCGTACCGGCACGGTCAAGACGGCGCTGGTGGTGGGCGCTGAAACCCTGACCCGCATGTTGGACTGGTCCGACCGCGGCACCTGTGTGCTGTTTGGCGACGGCGCTGGTGCGGTGGTGCTCAAGGCCGACGAAGAGACCGGCATTCTCAGTACCCACATGCACGCCGACGGCAGCAAGAAAGAGCTGCTGTGGAATCCGGTCGGCGTGTCCGCCGGGTTCCGTCCGGACGAACCGCGGGCTGGGGTGCGGGTGCTGATGACCGGCAACGAAGTGTTCAAGCACGCGGTCAAGGCACTGGATGCGGTGGTGGACGAGGCGCTCATGGCCAATGGTCTGGATCGCCACGCGATCGACTGGCTGGTGCCGCATCAGGCCAACCTGCGCATCATCGAGGCCACGGCCAAGCGTCTGGAGATGCCGATGGATCGGGTGGTGGTCACCGTCGATCGCCACGGCAACACGTCCTCCGGCTCGGTGCCGCTGGCGCTCGACGAGGCGGTGCGTTCTGGCCGCATCCAGCGTGGCCAGTTGCTGCTGCTGGAAGCGTTCGGTGGCGGCTTCACCTGGGGCTCGGCGTTGCTGCGCTACTAAGCCGCCCACATACGCCCAGGTACAGACGGTTCGGCGCGATTGCCCGTATCATGCCCGACCCGTTGCCGCCGACGCTCGGCAGCCCGATTCCCAACGCATGAACGCAACTGCCATGTCCCACGCTCCATTGGCGCTGGTTTTTCCCGGTCAGGGTTCACAGTCGGTTGGCATGCTGGCCGAACTGGCCGAGCTGCATCCCGTCGTCAAGGCCACCTTCGAGGAGGCCTCCGAGGGTGCCGGCGTCGATCTCTGGGCGCTCTCGCAAGGCGGCCCGGAAGAAATGCTCAATCGCACCGAATACACCCAGCCGGCGTTGCTGGCAGCCGGCATTGCGGTGTGGCGGGTGTGGCAGGCTGAAGCGGGGCCACAGCCGGTGATGCTGGCCGGGCACAGTCTGGGCGAATACACCGCGCTGGTCGCCGCCGGTGCGCTGTCGCTGCAGGATGGCGCGCACCTGGTGCGTATCCGCGGCCAGTTGATGCAGGACGCCGCGCCTGCCGGCACCGGTGCCATGGCGGCCGTGCTGGGTGCCGGTGACGCGCTGGTCGAAGCCATCTGCCGGCAAGCGTCCGATCACCAGGTGGTGGTGCCCGCCAACTACAACTCGCCGGGCCAGATCGTCATCGGTGGTGATGCCGAAGCCGTGGACAAGGCGCTGGCGCTGTTGCAGGCACAGGGCGTACGCAAGGCGGTCAAGCTGGCCGTCAGCGTGCCCTCGCACACCCCGCTCATGCGCGAGGCCGCCAACCGGTTGGCGGACGCGATGGCCGGACTGAACTGGCATGCGCCGGCGCTGCCGGTGGTGCAGAACGTGGACGCGCAGGTGCATGACAGCCTCGACGATATTCGCGCGGCCTTGGTGCGCCAGCTTTATCTACCGGTCCAGTGGACGGCCTGCGTGCAGGCACTGGCGGCGCGCGGAGTGCGCCGGGTGGCGGAGTGCGGCCCAGGCAAGGTGCTGACCGGGCTGATCAAGCGCATCGACAAATCACTCGAGGCGCGCGCGCTGGGCACACCGGCCGAGTTGGCTGGCGCAATCGAAGACTGGAAGGAGCAGGCGGCATGAGCGAGCGGGTGTTGCAGGGAGAGATCGCGCTGGTCACCGGTGCGTCGCGCGGGATCGGTGCCGCGATCGCGGATCTGCTGGCCGCTCGGGGCGCCACCGTGATCGGCACTGCCACCAGCGAGGCCGGCGCGCAGGCGATCGGTGCACGGCTGGCGGCAGCGGGCGGTCATGGGCGCAGGCTGGACGTGACCGAGCCGGGGGCGATCGAGGCGCTGGTGGATGCCATCGCCACTGAGTTCGGCCCGGTCAGCATCCTGGTCAACAACGCCGGCATCACCCGCGACAATCTGCTGATGCGCATGAAGGACGAGGACTGGCAGGCCATCCTCGATACCAACCTGACCTCGGTGTACCGCGCCTGCAAGGCGGTGTTGCGCGGCATGATGAAGGCGCGCAAGGGGCGGATCGTCAACATCGCCTCGGTGATCGGGGTCACCGGCAATGCCGGGCAGGCCAACTATGCCGCCGCCAAGGCCGGGATCATCGGCTTCAGCAAGTCGCTGGCCAAGGAAATCGGTTCGCGCGGGATCACCGTCAATGTGGTCGCGCCTGGGTTTATCGCCACCGACATGACTGCCCAGCTGCCGGAAGCCGCCCGGGAAGCGATGCTGGGGCAGATCGCCTTGGGCCGGCTTGGAACGCCGGAGGACATCGCCCGTGCCGTGGCCTTCTTGGTCGGCCCGGAGGCAAGCTATATCACCGGCGAAACCCTGCACGTCAACGGTGGTATGTACATGCCGTGACGGCTTGAGCCTGTCGGTTCGGATTCCCCCGCGGGCGCCCCTGTGGCAGGATGCGGCGTCCGGTTTTTCCCTTAAACTAGGCCATTACGGCCTTATTTCCGCCCCATGAGGAGCAACGCAACATGAGCAGCATCGAAGAGCGCGTCAAGAAAATCGTCGTCGAACAACTGGGCGTCAAGGAAGAGGACGTCACCAACACCGCGTCGTTCGTCGACGACCTGGGCGCGGATTCGCTCGATACCGTGGAGCTGGTGATGGCGCTCGAGGAAGAGTTCGAGTGCGAGATCCCGGACGAGGACGCTGAAAAGATCACCACGGTTCAGCAGGCGATCGACTACATCAAGGCCCACGTCAAGGGCTGATGCCAACGCGGGCGCTGAGTGCGCCTGCAAGCGGCCGTGCAGCGGAGCGCGCAGGCGCCCGCCGCCACGGCTTGCGGGGGCCGCGCATGCGGCCCCGCGTGTTTGCGAAGAGTCAATCCGGATCTGAAGGAGGATGAGGATGATGGGCAAGCGTCGCGTGGTCGTCACTGGGATGGGCATCGTCTCGCCATTGGGCAACGACCTGACCAGCAACTGGGACGCCATCATCCATGGCCGCTCCGGCATTGGCCCGGTCACCGGGTTCGATGCGTCCTCATATCCCACCCGGATTGCCGGCGAGATCCGCGACTTCGATGTCACCCGCTGGGTGAACCCGAAGGACGCCAAGAAGATGGATCACTTCATCCATTACGGGCTGGCTGCCGCGTTGATGGCCAAAGAGGACGCCGGGCTTGAGATCACCGAGGCCAATGCCGAGCGCATCGGTGCGCTGATCGGCGCCGGTATCGGCGGCATCTGGGGCATCGAGGAAACCGCCATCAAGCTGCATGAAGGCGGGGTGCGCAAGATCAGCCCGTTCTACATCCCGTCCACCATCATCAACATGCTGCCCGGGCAGCTTTCGCTGCTGACCGGGCTCAAGGGGCCGACCTTCTCGGCGGTGTCCGCCTGCGCCACCGCCAATCACAGCATCGGTACGGCTATGCGCATGATCCAGTACGGCGATGCCGACGTGATGTTTGCCGGCGGTGCCGAGCGCGGCAGTTCGCCGACCTCGATGGGCGGCTTTTGCGCCATGAAGGCGATGAGCACCCGCAACGACGATCCTACCCGCGCTTCGCGGCCGTGGGACGCCGATCGCGATGGCTTTGTGCTGGGCGATGGTGCCGGCATCCTGGTGCTGGAGGAATACGAGCACGCCAAGGCGCGCGGTGCCCGCATCTACTGCGAGCTGGCGGGGTTCGGGGCTTCTTCGGATGCCTTCCACATGACCGCGCCCAGCGAGAACGGTGAAGGCCCGGCGCGCTGCATGCTGCTGGCGTTGCGCGACGCCGGGGTGAACCCGGAGGACGTCGGCTACATCAACGCCCACGGCACCAGCACTCCGTTGGGCGATGTTGCCGAAACCCAGGCGATCAAGCGTGCGTTGGGTGAGCATGCCTACCGGACCATGGTCAGCTCCACCAAGTCGATGACCGGCCACCTGCTGGGTGCGGCCGGTGGCGTGGAAGCCATCTACACGGTGAAAGCCCTGGAAACCGGCATCATCCCGCCGACCATCAACCTGGAGCAGCCGGGCGAAGGCTGCGATCTGGACTACGTCCCCAACGTTGCCCGTGAGGCGAAGATCGATGTCGCCGTCTCCAATGGCTTTGGCTTCGGCGGTACCAACGCCACGCTGGTGTTCAAGCGGATCTGACGGTTCGTGCCGTTTCCTGGACGACGGTGCCGGCAGGGGAGGCACGGCTGATGCGTTGTCTTACCCTGGCTGACGAGCCCGACCTACTGGCCCTGCATCGGCTTGACCCGGTGCGTTACCCCGTGCTGCTGGAGTCCAGCAGCGGTGGGCCGTTGGGCCGGTATGACCTGCTGCTGGCGCACGCTGGCGAGGGCTTCGCGCTGCACCGTGATGGCCGCGTGCGTGCGCTCGACGGCGCGCTGATCGATGGCCGCTTTCTCGACGTGCTGGATGCGCGCTGGCAGGACGCGCGCGGTGCTGCAGGCGATGCCGGATCGGCGCCGGCGCTGCCGTTTCATGGCGGCTGGGCGCTGCTGCTGGGGTATGAGCTGGCGGCCCAGATCGAGCCGGTCGTGCAGCTGCCAGCGGCAGAGGGTGGGTTGCCGGTCGCGGTTGCACTGCGCTGCCCGGCGGCCCTGCTGCGCGACCGCACTACGGGCGACTGTGTGGCCGTGGCAGAAGTCGGTGCGGAGGCGTGGCTGCAACGCATCGCCGACGACGCTGAACAGGCGCGTGCGTTGCCGCCGCTGCCGGCGTGGATGCCGCCGATTGCGATCGACGAAGACCCGCCGCAGCGTTATTTGGACGGTGTGGCGCGGGTGTTGGATTACCTGGCGGCGGGCGACGTGTTCCAGGTCAACCTGTCGCGCGGTTGGCAGGTCGGCTTTGCGGCGGCATTGCAGCCCGCCGCGCTGTTTGCGCGCCTGCGTGCCCACAACCCGGCGCCGTTTGCCGGCATTTTCCGCAGCCCATGGGGCAGCGTGGTCAGCGCCTCGCCAGAACGGCTGCTGGCGTTGCACGATGGCGTGGCGCAGACCCGGCCGATTGCCGGTACCCGCCCGCGGTTTGCCGGCGACGACGACGCGGCGCGTATCCGCGAGCTGGTCGGCCATCCCAAGGAACGCGCCGAGCACGTGATGCTGCTTGATCTTGAGCGCAACGATCTCGGGCGCGTCTGTGCCCCCGGCAGCGTTCGGGTGGACGAGTTGATGACGGTGGAAAGCTACGCCCACGTGCATCACATCGTCAGCAACGTACGCGGCGTGCTGCGCACTGGCGTGACGCCTGGGCAGGCGATCGCGGCGGTGTTTCCCGGCGGCACCATTACGGGGTGTCCGAAGGTGCGTTGCATGCAGATCATCGCCGAGCTGGAGGGTGTCGGTCGTGGTGCCTACACCGGCGCGATGGGCTGGCTTGGGCACAGCGGCGACCTCGATCTCAACATCCTGATCCGCAGCGCGGAAGTGGAAGGCACGCGGCTGCGGTTCCGCACCGGTGCCGGCATCGTGATCGATTCCGATCCTCAGCGTGAACTGGACGAGACGCGCGCCAAGGCGCGCGGGATGCTGCGCGCGCTGGGGGTCGAGTGATGGCCGGTTGCGTGTACCCGCAGCAGGGTGCAAACGTGCGTACGCGGTGCAGGCAGCGCGCAGGAGGGGGCGCATGGCTATGGTGAAACCGCTGGCGGCGCTGTCGTTTCAGGGGCATACGCGCCTGCGGGCGCTGTCGCTGGCCAATCGTGGCCTCAACTATGGCGATGGCCTGTTTGAAACCATGCGCATCCATCGCGGTGACGTGCCGCTGTGGTCGCGTCACCTGGCGCGGCTGCGCGAAGGCGCAGAGCGGCTCGGCATGACGCTGCCGGAACAGGCGTTCATCGAAGCGCAGATTGCCGCTATCAGTGCAGGCGTGGAGGCCGGCGTGCTCAAACTGCTGCTGACCCGCGGCGATGGTGGGCGCGGCTATCTGCCGCCAGCCGCTGCCGTACCGGTCTGGGCATTGACCCTGCATCCGCTGCCGGCACGGATGCAGGCGCTGCGCCTGCATCCATGTCGGATCCGCATGGCAATCCAGCCGGCGCTGGCCGGCATCAAACACTGCAACCGGCTGGAGCAGGTGCTGGCCCGGGTCGAAGTGGCGCAGGCAGGCTACGACGAGGGGTTGCTGTGCGATGCCACCGGCACCCCGGTGTGCGCCACTGCGGCCAATCTGCTGGTGCTGTGCGACGGGCACTGGCTGACGCCTCCGGTCGATCGCTGCGGTGTGGCCGGGGTGCTGCGTGGCTGGCTGCTGGAGGCTGGGCTGGTGAAGCAGGCAGCACTGTCGCTGCAGGACGTGACATCGGCCGATGCGCTGGCACTGTGCAATGCGGTGCGCGGTATCCTGCCGGTCGCGGCGCTGGGCGAGCGGCACTGGTCGTTCCATCCGGCACTGACCACTCTGCACGCGGCACTGGCGAGGGCATATCCGATGTTTGATGAGGCGGTGGCATGAAGCGCATGCGCACACGGCTGGCGCTGCTGGGCGTGCTGGTGGCGATGGCCCTGGTCTGGCAGGGGGTGCAGTTGGCCCGGTTTGCCAACACCCCATTGCGCGGGATGAGCACCGATGCCAGCGTGGTGTTGCCGCGCGGTGGCACTCTGACCGGCGTGGTGCGTGCGCTGCGAGCGCAGGGCGTGGAGCCGGGGCCGGCCTGGTACTGGCCGCTGTTGGCCCGTCTGACCGGCGTGGCCGGACATTTGCAGGCCGGCGAATATGCATTGCCGCCGGGCATCACGCCACGCGCCCTGTTGCAGGCGATGCGCGATGGCAAAGTGCTGCAGCGCCGGTTCACCATCGTTGAAGGTTGGACCGTACGCGATCTGCGCGCGGCCCTGGCGCGGGTGCCGTTGCTGCGGCAGGAGACTGCCGGCATGGACGAGGCTGCGCTGATGGCAGCGCTGGGGGCGCCGGGTCAGCCTGCAGAAGGACGATTCCTGCCGGAAACCTACGCCTGGGTGCGCGGGGATTCCGATCTCGATCTGCTGCGTCGTGCGCATGCGGCCATGCAGCGTGCGCTGGATGAGGCCTGGCGCACGCGCGCCGACGGCCTTCCGTTGCGCACGCCGACCGAGGCGCTGATCCTGGCTTCGATCGTGGAAAAAGAGACGGGCGTTGCCGAAGAGCGTGCCAAAATTGCTGGGGTGTTCATTCGTCGCCTGCAGCGCGGGATGCGGCTGCAGACCGACCCGACCGTGATCTATGGCATGGGCCCGCGTTATGCCGGCAACCTTCGCCGGATCGATCTGATGACCGACACTCCGTACAACACCTATACCCGCGAAGGCCTGCCGCCGACGCCGATCGCACTGCCCGGCAAGGCTGCGCTGCATGCCGTCACCCATCCGGAGCCGGGGGATGCGTTGTATTTCGTCGCCCTCGGCGATGGCAGTGGCCGGCATGTGTTCAGCCGCACGCTGGACGAACACAACGCCGCCGTGCGTACCTATCTGCAGCGGCTGCGCGCCCAGCGTGAGACGGGCAATCCGGGAGAGACAAAGCAGTGAGCAATGCACTGGCGCGGCCGCTGCGGCTGCTGACCATCGAAGGCGGTGAGGGCGCGGGCAAGAGCACGGTGGTGCGGGTGCTGCGTGATGCCTTGTTGGCCGAAGGGGCCGAGGTGGTGACGACCCGGGAGCCAGGGGGCACGCCGCTGGCCGAGCGCATCCGGGGGCTGCTGCTGGAGGCCGGTGACGAGCCGGTACACCCGCATACCGAACTGCTGCTGATGTTTGCCGCCCGCGCCCAGCATGTGCAGCAGCGGGTGCAGCCGGCGCTGGCGCGCGGCGCGTGGGTGATCAGCGATCGCTTTACCGATTCCAGCTATGCCTACCAGGGGGCCGCACGCGGTATCGAGACGGCGTTCATTGCCGAGCTGGAGCGGCGGGTGGTGGGCATCGAGCCCGGCCTGACCTTGCTGCTCGATCTGGATGTCACGCATGCACGCGAGCGCACCCGCGGGCGGGATCTGCTTGGGGGCGTGTCACCTGATCGCATCGAGCGCGAGCGCGACGAGTTTTTCCAGCGTGTCCGTGCTGGCTTTCTGGCGCGTGCAGCGCAACACCCGGAGCGGATTCGGGTGATCGATGCGCGGCCCGATCCGGACACCGTTGCTGCGGCCGCACTGGCGGCGCTGTCTGAATATCGACGGGTGCACGGCCTGTGAGTGCGGTATTGCCCCCGTTGGCCCCGTGGCAGCAGCGCGTGTATGCGCAGGTGGCTGAGGCGCTTGCGGCTGGGCATTTCGGTCATGCCACCCTGATCGTCGGCCCGCCGGCGATCGGCAAGCGTCTGCTCGCCGAGCATCTGGCGCAGCGTGTGTTGTGTCTGTCGCCGCTGCCGGACGGCGCCCCCTGCGGGCGATGCAAGAGCTGCACGCTGCTGGCCTCGCGCACCCAGATGGAGGTGCCGGAACTGCGGCCGGATGGATCACTGGCGCATCCGTTCGGTCACAGCGCCCATCCCGACCTGCTGCTGCTCGGATACGAGACCAATGCCAAGACCGGCAAGCCACGCAGCGAGATCGTGATCGAACAGATTCGCGCGCTGACCGAAAAGCTCTCGCTCACCGCCCAGCTTGGGCAGGCGCAGGTGGTGATCGTGGACCCGGCTGATGCGGTCAACTGGAGCGCCTTCAATGCCCTGCTGAAAACCCTGGAGGAGCCGCAGCCAGGGCGCTACCTCTGGTTGTTGGCCAGCAGTCCGATGCGGGTGCCGGCCACCATTCGCAGCCGTTGTCAGCGCTTGCTGGTTCGGTTGCCGCCGCGTGAGGAGGCGCTGGCCTGGCTGGTGCAGCAGGGGCATGACCCGGCGCTGGCCGAGGAGGCGCTCGCTGCCGCGCGCGGCCACCCGGGGCTGGCGCATGCCTGGGCCAGTGGCGACGGACTGGAAGTGCGGCGGGATGTGGCCAGCACCGTCGAGGCCTTGCAGCATGCGCGGGCGCAACCGGCCGAGGTGGCCCAGCGCTGGTGTGCCGATGGGCGCGCCGAGGCCCGCCTGCATGCCTTGGCCGAGCTGGCGGTGCAGGCTGCGGCGACCGCTGCCCCGGCGCAGGTTTTGCAGCTGGCGCGCCGGTTCGAGGCCGCCAACCGTGCCCGGGCGTTGTTGCAGACGCAGGTGCGCGCCGAGCTGGTGGTTCTGGACGCACTGTTGCCCTGGGCCCCGGCCGCAAGCACGCGTTGAGCCGTTGGCATGCGGCGGGGTCTTGTGGTGCAATGCAGGCGTGCCGGCCGCTATGTCTGCTGCCGGTGTCCCGACAGGTGAACGGATGAGGACGCGATGAGCAATCCGGGTGGAGCGCGGCAGGGCATCCTGACGTTGACGCTCAAGGACAAAGCCGGCCTGTACGCCGCCTACATGCCATTCATCCGCAATGGCGGCATTTTCGTGCCGACCAACAAGCGCTACTTCCTGGGTGATGAAGTCTTTCTGCTGCTGACCTTGCCGGACTCTTCCGAGCGGCGTCCGGTGGCGGGCAAAGTGGTTTGGGTGACCCCACCCGGAGCTCAGGGCAATCGCGCCGCCGGGGTCGGCGTCCAGTTTCCGGACACCCCGGAAGGTGAGGCGGTTCGGACCCAGATCGAAACCATTCTGGCCGGTACCCTCGGCGGCGATCAGCCGACCCAGACCATGTAAGCCGGCAAGAACGGCCTAAACGGCCGGATCAGCCTGCCGCAGGTTCCAGCGGTGGTAGTTGCTGCACGATTTGCGCGTCCAGCGCCGCCCAGTCGATCTGATCGAGCGAGGTCAGGCCCCGCGTGGCCTGGGTCAGCAGAGTGCGTTGGAGTTCACTGCGCTGTAGGGCCAGCGCATACGGGATGCGCATGAAGGTGACCATCGTGTAGTGCGGCACGAAGCGGCCGGGGTGGCGGGCCTGCAGGGCCAGCTCCAGTTCGCGCTGCAGCAGGTAGTCGGCATCGTCCACGCGGTCGCGCATCTCGATGTAGTTGTCCAGCGCCATTTTCTGGATGGCGGCGGCATTCGGTTTGCGCTCGGCCTCGAAGGCGGCGAAGGCGGTGGCCAGGTCAGAGGTCTGTTGCAGGTGGTCGGCCAGTGCCACGCAATCCTCGAAGGCGCAGTTCATGCCTTGCCCGTGGAACGGCACCATGGCGTGGGCGGCATCGCCCAGCAGCACGGCCTGGCCATCCAGATGCCAGCGATCCAAATGCAGTGTGCCGAGCTGGCCGACCGGGTGGGCATCGAAGTCCTGACGCAGGGTCGGCATCAGCGCCAGTGCATCCGGAAACTGCGCACGAAACAGCGCCTCGGCCTCTGCACCGGTCTGCACGGTGGCAAAACTGGGGTGGGCGCCGGCATGCGGCATGAACAGCGTGACCGTGAAGGTGCGTTCGTCGTTGGGCAGGGCGATGCACATGTAGTGATCGCGCGGCCAGATGTGCAGCGCATTGGGCTCCATCTGGAAGTCACCGTCCGGTCCCGGCGGGATCTCCAGTTCCTTGTAGCCGTGATCCAGCCAGTCGGTGCGTTCGCCCAGCGGCTGCACCTTGGCCATTTCCGCGCGCAGGGTGGAGCCGGCACCGTCGGCGCCGACCAGGGCGCGGAACGCAACGGGACGGGGCTGGCCGTGGTGGCGGAACACGGCCTGCTGACGGCTGAAGTCCACCGCCTCCAGGGTATGGTCGAACCACAGGCGGGCACCGAATGATTCGGCCAGATTGAGCAGGACGATGTTGAGGTCGCCGCGGTTGATCGACCAGATCACCTCGGAATCATCGCGGCCATACCGTTGCAGGCCCGGCGTGCCGTGCAGCGGATGCACGAAACGGCCACGCATCATCACCGCCTGGCGCAGCACCTGGGCATCGGCACCGGCCTGGCGCAGCGCGTGCAGGCCGCGTTCGGCCAGCGCCAGATTGATCGAACGACCACCGGCATAGCCTTGCACGCGCGGGTCGCCGCGGCGTTCGTAGACATCCACCGACCAGCCGCGCTGTGCCAGCAGGATGGCCAGCAGGGCGCCGGCCAGGCCGCCGCCGATGAGGGTGATGGCAGGGGAGGATTCACTGGGCATCGCGCCACTCCTGAACACAACGGGCAAAACGCAGCACATCGGCGTAGCGGTTGTACAGCGGCACCGGGGCGATGCGGATCACGTCCGGCTCGCGCCAGTCTCCGAGCACACCGTGATTGGCAAGGTATTCGAACAGGGCGCGGCCACGCGCCCGGCCACCGCGCACGCGCAATGACAGCTGGCAGCCACGTTGGTCCGGTGCGCGTGGAGTGACCACCTCCAGCACGTCGCTGAGCGCGGTGTCGATCAGGGCTTCCAGGTAGCCGGTCAGTTGCTCCGACTTGCGGCGCAGGGCGGACATGCCGGCGCGGTCGAACAGCGCAAGCGAGGCGCGCAGCGGCGCCAGCGACAGGATGGGCGGGTTGGACAGCTGCCAGCCTTCCGCCCCAAGGGTGGGCTGGAACTGTGGCTCCATGCGGAAACGCACGTCCTCGCGGTTGCCCCACCAGCCGGCAAAGCGTGGCCGATCGGTCGTGCCGTGCCGCGCGTGGACGAACGCGCCGGCCACCGCACCCGGGCCGGCATTGACGTACTTGTAATGGCACCACACGGCAAAATCGGCATTGGCATCGTGCAGTGCAAGCGGCACGTTGCCGACCGCATGTGCCAGATCGAAACCGGCAATGGCGCCGGCGGCATGTGCCAGCCGGGTGATGGCGGCGATGTCGAACGCCTGGCCGGTGCGGTACTGCACACCAGGCCAGAGCACCAGCGCCAGCCGCCCGGCGTGTTCGCCGATGGCTCGCTCGATGGCGGCCATCGAGACCGTGCCGTTGGGTTCATCGGGCGGCACTTCGATCAGGTCGGTGGCGGGATCGTAGCCGTGAAAGCGGATCTGCGATTCCAGCGCGTAGCGGTCGGATGGAAAGCTGCCGGCTTCCAGCAGGATCGCCGGGCGCTCGCGGGTGGGGCGGTAGAAGCTCACCAGCAGCAGGTGCAGATTGACCGTGAGCGTGTTCATCGCCACCACTTCCGACGGCAGCGCGCCGACCAACCGCGCCAGCCCGTCGCGCACCAGCCGGTGATAGGGCATCCACGCCGCCTCGCCCCGGAAATGCCCTTCCACGGCATCGCGCGCCCAGGCCGTCATGACCTCATCCACCATGGCGCGTGCGCCCTTGGGCTGCAGGCCCAGCGAGTTGCCGACGAAATACGCCTGCGGCTGGCCAGCGTGCAATGGCAGGTGGAATTCCGCGCGGAAATCACGCAGCGGGTCGGCGGCATCCAGGGCGGCGGCGTGGGCGTCGGTGAGCAGTTCGGTCATCGGCAGTTCTGAAAGTGGCAGGCGGGCAGGTGGTCAGACGTTGGGCTAGACGAAGCGGGCGGCCGGCAGGCCGAGCCATTCCAAGGCCGTGCCGTGGTACAGGCGGGCGCGCGCGGCCTCGTCCAGCGGCAGTTGCTCGATCAGGTTGCCTGGGTGCTGTTCGCCGAGTGGGAACGGATAGTCGGTGCCCAGCAT
The DNA here is from genome assembly GCF_900129205.1 of Thermomonas hydrothermalis. Taxonomy (GTDB): domain Bacteria; phylum Pseudomonadota; class Gammaproteobacteria; order Xanthomonadales; family Xanthomonadaceae; genus Thermomonas; species Thermomonas hydrothermalis. Next base: position 25,683 of record NZ_FQUK01000024.1, on the reverse strand, counting down.
CACCCGCTCCGGCCCGCAGGTGTCCAGCAGGTAACGCAGCGCGGCCGCATCGGCCACCCATGAGTCGTAATACAGGCGCCCCAGGTACTCGCGCGGGTTGCGGAAGTTGTCGGTCGCCACCAGATCCGGACGCATCCGGAACCCATGTTCGATGCGGCCGATCGTATAGGGGAAACTGCCGCCGCCGTGGGCCAGAGCGACGCGCAGCTTGGGCAGGCGCTCCAGCACGCCGCCGAAGATCAGGCAGCAGGCGGCGCGCGCCTGCTCGGCCGGCATGCCGACCAGCCAAGGCAGCCAGTATTTCGGCATCGACTCAGCCCCCATCATGTCCCAGGGGTGGATCAGGATGGCCGCCCCCAGCTCGCTGGCGGCCTGGAAAAACTCGAACAGCTCCGGTGCGTCCAGGTTCCATTCGCCCACGTGCGAACCGATCTGCACGCCTTGCAGCCCCAGCTCGTCCATGCAGCGCTCCAGTTCGCGGATGGCCAGTGCGGGCGACTGCAGCGGCACCGTGCCGATGCCGGCGTAATGCCGCGGGTAGGTGCGGCAGGTGTCCGCCAGGTGGTCGTTGAGTGCACGGTGCAGCTCCAGCGCCTGATGCGCTTTGGCCCAGTAGCTGAACATGACGGGCACCGTGGACAGCACCTGCACCTGCACCCCGAGGCTTGCGTATTCCTCGATCCGGATCTGTGGGTCCCAGGTGTTGGGCCGGATCTCGCGGAAGAACTTGCCGTCCTTGTAAATGCGGTGGCGGCCGTCGTCGCCGTGGTGGATCACCGGAAAACGGTTGTCGCTGTACTTGCTCGTGAGATCCGGCCAGTCGCGCGGCAGGTAATGGGCATGGGTGTCGATCTTCAGCATTGCCCGATTCTAGGACAAGCGCAGCCATGCGCCCTGCAGGTGTCGGCTGGTTCTGGCGCGGTGCAGGCCCAGACGCTGCGTTGATATGCGCCATCGCGCCAGCGCGTGCTGCCGGGAGAGTTCAGCGGAACGACTCCAGCAGCTTCTTCGCGGCAGCGCGGGCTTCCGGGCTGATGTCGGCACCACCCACCATGCGGGCGATTTCCTCGACCCGGCCAGCGGCATCCAGCGCCTGCACCGAGGATCGGGTGATGCCGTCCTGCGCTGCCTTGCTGACCCGGTACTGGGCGTGGCCGGCGGCGGCGACCTGCGGCTGGTGGGTCACGCATAGCACCTGCCGGGTGGCGCCCAATGCACGCAGTTTGGCGCCGACTGCGGCGGCTACCGCACCACCGATGCCGGCATCGACTTCGTCGAACACCAGGGTGGCGGCGGCATCCTGGCCCTGGGTGGCCACTTCGATGGCCAGCGAGATGCGCGACAGTTCGCCGCCCGAGGCGACCTTGCGCAGCGGTCGCAGCGGTTGGCCGGGGTTGGCGGAGACCAGAAACTCCACGCGCTCGCTCCCCAGCGGGTCGGGCGTCCCGGTGGCGTTGGGCTCCAGTGCCACCTCAAAGCGGCCGCCCTGCATGCCCAATGCGCCCATCAGGTCGGTGATCGCGTCGGCCAGTGCATCGCCGGCGCGGCGGCGCGAGGCGGACAGCGCGGCGGCTGCGGCTTGCCAGTCGGCCAGCGCCGCGGCGATGTCGCGGTCCAGCCGCTGCAGCCGCAAGTCGGCATCGGCCAGCGAGTCCAGTTCGGCCGCCAGGGCATCGCGGTGTGCGGCCAGACGTTCGACGGGGACCCGGTGCTTGCGCGCCAGATCGTGAATGCGGCTGAGCCGGCGTTCCAGTGCCGCCAGAGCCTCCGGGTCGAGGTCGAGATCGTCACGAATGCGCTGCAGCAAGGCCTGGGCCTCATCGAGCTGGATACAGGCCGATTCCAGCATCGCCTCAACCTCCAGCAGACGCGCCTCGTGCGCGCTTTCCCGGTGCAGGCTGGCGCGCAGCCGCAGCAGCCGGGCGGTCACCGCATCTTCGCCACCCAGGGTGTCCAGCGCGGCGTCGCAGGCGGCGATCAGGCCGGCGGCATGGGCATGGCGACGGTGGCTGGCGTCCAGTTCCGCCAGTGTGGCCGGATCCAGCGGCTGGGCGTCCAGTTCGTCCAGCTGGTGTTGCAGCCAGGCTTGGCGCTCGCTGACGTCACCGCGGGCGAGCAGGGCGTCGCGTTCCTGTTGCAGGGCTTTCCAGCGGCGGGCGCTGTCGGCGGTGGCGGCCAGCAGGTCCGGGTGGCGGGCCACCTCGTCCAGCAGCCGGGTCTGGTGCGGCCGCGCCAGCAATGCCTGCTGGGCATGCTGGCCGTGGATTTCCACCAGCAGGCCAGCAAGCTCGGCCAGCTGGCTCAGGGTGACGCTGCGACCGTTGATCCAGGCCTTGGAGCCACCATCGGCGCGCAGGGTGCGGCGCAGCTGGCAGCTGCCGTCTTCGTCCAGGTCCTGTTCGGCCAGCCAGGCGGCGGCCGCCGGGCAGTCGTCCAGGCTGAATTCAGCGGCCAGCTCGGCACGCTGGGCGCCGTGGCGCACCGCGCTGGCATCCCCGCGCGCTCCGGACAGAAAGCCCAAGGCGTCCACCAGCAGGGATTTGCCGGCGCCGGTCTCGCCGGAGATCACGGTCAGGCCTGGGCCGAAGTCCAGCTCGGCTTCGGCGACCACGGCGAAATCACGGATGGAAAGGCGCAGCAGCATGGCCCGGCATTGTGCCTGCGCCGCTGCGGCACGTCAGCAGTTGCAACCTGCGCGGCTGGCCCTTACAACCACAACATGCGTCGCAAGAAACCCCAGGACATCCGTCAAGACCCACGCGCCCGCCAGCTGCTGCGGACGCTGGTGGCGCGCTACATCCGCAGTGGCGAGCCGGTGGGCTCGCAGACCCTGGCGCGGCATGCCGGGCTTGATCTGAGCCCCGCCAGCATCCGCAACATTCTGGCTTCGCTGGAGGATGCCGGCTTGCTGGCCGCACCGCACAGTTCGGCAGGTCGTGTGCCCACGGCGCAGGGCTACCGCCTGTTCGTGGATTCCCTGCTGCAGGTCAAACCGCTGTCAGCCGAGGAAGTGGAGCGGCTACGGCAGACCCTGCCCGCCGGGGCCACGACCCAGGCGCTGCTGGGCAAGACCTCGGAGTTACTGTCAGCGATGACCCATTTCGCCGGGATGGTGAGCGTCCCCAGACGGGAGAGCTTCGCTTTCCGGCAGATTGATTTCGTGGCGCTGGATACGCAGCGGGTGCTGGCGATTCTGGTGTTTGCTGATGGCGAAGTGCAAAACCGTGTGGTGCAGGTTCGGCGTGCGTTTTCCGCCTCCGAGCTGGAGCAGGCGGCCAACTACCTCAATGCCCATTTCGCCGGCCAGCCGCTGGCGGTGATGCGCGCCAGGTTGCTGCAGGAACTCCGGCAGGCGCGTCGGCAGATGCAGGCGCTGCTGGCGGATGCCCTGGATCTGGGGGAACAGGCCACCGCGCCCGGGCAGGATGCAGACATGCTGGTGGCCGGGCAGGCCCGTCTGCTGGGCCTGCAGGAGCTGGATGACCTGGACCGGCTGCGGGCGCTGTTTGAAGCGTTTGCCGAGAAGCGCAAGTTGCTGCAGCTGCTCGAACAGACCGCCCGGGCCCCGGGGCTGCGGGTGTTCATCGGCGAGGAAACCGGGCTGGCGCCGCTGGAGGGGATGTCGCTGGTGACTGCGCCGTATGGTCGCGATGGCCGTGTTCTGGGCGTGCTCGGGGTGATCGGGCCGACCCGGATGGCCTATGAGCGGGTGATCCCGGTCGTGGAGGCGACCGCCGCCGTGTTGGGGGCTGCCTTGAATCCGGAACCTTGAGCCCCCATTGCAAGGGTTCAGTGCGGCATCCGGCCGCGTCACCCAACACGGACATGAGCAACGAGACGACGCAGGAAGTGAACCAATCCGCCCCCGGGGCGGCGACTCCGGACAATGCGCTGCAGGCGCAGGTCGAGGCGCTGCGCGCCGAGCTGGAGCAGCTCAAGGCGCAGTCACTGCGTGAGCAGGCTGACCTCGACAACCAACGTAAGCGGCTGGCCCGCGACATCGAACAGGCCCGCAAGTTCGCCAACGAGCGTCTGCTGAGCGATCTGCTGCCCGTGTTCGACAGTCTGGACGCAGGCCTTGCGGCTGCCGGGGCCGACGCCGGAGCGGTGCGCCAGGGCCTGGAGCTGACGTACAAGCAGCTGCTCAAGGTGGCCGCCGACAACGGCATGGAAGTGCTGGATCCGAGCGGCCAGCCGTTCGACCCCGAGCAGCATCAGGCCATCAGTCAGGACGACGCCGAGGGCGTGCCGCCTGGCCACGTCATCAAGGTTTACCAGAAAGGGTACCGGCTCAATGGCCGGCTGCTGCGGCCGGCGCTGGTGGTCGTGGCCCGGCACGACTGAGGCAGAAGGCGCGCCCCTTGAACCGGGCAGCGCCGCCCCCAGATAGCAAGCATCGGCGCAGCGCGCCCACATCAATCAGACAAGCAAATACAGCGAGGACATCAGCATGGGCAAGATCATCGGCATCGACCTGGGTACCACCAATTCCTGTGTCGCCATCATGGAAGGCGGCAAACCGCGGGTCATCGAAAACAGCGAAGGCGATCGCACCACACCCTCCATCGTCGCCTGGACCAAGGACGGCGAGGTGCTGGTGGGTGCGCCGGCCAAGCGGCAGGCGATCACCAATCCCAAGAACACCTTCTATGCAGTCAAGCGCCTGATCGGTCGCAAGTTCACCGATCCTGAGGTGCAGAAGGACATCAACGTGGTGCCGTACTCCATCGTCCAGCACGACAACGGCGATGCCTGGGTGGCACTTGCCGATGGTCGCAAGCTGGCGCCGCAGGAAATTTCTGCGAAGGTGCTGGAAAAGATGAAGAAGACCGCTGAGGCCTTCCTCGGTGAGCCGGTCACCGAAGCGGTGATCACGGTGCCGGCCTACTTCAACGACAGCCAGCGCCAGGCCACCAAGGACGCCGGCCGCATCGCCGGGCTTGAGGTCAAGCGCATCATCAACGAGCCGACCGCGGCGGCCCTGGCCTATGGCTTGGACAAGGGCGACAACAAAGACCGCAAGGTGGCGGTGTATGACCTGGGTGGCGGCACCTTCGACGTGTCGATCATCGAAATCGCCAACGTCGATGGCGAAAAGCAGTTTGAAGTGCTGGCCACCAACGGCGACACCTTCCTGGGCGGTGAGGACTTCGACAAGCGCATCATCGACTACCTCATCGAGGAGTTCCAGAAGAGCGATGGCGTGGACCTGCGCAAGGATCCGCTGGCCCTGCAGCGCCTGAAGGACGCCGCCGAGCGTGCCAAGATCGAGCTGTCGTCCAACCAGCAGACCGACGTCAACCTGCCGTACATCACGGCGGACGCCTCCGGCCCCAAGCACCTCAACATCAAGCTCACCCGCGCCAAGCTGGAAGCGCTGGTCGATGATCTGATCAAGAAGACCATCGAACCGTGCCGGATCGCGCTGAAGGATGCCGGTCTGACGCCGGCCGACATCAGCGAGGTGATCCTGGTCGGTGGCCAGACCCGCATGCCCAAGGTGCAGCAGGCGGTGGCCGAGTTCTTCGGCAAGGAGCCGCGCAAGGACGTCAACCCGGACGAGGCCGTGGCCATCGGTGCCGCGATCCAGGGCGGTGTGCTGGCGGGCGACGTCAAGGACGTGCTGCTGCTCGACGTGACCCCGCTGAGCCTGGGGATCGAGACCTTGGGTGGCGTGTTCACCAAGATTATCGAAAAGAACACCACCATCCCGACCAAGGCCTCGCAGGTGTTCTCCACGGCCGAGGACAACCAGTCGGCAGTCACCGTGCATGTGTTGCAGGGTGAACGCGAGCAGGCCCGCTACAACAAGTCGCTGGCCAAGTTCGACCTGACCGGCATCGAGCCGGCACCGCGTGGTGTTCCGCAGATCGAGGTGACCTTCGACATCGACGCCAACGGTATCGTCCATGTCACCGCCAAGGACAAGAAGACCGGCAAGGAGCAGAAGATCGAGATCAAGGCCGGCTCGGGTCTGTCCGAGGAAGAAATCCAGCGGATGGTGGCCGATGCCGAGGCGCACCGCGAGGAAGACCGTCGCTTCCATGAGCTGGTGCAGGCACGCAATCAGGCCGATGCCCTGATCCATGCCACCCGCACCACCATCAAGGAAAATGGCGACAAGCTGCCGGGTGAGGCCATCGGTCGTGCCGAAGCGGCGATTGCCGAGCTGGAAGTGGCGATCAAGGGCGACGACAAGGCCCAGATCGAGGCCAAGGCGCGCGCCCTGGAAGAGGCAAGTCAGGCGCTCATTGCCGCAGCGGCACAGGCCGGCGCAGGTGCCAATGCCGGTGCCGGGAGTGCCGGGGCCGGGGCGAGCAAGCCGGCCGATGACGTGGTGGACGCCGAGTTCACCGAAGTCAAGGACGACAAGAAGGCGTAAGCCCGTCGGCCCGTGTCAGACGCGAACGCCCGGTTCTTCGGGCGTTCGCCATGTCTGATTCAAGCAAGTGACGGGGCCGCCTGCCGGAACCAGTGCAGTCAAGCGAGAAACCTGGGTAGATGAGCAAGCGCGATTACTACGAAGTGCTGGGCGTGTCCCGCACTGCCAGTGCGGAAGAGCTGAAAAAGGCCTACCGCCGCTGTGCGATGAAGTACCACCCGGACCGCAATCCTGGCGACAAGGCGGCCGAGGCGGCGTTCAAGGAGTGCAAGGAGGCGTACGAGGTCTTGAGCGACAGCGCCAAGCGCCGTCTGTATGACCAGTACGGGCATGCCGCCTTCGAGCATGGCATGGGGGGCGCGGGTGCCGGTACCGACCCGGGTTTCGTCGACATGAGCGATCTGTTCGGCGACATCTTCGGCAACATCTTCGGCGGCGGTCGTTCACAGGGGCCGCGCCGCGGTGCCGACATCGGCTATGTGCTGGAGCTGGAGCTGGAAGAGGCCGTCGCCGGTGTCGAAAAGACCATCCACGTGCCCACCCTGGGCGTGTGCGAGGCCTGTGCCGGCAGCGGTTCCGAGGATGGTCGCATCGATACCTGCAGCACCTGTCACGGACGTGGCCAGGTGCGGATGCAGCGCGGCCCGTTCATGATGCAAAGCACCTGCCCACACTGCGGCGGTGTCGGCAGGACCATCGTCAACCCCTGCCGCCAGTGCCGCGGCAATGGCCGGGTGGAGCAGGAAAAAACCTTGGCGGTCAAGATTCCAGCCGGCGTGGACAACGGCGACCGCATCCGGTTGGCGGGCGAGGGCGAGGCCGGGCCGGCCGGTGCTCCGCCTGGCGATCTGTACGTGGAAGTGCGCGTGCGCGCGCATCCGATCTTCACCCGCGACGGCGATGACCTGCACTGCGAGGTGCCGATCCGGTTCTCGCAGGCGGCGCTTGGTGACACCGTTCGGGTGCCGACGTTGGGGGGCGAGGTCGAACTGCGGATCCCGGCCGAGACCCAGACCGGTAAAGTCTTCCGTCTGCGCGGCCATGGCGTGCAATCGGTCCGTAGCCGGCAGCCGGGCGATCTGTACTGCCGGGTGGTGGTGGAGACTCCGGTCAACCTGACGCCGGAGCAGCGCGCCTTGCTGGAACAGTTCGAGGCGACGTTCGCAGGCGAGGGGGCGCGTCGGCACTCTCCCAAAACCAGCACCTTCCTGGATGGGGTGAAAAGTTTCTGGGATCGGATGGTGTCCTAAGCCGTGGCGTCACTCGGCGCTAGTTGACCGGGGGATGAACGGTCACAGAGGGATGACAGACGGACGGGCGAATGTGTAGAAACATGAAGCCCGTCAACAATCGCGGTGCTGCTTTCCGCTACTGTCATCGTCGGGTCATTCCCTTCGATATGGTTGTGCCATGAACTTCCGTTCCCCCGCGGAAATCCCCCCTGTTTCCGGCGCGCCTAACGCCGGCTTGCTGGATGCCGTCCAAAAGCACCTGCTGGAGCGGGTGGGGCCGGCGCTCGACAGTACCCTCGCCGATGTCGATGACTATCTGTTCGATCGTAGCCAGAACGGTGAGGAAACCCTAGGCATGATGGCGCTGCGAGCGATGCGTCATGCCCGCGGCAGCATCGTGCAAGCGTTCCGGCAGGCGGTACAGGACCGGTTCCGGGCATTGCGCGAGCGCACGCCTGTCACCGTTGGCCTGGCCAGCGGCGGCCTGAGCCTGTTGTCGGATCAGGCGCTGGAGCAGCAGCTGGCGGTGGAGCAGTTGGCGGCCTCGGTGCTGCGGCTGCATGGGCCAGCCTATGAGGTGGTCAGCAAACGGCTGGCGGTGGTGGCAGCCCGCAGTGAACTGCCGGATCGGGAAAACCCGCTTGGGCCGGCGTTTCTGGCGGATGCGCTGGGCAATGCCATGATCAAGCTGGACATGGACGATGCCCTGCGCATCGTCGTGTTCAAGTATTTCGAGCGCGAGCTCAGCGCCGCGCTGGGCGAGGTGTACGCGCACTGCAACACCCTCCTTGCCAACGCCGGCATCCTGCCGACGTTGCGTGCGTCCGCCCCGCAGCGCACACAGTCCGCGTATTCGGGGCGTCCCCGTCCTGCCGCCCCCGAGGCCGGATCGCCGGCGCAGGCCGCCGGTGTTGCCGGCCCCGCGCAAGTGGCCGACGCTGCGCCGGCCACCATGCAGGTGAGCCCGGCCGATCAGGCTCTGTTTGCCAGCCTGCTCAGCCAGTTGCAGATGTGGCGTGCGGCGGTGGGCATGTCCGGCGTGTCGGCGGGTGGTCAGGCGGGGCCGGCACTGCCGACCCAGGATCTGATGTCCATCCTGTCCTTGATGCAGCACGACAACAGCATGCAGTTCACGCCGGCGGCCAGCGGTGCGCAGTCGCTGGCGCAGCAATTGCGTGAGCAGATGGCGCAGGCCGCCCGCAAGCTCGGGGTCGGTGCAGACCGTTTCAATCTGGACGGGCTCGATAGCGATGCCGTCGATCTTGTGGCGTTGCTGTTCGACGTGCTGCTGGATGGCCCGCAGTACGACAACCGTATCCGCCAGAAGATCGGCCGCATGCTGGTGCCTTACGTGAAAGTGGCGGTGAAGGATCGCCGCATGTTCCTGTACAAGGAGCATCCGGCGCGCCGTCTGCTCAATACCGTGGCCGAGGCCTGCGAGGGCAATCGTGGCGAGGCGCCGCAGGAGCGCGAGCTGCTGGATCGGGTCGATCAGACCATTGACCGTCTGGTGGCCGAGTTCAACGAGGACGTGGCGATCTTCGAGACGCTGGAGCAAGAACTGCGGGCCTTCATGGCTCAGCACCGCAAGCGGTTCGAGCTGGCCGAGCGGCGCAGTGCCGAGGCCCAGCGCGGCCGCGAGCGGTTGGAGCAGGCGCGGGCCGAGGTGCAGGCCGAGCTGCAATGGCGTCGCGGCGGGCGGGCACTGCCGCCGGTGCTGGATGCGTTCATCTCCACGCATGCGGCGCATCACCTGGTGCAGATGGCGCTGCGCGATGGCAAAGGCTCGCCGCGCTATGAAAGCGCACTGCGGGCGGTCGATGATCTTCTGACAGCGTTCGATCGGGCTGCGGCACGGCAACCGATCGACCCCGCCCGGCCGCTGCCGGAAGCCGAACTGCTGGCCATGCTGGCCAGTGCCGGCTGCACTGGCGATGCCGGCGAGGCGGCGCTGGATGCGCTCAACGACACCCTGGCGCGACTGGCAGCAGGCGAGCCGGCGCTGGCGTCCGACCCGCGTATCCCGGCGGAGGTGGTCTCGGCAGAGCCACAGGCCCCCGAGCCCGAACCGGTGCTGCAGGTGGTCGGGGGGACGGCGGGGTTGGACTACGATGCCGCCATGCTGGCGCGTCTGCGCAAGTTGCAAGTCGGCGATTGGCTTCAGTTGCAGATGGGAGACGGGCATTTCGCGCCGGCCAAGGTGTCCTGGATCAGCCCGATCTCGTCGCGGCTGCTTTTGGTCAATCGACGCGGCATCCGTGTGTTGGTGGCCTCGGTGGAGGAGCTGGCGGTCATGGCCAAGCTCGGCAAGGTCATCGTGCGCGAAGCTGCCACGGCGTTCGAGGACGCGCTGCACCAAGTGGCCGGCCGGCTGCAGAGCGTGGCGGCCAATCAGGCGTCCGTGGCGTGAACCATCGCCGTTGGCAAGGCTTGTCGGTCGTGCAGGTGGCCGCTAGCCTGCGCGCATGACCACATCGACGCGTGTACTGATCCATGGGGCCACCGGCAGGATGGGCCAGACCTTGTTGCGGCTGTGCCGGGAGGAGGGCAGTGGCTGCCAGGCCGTTGCGGCGGTGGCGCGCACGGTCGTCAATCGGGTGGTCGACGGGGTGCCGTATTTCACGGCATCTGAGCTGGCCCGTGTGCCTGCGTTTGATGTCGCCATCGATTTCAGCTTGCCGGACGGGTTCGACGCGGTACTGGCGCTGTGCCGGGCGCGCGGCGCCGCGCTGGTGTCTGGCACCACCGGGCTGAATGCCGCGCAGCAGGCAGCGCTGGATGCCGCCGCCAGCGCGATTCCGGTGGTCTGGGCCAGCAATTTCAGTCTGGGCGTGGCGGTGTTGCATGCGCTGGTCGAGCGCGCCGCTGCCATGTTGCCTGGCTGGGCATGCGACATCGTCGAAGCGCATCACGTTCACAAGCGCGACGCCCCCTCCGGGACAGCGTTGACGCTAGGGGCAGCCGCGCAGGCCGGGGGCGCCGATCCGCGGTACGCCTCGATCCGTGCGGGCGACATCATCGGCGAGCATCTGGTGCAGTTCACTGGCACTGGCGAACGCATCGAGCTGGTGCATCGCGCCAGCAACCGCGACATCTTCGCGCGCGGCGCCTTGCATGCCGCGCAACGCCTGCATGGGCGCCCTCCCGGCCGCTATCGGCTTGGCGAACTGCTGTGACGCGTCGAGGTGAGATGGCGCGTGAGGCTGGCATGCAGCAGGCGTCGCCGGTACAATCCTCGCTCGCCTGAAAACCCTCCAGCTCCGAACGGTGCCCCCGCTTCGGCGCTTTTTTGCAACCTGACACAAGGCGACGCACTTGAACATTCCTGCCATTCTCGCGCTTGAAGACGGTACGGTCTTCGAGGGCATTTCCGTGGGCGCTCCCGGCCTGTCTGTCGGTGAGGTGGTTTTCAACACCGCGATGACCGGCTACCAGGAGATCCTGACCGACCCGTCCTATGCCCGCCAGCTGGTGACGCTGACCTATCCGCATATTGGCAACACCGGCTGCAATGCCCAGGACGACGAGGCCGACCGGGTGTGGGCTGCCGGGCTGATCGTGCGAGATGTGCCACGTCGGCCCAGCAACTGGCGCAGTCAGACCGGCTTGCCGGAGTGGCTGCAGGCGCGTGGTGTGCCAGCCATCGCCGGGATCGACACCCGCAAACTGACCCGGCTGCTGCGCGAGCGCGGCGCCCAGAATGGCGCGCTGCTGGCCGCTGCCCGGCACGATGAGGTGCCCGATGTCGAGCAGGCACTGGAAGCAGCGCGCAAGTTTCCGGGGCTGAAAGGCATGGACCTGGCCAAAGTGGTCAGCACCCCGGTGCGTTATCGCTGGAACGAGGGCACGCTCGATCTGGATCGCAATGCGTTCCACACCGTGGCACCGCGGTTCAAGGTGGTGGCCTACGACTTTGGCATCAAGCGCAACATCCTGCGCATGTTGGCCGAGCGCGGCTGCGACATCGAGGTGGTGCCGGCGCAGACTCCGGCGGCTGAAGTGCTGGCACTGCAGCCGGATGGGGTTTTTCTGTCCAACGGCCCGGGCGATCCGGCACCTTGCGAGTACGCCATCGCCGCCATCCGCGAGCTGCTGGCGGCCAAGATCCCGCTGTATGGCATCTGCCTGGGGCATCAGCTGCTGGCGCTGGCGATCGGCGCCAAGACCGTGAAGATGCCGCACGGCCATCATGGGGCCAACCACCCGGTGCAGGATCTCGATTCCGGGCGGGTGATGATTACTTCGCAGAACCACGGGTTCTGTATCGACGAAGCGACATTGCCGGCGAATGCACGGGTCACTCACCGGTCGCTGTTTGACGGTACCAATCAGGGCATCGCGCTGACCGATGCGCCGGCTTTCAGCTTCCAGGGGCACCCCGAAGCGGCGCCCGGCCCGCACGATGTCGCCCCGCTGTTCGACAAGTTCATCGCGCTGATGCAGGACCGGCGCACGGAGACCCACTGATGCCCAAGCGCACCGATATTCGCACCATCCTCATCATCGGCGCGGGCCCGATCGTCATCGGTCAGGCCTGCGAGTTCGACTACTCCGGTGCCCAGGCCTGCAAGGCGCTGCGCGAAGAGGGCTACCGGGTGGTGCTGGTCAACAGCAACCCGGCCACGATCATGACCGATCCGGACATGGCCGATGCCATCTATATCGAGCCGATCAACTGGCAGACGGTCGAGAAGATCATCGCCAAGGAACGGCCGGATGCACTGTTGCCGACCATGGGTGGACAGACCGCGCTCAACTGCGCGCTGGATCTGGCCGACCACGGCGTGCTGGAGAAATACGGCGTCGAGCTGATCGGCGCCAAGCGCGAGGCGATCCGCATGGCCGAGGATCGCGAGCTGTTCAAACGGGCGATGGCTGAAATCGGGCTGGAGTGTCCGCGTTCGGAGATCGCACGCAGCTACGAGGAGGCCGTGGCGATCCAGGCCCAGGTTGGATTCCCGACCATCATCCGCCCATCGTTCACGCTGGGGGGCAGTGGTGGCGGTATCGCCTACAACCGCGAGGAGTTCGAGGAGATCGTCAAGCGCGGGCTGGAGCTGTCGCCGGTTCACGAGGTGTTGATCGAAGAGTCGGTGCTGGGCTGGAAGGAATATGAGATGGAAGTGGTCCGCGACCGTGCGGACAACTGCATCATCGTGTGCAGCATCGAGAACCTCGACCCGATGGGCGTGCATACCGGTGACTCGATCACCGTCGCCCCGGCACAGACCCTGACCGACAAGGAATACCAGCGCATGCGCGATGCTTCGATCGCGGTGTTGCGCAAGATCGGTGTCGATACCGGCGGCAGCAATGTGCAGTTCGGCATCAATGCCCAAAACGGGCGCATGGTCGTGATCGAGATGAACCCGCGGGTGTCGCGCTCGAGTGCGCTGGCGTCCAAGGCCACTGGCTTTCCGATCGCCAAGGTCGCCGCCAAGCTCGCCATTGGCTACACCCTGGATGAGCTGAAAAACGAGATCACCGGCGGCAAGACGCCCGCCAGCTTCGAGCCCAGCATTGACTACGTCGTCACCAAGATTCCGCGCTTTGCCTTCGAAAAGTTCCCGACCGCCGATGCCCGCCTGACCACCCAGATGAAGTCGGTGGGCGAGGTGATGGCCATTGGTCGCTGCTTCCAGGAGTCGCTGCAGAAGGCCTTGCGCGGGCTGGAGACCGGCAAGACCGGGCTGGATCCGACCGGGCTTGATCTCACCACGGAAGAGGGCATGACTCGGCTGCGCCGTGAGCTGAAGGAGCCGGGGCCTGAGCGCATCTTCTACATCGCCGACGCCTTCCGGGCCGGCATGAGCGTAGAGGAAGTGCACACCCTGTCGTATGTCGATCCCTGGTTCCTCGACCAGATCGAGGCGCTGGTCGATGCCGAAGTCGATCTCGTCCATCGCGGTCTGGAAGGGCTGGATCGCAAGCGCCTGCGTGGGCTCAAGCGGATGGGGTTCTCTGATGCCCGCATCGCCCGACTGACAGGCACCAACGAGACCGCCGTGCGCGCGCTCCGCAAGGCGTTTGGCGTGCGGCCGGTGTACAAGCGGGTGGATTCCTGCGCCGGCGAGTTCGCCACCGATACCGCCTACCTGTATTCGACCTATGAGGACGAATGCGAGGCCGCGCCCAGCGACCGCAAGAAAATCATGGTGCTGGGCGGTGGCCCCAACCGCATCGGCCAGGGCATCGAGTTCGACTACTGCTGCGTGCACGCTGCACTGGCCCTGCGTGAAGACGGCTACGAGACCATCATGGTCAACTGCAACCCGGAGACCGTCTCCACTGACTACGACACCTCCGACCGCCTGTACTTCGAGCCGTTGACGCTGGAGGACGTGCTGGAGATCGTCGAGCTGGAGAAGCCACTGGGCGTGATCGTGCAGTACGGTGGGCAGACCCCGCTGAAGCTGGCCAAGGCGCTGGAAGCCAATGGGGTGCCGATCATCGGCACTTCGCCGGATTCCATCGACCTCGCCGAGGACCGCGAGCGATTCCAGAAGCTGGTCGATCGTCTGGGCCTGAAGCAGCCGCCCAATCGCACCGCACGCAGCATCGAGGAAGCACTGGCGCATGCCCGCGAGATCGGCTACCCGTTGGTGGTGCGCCCCAGCTATGTGCTGGGTGGTCGCGCCATGGAGGTGGTGCATGCCGATGCCGACCTGATGCGCTACATGCGCGAGGCGGTGATGGTCAGCAACGACGCCCCGGTGCTGCTGGATCGCTTCCTCGACAATGCCGTGGAAGTGGATATCGACGTGATCGCCGATCGCGACGGCCATGTGCTGATCGGCGGCGTCATGGAACACATCGAAGAGGCTGGTGTGCATTCCGGCGATTCGTCCTGCTCGCTGCCGCCGTATTCGTTGTCGCCGCGCACTCAGGCGCGCCTGCGCGAGCAGGTGGTGGCGCTGGCGCGGGCGCTGGACGTGGTCGGGCTGATGAACACCCAGTTTGCCGTGCAGGTGGGCGTGGCCGATGGTGACGAAGCCGACACCATCTATCTGCTCGAGGTCAATCCGCGCGCCAGCCGCACCGTGCCGTTCGTGTCCAAGGCCACCGGTCGGCCACTGGCCAAGATCGCGGCCCGCTGCATGGCCGGCAGAACATTGGCCGAGCAAGGGGCAACGCAGGAGATCGTGCCGGCTTATTTCGCGGTCAAGGAGGCGGTGTTCCCGTTCGCCAAATTCCAGAACGTCGATCCGATCCTGGGGCCGGAAATGCGCTCGACCGGCGAGGTGATGGGCGTTGGGCGCAGTTTCGAGGCCGCGTTCGCACGCGCCGAGGAGGCAGCCGGCATCCGTGCGCCACAGCCCGGCATGGCCTTCATCTCGGTGCGTGACCCGGACAAGCCGCGTGTGCTGGATGTGGCCAGAACCCTTCTGGAACGCGGGTTTGCGCTGGTCGCCACCGGCGGTACCGCCGACTATCTGCAGGCGCATGGGTTACCCTGTCAGCGGGTCAACAAAGTGATGGAAGGCCGTCCGCACATCGTCGATCTGATCAAGAACGGCGAGATCGGCTATATCGTCAACACGACCGAAGGGCGGCAGGCCATCGCCGACTCTTTCTCCATCCGGCGCGAAGCACTCCATGCGCGCGTCACCTATTCCACCACCGTTGCGGGCGCTCGCGCCCTGCTGCATTCACTGGATCATCGCAGCCGGGGCGAGGTGGTCTCGCTGCAAGAACTGCACAAGGAGCTGGCATGAGCCGTGCACCTCTCACCGCCAAAGGCGCGCAGCGGTTGCGCGCGGAACTGGAAGAACTGAAGTCGGTCAAGCGGCCGGCCATCATCGAGGCGATCGCGGAAGCGCGCGCCCACGGCGATCTGCGTGAAAACGCCGAATACCACGCCGCCCGCGAGCAGCAGGGGTTCATCGAGGGGCGTATCAAGCACCTGGAGGCCGAGCTGTCGCACGCCCAGATCATCGACGTCGCCAAGCTTGCCGGCAGTGACCGGATCGTGTTCGGCGCCACCGTGGTGCTGGCCGACGTGGAGTCCGGCGAGGAGCGTACTTACCAGATCGTGGGTGACCTCGAAGCCGACATCAAGCAGGGGTTGATCGCGATCTCCTCGCCGCTGGCGCGGGCGCTGATCGGCAAGAGCGAGGGCGATATCGCCAAGATCGAGGCCCCGGGCGGCGTGCGCGAGTACGAGATCGTCGCAGTCGAGTACAAGGGCTGAGGCCATGGCGCGGCGGCTGACCCTGCTGCTGCCTGCCACCGCCCGGCTGGCACAGGTGTCGCTGCCGCCGGCGCTGGCGGCGGCCCTGGGTCGGGCCGATCGCCAGCGTCTGGAACCGGGCGAGCAGGCCCAGCTGGCCCGCCATTTTGATCTGCTGCCGCGAGGCTGGCCGGCGGCTGCGCTGACACGTCTGCTGGATGCCGGCGAAGCCACGACGCGTGGGCATCTGTGGTTGCGTGCCGATCCGGCCCACCTGCGGGCGGATATCAATGGGGCCCGTCTGCTCGGGGTAGGGGCGCAACTGGGACTGGACAGCAGCGATGCCCAGGCGTTGCTGCCCGTGTTGCAGCCAGTGTTCGAGGAGGCCGGGTACGTGCTCGATGCCCCACATCCGGCGCGTTGGTATCTGCGGTTGCCGCGGGGAACGACGTTGCCGGCCTTTTCCTCGCCGGACGATGCCCTGGGGGATGATGTGTTTGAACACGCCGCGCAGGGCAGTGAGGCGCGGCGCTGGCGGGCACTGGAGAGCGAAGTGCAGATCTTGCTGCACCAGCATCCGCACAACGCCGCACGGGTGGCGGCGGGTAGGCCGGCGATCAACGCACTGTGGTTTTGGGGGGGCGGGGAGTTGCCCGATACCGTCTCCAGCCGGGTTCCGATGATCTATTCCGACGATCCGGCCGTGCTCGGCGCTGCTCGCCTGGGCAAGCTGCAGAGCATGCATGTGCAGGCCTACCGGCAGGATGTGGAGCATGCCTTGGTCGATTTGCGCGCTCAGCGTGATGCGCGTGTGCTCGTGCACGATTGGCTGTTGCCGGCGCTGGCCTGTGAGCGCGCGATCTTCGATTTCGCCGACGGTCTGTACGTTGACCTGCGCCCCGGCCAGCGCTGGCGTTGGTGGCGGCGTCCGCTCGCGGATCTGTCGGCATGACCCCGGTCCGTCGAATCGTTCGCCGTCCGCAGAGCGAGCCGGTCGGCGACTGGCCCGCACACTGGCCCCCGTTGCTGCGCCGGGTGCATGCCGCCCGCGGCAGTGATGCCCGCACTGCCATGCCGGCGCTGTCCGACTTGCTGCCACCACAGGGCTTGCGTGGGCTGGATGAGGCGGTCGCGCTGCTGCGTGACGCCATCGCCCGCGATGCCCACATCCTTGTCGTGGGGGATTTCGATTGTGATGGTGCCACCGCCTGCGCCGTCGGCGTGCGTGGCTTGCGCCTGCTGGGGGCACGTCGCGTCTCCCACGCGGTGCCCAACCGCATGGTGCATGGCTATGGCCTGACGCCAGCGCTGGTGGAAGAACTGGCGACGCGACAGCCCGATCTGGTGGTGACGGTGGATCACGGCATCGCCTGCCATGCCGGCATCGCGGCGGCCAAGGCGCGCGGCTGGCAGGTGCTGGTCACCGATCACCATCTACCGGGGCCGACCCTGCCGCCGGCCGATGCCATCGTCGATCCCAATCTGCCGGGGGATGGCTTCCCCAGCAAGGCGCTGGCCGGCGTCGGGGTGATCTTTTATGTCCTGCTGGCCCTGCGCGCTGCGCTGGGCGTGCAGGCCGATCTGGTCAGTCTGCTGGATCTGGTGGCGGTGGGCACGGTGGCCGATCTGGTGCCGTTGGACGCCAACAATCGTGCGCTGGTCGGCGCCGGGCTGCGCCGGTTACGGGCGGGGAAGGGGTGCGCCGGGTTGCAGGCCCTGATCGACGTGGCTGGCCGCCGTGCTGCAACCCTGACCACGGCCGATATCGGGTTTGCCATCGCTCCGCGGATCAACGCCGCCGGCCGGTTGGAAGACATGGGGCTGGGCATCGAATGCCTGCTCACCGACAGTCCAGCCCAGGCCCGGGAACTGGCAGAGATCCTGCACGGCATCAATGACGAGCGCCGGGCCGTGCAGGCCGACATGCAGGACGTGGCCGAGGCGCATCTGGACGGTCTGGATACCCGCCATGCGGTCTGCCTGTTTGATCCGGATTGGCACCCGGGGGTGGTCGGGCTGGTGGCGTCGAAACTGAAAGAGCGGCTGCACCGGCCGGCGGTTGCCTTTGCCCCGGCCGAACCCGGCAGTGACATCTTGCGCGGCTCGGCGCGTTCGATCCCAGGCTTTCATATCCGCGATGCGTTGGCGCTGGTCGATGCCCGGCATCCCGGCTTGATCCCCCGGTTTGGCGGCCACGCCATGGCCGCCGGGTTGACCCTGGCCCGCGATGCATTTGCGGTGTTCCGGGATGCGTTCGTGCAGGTGGCCTGCGAACAGCTGGATCCGGCCCTGCTCACCGAAACCTTGTACAGCGATGGCTGTCTGAGCCCGGCCGATCTGCACATCGACAATGCGGTGGCGCTGCGTGATGGCGGCCACTGGGGGCAGGGCTATCCCGAGCCGCTGTTCGATGGCGAATTCGAGGTGGTGGACTGGCGCGTTCTGAAAGACAGACACCTCAAGCTGGAGCTGGATGCCGGCGGGCGTCGCTGCAACGCCATTCACTTCAACGGCTGGACTGGCGAGCCGCCCGGTACTCGCGTTCACCTGGCCTATCGTCTCGTGCCGGATGACTATCGGGGTGGGGATGCG
Source organism: Thermomonas hydrothermalis (assembly GCF_900129205.1). Classification (GTDB taxonomy): domain Bacteria; phylum Pseudomonadota; class Gammaproteobacteria; order Xanthomonadales; family Xanthomonadaceae; genus Thermomonas; species Thermomonas hydrothermalis. Next base: position 7,307 of record NZ_FQUK01000024.1, on the reverse strand, counting down.
GTGCAGCTGGTGGTGGTGCATCGTATGCCGGCCGCCTGAGTGCGGCCAGGCTGGTAAGATGTGCGGCCGTTTTTCCCGTGAACCGATTTGCCATGATCGAGCTCAATCCCATTCGAGCACGCATCGCCGACCTGACCGGCCGGCTGGATGCGCTCCGGGGGTATCTTTGACTACGACGCCAAGCGTGAGCGTCTGGAAGAAGTCGAACGCGAACTGGAACATCCCGACGTCTGGAACGACCCGGCACGGGCGCAGGCGCTGGGGCGCGAGCGTGCGCTGCTGGACAAGACCGTCAACGGGATTCGAGAGCTGAGCGAAGGGCTGTCCAGCGCGGCTGAGCTGCTGGAGTTGGCCGAACTGGAAAACGACGAGGAAACCGCACTGGCGGTGGCTGCCGACGTCGATCGCTACCAGAAAGGCGTGGAGCAGATCGAGTTCCAGCGCATGTTCTCAGGCAAGATGGATGCCGCCAATGCATTCGTGGACATCCAGGCCGGCGCCGGTGGCACCGAGGCGCAGGACTGGGCCGAGATGCTGTTGCGCATGTATCTGCGCTGGTGCGAATCGCGCGGCTGGAAGACCGAGTTGCTGGAAGTCAGCGCTGGCGAAGTGGCCGGCATCAAGTCGGCGACGTTCCGGGTCGAGGGTGACTATGCCTATGGTTGGCTGAAAACCGAAACCGGCGTGCACCGGCTGGTGCGCAAGAGCCCATTCGATTCCGACAATCGCCGCCACACCAGTTTCACCAGCGTGTTCGTCTCGCCCGAGGTGAACGACGACATCGACATCGAGATCAACCCGGCCGATCTCAAGACCGACGTGTACCGTTCGTCCGGTGCGGGTGGCCAGCACGTGAACAAGACCGAGTCGGCGGTGCGCATCACCCACGTGCCGACCGGCGTGGTGGTGGCGTGCCAGACCGAGCGCAGCCAGCACGCCAACCGCGAGCGCGCCATGCAGATGCTCAAAGCCAAGCTGTACGAGCTGGAGATGCAGAAGCGCAATGCCGAAAAGGACGCGCTGGAGGCCAGCAAGTCCGACATCGGTTGGGGCAGCCAGATCCGCAACTACGTGCTCGACCAGAGCCGGATCAAGGATCTGCGCACCGGTATCGAACGCAGCGACACCCAGAAAGTGCTGGATGGCGATCTCGACGAGTTTGTCGAAGCCAGCCTGAAGATGGGGCTGGAAGCGGGCGCCAAGCGCACCGACGCCGCCTGAAGCCCCCTGTGCTGCCATCAGCGGCCGTGCCGGCCAGGCATGTGGCTGGTTGGCGCAACAGTCAGTGCGCGATCATCCGGCTTGCGCGCGCAGGGCACGCAGACTGCGGGCGCGGGCCATCTCCGGGGCGCTTTTGACCAGTCGCGGCACGCTGGAGAGCACGCTGACCAGGCCAGTTGCGGCGTCTGGCTGCTCCAGCACGGCCTCGGCGGTCGCTTCGTCGGGCAGATCCGCGCTCCAGTAGCCCACCCAGGCATCGCGGTGGCGCTTGGCGGCATACAGGGCCCGGTCGGCCATCCGTAGCGCATAGTCCCAGCGTCGGCTCGGGCTGCCGCTGCCGTTGGCATGCAGTGGAATCGGCGCCAGCCCCAGCGAGACCGTGACCATGCGCTTGCTGTGGGCGGTCTCGAAGGTGTAGGCCATTGCCCGACGCAGGCGCGCGGCCACCTGTTCGGCCTGTTCACGAGTGAGATTGGGGCAGGCAACCAGGAACTCTTCGCCGCCCCAGCGCGCCACCAGGTCGGTGGGACGGCAGGCGGACTTCAGGCGCGCCGCCATGGCCGAAAGCACCTGATCGCCAGCGGCGTGGCCGTAGCCGTCATTGATCTGCTTGAAATGATCCACGTCGATGAGGAACACCACATGCCGGGCATCGGCCTGGGTGGGCTGGCTTGCGAGGGCATCCAGCATGCGGTTGGCCGCGTGGCGGTTCTTCAGACCGGTCAGCGCATCCACTTCACTGAGGACACGCAGCTCGAGATGACGTTTGCGCAGCCACAGCCCGGCGCCGCTGACCAGGGCCAGCAGTAGCGTCAGCATGGCGATGGCCGCCAGGTAAGCCAGCTGGCGTTTTTCAGCCTGCAGACGTTCAATCTCCCGGGCCTGCTGCAGCGTTTCCAGGGCGTGCCGGGTGGCGTCGATCCGGCTGCGCGCCTGCAGTGCGGTCAAGGCCTGTGCCTGCTGGTGCAGGCGGTTGTGCAGGCTCAGGCATTGGCTGAGCTGCTCGGCTGTGGTCTGCGCGGGTCGGGCGTCCGGGGCGGCAGCAGGCACGGCGGGGAGCAACAGTGCCAGTATCAGCAGCGGGGCAAGGCGCAGGGCGGCAGGGGCAGGCATGGTGTCGGACTCCCGTGGGGTCTGTGCCATACCAAGCAAAAGCAATGCCATTCCATTGTCGGATTTTCGTCGCGCCTCACCGGGTCGTTGCCGGAAGCGGCTCTGATATGCTTTCCGGCCTTTTCTTCTGTCTCGATAGGCCGCTCATCGTGGGCGGTCGGCCCTTGCCTTTCCCATGACTGACGCCACCGATACCCCCGCCACTGACGAAAACCGCCTGATTGCCGAGCGCCGTGCCAAACTGGCGGCGCTGCGCAGTCAGGGTGTTGCCTTCCCCAACGATTTCCGCCGCACCGACTATGCCGGCGCCCTGCAGGCCGAGTACGCCGATGCCGACCGCTGGACCAGCGAGGCGCTGGAGGCCAGCGGCCGCCGGGTGGCGATCGCCGGCCGCATGCTGGCCAAACGGGTGATGGGCAAGGCAGCGTTCGCCACCGTGCAGGACATGAGTGGCCGCATCCAGCTGTTCCTGCAGGCCAATGCGCTGGGCGAAGCCTACGAGGCGTTCAAGGGCTGGGATATCGGTGACATCGTGGCCGCCGAAGGCAGGCTGATGCGGACCAAGACCGGCGAGCTGTCGGTCAAGGTGGATCGGCTCCGGTTGCTGGTGAAGTCATTGCGGCCGTTGCCCGACAAGTTCCACGGCCTGAATGATGTCGAGCAGCGGTACCGCCAGCGCTACGTGGATCTGATCGTCAATCCCGAGGTGCGCGACGTGTTCGTCGCGCGCTCGCGGATCATCGCCGCGATCCGGCGCTGGCTGGATGCGCGGGGCTTTTTGGAAGTGGAGACGCCGATGATGCATTACATCGCCGGTGGCGCCACCGCACGTCCATTCATCACCCACCACAATGCCCTGGACATCGACCTGTTCCTGCGGGTGGCGCCGGAGCTGTACCTCAAGCGTCTGGTGGTCGGTGGCCTGGAGCGGGTCTATGAGATCAACCGCAACTTCCGCAATGAAGGTGTGTCCACCCGCCACAACCCCGAGTTCACCATGCTGGAGCTGTACGAGGCCTACGCCACGTACACCGAGGTGATGGATCTGACCGAAACGATGATGCGCGACGTGGCGCGCGAGGCGATGGGCACCACTGTATTCGAGTGGGACGGCAACACCATTGATCTCGGGCCTGCGTTCCGCCGCTGGCGGCTCGACGAGGCGGTGCGCGAACGGAATCCGGAGATTTCCGTCGCCGACTGCCGCGATCGCGAGGCCCTTGCCGCGCACTGTGCGCGGCTGAAGATCCCGGTTAAGCCGGACTACGGCTGGGGCAAGCTGCTGCTGGAGATCTTCGAGAAAACCGTCGAAGGCAGTCTGATTCAGCCGACGTTTATCACGCACTATCCGGTCGAGGTCAGCCCGCTGGCCCGTGAGAGCGATCACGAGCCGGGTATCACCGACCGCTTCGAACTGTTCATCGGCGGCAAGGAACTGGCCAACGGCTTCTCCGAGCTGAACGATCCCGAAGACCAGGCCGCCCGGTTCCGGGCGCAGGTGGCGGCCAAGGACGCCGGTGACGACGAGGCGATGCACTACGATGCCGACTATATCCGGGCGCTGGAGGTGGGGCTGCCCCCGACTGGCGGGCTGGGGGTGGGGATCGACCGCTTCGTGATGCTGCTGACCGGGTCTTCGTCGATCCGCGACGTGTTGCTGTTCCCCTACATGCGGCCGACCGGCGGGGGGTAAAAACCGCGACTTGGCGCACGGGTCGTGCCTCCCTCGCTTGCCAATATCAAAGAATGGAGTAAGGATGGCCGGACCCCTGGAGGTTCAGCGTTCCGCCATGAAGAGAGGAGGCGCTCCATGGATGTGGTCATTGTTGACGATCAGCCTTCTGCCCGCACCCTGATGCGGCATGTGCTACAGGATCTGGGGCCGCAGATCCAGGCGCACGATTTCGGCGACCCGCAGGAAGCGCTGCGCTGGTGCGAACACAATCACCCGGATCTGCTGTTGCTGGATTACCGCATGCCCGGCATGGATGGGTTGCAGCTGGCCCGCGCCATCCGCAAGCCGTTGCATAACCGCGATGTGCCGATCGTGCTGGTCACCGTGGTTGGCGACGAGCCGGTGCGGCAGGCGGCGCTGGATGCCGGGGTGATCGATTTCATCCTCAAGCCGATCCGGCCGCGCGACGTGCGTGCCCGCTGCCGTAATCTGCTGCAGTTTCGCCAGCAGGCGGTCTCCGTCAAACAGCGGGCGCTGTCGCTGGAGCAGCGACTGCTGGCCAGCATGCACGAGGTGGAGGAGCGCGAGCGCGAGACGCTGTCACGGCTGGCACGTGCCATCGAGCTGCGTGATGCCGGCACCAGCGCCTTTCTGGAGCGGATGGCGCATATCTCTGGCTATATCGCCGAGGGGCTGGGGTTGCCGGAAGATCAGGTTCGTCTGATCGAGCTGGCCGCGCCCTTGCATGACATCGGCAAGATCGCCATTCCGGATGCCATCCTGATGAAACCGGGGCCGCTGGACGAGATTGAGCGGGCCTGCATGATGCAGCACCCGTTGATCGGGTATGACCTGCTCAAGGACAGCCACAACCGGTTCATCCAGGTGGGGGCACAGATTGCCCTGCGCCATCATGAGCGCTGGGACGGCAGCGGCTATCCGGATGGGCTCAAAGGCGAGCAGATCCCGCTGGAGGCCCGCATCGTCACCGTGGCCGACGTGCTCGACGCGCTGCTGTCGCCGCGTCCCTACAAACAGCCGTGGCCGTTAGAACAGGCCCTGGAGTTCATCGTCACCCGCAGCGGCAGCCTGTTCGACCCGGCCTGCGTGCGTGCGTTGCAGGCCGATCTGCCGCGGCTGCGCGAAATCTGCGAGCGCTATTCGCAGGTCGCCCCCCGGATCGAATGGCGCTGAGCTGATGGCTATTTTTTCTGCCCTTCGTGACCGCTTGCGTGGGCGTGCCGACAGTGAGCACGGCCAGGTGCTGGTGCGGATCGTCATTACCGCGCTGTTTTCGCTCTATCTCGGGATCGAGGTCGGAGCAGGCGACTTGCGGCCTGCGCTCTGGCTTACCTGGCTGATCCTGCTGGGCGAGCTGTTGCTTTCGCTGGGGCTGCTGGTGGCGATCCTGTACCGACCAGCGCCCTCGCATGTGCGTCGCTGGATCGGCATGCTGGCCGACTATGCCGCAATGGGCGGCGTGATGTATCTGCAAGGAGAACCAGCGGCGCCCCTGTATGCGGTCTATCTGTGGGTGACCATCGGCAATGGCATGCGCTATGGGCCGATGTATCTGTATGCCGCCACTGCGCTTGCCGTATTGTCGTTCGGCACGATGGTGCAGCTGACGCCGTTCTGGCGACAGAACGGTTACCTGTCATGGGGCCTGCTGCTGGGGCTGGCGGCAGTGCCAATGTATTTCCTGTCGCTGCTGAAGGCGCTGACCCGCGCCGTGGACGAGGCGCGTCGTGCCAATGAGGCCAAGAGCCGTTTTCTGGCCAATATGAGTCACGAGTTCCGGACGCCGCTCAACGGCATTTCCGGGATGTCGGAGCTGCTGTCCAGTACCCGGCTGGATCCGGAGCAGCGTGGCTATGTGGAGACCATCCAGGCCGCCACCCGTGCCTTGCTGGCGCTGGTGGAGGATGTGCTGGACATCTCGGTGATCGAGGCTGGCAAGCTCAAGCTGCATGTGGATGTGTTCGATCTGCATGCGCTGATCGAGGAGATCAACCTGATCCTGCGTCCAAACGCCCGTGCCAAACAGCTGGAATATGTGGTTGTAGTTGCGCCCGACGTACCGACCCGGTTGCGCGGGGACTCCGCCCACCTGCGGCAGGTATTGGTGAACCTGCTCAGCAATGCCATCAAGTTCACCGAGTCCGGTGAGGTGCGCATGCAGGTGGAGCGGATTGGTGACTCTGGCCCAGGCAAGGTGCGGCTGCGCTTTACTGTGAGTGATACTGGAATCGGCATTCCCGCTTCGGCGCGGGCAAGGCTGTTTGAGGCCTTCGAGCAGGTCGACAACAGTCTGTCGCGTCGGTATCAGGGCACGGGTCTGGGCACCACCATCGCCAAGGGCCTCGCCGAAGCGATGGGCGGCAGCATCGGTTTTGAAAGCAGCGAGAACGTTGGCAGCAGGTTCTGGGTGGAGCTGCCTTTTGAAACCGCGGATGCGTATGTCCCGATGCTGGCGCCAGCGGCACGGGCGCCGGCTGGTGAGGCGGCTGCGGAGGCGTCACCGCCACCCAATGTGATTGCATTCGGGGATCCCTTCCTGCGTCATCGCGCCCGGGTACGCTCGGCGCGGATCCTGGTGGCGGACGATCACGCGGCCAACCGGCTGCTGTTGCAAGGTGTGTTGCAAAAGGCCGGGCACCGGGTGATGACGGTGGAGGATGGCGAGACTGCGCTGGATGCACTGGCCGATGGTGAGTTTGATCTGGCGTTGGTGGATCTGCACATGCCGGTCATCAGCGGCATGGATCTGCTGCGCCAGTTGCGCGTCATGCAAGCCGGAGCCAGGCCGCGGACGCCAGTGGTGATCGTCAGTGCGGATGCCTCGCCGGATGCGATGCGGAACTGCCGTGATGCCGGTGCCCATGCTTTCATCACCAAACCGTTCACTGCCAGCCAGCTGCTGGACGTGATCGCCGGCATCCTCACCAACGAGGACGCTGCGCCCGCAGCGGCAGAATCGGGCTCAATCGCGATTCCAGTGGAAACGGTTCATGTCTGATGGGGAGCATGGAGCCAAGGGTGACGGGGTAGATGCCTGAGCTTGGCGCACAGCAGGTAGCTGATGGCGATCAGGTTGGCGTCAGTGCGATAGCCCTTGGCGCGGGCCTTGGCGGCCTGGATCTGGGCGTTGAAGGCCTCGACCTGGCCGTTGGACAGGCCGGTGTCGAAATGCCGCAGGATGCCGGTGAGGTGGTCGCGGATGGTGGCACCGAGCTTCTTGAAGGGCGTCAGCCGACACCGTCGTGCCCAAGAGACCCACTTTCGGAGCAGCGGTTCG
>NZ_FQUK01000023.1 GCF_900129205.1 Thermomonas hydrothermalis | reverse complement strand
CCGCCGCCCCGCAGACCGGACAGGCCAGCCGGGCCGTATCGCACGACACCTCGAAGTGGATCGCCCCCTCATCCGGACGAAACGACACGCTGTCTACCGCCCACGGCGGCGTCAGCCCCAAAGCCTGGGTGAAGAGTTGTTCTTGCATCCGCCAAGGCTGACATCATCCGGCGGCCCGTTCCACACCAGACGCGATGGAGCCTGATCGTCGATGCCCAGGGGCAGGTGGTGGGGGAGGGCTGGAACCGCAACATCCGCGAGCACGATCCCAGCGCCCATGCCGAGATCGTGGCGATGCGCAAGGCAGGGCAGGCGCTGGGCAACCATCGGCTGGTCGGTTGCACCTTGTACGTCACGCTCGAACCCTGCGCCATGTGTGCCATGGCGATGGTGCATGCTCGCCTGAAGCGGGTGGTGTTTGCGGCCTATGACCCCAAGACGGGCGCGGCTGGCAGCGTCTTCGATCTGCTTGCGGATCCCCGCCACAATCACCACGTCGAGGTGTGCGGTGGCGTCCTGGCTGACCTGGCCGGGCCGATGCTAACCGCATACTTTCGCGCCAAGCGTGGGCGCTAGCGCGAGAAGTCGCACACTTCTCACACCGATGTGGCCAGGGCGCGTCGATGCTGGCATGCCAGCCGACGTTAGCGCCGCGGTGAAGTGCCGGCGTTCTGCTGGCGCACCGCCAGTTCCTGATCCAGTTCCAGATCGAAGTTCTGCACCGCCAGACTGACTTCTCGCCACAACGCCACGCTGGCCAGTAACAGGCACAGCACGCCGAGCACGGCGGTGATCGTCGGCAGTGCGCTCAGCCGTGAGGCCAGCAGCGCATCGGCGGCCAGTGCCAGGCTGGTTCCCACGAAGCAGGCCAGTGCCACGTACAGCAGGCGACAGGCCCGCAGGACCAGATGCGCACGCTGGCGATGCCGGCGGATCTGTGCTTCGAGTTTGGCGATATCGGGGTCGTCATGACGCAGCCCAGCGATCAGGCTGCGCAGGCGGTCCACCACCCGCGCCAGACGGGCATTGGCGGAGGTGAGCAGCCCGGCGGTGGCCGTCAGGAAGAACGCGGGCGCCAACATTGCAGAAAGGATGGCGTGATGGCCCAGCGCATTGGCGGCGATCGCGGTGGCGGTTTGCTGGAGCATGCGGCGTCGTCTTATCGGCAAGCCGGTATCATGCCGCTACCTGCGATGACATGCGAGATCATGAGTACCGACGACCTGCCACACAACCGGCTGATCTGGATCGATCTGGAGATGACGGGCCTGGATACTGGGTGCGACTCCATTCTGGAGATCGCCACGGTGGTGACCGATGCCCAGCTCAACGTGCTGGCCGAAGGCCCGGCACTGGCGATTGCCCATCCGCTGGCCACGCTTGAGGCGATGGACGACTGGAATCGCAATCAGCACCGTAAATCCGGGCTATGGGACCGGGTGCTGAGCGAAGGGGTACCGATGGCGGAGGCGGAGGCGCAGACCCTGGCGTTTCTGCAGGCCTGGGTGCCGGCGGGTGCCTCCCCGATGTGCGGCAACTCGATCTGCCAGGACCGACGTTTCCTGCACCGCCTGATGCCGACCCTGGAAGCCTATTTCCACTACCGCAATCTGGACGTCAGCACGATCAAAGAGCTGGCCAAACGCTGGGCGCCGCAGGTGCTGGCCGGGTTCCAGAAAGAATCCGCCCACACCGCGTTGAGCGACGTGCACGACTCGATCGCAGAGATGCGCCACTACCGCGCCCATTTTGCGGCCCTGGCCGATCCGTCCAGCAACGCTTGATCGGTACCCGCCCTGCGCCTTCAACTGGCGTTGGTCGGAGGCGGCGTTGGGTAATGCAGATGCAGGTCGCGCTGCGGGAAGGGGATATGGATGCCGTTTGCGGTGAGCACGTCGCGCACGGCCTCCACCACCTGGCTGCGCGCGTCCATGTAGTCCTCGTTGCGGGCAAAGGCGTACAGGGTCAGGGTGATGCTGCTGTCGGCCAGCGCCATCACGCGCACCACCGGTGCAGGGTCGTCCACGATCAGCGGGTTGTCACGGGCGATCTGCAGTAACAACGTGCGCGCCAGTTTCAGGTCATCGTCATAGCCCACACCGACGCTGACCTCCATCCGGCGCAGTGGCAGCATCGAGTAGTTGATGATCTGAGTGGTGGTGATCTGGCTGTTGGGCAGGATCACTACCCGATGGTCGAAACTGCGCAGCCAGGTCTGGAAGACCCGGATTTCCTGGACGATGCCTTCCTGCCCGCCGATCACCACATGATCGCCGGCGCGGAACGGCCGCAGCACGATCAGCATCACCCCGGCAGCGATATTGGACAGGGAGTCCTTGATCGCCAGCCCCACCGCCAGACCGGCGGCGCCGAGCATGGCGAGCATCGACGTGGTGGGGATGCCGAGTGCCGTCAGCGCAGTGACGATCACCAGCACCAGCATCACCGCATAGGCGATGTTGCGCAGGAAGCCGCCCAGGGTGGGATCGACATTGGCTCGAGCCAACACCCGGTCCAGGGCATTCGACAATCGGCGCACCAGCCAGCGGCCGATCACGAAGATCGCAATCGCCGCTAGCAGCCGCAGGCCCCAGGTTTCCAGCAGGTTCAGCCAGTCGATCCCGCGCACGTCCTTGATCAGGGTGACGGCTTCGTGGCGGGTGGCCTCGGTGGCAGGGGCGAACAGCGACAGGGCGGCGAGCATGCGGTTTCCGTCAGGGGCATCAGTGTGCCCGGCCTGGCGAGCAGGCCGGGCACAGGGGTTTTTCAGCCTGCTTTGGCCTTGGCCAGCGCCAGCCAGGTGTCGACCACCGTGTCCGGGTTCAGCGACACCGATTCGATGCCCTGTTCCATCAGCCACTGCGCCAGATCCGGATGGTCGCTGGGGCCCTGACCGCAGATGCCGACATATTTGCCTTTCTTGCGGGCGGCGGCGATGGCCATGGCCAGCATCTTCTTCACGGCCGGGTCGCGCTCATCGAACAGACCCGCGACGATGGCGCTGTCGCGATCCAGCCCAAGGGTGAGCTGGGTCATGTCGTTGGAGCCGATCGAGAAGCCGTCGAAGATCTCCAGGAATTCCTCGGCCAGCAGGGCATTGGACGGGATTTCGCACATCATGATGATCTTCAAACCGTGCTCGCCCTGCACCAGACCGTTCTCGCGCAGGACGTCAATGACCCTGCGGCCTTCGTCCAGCGTGCGTACGAACGGGATCATCACCCACACGTTGTCCAGCCCCATGACCTCGCGCACGCGCTTGACCGCCACGCATTCCAGCGCGAAGGCATCGCGGAAGCCCGGATCGACATAGCGGGAAGCGCCACGGAACCCGATCATCGGGTTCTCTTCGTGCGGTTCATAGCGTTGACCGCCGAGCAGGTTGGCGTATTCGTTGGACTTGAAGTCGGACAAGCGCACGATCACCGGTTTCGGGTACACCGAGGCGGCGATGGTGGCAATGCCTTCCTTCAGACGCTCGATGTAGAACTCCACCGGGCTTGCATAGCCCTTGATGCGCTCGTCGATCTTCGCCCGGGTGGCTGCATCCTGTCGGTCATACTCCAGCAGCGCCTTGGGGTGCACGCCGATGTGGCTGGCGATGATCATCTCCAGCCGTGCCAGGCCGATGCCGGCATTGGGCAGCATGCCGAAGTCGAATGCCCGCTCCGGGTTGGCCACGTTCATCATGATCTTCAGCGGCGCCGGCGGCATGTTGTCGAGATCGGTCGTGGTGCGCTCGAAGGGCAGGGCGCCGGCATAGATATAGCCGGTGTCGCCTTCGGCACAGCTCACGGTCACCGTATCGCCGTCGCGGATGGTATCCAGCGCATTGCCAGTGCCGACCACCGCCGGCACGCCCAGCTCGCGCGCGATGATCGCCGCGTGGCAGGTGCGGCCGCCACGGTTGGTGACGATGGCGGCGCTGCGCTTCATCACCGGCTCCCAGTCGGGGTCGGTCATGTCCGCCACCAGCACATCGCCCGGCTGCACCTTGTGCATGTCGTCGAGCGTGCGCACTACCCGGGCGGTGCCGACGCCGATCTTGTGACCGATGGCGCGGCCCTCGGCCAGGACCTGACCGCGGGCCGACAGGGTGTAGCGTTCGATCTGGGTGGCATGCGCGCGCGACTTCACGGTTTCCGGGCGCGCCTGCAGGATGTACAGCTTGCCGGTATTGCCATCCTTGCCCCATTCGATGTCCATCGGGCGGCCATAGTGCTGCTCAATGATCAGGGCCTGGCGGGCGAGTTCATGCACATCCGCGTCGGTGAGCGAGAAGCGGTCGCGCAGCTCGGCGGGCGTTTCCTCGGTACGCACGCGTTCGCCCGGCACATCGGAATAGACCATGCGCAGCTGCTTGCTGCCCAGCGTGCGGCGCAGGATCGCCGGCTTGCCCGCTTTGAGGGTGGGCTTGAAGACGTAGAACTCGTCCGGGTTCACTGCACCCTGCACGACCATTTCACCCAGACCGTAGCTGGCAGTGATGAACACCACGTCGCGGAAGCCGGATTCGGTGTCGAGGGTGAACAGCACGCCGGATGCGCCAACATCGGAACGCACCATCAGCTGGATACCAGCGGACAGGAATACGTCCTCGTGCTTGAAGCCGTGATGCACGCGATAGGCGATCGCACGGTCGTTGTAGAGGCTGGCGAACACTTCCTTGACCTTGCGCACCACGTCATCGGCGCCGGTCACGTTGAGGAAGGTTTCCTGCTGGCCGGCGAAGCTGGCATCAGGCAGGTCTTCGGCGGTGGCGGAGGAGCGCACGGCCACGGCCACATCCTGCTGGCCAGCGTCAGCACACAGTCGCGCATAGGCTGCGCGGATATCGGCTTCAAGGTCTGGCTGCAGCGGAGCCTCCACCACCCAGCGACGGATTTCAGCACCGGCGTGGGTCAGCGCCTGCACGTCCTCGACATCGATCGCTGCCAGTCGGTCGTAAATACGCTGGTGCAGATCATTGTGGGCGATGAAGGCCTTGAAGGCATCGGCGGTGGTGGCAAATCCCCCCGGAACCGAGACGCCAAGACCGGATAGCTGACCGATCATTTCACCCAAGGATGCGTTCTTGCCGCCGACCTGGGCGAGGTCGGTCAGGCGTAGCTCATTCAGCCAAAGGACATTGGGATGCGAGGCGGGGCGGGTCAAGGCAGGCTCCGTAGACACAGCGCAAGGGCGCGGAAGTCCGGTATTTTAGCCTGCCTGCCGATGAGGATTGCCGATGGCCACAGCCCGCCCCGTGTTCTTTGTCTCTGATGGCACCGGCATCACCGCCGAAACCATCGGACATAGCCTGCTGACCCAGTTTTCCGGCATCAAGTTCGTGACCGACCGGCTACCGTTTGTCGATACCCTGGACAAGGCGGTGGACGCCGCTGAGCGCATCCGGAGTGCCGGTGAGCAGGCCGGCGTTCGCCCGATCGTGGTCAGTTCCTGTGTCGATCCGGCCTTCACGGCTGCACTGGCAGGCAGCGGGGCGCTGATGCTGGATATCTTTGCGCCGTTCATCGAACCGCTGGAGCGCGAGCTTGGCCAGACCCGGCAGTCGCGGGTCGGATATGCGCATGGCATCGTGGATTTCGAGACGTATCACCGCCGCATCAACGCCATGAACTATGCGTTGGCGCATGACGACGGCGCACGGTTGGATTACAGCGATGCCGATCTCATCCTGGTGGGCGTCTCGCGCGCAGGCAAAACACCGACCTGCGTGTACCTGGCTTTGCATTACGGTGTCCGGGCGGCCAACTATCCGCTGACGCCCGAAGACCTGGAAAGCGAGCGTTTGCCGGCCGTGCTGCGCCAGCACCGGCACAAGCTGTTTGGCCTCACCATCGATCCGATCCGGCTGCACCAGATCCGTCAGGAGCGGCGCCCGGATTCGCGCTATGCCCAGCTCGACACGTGCAAGCGGGAAGTGGCGCAGGCAGAGGCGATGATGCGGCGGGAGGGCATCGAGATGCTCAGCACCACCCATGCGTCGATCGAGGAAATCGCCAGTCGCATCCTGGAGGCGCTGGACATCAACCGCGAGATGTTCTGATGGGGCAAGGCAAAGAAGCGCGGCCGTGACCGTCCCAGCCTGCGCCTGGAACCTGCGCACGTCAATCCTGCCGGCGCCGGCCAAGCGCATGTAGGATGACCCCATGGCCAAGCTCTCCACCCAACACCGGCGCATTCCCAGCCTCAGCCGCTTCGGCTGGCTGATGGCGCTGTATGCGGAGAATCATGCGCGTCTGCAGCGCCTATTCGATGCTGGGCATCTCCCGGTCGGGCAATACCTGTCTTCGATCGGCGATGGCCTGGACATCCGCCTGGACGTGGTGGAGCGTCACGCCTATACCAGCGAGCTGCGATTGAGCTACGACCTGATCGATCCGCAGACCGGACTGGCGGATCCGTCTGCCCATCTGCGTCTGTATCGCGACGCCCGTCAGCTGGAGGCCACGCACTGCTACGCCGGGCGACGCTGGCAGGATGTGCTGGGGTTGTTCCCGCCGCCGGAGCGACTGCTCGACCATCGTCTGCGCATGAACACGTTTCTAGGCAAGTGGCTGCAATACCTGGCCGAGCAGGGGCACGGCCAGGCCACGCTGCGGCGCTTGCCAATGCCTGTTGGCGATGCGCTGACCTGCGCTGATGTGGGTAGGTGAACGGAGATGCAAAAAAATCCGAAAAAACACTTGACGGGTTCCCGTCTGACCGCCAAAATGCGCGCCTCTCCAGCCCGTGGGGCCATAGCTCAGCTGGGAGAGCGCCTGCATGGCATGCAGGAGGTCGCCGGTTCGATCCCGGCTGGCTCCACCACTTAATTCGCTTCAAAGCCTTTTCGCGTCCCCATCGTCTAGAGGCCTAGGACACAACCCTTTCACGGTTGCGACCGGGGTTCGAATCCCCGTGGGGACGCCATTTTTTCATCGGAACTTGTAATCCGTTCGTGAACTGACCCCGCCAGTGTGGCGGGGTCAAGTTTTTTCTCGACCAACGAAAGCAGTAGTCTGCGTGCGTCGTTTCCACGTCTGCCAAGGTCGTGGCGGTGCCGATCGTGCGTGTGCGCCGCCCCCGGATATGTGCCGAGCTCGATCCACAACGACATGCCGGCTTTCCAAGCCGGCAGAGTCGCTTGCATCGATCGATATGACTTAAGCGTCCTTGTTGTGCCGACGCAGCAGGCGCTGTTTCTCGCGGTTCCAGTCACGCTCTTTGCTGGCTTCGCGCTTGTCGTGCAGCTTTTTGCCACGGGCCAGCGCCAGCTGAGCCTTGACCTTGTTGCCTTTCCAGTACAGGGCGGTGGGGATCAGCGTGTAACCGTCGCGCTGGGTGCGCCCGATCAGCATATCGATCTCGCGCCGGTGCATCAGCAGCTTGCGGGTGCGGCGGTCATTGGCGATGACGTGGGTCGAGGCCTGAATCAGCGGCGTGATCTGTGCACCGACCAGGAACAGCTCGCCATTCAGCGGCACCGCATAGGCGTCGCCGATGTTGGCGCGTCCGGCCCGGATGGCCTTCAGCTCCCAGCCCTGCAGGGCTAGCCCAGCCTCGAACGTCTGTTCGAAGCTGTATTCATGACGGGCCCGCTTGTTGAGGGCGATGGTGCCGCCGCCGTTTGGCGTATCCTTGCCGGTCTTCTTGCTCATGTGTGCATTGTCGCCGATCCTGGCCCGGTTGCGGGTCTGTCAGGCCTACAGGATTCTTCAAGATGCCCGTCATTCAGCGTAGCGCGCTGGTCGAACACTCCGCCCGCCGCATGTTCGATCTGGTCAACGATGTGTCTGCCTATCCCCGCCGCTTCGACTGGTGCCACGCCGCGCAGATTCTGGAGCAAGGGCCCGACTACATGCTGGCGCGGTTGGATCTGGGGGTGGGCGGGTTCCATACCTGGTTCACCACCGAAAACCGGCTCACTCCACCGCATCACATCGATATGACCCTGCGCGATGGGCCATTCCGGCATCTGCATGGCCGCTGGGAGTTCCATGCGCTGGATGAATGCGCCTGCAAGGTCGTGCTGCGGCTGGATTTCGAGCCGCAGCACCTGCTGTTGGGCCCGGCCCTGCAGCTGGGCATGCAAAGCCTGGCCGACAAAATGGTGGATGATTTCGTGCGCGAGGCAGATCGGAGCAGCGTCTGATGCGGGTACAACTGGTGCGCGCCCGGGCCGGGCGATTCGAGACGGTCACGGTCGAGCTTGCCGAGGGCGCCTGCGTGGCCGATGCGCTGTCGAAAGCCGGCTGGACGTTGGATCAGACCTGGGTGGCGCTTGCGGTGTACGGGATGGCGGCCGAGCCCGCGACCCCGTTGCGCGATGGCGACCGGGTCGAGTTGCTGCGACCGCTGCAATGTGATCCGAAGCAGGCCCGGCGGCGCCGGGCACAGGCGCGGCGGGCCGTGCGGGGTTAACCGCCGCGGCGCCTTCTCTTGTCTTTGTCCTTGTCTTTGGCCAGATTGGGGCCAAAGAAACGGATGGCGTTGTCAGCCAGCATCTTGTCCTGCTCAGGGAAATATTCGCCTTCCCAGCGGGCCAGTTGACCGTTTTCAAACCACAGGGTCATGGTCTTGACCACCGGCGCGCCGGTGCGGCCGATGCGTTGGCTGGCCACATAGTCCCAGCGGTTTTGATGGAACGGATCACGGATCGACGGCGTTCCCAGCAGCATCATCACCTGGCGCTGATCCATGCCGGCCTGGAGCTGATCTACCGCGGTCTTTTCCAGCAGGTTGCCCTGGAAAATCGGTTGCCGGTAGATCACCCCGCAGCCGCTGACGAGCAGGGTGGCCAGGACGAGAGGAAGCAGTTTGCGCATCGGCAGGACCGGATGGATGAGTGGCATGGAGTGCCGATGATACACTCACACGCATGTGCCACGCCCGGTGTCGGTCATCAGGCATGCGACATTCACCTACGGTTGCGCCTGGTGCCTGCGGCGATGCCCGTCAATGCGGTGGGGCTGCTGGCGAAAGCGCACCACGAACGGTCGGGATGCGCGTGGGCCAGGTATGAGGGAGAACTTCGATGGCGCCGGATCTTCGCAAGGCAGGACTCAAGGTCACCCATCCACGGCTGCGCATCCTGGAACTGCTGGAGCATGCCAAGCCGCGGCACATGACCGCCGAGGACATCTACAAGCAGCTACTGGCCGAGGGTGAGGACATCGGTCTGGCCACGATCTATCGGGTGCTGACCCAGTTCGAGGCCGCGCATCTGGTGCTCAAGCACAACTTCGAAGGCGGTACTGCGGTCTATGAGCTGGACCGCGGCATGCACCATGACCACATGGTCGATGTCGATACCGGCAAGGTGATCGAGTTCCAGAGCGAGGAGATCGAACGCCTACAGCAGCAGATCGCCGAACAGCACGGCTACGAGCTGGTCGATCACGCCCTGGTGCTGTACGTGCGCAAGAAGCCCTGACGCCACCCGTTTAGAACCAGACCCGAACGCCGGCTACCCAGCCGTGGGTCTGGGTCGGCGCACCTGCGGCACGCACAAACCCGGAACTGTTGCCGTGATGTGCTTTCCACGCGTAGCCGAGATAAGGCGCGAACTCGCGGCGGATTTCATAGCGCAGCCGCAGCTCGGCCGAGGTTTCCACAAGCCCGGTGCCGACTTGGCGTGCTGGATCGTCGTGGCCGGACAGCACCGCTTCCACGCGCGGCTGCAGGATCAGTCGGTTGGTCAGCAGCAGGTCGTATTCAGCTTCGGCCTGCAGCAGGCTGCGGCCACCACGACCAAGGTAGGCAGTGACCTGCACTTCGAACTTGTACGGCGCCAGGCCCTGCACGCCCAACGCCAGCCAGTCGCGGGCAGGGCCATGTCCGCGGTCGTGACGAACACCCACCAGGACATCCCACCAGGCATCCAGCGGCCGCCCCCACAGGGCGTCGAGGTGGCCGTCTGTCGCGCCGTGGCGGCGTGCTCCTTCGCTGCGCAGCCAGAGCCGGCCACGGTCATGTCCGACCCAGGCCTTGCCCGCCCAGGTCAGGGTGTCATCCTGGGTGGACTCCAGACGATCGGCCTGCACCATCCACACCAGCGGATCGCCATGCGCGTGGGCTGCGTGAAGCACCGGAAAAGCCGCAACGCGGTCAGCATCCGTCAGTGGCGGAACCTGATAGGTGCCCGGCGCGGGGTGGGCCGCCATCGCGCGATGTGCCGCGTGCGGATCGGTCTGGTCTTCGTCCGTGGCCTTCGCCGGCGCCGCGCGCACGTCCTGCGCGGCCTTAGGCGCGTGCATCGCGTGATGGTCGTGGGTCTGTGCGCCAGCAGTGCCCAGCCACAGCGTCAGCGGGAGGAGGGGCCAGGCGCGCATGGTCATTCATCCACCCGCACTTCACGCATCATGCCGCTTTCCATGTGCAGCAGCATGTGACAGTGGAAGGCCCAACGGCCCAGCGCATCGGCGGTGACGCGGACACTGCGTTTGGTGCCTGGCGGCACGGAGACGGTGTGTTTGCGGACCAGGAACTGGCCGTGTTCGTCCTCGAGGTCGCTCCACATGCCATGCAGATGAATGGGGTGCTCCATCATCGTGTCGTTGACCAGCGTGATGCGCACGCGCTCGCCATAACGCAGCCGGATTGGCGCGGCGTCGGCAAAGCGGATGCCATCGAAGCCCCAGGTGAAGCGCTCCATGTTGCCGGTGAGGTGCAGCTCGATGGTGCGCGACGGTTCGCGGTCGTCGGCCGGGGGCTGCAGGCTGTGCAGGTCGGCGTAGCGCAGCACCCGGCGGCCATTGTCACGCAGGCCGATGCCAGGGTCATCCAGACGTGGCACAGGCATCATGGTTTGCATGTCCACATCCGGGTTGCCGGTCTCACTGGCGGGGTGGCGCTGCATGGCGCTGCCGTGCGTTCCGTGATCCATCCCGGTCATGGCCATTGCCGCGCCGCAGGTCATCTCGCCCACTTTGCCGTGTCCACCGTGGCCCATGTCGTCCATCGTCAATCGCGGACGTGGGTCCAGGACAGGGATATCGGCCTGCATGCCAGGACGTGGGGCAAGGGTGATCCGGGTGTAGCCGCTGCGATCCATCGCCTGGGCGAATACGGTATAGGCCGCATCGTCCTGCGGTTGCACGATCACATCGAACGTTTCCGCCGGCGCGATGCGGAACTCGTCAATGTCCACCGGTTGGATCGGTTGCCCGTCGGCGGCCACCACGGTCATCGTCAAGCCGGGGATCCGTACATCGAAAAACGTCATCGCCGCACCGTTGATGAAACGCAGGCGGACTCGCTCACCGGGCGTAAACAGCGCGGTCCAGTTCTGTGCGGCGGTATGGCCGTTGGCCAGGTAGGTGTAAGTGTGACCGTTGACATCAGCCAGGTCGGTGGGGCTCATCCGCATCGCGCCCCAGGCCTTGCGATCGGCCAAGGTGGCGTGCAGGCCCATGGTTCGGACATCGCGGAAGAAATCACCGACCGTGCGCTTGTAAAGGTTGTCGTAGTCGCTGCGCTTTTTCATCCGCGCCAACAGGCGGTGCGGCGGGAGGTCGGTCCAGTCCGACAGCAGCACCACGTAGTCGCGTTCACAGGCCAGCGGATCGGGGCCGGACGGGTCGATGATGATGGCCCCCAGCAGGCCGGCCTGTTCCTGCAGGCTGGAATGGCTGTGGTACCAGTAGGTGCCGCTCTGGCGCACTTTGAACTGGTACAGATAGTCGCCACCGGGTGGGATGCCATCGAAGCTCATCCCCGGAACGCCGTCCATGTTGGCCGGTAGCAGCAGGCCGTGCCAATGGATCGAACTCGTTTCCGCCAGCGTGTTGCGCACGCGGATGCACACGGTGTCGCCTTCGCGCCAGCGCAGGATCGGGCCGGGAAGGCAGCCATTGACGGTGAATGCCGGCACGGTTCGGCCGGTGATGTTCACTGGAGTGCGGCCAATGACCAGGTCGAACCGGTCGCCATGGAGCACAGCGGGCTGCGCGGCGAAAGGCGTGGCCCACGCCGGGCGCCGCCATAGCCCAAGTCCGAGCGCCGCACTCCCCAGCGCAAGCCCTTGCAGGAGGCGACGACGGATAGGGTCTGGGGACGTGGGCATCTTCAGTCGTCCAGCAGACGCGCCGGATAGTTTTCCTCGGCTAGTGCGCGGATGGCAGCCTCCGCGCTGAAGTTGCCTTCGGCACGCACTTCGCCCTTGGACAGATCCACCTGGACCGAGGCGTTCGGATCCAGTGCCTGCAGGGCGGCAGTGATGGCGCGCACGCAATGCTGGCAGTGCATGTTTTCGACATTCAGTCGCATCAGCAGACTCCGGTTGCAGATACCAATAGTGTCCGATAATCCATGGCCGTCAGGTCAAGCGGCCTGGATCGGCACCTGCGGATGCGTATGCCGCGGCAGTGCCAGGGAGATCACGGCAGCCAGGGCGATAAATCCGGCCGACCACCACAGGCAGGCCACCAGGCCCGCATGCTGGAACACCCAGCCCGACAGCACTGTCCCCAGCAGACGCCCCATGGCGTTGGCCATGTAATAGAAGCCGACATCCAGCGATACGCCATCTTCGCTGGCGTATTCGACGATCAGATAACTGTGCAGGGCGGAATTGAGGGCAAACAGTACGCCAAACAGCGCCAAGCCACCGATCAGCACAGCCTCGGCGTTGCGCCCCTGGTGCAGGGCCAGCGCCATTGCCACCATTTCGGCGCCCAGGAGGGCCGCCCAGACGAATGCCGTGCGGCCATCCGGCAGAGGCTTGCCGCGCCGGTTGATCAGCCACGGCGCCAGCGATTGCACCAGCCCGTAGCCGATCACCCAGGCGGCCAAAAACCCGCCGACCTGCCAGAAATCCCAGCCCAGCCGGTCATACAGAAACACCGGGAGTGCCACCACAAACCAGACGTCGCGCGCGCCAAACAGAAACAGCCGTGCGGCCGACAGCAGGTTGATCGCCCGGCTCTTGGAGAAGATGTCGCGGAACTTTGGTTTGGCTTTGGCCTTGCCGAGGTCGCGCTTGAGCAGCCACACGCTGGCAAGCCCGATCAGGAGCAGGGCTGCGGCCATCACTGCGACGGCCGCGCGGAAGCCCAGCCAGGCCAGCAGTGCGCCGCCGAGGAAAAACCCCACCCCCTTGAGCGCATTTTTCGATCCGGTCAGCGCCGCCACCCAGCGGAACAGGGCCCCCTGCCGGTCGGCCGGAACCAGCCCCTTGATGCTGCCCTTGGCGCTCATTTTGTTGAGGTCCTTGGCGATTCCCGAGAGCGCCTGGGCGGCCATCACCCAGGGCACGCTCAGCGCCGCTGGCGGCACCAGCAGCATCGCCAGTGCCACCACCTGCAACAAAAGGCCGATGTTCATGGTGCGATTGAGGCCAATCCGCGCCCCCAGCCAGCCTCCGACCAGGTTGGTGATGACCCCGAACACCTCGTAGAACAAGAACAGCAAAGCCACCTGCAACGGGCTGTAGCCAAGCTGGTGGAAATGCAGCACCACCAACATGCGCAGGGCGCCATCGGTCAGGGTGAACGCCCAGTAGTTGCCGGTGATCAGCAAGTACTGACGAACCTCGGCGGGTAGGCGCGACAGCATCCGGCTCACTCCGCGCTACCGACCAGCTGCACCAACTCGACGCTGCGGTTGGCGTAGCCCCACTCGTTGTCGTACCAAGCGTAAATCTTCACCTGGGTGCCATTGATCACCAGGGTGGAGAGGGCATCGACGATGCTTGAGCGCGGGTCATGCAGGAAGTCGATCGACACCAATGGCCGCGTCTCATAGCCGAGGATGCCTTTCAGCGGGCCTTCGGCCGCCGCCTGCAGCAGTGCGTTGACTTCTTCGACGCTGGTCGGGCGGGCGACCTCGAACACGCAGTCGGTGAGCGAGGCATTGGTGAGCGGCACCCGCACCGCATGGCCATTCAGCCGCCCTTTGAGTTCCGGGAAAATCTCTGCGATGGCCGTGGCCGATCCGGTGGACGTGGGAATCAGGCTGCTGCCACAGGCACGCGCACGACGCAGATCTTTGTGCGGCGCATCCACGATCACCTGGGTATTGGTCAGGCTGTGGACGGTGGTCAGACTGCCGTGTCGAATCCCGATGCCTTCATGGATGACCTTGACCACCGGTGCCAGGCAGTTGGTCGTGCACGAGGCCGCCGAGACGATGCGATGCACGGCAGGATCGAAGCGGTGGTGGTTGACCCCCATCACCACATCCAGTGCGCCGGGCGATTTCACCGGTGCGGTGACCACCACCCGCTTCACCCCCTGGTCGAGATACGGCTGCAGCAAATCCGGTTTGCGGAATTTGCCGGAGGCTTCCAGCACCACATCGCAGCTGGACCAGTCGGTATCGGCAAGCGCTTTGTTGCGACTGACCGGGATCGACACTCCGTCGATCGTGATGGCCTGGTCGGTGGCGCCGATGTCGCGCTGCCAGTGCCCCTGCACTGAATCGAAGCGAAGCAGGTGGGCAAGCGTGGCCGGATCACCGGCGGGGTCATTGATCTGCACGAACTGCAATGCCGGGTTGTCCCAGCCGGCGCGTAGAGCCAGCCGACCGATGCGGCCAAATCCGTTGATACCGACGCGAATCGTCATGGGGGGCTTCCTTCTTGGGCAGATGAGGGGACGAGGGGGCGAACCTTGGGGCCGTCAGCACCGGGCCTGGCAAGCTGCAGTGGCCGTCAGGCAGTTGGGC
This sequence comes from Thermomonas hydrothermalis, assembly GCF_900129205.1. GTDB lineage: Bacteria > Pseudomonadota > Gammaproteobacteria > Xanthomonadales > Xanthomonadaceae > Thermomonas > Thermomonas hydrothermalis. Next base: position 26,828 of record NZ_FQUK01000023.1, on the reverse strand, counting down.
TCACCGCTGTGCTGGCAGCAATCGCGGGTGAGAAAGTCGATCAATGCCTGGACGGTTGGCAGCTGGGGGCGGTAGCGCACATGCCGACCGCACGGCTCGGCGGTCACCAGACCAGCGGCACGCAGGGTTTTGAGGTGAAACGACAGGGTGGCGCCGGGCAACGACAGCGCCTGAGCCAGTTCGCCGGCCAGCTGGCCGTCTGGCCCGGCCTCGATCAACCTGCGGAAGATCGAAAGGCGGGTGGGGTGTCCCAGCGCCGCCAGCGCGCTGGTCGCGGCATTCATTTCCATCATTCCAGAATAGTGGTTTGATGGAATCCTCTCAAACCCGGATGAAACTTCGATGACAGTGGTTTGATGACATCTCCCAACAAGGCTGACAATGCTTGCCCTGTCACGACTCGATCACTATGACCACTGAATCGACCTCGACCTCACTCCGGCTGGAGATCACCGGGATGACCTGCGCGTCCTGTGCGGCCCGGGTGGAACGGGCGCTGCGCAAGGTGGAAGGCGTGCGCGAGGCCAGCGTCAATCTGGCGACAGAGACCGCAACCGTGGTGGCGGAAGCAGGTGTGTCCACGGATGCACTGGTGCAGGCGGTGGAACGGGCAGGCTATGGGGCGCGACGGCATGTCGAAGCCACACCCTCCGCCGCTGCCAGCAGTGCCGGGCACGAAACCCGGTCACTGTGGTGGGCCGTGCTGCTGACGCTACCGCTGGTTGCGCCGATGCTGCTGATGCCGTTCGGCGTGCACTGGGCGTTGCCAGGCTGGGTGCAGTGGCTGTTGGCAACGCCTGTGCAGTTCTGGTTGGGCGCACGGTTTTACCGCGCCGGATTCGCGGCGCTGCGGGCACGCAGCGGCAACATGGATCTACTGGTGGCGCTCGGCACCAGTGCGGCGTACGGGTTGAGCGTGTATCACCTGCTGCAATCGAACGGGCAACACGACGCGCCGTTGTATTTCGAATCGTCTGCCGTCGTCATCACCCTGGTGTTGCTGGGTAAATGGCTGGAAGCCCGGGCCAGACGGGAGGCGGGCGAGGCGATCCGTGCCCTGCAGACGTTGCGACCGGAGACGGCGCGGGTGGTACGCGCAGGCGTGGAAACCCAGGTTCCAATCGAGGCAGTCAGCGTCGGCGATGAAGTGGTGGTGCTGCCCGGTGAGCGCATTCCGGTGGACGGGGTGGTGCTGGAGGGGCGTAGTCAGTGCGACGAGTCCCTGCTCAGCGGCGAGTCGCTGCCGGTGCCCAAGGGCCCTGGCGATCGGGTGACGGGTGGGGCACTGAACGGCGAAGGTCGATTGCGCATCCGCACGCATGCAGTTGGTGCTGAATCGGTGTTGGCGCAGATCGTTCGCTTGGTCGAAGACGCGCAGGCCCGGAAGGCGCCGGTACAACGCATCGTGGACAAGGTCAGCGCAGTCTTCGTGCCGGTGGTGGTGGCGTTGGCCGTGCTGACCCTGCTGGGCTGGGGGCTGCTCCGTGGCGACTGGACCCAGGCGTTGCTCAATGCCGTGGCGGTTCTGGTGATCGCGTGTCCGTGCGCGCTGGGGCTGGCGACGCCGGCGGCGGTCATGGCCGGAACCGGAGTGGCAGCCCGCGCTGGCATTCTGATTCGGGACGTGGAAGCACTGGAAACCGCCCGTCGATTGCGCACGGTGGCATTCGACAAGACTGGCACGCTCACTGTTGGGCGGCCCGTGCTGATGCAGTGCCGGGCGCTGGACGGCGATGAAGAGGCACTGCTGGCCCTGGCGGCTGGCCTGCAGCAGGGCAGCGAACATCCGCTGGCCCGAGCAGTGCTTGATGCCGCGCGTGCCCGTGGCATCACCGCCCCCGCACTCACCGACATCGCCGCGGTCGCAGGACGCGGGGTGCAAGGTCGGAATGGGCCGCACCGGGTGGTGCTGGGACATGGCCGCTGGATGGCCGAACTGGGCATCGATATGACGCCGGTGCAGCCTTGGGCCGATGCCGCAGCGCAAAGTGGCCAGACCGTGTCCTGGCTGGCAGAGGATGCCGGGCAGGGCTGGCGGGTCCGTGGTCTGCTCGCATTCGGGGATGTGCCCCGCCCGCAGTCGGCACAGGCAATTGCGGCGCTGCGTGCGATCGGCGTTCAGCCGTTATTGCTTTCCGGGGACAGCATCGCGGCCGTGCGCGCCCTGGCCGCCCAGATCGGACTGGCCGAACACGAAGTGCATGCCGAGCTGCTGCCGGAGGACAAGCTGCGCATCATCCGGGCGCTGGCTGCGCAAGGTGTCACCGGCATGGTCGGCGATGGCCTCAACGATGCCCCGGCACTGGCTGCCGCACAGGTCGGGTTTGCCATGGGCAGTGGCACCGAGGTGGCCATGCATGCGGCCGCCATCACCCTGATGCGACCGGACCCGCGGCTGGTGGCTGATGCCATCGACATTTCCCGGCGCTGTGTCGGCAAGATTCACCAGAATCTGTTCTGGGCCTTCCTCTACAACGTCATCGGCATTCCACTGGCCGCCGCCGGCATGCTGGATCCGATGATTGCCGGTGCGGCGATGGCCCTGTCCAGCGTCAGCGTGGTCAGCAATGCCTTGCTGCTGCGGCGCTGGACACCCAGGGCACATGACGGGCTGTCAGGCAACGACTGACCGAGGCGCACACGCGGCGATCCCCGACGCGATACCGAGCGCATGCCCGATCCCGTGCCAACTCACGGCACGGCAGGCTGACGGCAGGTTCCATGCGAATGCGTGCCATGCATCATGCTCGCCTGCTGCCGTATCTGCTGCTGAGTCTGACCGTCCCGGTGCAAGCCGGCCAGCTATACCGCTGCCTCGATCGGGCGAACGGTGTGACCTATCAATCCCAGCCGTGCGCCCATGGGCAGCGGACCGACCGGGTCATCGCGTACACGCCCGACCCGCCAGTCGTGCCCACCGCCCGTGCTGACAACCCAGGCGCGCACACGGCGCACCCGCGCGCGGCCCGCACCGGGTCTAGCTTGCGGCCGATACGGTTACGCCATGCCCCGACGCGACTGACGACCGCCGCTGACCGCTGCCGCGCCGCCCACGCCAAGCGCCAGGCAGCCCTGGAGCGGCTGGGGCTACGTCGAACGTTTGCCCAGCTGAGCCGGCTGGATGCGCAGGTGCGCGCTGTTTGTGGTGGCTGAGCCCGTTCAACGATGACTGCCGGTGCGTGCCGTGTGCGGGATATCACGCCAGTGCTCTAACGGATATCCGGCATCCGCCAGCAGCTGGCGCGCATGCGCACGATCGGCTGCGCTCACCTGCGGGGTGCGGGAAAACAGCCAGGCGTAGTCACGGGCATCGCGCGCCACCAGCATTGCTCCGTAATCGGCGCGCAGCCAGACCACTTTATATTGCGACTTGAAGGGGCCGAACACACGCACGTCCCACACCGCATTGCCGGTGCCCGGACGCACCGTGGCGGGCGCTTCGGTGTGCCGGCGTGGCCCGTCGGCGCGTTTCTCGTGGAAGGTGAGGGTAGTCAGGATGCTGCCGTCATCGCGCAGCGTGTAGGTCTGCACGGCATTCCAGGCGTGGCGCTCGAACGGGGTGGGGATGCCGCCGACCAGATACCAGCTGCCCATGAAGCGCGGCAGATCGAGCTGGGCCACCGCCGGAATGGGTGGCAGGCGGGCGGCGGCCTGGGCGCAGGAAAACACCAGCGTGAGCCACAGCATCCGCCAGCGGGTCAGCCTTCTGGACATGCTGGCTCAGCGCTTGGCCCGCTCGAACAGGTAATGCGACACTAGCTATTCCTGGCCATCGGCGTAACCGAACAGCTCGGCACAGGCCATCCAGAACATCCGCCAGCGCTGGTACCACAGGCCGGCCGCGTCGCCGTAGGCCTCGCGCAGGATCGCCATCACCTCGTCACGATGCGCGTCCTGCTGTTGCAGCCAGTGGTTGGCCGTCTTCTCGTAGTGGGTGCCGTCTAGCAACCATTGCTGGCGGATGTGCAGTGCGTCCTGGAAATGCAGCAGGGTGTCGGCCGCCGGCATCAGGCCGCCAGTGAAGAAGTGCCGGCCCATCCAGTTGTCTTCGCCCTGCGTCTCGAACGGGTAGAGCAGGGTGCGGTGCGCGAAGATGTGCACGAACAGCCGGCCGCCCGGGCGCAGCCAGCTGCCGATGCGCCCCAGCAGGCGCTCGTAATTGCGCATGTGCTCGAACATCTCGATCGACACGCAGCGGTCGAAGGCGTCCGTCGGCAGCTCCAGTGCGTTCACGTCACGGGTCAGCACGCGCACGTTCTCAAGCCCGCGCTCGCGACAACGGGCTTCGATGAAGCCACGCTGGCCGTTGGAGTTGGACACTGCGGTGATGCGGGCGTTCGGGAAGCGCTCGGCCATCCACAGCGTCAGCGAGCCCCAGCCGCAGCCCAGCTCCAGAATGTCCTGGCCGTCGGCCAGCCCGGCGCGTTCGCAGTACAGCGCCAGCATCGCCTTCTCCGCCTCGCCCAGCGTTTCGTCGCCGCGCGGGTAGTAACAGCAGGAATACTTCAACCGTGGGCCGAGGCACCGGGTGAAAAACGCCGGCGGCAGTTCGTAGTGCTGGGCATTGGCGGCCTCGGTTTCGATCGCAAGCGGGCTTTCCCGTAACGCAGCAAGCCGCGCACGCTGGCGCGCCGACTGGGCTTCCACGCCGCCGGCCAGTTCTTCTTTCAGGCGCTGTTCGCACAGGCGGCGGATGCCGGCGCGGATCAGGGCATCCGGCAGCCAGCCGCGTTCGGCCAGGCCCAGCAGACCCGGAGCGGGCCGGTCGCGGGGCAGTTCGTCGTGTTGCAGGGTGACCACGGACATGGGCGCTCCTTTCAGTGTCAGGATTTGGGAAACCAGGGGAACAGCATCGGGGTGCGGCGCTGGTAGTCCCGGTAGTCATCGCCCCGCGTGCGCAGGGCCTGCTGTTCAGTGAACGGAATGCCGCTCAGGTAGCGCAGGAACAGATACATCACCACCGGCCCCAGCCAGCCCAGCCAGGCCAGCGGGCTGCCAATGGCGGCGATGGCGTAGCTGAACCAGTGCAGCCATTCAAAGAAGTAGTTGGGGTGCCGCGAGTAGCGCCACAACCCGCTGCGACAGGTCTTGCCGCGGTTGGCCGGATTGGCGCGGAAACGTGCCAGCTGTGCATCTGCCAGCGCCTCACCGGCAACCGAAAACAGCCAGATCAGCGCCGCCGCAGCGAGCTGCCAGGTCGCCGGGGCGGGATGCGCGGCCACCGCCGCCAGCGGCAGTGCGAACAGCACCACCAGCAGTGCCTGGAACTGGAAAAAGCCGAAGAACATTGCCTGGCTGCCGTGCCAGTGCTCGCGCAAGGCGCGGTAGCGGCCGTCCTCGGGTTCGCTCCGCACGCGTGCCCACAGGTGCAGGGCCAACCGCAGCGCCCAGGCAGTGCCCAGCACGCCCACCAGCAGGCGGGCGGATAGCGCACCGGTGCCGGTCGAGGCCAGCACCAGTGCGGCCATGCCCAGCCCTGCCGACCACAGCACATCGACGATGCCGGCGTTGCTGCGCCGACGCTGCCAGATCCAGCCCAGCACCATCATTGCGGCCGCCAGCAGCCAGATCAGCAGGACTTGTTCGCTCAGACGCATGATGCACCTCGTCAATGTCAGGGTTGTAGGCCGCGCCGGGCACGCCAGGCGAGCAGCGGCATCGCCACTGCCCAGCCTGCCGCCAGTGCCAGCAGGCTCTGCCAGTGCGGCTGGGCGAACTCGACGACGTGCCAGCCGCGCGCGGCGCCGAGATAGGCCAACGGGCCGCCGATGGCTCCCAACACCGCGGCCAGCAGTAGGCGCCGATGCAGGTAGCCCAGCAATGGCACCACGCACAGGGAAAACGCCAGCCACAGCGTCAGGATCCACAGCGGCACGCCATGTGCCGGGGCTGCTGCGTAGTCCAGCAGGCCGGTGCGCACCCACAGGGTTTCCAGCACCAGACCCAGGCCCACGCCGAGCAGCGCCAGCCGGGCTTCCAGCAGGCGATGCGATGACACCCACAGCCGCCACAGCGCAAACAGCACAGCCGCGATGACACCCGGCCACCACAGGCCGTGGCCAGCACCGATCACCGCTGCAAACCAGACGGCCTGATACCCCAGCAGGGTCAGCCAGACGGTCATGCCGCCTCCGCTCCGGGCGGGCGCCAGCCGGGTTTGGCCAGCAACAGATGCGCCACGCCCAGGGCGCGCTCGCGGAACCCGCCTTCGCAATAGGCCAGATAGAACTCCCACATGCGAATGAAGCGTTCGTCATACCCCTGTGCGCGCACTGCCGGCAGCTGGGCGAGGAAGCGTTCCCGCCAGGCCTGCAGGGTGCGGGCGTAGGACAGCCCGAAATCTTCCAGCCCCACCAGCGCCAGATCGCTGCTACGGGTCTTGGCCGCCAGCATGGCGTTGATCGAGGGGATGAAGCAGCCCGGGAAAATGTGCCGCTTGATGAAATCGACCGAAGTCAGCGCCTGTTCGTAACGGTGATCCTCGATGGTGATGGCCTGCACCAGCGCCAGCCCGTCCGGCTTGAGCAGCCGCCCGATCTGGCCAAAGTAAGCGGGCTGATACTCGGCGCCGATGGCCTCGATCATCTCGATCGACACCAGCTTGTCGTACTGGCCGGTGAGGTCGCGGTAGTCCGATTGCAGCAGGGTGATGCGGTCGCCAAGCCCGGCGGCCTGCACGCGTTGACGCGCCAGCGTGTACTGCTCGTGCGAGATGGTGGTGGTGGTGACGCGGCAGCCGTAGTGCTTGGCGGCGTGCACGGCAAACCCGCCCCAGCCGGTGCCGATCTCGATCACATGATCGTTGGGGTCTAAGTTCAGCTTGCGGCAGATCAGATCCAGCTTGCGGGTGGAGGCCGACTCCAGCGTGTCATCGGCACCAGCCCAGTAAGCGGAGGAGTACATCATGTCCTCCGACAGGAACAGCCGGAAGAAATCGTTGCCGAGGTCGTAATGGGCGGCGATGTTGCGCCGGCTGCCCGAGCGGGTGTTGCGGCGGAGCAGGTGGATGGCCTTCATCGCCAAGCCGCCCAGCCGCGCGCTGCCGGTTTCCATGCCATCCAGCAGGTCGCGGTTGCGCACCAGCAGGCGCACCAGGCCCACCAGGTCACTGCAGCGCCACAGGCCGTCCATGTAGGCTTCGCCCGCGCCGACGCTGCCATGGGTGGCGATTGCCCGGTAGAAACCGGGGTCGAGCACCTCAAGGGTCACTTCAAGCCCACCTTCGGCAGAACCCAGGATGACGTTGCCGAGCGCATCACGCAGCACCAGCCGGCCATGCGAAAGGCCAGTCAATCGTTCCAGCAGGCGCTGACGCAGGAAGCGGTCGAATGCGCTAAACCGCGGGGCAGCCTCCGTTTGGATGAGAGCATTCACGGGCGATCTCCAGACAGTCGGGGATGTTCATGAAAAGGCGTGCGCTTCAGCCACAGCCGCAGCGCCTGCCAGTAGATGGCGGCCACCACCTGGGTGGTCATCAGGGGATAGCGCCACAGCACGCGGGCCAGTGCCGCGCCGGTCAGTGGGCGGCGGTGCAGGGTCAGATGGGCGTCGAACTCGCGCGACTGACCGTCGAACACGTCCATGTGCACATGCAAATCCTCCGCGGGCACACTGAAACGCCAGTCATAGCGGCGCGCCATGCCAATGAAGGGGGAGACGTGGAAGGTCTTGTCGAACCGCCAGTGCAGGCTGCGGCCATGCCGGGTGGCCCATGCGACCGGCAGCACGTAGGCATGGCGTTCCAGCCAGGGGGTATTGGTGATCTCGGCGACGATGCTGTGCAGGGTCTCGCCATCGGCGTCGAAGCAGTAGTAGAAGCTGACCGGGTTGAAGATCAACCCGGCATAACGCAGATGTGTCAGTAGCCGCACCGGGCCAGCCGGGCGCTCGCCGGTGGCGGTCTCGACGCGATCCTTCACGGCTTCTTTGAGTGGGCGCTCCGGCGGGCCAAGGAAATCCGACCGACGGAACTCGGCCAGTGCGCGTCGCGTCGCCGACCACAGCCAGCGCCCACGAAACACCGTTTCCAGCTCATCGAGATCCAGATACAGCTGTGCCATCCGGTATTCGAACGCATGCGGACGCGGCAAGTGGCGACGATGCCGGACCGTGCCTTCGTACACTGCGCTGCACAGGTGCGTGCTCATTGCGAACTCCCGTCCTCGGGCCAACGGACGCCCAGGCCGGCGGCGACTTCGACGGCGCTCCTCATGCCGTCCTCATGGAAGCCCCAGCCCCAGTAGGCGCCTGCAAACCAGGTGCGACGTACTCCCTGGATCAGGCCTTTGCGCCGTTGCGCCGCGACCGACGCCGGGGTGTAGACCGGGTGCTGGTAGTGCAGGCAGCGCAAAACCTTGGCCGGGTCGATGGCCTCGCTGCGGTTCAAGGTGACCACGAACGGCTCGGGTGACTGCAGGCCCTGCAGCAGGTTCATGCAGTAGCTGACCGTGCAGGGCGCGTCCGGGGTGCCGGGCACGTAGGCGTTCCAGGCGGCCCAGGCTTTGCGATTGCGTGGTAGCAGGCGGGCATCGGTATGCAGCACCACGTCGTTGGGCTGGTACGCGATGGCACCCAGGATGTCGCGCTCGTCGGGGGTGGCATCCGTCAACAAGGCCAACGCCTGGTCGCTGTGGCAGGCCAGCACCACCTGATCGAAACGCTCACCCTGCATTTCCGCACTGTCGATGACCACGGCATCGGCCTCGCGCCGGATCCGGTGCACTGGGCATTGCAACCGTTCCTGCACCTGCCAGCGCGCACGCATGGCCGCCACGTAGGTGGAGGACCCGCCGCAAACCACTCGCCATTCGGGACGGCCGCTGATCTGCAGCATCTGGTGGTTGGCCATGAACTGCACCAGATAGCGCACGGGAAACTGCAGGATCTGGTGGGGTGGCGAAGACCACAGGGCCGAGGCCATCGGCACCAGGTGATCATCGCGGAAGGCCTGGCCGTAGCCGTGTTCATCCAGCCATTCACCAATACCAGGCCCCGGGCCGTCGCCATCCAACAGGCTGGGGGCTTGCCGGTAGAACCGCAGCAGGTCGCGCAGCATGCCCCAGAACCGCGGCGAGAGCAGATTGCGGCGTTGGCAGAACAGCGTATCCAGCGAGGTGGCGTTGTATTCCAGCCCGGTGCGCGCGTTGTGCACCGAGAAACTCATGGTGGTGGGCTGGCTGGCCACGCCGAGCTGGTCGAACAGGCGCGTGAGCAAGGGATAGTGCACCGGGTTGTGGACGATGAAGCCGGTATCCACCCGGTAACGCCGTCCGGCCTGCTCCACGTCGTGGGTATGGGTATGCCCGCCCAGATAGTCATTGGCCTCAAACAGCACCACCTCATGCCGGGCCGAGAGCAACCAGGCGCTGGCCAGACCAGAAATGCCGGATCCGATCACTGCAATCCGCATGGTCAACGCTCCACCCGTTCCAGCACCCAGGCGGGCACCGGTTTGAGATCACGGATCAGCCCAAGCAAGGCCAGCAGTTTCAGACCGTACCAGGTCAGGTCGATCTCCCACCAGTAAAACCCTTGCCGGGCACTGCTGGCATAGAAATGGTGGTTGTTATGCCAGCCCTCGCCGAAGGTCAGCAGTGCGAGCCAGAGGTTGTTGCGGCTGTCGTCGGTCGTTGCAAAGCGCCGACTGCCGAACCGGTGCGCCAGCGAGTTGATGGTCACCGTGGCATGAAACAGCACCACGGTCGAGACAAAAAATCCCCACACCAGCAGCTGTGGGCCGCTGGTATTGAGCGCCGGAGCGAAGCGGGCCAGCAGCGCACCCAGCCCGTACAGGCTGGCCGCCAGCGCCAGCGGCACCACGACATCGAAGCGGTCAAGCCAGCGAAGCTCTGGGAAACGCGCCAGATCCGGCACCCGGTTGAAGTCGGTCGCAAATGCTTCCTTGGTCAAAAACCACCCCATGTGGCTACGCCAGAAGCCGTAGCGCGGCGAGTGCGGATCCTGCTCGGTATCGGCATAGCGATGATGGTGCCGATGGTGTGCGGCCCACCACAGCGGCCCACGTTGCACAGCGCTGGCGCCAAGCAAGGCAAAAACGAACTGCACCGGCCGTGAGGCGCGAAACGTCCGATGGGAAAAATACCGGTGATAGAAGGCGGTAATGGCAAACATCCGCACCACATACAGCACAGCGGCCACCACCACCGCCGTTGGCGAGATGCCCACCCAGAGCACGCCCAGGCAGCCCAGATGCAACCCGATGAACGGGATCACCCGTGGCCAGTCGATCCGCCGGTCGCCCTGGCCGTCTTGCGTGGGAATGGCACTGGTATCAAACCACTGTCGCAGCCAGCGCATGGCGGATCCAACGGGGTGAGGCGAGCGGCGGGGTGAGTCCAGAGGCATCGCAGACGTCCTGTGTGTACGTCGAGCTTACGGCATGGGGGCCAGACTGGATGCATGGGCGGCGTCGGTTGCGGTGTGGGACTGCATCCATACGCGCGCAGGCTGCGTAAGGGAGATGACATTTCAGACCGGCTTCGATTTACCATGCCTGCACCCAACCGCCACGGAGACCTGTCGCCATTCGAGGCGACCCGCGCCATGAGCTCCCTGGACAACGTCCACGCCGCAGCGATCGACTGGGGCACGCAGATGCAGGCGGTGGCGCTCCGGCGTGACCGCGATGCGTTCATGCGGATCTACGATCACTTCGCGCCGCGTGTCCGGCTGTACCTGCGTGGGCTGGGCGCATCGGAGGCGACTGCCGATGAGCTGGCACAGGAGGCCATGCTGCGGCTTTGGCAGCATGCCGCCAGCTATGACCCCAGCCGCAGCCAGGTGTCCACCTGGTTGTTCCGAATCGCCCGCAACCTGCATATCGACCGCCTTCGTCGCGAGCGCCAGTGGCAATCCGTCGATGAAGAACTCGCCCCGGAGCCAGAGGAAGAAGCGCAGTCACCCGGCTTCTCCACCGCTGAAAGCTATGCCGCGCACGTCGATCTGAACGAACGGATCGAGCGCCTGTCTGCACTACAAGCCCGACTGATCCGCATGTCCTATCTGGAAGCCAAATCCCACCAGGAAATCGCCGACGAGCTCGGTATGCCGCTGGGCACGGTCAAATCCACCATCCGGCGGGCATTCATCCGCCTGCAATCCAGCTTGCGGGGTGAGGCATGACACCGCGCCACCATCTCGATCCCGCCACTCTGGTCAGCCGCGCTGCCGGTGCGCTGTCACCGGAGATGATGGCCGTGGTCGATACGCATCTGGAAGGCTGCCCCTACTGCCGCCAGCAACTGGCGCGGGCGGAACGGGTGGGCGGGGTGCTGCTCAACCAGCGTCAACCTGCCGGCGCCGGTGATACGCGCCACGACCAGCTTCGTCAGGACATGCTGGCACGCCTCCAGGACACGACGCCGGTTGCACCATCGCCGCGAGAATCAAGCACGAATCGGCCCGCTGTTGATGCGTTGCCACGCCCGCTGCAGCCCTATTTCGGCCGGCGTTGGAGTGATCTGCGCTGGCGCTGGGTCGCCCCCGGCGTCCACATGATCCGCGCCCCTGAAGTCAGCGGCCACACTCTGATTCTGCTCAAGATTGCACCTGGCAAAAGCATGCCGATCCACAGCCATGGCGGCAGCGAGCTGACCCAGATCCTCAAGGGCGCCTATGACGATGAACTCGGCCACTTCGGCCCTGGCGACATCGCGGATCTGGACTGTGAGGTCGAGCACCAGCCGGTGACTTCGCCAGGGGTGCCTTGCATCTGCGTGGCGGCGCTCGACGGGCCGTTGGTTTTCCGTGGCTGGTTGGCGCGCAAGCTGCAGCCGGTGGTTGGCCTTTGATCGGCCTGCATACGGTTGCCTGAACGACAACAGGCCCGCAGGTGTGGACTGCGGGCCTGCTCGTGAGGGCCGGAATGTTTAGTCGCGCTTGGTGAACGTCAGGAATTCCCGCCGCAGGGCCGCGTCCTCGAGAAAGCGGCCGCGCATGACGCTGTTGACCATCTTCGCGCCATCATCCTCCACACCGCGCCAGTGCATGCAGTAGTGATCGGCTTCCATCACCACGGCGATACCGACTGGCTTCAGACGCTGCTCCAGCAGATCGGCAATCTGAACCACCGCCTCTTCCTGGATCTGCGGCCGACGCATGATCCAGTTGATCAGGCGGGCATATTTGGACAGGCCGATCAGGTTGGAATCGGCATCGGGCAGTACGCCCACCCACACCCGCCCCATGATCGGGCAGAGATGGTGCGAACAGGCGCTGCGCACCCGCAAGGGCCCGACGATCATCAGCTCGTTCAGGCGCTCGGCATTGGGGAACTCGGTGACTGCGGGCATGGCCTGGAAGCGGCCAGCAAACACCTCGCGCACGAACATCTTGGCCAGGCGGCGGGCGGTGTCGCGGGTGTTATGGTCGTTGTCGGTATCGATGACCAGCGCGCGCAGCATTTCCTGCGCCTTGGCGGCCACTTCCGCCTCGATCGCTTCCAGCTCACCGTCTTTCAGATACTCGGCGATGTTGTCATTGGCGTGGAAGCGGATGCCTGCGCTGGACAGGCGTTCGCGGACGCGCTGCGACACGGAGATCGGTGCAAGGCGTTGAAGAGGGGCTGGATCCCGCATGGGAGTTGACATGGTGTGGCCTCAAGGCAGGGAAGGGGGCACACGCAGCACACCGGCAGAGCCGGGCACCACTTATGACCGCATACGCCCGCCAATGAGCTTTGGATGCGGTGGGTCTAGAGTTGGTCAAGCTGCGCCAGCAGCTCCGCCGAGCGCGCCGCCAGCGCCTCCCGCTTTGCGGCCGGCATGCGCGCCAGTTGCCGATAAGGCATTGCCAGCCGCGGATTGCCGGCCAGGTGCTTGCTGTTGCGGTCCAGGAAGTTCCAGTAGAGCGCGTTGAACGGACACGCGCGTGGGCCGATGTGGGCATCACGACGGTAGTGGCAGTGCCCGCAGTGATCGCCCATACGATGCAGGTAGGCCGCCGATGAGACATAGGGCTTAGTGGCCAGCAGGCCGCCGTCAGCGAACTGGCTCATTCCAAGCGTATTGGGCAGTTCCACCCATTCAAAGGCATCAATATAGATACCGAGATACCAGCGATGCAGCGCCTGCGGGTCCAGCCCGGCCAGCAGGGCGAAGTTGCCGATCACCATCAGCCGCTGGATGTGGTGGGCGTATGCATGCGTCAGTGACTGCCCGATCGCCGCGCGCACGCAGGCCATTCGGGTCTGCCCGGTCCAGAACCAGTCCGGCAGTGGGCGGTCGTGTGCAAAGGTATTGCTGGCGTCGTAGCCGGGCATGCGCGCCCAATACACGCCGCGCACGTACTCGCGCCAACCCAGGATCTGGCGGATGTAGCCCTCCACCGCCGCCAGTGGCGCACGGCCGGCACGTCCTTCGGCTTCCACCCGTGCAATCACCTCGGCCGGTGAAAGCATCTTCACGTTCAATGCGAATGACAGCAGGGAGTGGAAGAGCCGATGGGCGCGGCTACTCAGCGCGTCCTGGTAGTCACCGAAGTGCGGTAGCGCATGTTCGACAAACGCATCGAGCTGGCCCAGCGCTTCCTCGCGGTCGATCGGCCAGCGGAATGCATCCGCCGACGGATTGCCGAAGCTGGCGACACCCGCGGCCTGGATGCTGGCCCACAAGGCGGTGTGATCGTGGATCGGCCGCAAGTCTGGCGGCTCCGGCGGATCACCACGCCAGGGCTTGCGGTTTTCGGCATCGAAGTTCCAGCGCCCACCCAGCGGGGCGCCGTCTGGCTCTAGCAGGATGCCGTGGCGTTGCCGCATGTACCGGTAGAACAGCTCCATGGTCCAGCGTTTGCGCGTGCCGAAAAAACTCGCTACGGCATCGCGTGCCGCGAGGAAGTGGTGGCTGTCCACGCAGTGCGCGGGAATGGGCAGGCGGGCGGCGTAGTCTTTGAGCTGCGCGTCCAGCCGCCATTCGTCCGGCGCCTGGTATTCAAACGCAGTGGCTCCGTGCAGCGCCATCAGCTGGTTCAGATTGGCGGTCAGCGACGGCAGGGTGTCGGGATCGTCAATCCGCAGATAGGCCACGCGATGACCGGCGGCGCGCAAGCGATCCGCAAAGCGACGCATGGCCGCAAAGATGGCAATGATTTTCTGCGCGTGGTGGAGGACGTAATCGGTTTCCTGGCGGACTTCCATCAGGACGTACAGAACATCCGGCGACACCGTATCGAACCAGGGATGCCGCGGGTTCAACTGGTCGCCCAGCACCAACCGCAGGCAGGTCATCCGGTGTGGCGCCCGGGTTGAGTGCGCCAGCCGTTGCGGCGTGCGGCCAGCGCAGTGAAGACGACGAGTGCCGCCAGCACCAGCGCGATCGTGGCGGCGACATCGGCACCGGGCAGACCGCCGGTATTGGACAGCCAGGCCACCAGCGGCATCAGTAGCGCCAACAGCAGAACCACCACATTCATGGGCACTCACCGTCGAACTGGTCGCTGCCTGGGCCCTGCTCGGGCCAGCGTTGCGGCACCCGCTGGATGCGCGAGACGTCGTAGCCAAACGCACGGGCACGGGTCAGCATGGCCTGCCAGTCCGCCTCGCTCACGGTGGGTGTGCGCGCCATGTACCAGAGGTAGTCGCGGGCATCGCGCACGACGAGCACCTGGCTGTAGTCCTCGGCCAGCCAGCCGACCTTGTACTGGGCCTTGAACAGGCCGAAGAAGCGCACCTTCCATTCGGCGTTGCCGGTACCGGGCACCACCAGACCGGTCGATTTCAGGCGCTTGACCGGGGCATCGAAACGGTCAGGCCGGTAGCGGTACCAGGTGCAGACATTGCCATTGCGATCCAGCCGGTAGGTTTCCACCGGATTGTGATTGCCCTGTTCCAGCCAGGTGGGAATGATGCCGATGACGTACCAGCGGCCCATGTAGCGCGGTAGATCGACCTGCGCCACGGGCCGGATCGGCGTGGCCGCTTCGGCGCAGCCGGTCAACAGGATGGCAAGCAGCGCGGGCAGAGCAGCGGCAATCAGGCTGCGCATGGCGGAAGACTCCAAAGCGGGGATGCCTGTGTTACGGCAGGCCGGTCAGGCTGGATGCAACCGCCGCCTGCATCCAACGCAGGTTGGTTGCGCGTAAGCCCGGTGTTGCAATGCCGGGGCGGCACTCACGTGCGTCACATCGATGTCGCCGAACGCTGAAAGACGCTTTCGCCTCTGGTCGCCACGCGGCCCAATATGTAAACTTTAAAGTTTAGAAATAAACCCAGAGACGTTCAGCCATGCCTGTTGCCCATCGCGCTGCCCTGGTGGCCGCCATCGCCAGCCTGCTCGCACTGACTACTGCATGCCAGCGCACGTCTGACGCCAACGCGGCAGCGGATGCCGCGCCCTATGTCCGCACGGCGACCGTGACGCCGGTGACGGCCTCATCCCGGGCGCTGTCAGGCACCGTTCGGGCGCGCTTTGAATCGCCGCTGGCCTTTCAGGTCGGTGGGCGGATCCTGACGCGCCAGGCCGATGCCGGGCAATCGGTTCAGGCCGGGCAGGTGCTGTTCACCCTCGACCCGATCGATCTGGAACAGGCATTGCGCAGCGCCGAGGCCGACCTGAAAGCCGCCGAAGCAGCGCTGCGCACCGCGCAGGCCGATTTCGAACGGTTCCGCCAGTTGCAGGACAGCCAGTTCGTCAGCGCTCAGGCGGTGGAACGGGCCGCGCTGGTGGTACGGCAAGCGCAAAGCGGGCGTGATGCCGCGGCGGCGCGCTTTGCCCAGGTGCGCAATGCCCTGGGGTATGCCCAGCTGCGCAGCCCAGCCGCGGGCGTGCTGATGGAGGTCAGCGGTCAGCCCGGGCAGGTGGTCAGCGCGGGGCAACCGGTGGCGGTGCTGGCACAGGCCGGTGAGCGTGAGATCGAAGTCTTCTTCCCCGATGGCGTGTTGCCACCGCCTGCAGGCGAGGCGGTTCTGCCCGACGGACAAACGCGGCCACTCACGCTGCGCGAAGCCGCGCCCGTGGTCGATGCGTCCGGACGCACCCGGCGCGCCCGTTACACGGTGCCGAATCTGCCGCAGACGTTGGCACTGGGCAGCATCGTCTCGACCCGGTTTGCCGATGGCGGCAACCCGGCCACCGCGCAGGCACAGTGGCGGGTGCCGATCGGCGCGCTGGATGAGCGCGGTCATGGCCCGCGCGTCTGGCGCGTGCGCGATGGTCGCCTGGAACCTGTGCCGGTGCGCGTGCTGGCACTGGATGATCGTCAGGCCACGGTCGCGGGTGCGCTCAAGGCCGGTGAGCATGTGGTGGCCCTGGGCACCCACCTGCTGAAGGACGACATGCGCGTGCGGGAGCTGGTGCGATGAGCTTTCCCAACCTGTCGGCGCTCGCCGTGCGCGAGCGCGCCGTCACGCTGTTTTTGCTGATTCTGTCGGTGCTGGGCGGGTTGTACGCCTTTGCCTCGATGGGGCGCGCCGAAGACCCGGCCTTTACCGTGCGCGTGATGCAGGTCAATGTCGCCTGGCCCGGCGCCTCGGCGCAGCAGCTGCAGGAGCAGGTGGTCGATCGTCTGGAAAAGCGCATCCAGGAGGTGGAATACCTCTACCGGATTGAGACCACGGTGCGCCCGGGGCAAGCCACCTTGCAGGTGGAGTTCCAGGACTACACCCCGCAAGCCAAGGTGCCGGAGCTGTTCTACCAGGTGCGCAAGCGCATGTGGGACGAGGCACGCACCATGCCCAGTGGCGTGATCGGCCCGATCGCCAACGATGATTTTTCCGACGTCTATTTCAGCCTGTTCGCGCTGACCGCGCCGGGGCTGCCGATGAGCGATCTGGTGCGTGAGGCCGAGCGTCTGCGCGATCAGTTACAGCGCATCGAGGGCGTGCACAAGGCATTGGTGCTGGGCGAGCGCAGCGAGCGGGTCTATGTCGAGTTCGACAATGCCCGCCTGGTGAACCTGGGGCTGTCGCCGCAGGCCATCTTCGAGGCTATTGACGCCAGCAACCGGCTGGTGCCCACCGGCCGGATTGAAACCGACGGGCCGCGTCTGTACATCCGGCTCGATGCCGACTTGAGCGACCCCGACACGCTGGCGGCGTTGCCGATCCGCGCCGGCAACAAGGTGCTGCGGCTGGGTGATATCGCCACCATCCGCCGCGGTTATGAGGAGCCGCCTTCGTATCTGGTGCGGGCGCGCGGTCAGGACGCCGTGCTGCTTGGCGTGGTGATGAACAAGGGCGAAAACGGCCTGGAACTGGGCAAGCGCCTGCAAGCCTATCTGGACCAGGAAAAAGCCGAGCTGCCGCTGGGCATGACGCTCACGCAGCTCACCAACCAGGCCGATGCCATTGCCAAAGCGGTCAACCTGTTCCAGATCAAGTTTCTGGTGGCGGTGATCGTGGTGATGGGGGTGAGCATGCTGGCCATCGGCTGGCGTGCCGGGCTGATCGTTGGCATCGCCGTGCCGGTGACGCTGGGGATCAGCTTCCTGGTGATGAAGCTGATGGGCATCAATCTCGATCGCATCACCTTAGGCGCGCTGATCATCGCGCTGGGGCTGTTGGTGGACGACGCGATCATCTCGGTAGAGATGATGTTGGTCAAACTGGAAGAGGGCTGGGACAAGGTGCGCGCTGCCGCCCATGCCTGGAACGTGACGGCCGCGCCGATGCTGTTTGGCACCCTTGTCACCGTAGCGGGTTTTCTGCCGATCGGCTTTGCCCGCTCGGGCGTGGGTGAATATGCCGGCAACATCTTCTGGGTGCTGGGCATCAGCCTGCTCGTCTCCTGGCTGGTGGCGGTGGTGTTTGCGCCTTACCTTGGCGTGAAAATACTGCGTGAGGTGCCACCTTCGCAGCGGCACGATCACGCCAGCATCTACCACACGCCCTTCTATCAACGTCTGCGTGCGCTCATCACCTGGTGTGTGCGCCATCGCGTGGTCGTGGTGGCCGGCACGGTGGGGCTGCTCGCGCTGTCGATCGTGGGCATGGCCACGGTGGTGCAGAAACAGTTCTTCCCCAATTCCGACCGCACCGAGGTACTGGTCAGCGTCTATCTGCCGCAAGGCACGGCGATCGACGTGACCGACAAAACCGTGCGTCAGCTGGAAGCGATTCTTTCGCCGATGCCCGAGGTCAAAACCCTGTCCGCGTATGTAGGTGCGGGCGCGCCGCGGTTTTTCATCTCGGCCAACCCTGAGCCGCCCAACCCGGCCTTTGGCAAGCTGATCGTGGTGGCGCAGGACGAAGCCGCACGCGACCGCATCATGGCCACGCTGGAGCACCATATCCGTGCCGGTGAGTTTGCCCAGGCGCGGGTGCGCGTGGCGCGGCTGCTGTACGGGCCGCCGGTGATCTGGCCGGTGCAGTTCCGCGTGTTCGGCCCGGATCCCAACCAGGTACGCGCGATCGCCTACCGCGTGCGCGAGGTGATGGCACAGAACCCGCACGTCGTTGACCCGCACCTGGAGTGGGACGAACGCGCGCCCGTGCTGCACCTGACCGCCGATCCGGATCGGCTGCGCCTGCTGGGCCTGACCCCGCAGGATGTGGCGCAACAGCTGCAGTTCCTGCTCGACGGCGTGCCGGTGACGCAGTTGCGGCGCGACATCCGCAGCGTCGATCTGATCGCGCGCGGCGCACTCAACGGCAAGCGGCTCGACGCGCAAACCGTGGGTAGTCTCGAGCTGCTCAACCGCGACGGGCGTAAGTTGCCGCTGGCGCAGCTCGGCCGGGTGGAGGTGCGCTATGAGGAGCCAGTGATCAAGCGCTACAACCGCGAGCCCTTCGTGGCGGTGCAGGGCGAGGTGCGCGGCGCACAGCCCAATGATGTCACCAATGCCGTCTGGAAGGCGCTGGAGAAAGTGCGAGCAGACCTGCCGCCCGGCTACCGCGTCGCCATCGGCGGCTCGGTCGAGCAGTCGGGAAAGGCCAATGCGTCGATCGCCAAACTGCAGCCGGTGATGGTGGCGTTCATGCTGATCTTCATCATGCTGCAGATGCGCTCGTTTGCCGGCACCTTCATGGTGGTGGCCACCGCCCCGCTGGGCCTGATCGGTGCGGTGCTGGCGCTGGTCGTGTTCCGGCAACCGTTCGGGTTCGTGGCGCTGCTAGGCCTGACGGGACTGGCCGGCATCCTGATGCGCAATACCCTGATTCTCACGCAGCAGGTCAGCGACAACTTCGAGGCGGGGCTGGGCGCGTTCGACGCCGTCGTGGAAGCCGCCGTGCAGCGCGCCCGCCCGGTGGTGCTGACCGCGCTGGCGGCGATACTGGCCTTCATCCCCCTGACCCACGACAGTTTCTGGGGGCCGCTCGCCTATGTTCTGATCGGCGGCGTGGCGGTGGGTACTGCCATCACCCTGCTGTTTGTGCCGGCGTTGTATGCACTGTGGTTCCGGATCACGCCGGACGGCGCGACACACGCCGATCCAGCCCCAGGACAGGTCTGATTCGACCGCAATGCCGGCACACTGACGAACGCCAGATCGCCGGGTGCTGCATCCGCCCGGCAGTCCTGCCCGTAGCGGTTGATGACGGTCAACAGCAAGAGGGCAGGACGCATGGCAGGCAAGATCCTGGTGTATGGCGCCACTGGTGGCATCGGCAGTGCGCTGTGTCGGCGTCTGGCGTCGGAAGGGCACGCGCTGCACCTGGTGGCACGCGATGCGCAGCGTCTGCAGGCGCTCGCCGACCCACTGGGTGCTACCTACACCGCCGTTGACGTGCTCCAGCCCGGCGCAGTTCAACAGGTGGCGGCAGATGCAGGTTCATCGCTGTCAGGTCTGGCCTATGCCGTGGGCAGCATCAACTTGAAGCCGTTTACCCGGTTGACGTCCGAGGATTTCGAGCGCGACTTCCGGCTGAACGCTGCGGGTGCCGCGTTGGCGATTCAAGCCGCACTGCCGGCACTCCGTGCTGCCGGCGAACGCGCCTCGGTGGTGCTGTTTTCCTCGGTGGCGGCAAGCCGTGGCTTTCCGATGCATGCCTCCATCGGGATGGCCAAGGCCGCGGTGGAAGGGCTGGTGCGGGCGCTGGCGGCGGAACTGGCGCCTGCGGTTCGCATCAACGCCATCGCACCATCGCTGACCGAGACACCGCTGGCGCAGGGCATCGTAGGCAACCCGCGCATGCGCGAATCGATCGCCGCGATGCACCCGCTGGCGCGGCTGGGAACACCCGACGACATCGCAAGCCTGGCTGCATTTCTGCTCTCGCCGCAGGCTGACTGGATCACCGGGCAGGTGATCGGGGTGGACGGCGGTCGCGGGGTGGCGGCCGGTAAATGAGGCGGCTGCCATGTCACGCATGCGCAAGAAAAGCGAGTTGCCGCAGAAGATCTGCGCGACCTGCGGCCGGCCGTTCCAGTGGCGTCGCAAGTGGGCGCGCGATTGGCCTTCCGTTCGCTACTGTTCTCAGCGTTGCCGTGGGCGCAGGTGAGGAGACACACGATGGGCAAGCAGGTGCTGTTGGTCGGTGCCACCGGGCTGGTGGGGCAGGGCGTCTTGCAGGTGCTGCTGGAGGCGTCTGACATCACAGGCGTCACCGTGCTGGTTCGCCGTCCATACACTGCGCCACACCCCAAGGTGCGAGTGCTGCAGGTACCAGGATTCACCCAGGAGGCGCTGGGCCGCCTTGATCTGCATGGCCATGACGCCTGTCTGTATTGCGCCGGCCCGCTGCCCTTAGGGATGACCGAAGCGGCATACCGCGAGGCGACGGTGGCCACGCTGGCACGCGTCGTCGAGGCGTATGCAGCGGCCAATCCCGGGGGCTTCGTCGCCTATGTCTCGGGCATGGGCGCCGATGCCGGCAGCCGGGTCATGCCGCTGCGCGTCAAGGGCGAGGCGGAAGCCGTTCTTGCCCGATCCGGTCTGGCCTACACCTGCCTGCGGCCGGGTATCGTCCGCCCAGTATGCGGGGTGCGTTCACCGCATCCATTGCGGCGTGTGCTCTATTGGCTGGGCAGCCCGGTGCTCGCGCTGGCCCAGCACGGGTTGCCACGCCTGATGACCAGCACGCGTGCGGTCGGCGAGTGCATGCTGCGTTTGCTGCGGATGGATGGGCCCAAACCGGAGGTGATCGAAAACGCCGATATCCACTGACAGCCTCATCACCGGGCCAGCGCACTCCACGCCGCCAGCGCCGCATCCCGCGAAGCGGCAAGATCCACCATGGGCGCCGGGTAGCCGCAAGCCGCCAGCGCCGCGGCGTGTTTATCGGGTGCGTGCAGCACCTTGGCCGGCAATGGCGCCAACTCCGGCAACCAGCGCTTGATGTAGGTGGCGTCCGGGTCGAACTTAGCTGCTTGCAACAATGGGTTGAAGACCCGGAAGTAGGGCGCCGCATCCGCGCCGCAACCGGCCACCCACTGCCAGCCCAGCGTGTTGTTGGCCAGATCGGCGTCCACCAGGGTGTCCCAGAACCAACGCGCGCCATGCAGCCAGTGCTGACGCAGGTTCTTGGTCAGAAAACTGGCCACCACCATGCGCACACGGTTGTGCATCCAGCCGGTGTGCCAGAGTTCGCGCATGCCAGCGTCCACCAGCGGGATGCCGGTGCGCCCCTGTTGCCAGCGCGCCAGTGCCTCCGCATCCGGGGGTGCCCACGGAAATGCATCGAAGCGCGGATTGAAGTTGGCCTCCGGTGTCTGCGGGAAGTGATAGAGCAGGTGACAGGCAAACTCGCGCCAGCCCAGCTCGCGCAGATAAGGCTCCAGATCCGGGCGACGACGTACATCCATGGCAGCGATGTGTTGCAGCAAGCCGTGATGGATCTGGTGTGGGGTGATTTCACCGAAGTGCAGATGCGCCGACAGACGCGAAGTGCCATGCCGGGCCGGTAGATCCCGGCTTTTCGCATAATCATGAACTGCACCTTCGGCAAACAGCGCCAGTTGCGCGTGCGCCCCGACTTCACCGGGCGTCCAGGTCGCCGCCAGCCCCTCGTCCCAACGGATCTTGGGCAGCAGCCCCAGCGCCGCGGTCGGCAGGCTGCCATCCAACGTCAACCAGTGGCGCGGACGTGCTGCAGGCAGTGGGTGCCGGGATGGCAGCTGCGTGCGCAGCTTGCGCCAGAACGGGGTAAATACCCGATAGGGCTGACCGTCCACTGTGGCCAGCGTCCAGGGCTCATGCCAGAGATTGCCGGGGAAGCTCTGCACGTCGATACCGTCTTCGCGCAGGGCCGCTTTCAGCGAGGTGTCACGGGCGATCGCATCCGGCTCATAGCGCCGGGTCCAGTACACGGCGCTCGCGCCGGTTTGCCGAATCAGACCGCGTAGTGCCGAGTGTGGATCGCCCACAACGACATGCAGATCGCCCGCCTGGGCACGCAGTTGTGCGCGCAGCGCTTCCAGCGAATGATGCAGCCACCAGCGGCTGGCGGCACCCGGTGGCCAGCTCGAATCCTCGTCGGCTGGATGCACATAAACCGGTAACACCCGATCATGCGCAGCGCAGGCCGCACTCAGGGCAGGATGGTCAGACAGACGCAGATCGCGCCTCAACAGCACGATGGCAATGGACATAGGGGCGGAGTTCGGTGGCCGACGCAAGGGTAGCGGTGTTACGGCGCAGGCGGCCAATCCGATGCAATGCCTGCAGCCGTGTTGCGGCCACCCTCTAATGCCGTTTTTTACATAATATGCATTATGCGAAGTAACGAATGGCGCACGCCCGCTATGCTGACGCATGCCCCAGCCAGCATTAGACTGACTTCCATGCAGAACGGAACTGCGTCTGGACGAAAGGACGGCCATGCCCGGCATTCGTGAAATCCCGGTCGAACGGCTGCGGATTGGCATGTATCTGCACAAGATCGGCAGCTCCTGGCTGGAGCATCCCTTTCTGCGCAGCAGTTTCCTGCTGGAGCATGAAAAAGACCTTCAGCGCATCCTTGAATCCGGGATCCAGACCGTCTGGATCGACGAGTCACGCGGTCTGTCCATGGATGACGTTGAAGATGCGCAGGAACAGGATGCGGACACTCCCGACATCCCTGCCGCCGATGACGCCACCGAAGGTTTGAGCGAAGACGAGCGCGTTGCGATCGAACAGGACCGCATGCCATCGCAGGTGCGGCCACGCCATGTGCCACTGACGGCCGAGATCGAGCGTGCCCGCCAGATCTGCCAGGCGGGCAAGCAGCAGGTCATGGCGATGTTTGAGGAGGTGCGGCTGGGCAACAGCGTAGATCCGGCGGCTGTGCTGCCGCTGGTGGAAGAAATGAATGCTTCGGTGCTGCGCAATCCCGTTGCATTGCTCAGTGTCGCCCGGCTGAAAACCCACGATGACTACACCTACCTGCACTCGGTGGCGGTGGCCGCGCTGATGCTGGCGCTTTCCCGTCAGCTTGGCCTCGACCCCGGCCTGACCAAGCGCGCCGGCTGTGGCGGGCTGATGCATGACCTCGGCAAGGCCTTCATGCCGCTGGAGGTGCTGAATAAGCCTGGCAAGCTCACCGACGAGGAGTTTGCCATCATGAAAACCCATCCGGAGGCCGGTGCGCGTGCTCTGCAGGAGGCCGGGGCCGAATATGAGGTGGTGGATATCGCCTTGCATCATCATGAACGGATCAATGGCCGGGGCTACCCCTATGGCCTCAAGGGCGAGGAAATCACCCTGCTGGCCCGGATGGGCGCCGTTTGCGATGTCTATGACGCGGTGACCTCGGTACGCGCTTACAAGGCGCCCTGGGATCCGGCCGGCGCATTGCGGGAAATGGCGCGCTGGGAGGGCCATTTCGACCGCAACGTGTTCAACGCGTTCGTGAAGACCGTAGGGATCTACCCGGTCGGTGCTTTGGTGCGCATGGCCTCCGACCGACTGGCGGTCGTTGCCGAGCCGGGCAAAACCTCTCTGTTGACCCCGATCGTGCGGGTGTTCTACTCGCTCAAACGGCAGGAGATGATCCCGGTGCAGACCCTGGATCTGGCCGACCCGGCCTGTAACGACCGTATCGTCGGCCCGGAAAATCCGGAAAAATGGCCCTTCACCAATCTTGAAAAGCTGTGGCTTTAGACCATGGCACATACCGGCAACTTCGGACAGACCGCGCCTGCCTCCCGACTACCGATTCACCGGCTGGGGGCCAGCGGCCCCAGCCTGGCCAGCGTACTGGCGCAGGTCAGTGGTGCCGGGCGTCGGCTGGCGCTGCTGCACGTCGATGTGGATGGTCTGGGTTCGATCCATGCCACGCTTGGGGAAAACATCGTCGAACAGGCGCTGACGGTGGTGGCTCGGCGGCTGGCACAGGCCATCCCGAGCGACGCCTGGCTCTGGCAGCTGGGCAGCGAGGAATTTTTGGTGGCCATGGCTTACCGCGATGGCGAGCCGGATGGCCAGGCCCTGGCCGAGCAGCTACGCGAGATGTTCGATACACCGGTACAGGTGCCGCCGTATGTGCTCGACATTACCTTGGCCATTGGCATCGCGCTGTTTCCCGATCATGCGCATGATGCCGATGCTCTGCTAACCGCCGCCGAACAGGCCATGCGGCGGGCTGTACGCGGTGGGCCGGGCGGACAAGTCCTGTTTGCACCGGATGTTGAACTTCACTCTGATGAGCCAAGCCCGCCGGGCGGTCGTCGTTTTCTCGATGCCATCGCTCGGAACGAGTTCCAGCTGCATTACCAGCCGGTGATCAGCGGGCGTGATGGCAGCATCGTGGCCTGTAGCGCACTGCTGCGCTGGCACAACGAACGGGAAGGCGTGCTGCGGGCAGGCCGCATTCTGCCTGCGGTGGAACGTGCAGGCCTTGCCGAACCGGTGGGTCTGTGGACCATCGAAACCGCCCTCCAGCAGATCCGTCACTGGCGCGATATCGGGATTGACTATGTGACCGCTTCGATCCCCCTGGAAGGCGCGCTGCTGCTGCGCCGTGAATGTCTGGAGCTGATCGGTGAGCTGTTTCACCGCAGCGGCATTCCAGGCAATGCGGTGGAGTTCGAACTTTCGGAAAGCGTGCTGCAGATGGACGCTCCCCATGTGGATGAAAACCTGTCCGGTCTGCGCAGTCTCGGCGCCTCGCTCACCCTGGCCGATTTCGGCATGCGGGGCCTGAGCCTGACGGCGCTGGCCCGCTACCCGCTGGATCGGCTCAAGATCGACCGCGGTTTTCTCCGCGACATCACCCGCAAACCGCGTAACGCCGCGCTGGTTCGGGCCATCATCGCGATGGGCCACCAGCTGGGCATGACCGTGGTCGCCAAGGGGGTGGAGTCGGAGGCGGAGCTTGCCTTCCTGCGTCGTTATCGCTGCGACTTCTTCCAGGGCTATCTGTTCAGCCCTCCCCTGCCCGCGCCTGGCATCGATGAGACACTGCGCCGCCGCTATCTGCTGCCGCAGATTTTCCGCTCCGAGAGCGACGAGCAGCCCACCCGCACCCTGCTCCTGCTGGACGACGAGGAAAACGTGCTACGCGCGCTGACACGGTTGTTGCGACGTGACGGATACCGGCTGCTCACTGCCAACAGTGTCAACGAAGCCTTCGACCTGCTGGCGCGCAACCAAGTGCAGGTGATCGTGTCCGACCAGCGCATGCCGGATATGAGCGGCACCGAGTTTCTGGCGCGCGTCCGCGAGATGTATCCGGATACCGTGCGGCTGGCGCTGTCCGGATATACCGATGCCGGCACCATCAGCGAAGCGATCAACCAAGGGGCGGTGTACCGGTTTCTGCTCAAACCCTGGGACGATGCCGAGTTGCGCGGACATATCCGTGCCGCATTCCGGTTGGCCGAGCAGCAACGGCAGGCAACCCCCAAAGACTTCGACGCGGATGACAGCGGGGCGTCCTGACCGGCCACGGGCACCGATGCCAATAACGGCTTCTCAGGATTGGCTTGGCAGTGGGCTGGCGTCTTCCTGACGCGGCTGCCGGATCGGCAACACGACCCGGAACGTACTGCCCTGCCCCACTTTGCTGGTGACTTCGATACGGCCATGGTGCTTGGCGATGATGCTGTAGGAAATCGCCAGCCCCAGCCCGGTTCCGCGGCCGATTGGCTTGGTGGTAAAGAACGGATCGAACAGATGCGGCATTGCCTCGGGCGGGATCCCGCAGCCGGTGTCGGTGACGCTGATCCACACCTCGTCGCCCTCCTGACCGCTGGCCAGCACGATGGTGCCGCGCTGCTCGATGGCCTGGCTGGCGTTGAGCAACAGGTTCAGGAACACCTGGTTGATCTCCGAGGCCAGGCATTCCACCAGCGGCAGGGGGGTGTAGTGCTTTTCCAGCCGGACCTTGTACTTGAGGTCGTTCCAGACGATGTTGAGGGTGGAATCCAGCCCCTGCAGCAGGTCGGCCGGCTGCATTTTCTGATCGCGTCCAATCCGCGAGAAATCCTTGAGATCCTGCACGATCTTGGTGACTCGCTCGATGCCCTCGCGGGACTCACGCAGCAGGTTGGGCAGATCGCCAAGAATGTAGTCGATGTCCAGCTGGCGGCGCGCCTGCAGAATCTCGGACCGCCCTGCCAGTGGGTCCTCGGAGAAAAGCGCGGCATGGTAGCGATCAAGCAGGGTCAAAAGCGGGCTCAATCGCGATTCCAGTGGAAACGGTTCATGTCTGATGGGGAGCATGGAGCCAAGGGTGACGGGGTAGATGCCTGAGCTTGGCGCACAGCAGGTAGCTGATGGCGATCAGGTTGGCGTCAGTGCGATAGCCCTTGGCGCGGGCCTTGGCGGCCTGGATCTGGGCGTTGAAGGCCTCGACCTGGCCGTTGGACAGGCCGGTGTCGAAATGCCGCAGGATGCCGGTGAGGTGGTCGCGGATGGTGGCACCGAGCTTCTTGAAGGGCGTCAGCCGACACCGTCGTGCCCAAGAGACCCACTTTCGGAGCAGCGGTTCGGCGGTGGGGCGATCCGATGCCATC
>NZ_FQUK01000030.1 GCF_900129205.1 Thermomonas hydrothermalis | reverse complement strand
GTCGGCTGACGCCCTTCAAGAAGCTCGGTGCCACCATCCGCGACCACCTCACCGGCATCCTGCGGCATTTCGACACCGGCCTGTCCAACGGCCAGGTCGAGGCCTTCAACGCCCAGATCCAGGCCGCCAAGGCCCGCGCCAAGGGCTATCGCACTGACGCCAACCTGATCGCCATCAGCTACCTGCTGTGCGCCAAGCTCAGGCATCTACCCCGTCACCCTTGGCTCCATGCTCCCCATCAGACATGAACCGTTTCCACTGGAATCGCGATTGAGCCCTTTCGAAGACGCTGGGAGCGGACAGGGCGCGCGCGATCATCGCCTATCTGCGTGGTGAGCCGAGTGCCGTGGCCGCCTCCTCGCCAGTCAACAGCAATGCATCTCTAGCGCTGGCCCGTCAGCGCCTGCAGCAGAGCGTTGCGGCCTACCGGTCGGGTGACCGGGGGCAGGCGTCGGCACTGGCCTTGTCCGCGTATCTCGACGGTGTCGAGCCTGTCGAGCCGCAGCTCGGATCGCGGGACCGCAAGCTTCTGCGACAGATCGAGTCCGCCATGGCAACCCTTCGCGCCAGGATCGGCGAGGGCGCACCGACCTCCGCCGTCGAAGCTCAGGCCGCAGCGGTCGGACAGCTGCTGGACCGCAGCGAGTCGGCGCTTGCCGACCGGAGCAATAGCACCACCGCAGCGTTCCTGGGCAGCTTCACCATCCTCTTGCGCGAAGGGGTTGAGGCGCTGTTGATCGTCATCGGCATGATCGCCTTCCTACGCAAGGCCGAGCGCAGGGATGTGCTGCCGTACGTGCATGCCGGATGGATCGGTGCGCTGCTGGCGGGCGGCGTAACGTGGGCTATCGCGACGTATGCAGTCAGCATCAGTGGCGCGGAGCGGGAGGCCACCGAAGGGCTGTCGGCACTGTTCGCGGCGATCGTCCTGCTCAGCGTCGGGATCTGGATGCACCAGAAGAGCATGGCCGGCCGCTGGCAGCAGTACCTGCAGGAAAAGATGTCCGCAGCGCTCACACGTCGTTCCGCGACCTTCCTGTTCGTGCTGTCGTTCGTCGCCGTGTACCGCGAGGTCTTCGAGACCATCCTGTTCTACGCCGCGATGTGGAACGAACAGGACAGCTCCGCGATCCTCGCCGGGCTGGGCTTGGGCCTGGCCGTCCTGGCCGTCATCGCATTCGCGCTGCTGCGACTGGGAACGCGCTTGCCGATCGGCCAGTTCTTCCGCTTCAGCTCGATCCTGATCGCCGTCCTTGCCGTGGTGCTTGTGGGCAAGGGCGTGGCGGCGCTGCAGGAAGCCGGCTGGATCAGCCAGGCCTTGGCTGCCGTGCCACAGATCGAGTGGCTGGGCCTTTACCCGACGTGGCAGTCGATCCTCGCCCAGCTCGCCGTCGCGGCGATCGCCGTCCTCGGCTTCGTCGCCAATGCGCGCGGCGCAACGGCTGTGCCTTCCGCGCACGAGCGCCCGAGAGGTAATGCATGAGTGCAGCACTTCGCCAGGTGGTGATTCGTTATGGGAGCTATCCCGTGGTCATGCTGCCGGCGGCAGTCGCGGCCGTGGCCGTGGCCAGCAGCGTCCTGCCCGAACTCCGTCCGTTTCTGGAACCCTACCGATGAGTGACTGCGGCTGCCACCACGAAGCGAAAAATGCTCAGGAGCGCAAGATCCTGACAATCGCGCTTGCCCTCAATGCGACGATGGCCGTCGTCGGCGGTATCGCAGGCTGGATCGGCCAGTCCACAGGCCTGCTCGCCGATGCGCTCGACATGCTGTCGGACGCCACGGCCTACGCCATCGGCCTGGTCGCCATCGGCCGCGCCGCGAGTTTCAAGGCCAATGCCGCCATGCTCAGCGGCGCTGCGCTGCTGCTCCTCGGTCTCGGCGTGCTGTTCGAGGTGGGGCGACGGGTGATCTACGGCGCCGAGCCGGCCAGCGGGTGGATGATCGGCACGGCCATCGTGTCGTTCATCGTGAACATGTCGGTCCTTCGGATGCTCGCTCCGCTCAAGTCCGGCGAGGTGCATCTCCGGGCCACATGGATATTCACGCGCGCGGACATCGTCGCCAACGTGGGCGTGGTCGCGGCGGGCGTGCTCGTGTTTTGGCTGCGTTCACCTATTCCTGATTACGTCATCGGCACCCTGATCGGGCTCTACGTTGTCAAGGAAGCCGGCGAGATCCTGGTGGAAGCGCGCCGCGCGCGTCGCGGCGTCCCCATGTCCGATGGGTCGGACTAGGTGCCTGGTAGAGCCTGCCGTCGACAAACGGTCGCTCCAGTACCCGGCGGGCGGCACTCAACCTTTCGAGATTGTGTTCAGCTTGATGATCGCCTAACCTATTCGCCGTGCTGAGCTGGAATCGCCATCGCTGGATACGCACGCTGCGCATGCTCGCGTTGGGGCTGCTCGTCCTCAGCATGATGGCTCGGCCCGTGCTCTTTGCGATCGGAGAGGCACACGAGCTGGCGCATGATCCTAGCGGTCGGCACGCCCACGTCATCGAAGCAGACAGACCGGCCGTGGACGCCGCGCCCGAAGAACGGTCTGTCGGACATGCTCTGCTTCATTTCGCGCACTGTTGCGCCCAGCTGTCGGTGGCCATGCCGGATGGGCTGTTCCTCCCCGCCGTAATGCCGCGCACTTCGCTCGCGGTGCGCCCCGAAGTGACGGCGCCCGGTGAGGGCGCTCGCGTCTCGCCGTTCCGACCTCCCATCGCGGGCTGACGAACGCGCCCGTCAGCGCGGCGCACCGCTGTTCGTCTCATCTTCCCTGGAGTTTCCCCATGCGATCATCGCGATTCGCGGCTACGGCCGCGTGCGTCGCAGCGATGCTGTTCTGCCTCTCCGCAGCCGCTGCCGACCGTTTGACCCTCGACGACGCGTTCCGCCGTGTCGAGCAGACCCATCCGGAACTCAGGCTCTTTGGCGGACGCCGGGATGTTCTGACGACCGAGCTGGAACGCGCGGCCTTCAAGCCGCCTCTGGTCGTTGGCATCGAAGCCCAGAACGTACTCGGCACCGGCGAGGCCAGCGGCCTGCAGGGCGCCGATATCACCTTGAGCCTGGCCTCTGTGCTGGAGCGGGGCGGCAAGCTCGACGCCCGCCGCGCGCTGGCGCAGAGCCGCATCGATGTACTTGCGGTGGAGCGTGAAGCCCGTCGCCTGGACCTGCTCGCCGAGGTGGCTCGCCGCTACCTGGCGGTCGTAGCGGCCGAGAAGCGCGCGGAGATCGCGCGCCTGGATATCGCGCAGCGGAAACGCGCG
Source organism: Thermomonas hydrothermalis (assembly GCF_900129205.1). Classification (GTDB taxonomy): domain Bacteria; phylum Pseudomonadota; class Gammaproteobacteria; order Xanthomonadales; family Xanthomonadaceae; genus Thermomonas; species Thermomonas hydrothermalis. Next base: position 26,258 of record NZ_FQUK01000030.1, on the reverse strand, counting down.
GTGGCCGGCGCTCGGCAACGCCTTCAGGCCGGGGCATCGCCGGAATCGGTCGTGCTGGCTGCAGAGGCCGCGCTCGCGCGTGCGGAACTCGATCAGGCGCGCGCGGTGCAGCAGGCACGGGCGGCCCGACAGCATCTGGCGACCCTCTGGGGCGAGCGCGCACCGAGCTTCGACGTCGTGCCCATCGACCCGTTGGCGCTGCCGAAGATCGCCTCGTTCGACGAGCTCGCCTCCTGGCTCGCCAAGACACCCGAGCTTGCCCGGTTCGCCGGCGAGCAGCGCATTCGAGAGGCTCGCCTCCAGCTCGCGCGAACCGCTGCCACTCCCGACCTGAACTGGCAGGTCGGCGTCCGGCGTTTGCAGGCGACCGACGACTTCGGGTTGGTCGGCAGCGTATCGATGCCGCTGGGCACCAACGTGAGGGCGCAGCCGGAAATTCGGGCTGCGGAAGCGGAGCTGGCACTGCTCGGCCTCGAGCGCGAGGTCAAGAGCCTGTCGCTGTATTCCACCCTCGCCGAAGCGCATGGACGGTTTCTCACCGCACAGCTCGAAGTGCGCCGCTTGGGGAGCGACGTGATCCCGAGGCTCTCGCGCGCCGAGGCGGCTGCCGAGCGCGCCTACCGCGCAGGCGCGGCGAGCTATCTGGAGTGGGCGCAGCTGCAAGCCGAGCGGACGGCCGCCCTCCGCGGCCAACTCGAAGCTGCACTCGAGGCCCACTCGGCACTGCTCGAGATCCAGCGCCTGACCGGGCAGCCGTTCGTTTCGGCCGGCCCGTCCATTGAACAAGGAGACACCCCGTGAAACTTCATTGGATTGCGGCCCTGTCGTTGGCCGCGCTGCTGGCAGCATGCAACGCGTCATCTCCGACGGGAGGCGAGGCGGGCGAGGAAGGTGAGGAGGGCGAGCACGGCGAGCTGCCGACGAGCACCAAGATCGGCACGCAGGCCGCTGCGGCGGCGGGCGTGCGCGTGAGCCCTGCCGGGCCGGGCGAGATCTCGGACGACCATGAAGTGCAGGGGCTCCTGACCCCGGTCGACGGAGCAATCGCGCGGGTCATGGCGCGCTTCCCCGGACTGGTGCGCGCGCTACACGCCAACGTCGGCGACCAGGTCCGCGCCGGCCAGCCGCTGGCGACGATCGAGAGCAACCTGAGCCTGACCACCTACACGGTCACTGCCCCCATCTCGGGTGTGGTGTTGTCCCGCGATGCATCGGTGGGGACTGTGGCAGGCGAGGGTGCGGCCCTGTACGAGATCGCGAATCTCTCGGACCTGTGGGTCGACCTGCATGTCTTCGGGCGCGACGCCCAGCACCTGCGCGTCGGCAGCCCGGTCATCGTGACGCGCATGAGCGATGGGGTCACCTCTGAGACCCAGATCGAACGGATCCTGCCCAGCACGGCGACAGCGAGTCAGAGCACGGTCGCCCGCGCGCGCCTGCGCAACCTGGACGGCCTCTGGCGTCCAGGGTCGGCAGTCAAGGCTCGCGTAATCGTGGACAAGGCGCGCGCCAATCTCGTCGTGCCACTCAGTGCACTGCAGACGTCCAACGGCGAGGAGGTCGTCTATGTGCAGAAGGGCGAGACCTACCACAGGCGACCGGTGAAAACGGGGCGGCGCGACGCCGACACCGTGGAGATCCTGGCCGGGTTGAAGCCCGGCGAGCAGGTCGTCGTCCAGCAGAGCTACCTGATCAAGGCGGACATCGAGAAGTCGACCGCCAAACATGACCACTGAGGCGGCCGCGACCATGCTCGAGAAAATCATCCGATTCGCGATCGCGCATCGGTGGCTGATGCTGCTCCTGACTCTCGCCCTCGTGGGGCTAGGCGTCTGGAGCTTCACGAAGCTGCCGATCGACGTCACTCCGGACGTGACCAACGTCCAGGTCCAGATCAACACGGAGGCACCGGGCTATTCGCCGCTCGAGGCCGAGCAGCGCGTCACCTTCCCGATCGAGACGGCGGTCGCCGGGCTCCCGGGCCTGGACTACACCCGCTCGATTTCGCGCTACGGGCTCTCGCAGGTGACCGTCGTGTTCAAGGATGGGACCGACATCTTCTTCGCGCGCCAGCAGGTGTCCGAGCGCCTGCAGCAGGCCCGGTCGCAACTGCCGCCCGGGCTGGAACCGATGATGGGCCCGATTGCCACCGGCATGGGCGAGATCTTCATGTACACGGTGAAAGCCGAGCCCGGCGCCCGCAAGAAGGATGGCTCACCCTATACGGCGACTGATCTTCGCACCCTGCAGGACTGGGTGATCCGCCCGCAGCTTCGCAACGTGCCGGGCGTGACCGAGGTCAACACCATCGGCGGCTACGAGCGGCAGATCCACATCACGCCGGATCCTGCCGTGCTGGTGTCGCTGGACTTCACGCTCGAGGACATCGTCACCGCGTTGGCCGCCAACAACCAGAACGTCGGCGCCGGGTACATCGAACGCAACGGTCAGCAGTTGCTCGTCCGTGTCCCTGGCCAAGTCGATGACCTCGAGGCGATCCGCAACATCGTGCTGGGCCGGCGCGAGGGCGTACCGATCCGCGTGCGCGACGTCGCGGCCGTCGGCGAAGGCAAGGAGCTGCGCACCGGTGCGGCGACCGAGAACGGCGAGGAGGTCGTCGTCGGCACCGTAGTGATGCTCGTGGGGGCCAACAGCCGGGACGTCTCGCAGGCCGCGGGCGCGAAGCTCGCGGCTATCAATGCCAGCCTCCCCAAGGGGGTGCGCGCCGAGCCCGTGTACGACCGGACCTCGCTCGTCGATCGCACGATCAAGACCGTCGCCAAGAACCTGGTCGAGGGCGCGCTGCTGGTGATCGTGGTGCTGTTCCTGCTGCTCGGCAACATCCGGGCTGCGCTCATCACCGCGGCGGTCATTCCTCTGGCGATGCTGTTCACCCTGACCGGTATGGTGCGTGTCGGAGTATCGGGCAACCTCATGAGCCTGGGCGCGCTCGACTTCGGCCTGATCGTCGACGGCGCGGTCATCATCATCGAGAACTGCCTCAAGCGCTTCGGCGAACTCCAGCAGCGCCTGGGCCGGACCATGACCGACGAGGAGCGCTTCGATGCGACGGCATCGGCCACCGCCGAGGTGATCCGCCCCAGCCTGTTCGGCGTGGGCATCATCACGGCCGTGTATTTCCCGATCTTCGCCCTCTCCGGAATCGAGGGGAAGATGTTCCATCCCATGGCCATCACGGTCGTCCTTGCACTGACCGGCGCGATCCTCCTCTCCCTCACCTTCGTGCCGGCGGCGATCGCGCTGTTCCTGGGCGGCCGCGTGGCGGAACACGAGAACAAGGTGATGGCCTGGTTCTCGCGGCGCTACGCGCCGCTGCTGTCCTGGACCCTGCGGCACCGGTGGCCGGTGATCGGCTCGGCGCTCGGGCTGGTCGTCCTGACCGGCCTGCTCACCACGCGCCTGGGCTCGGAGTTCATTCCCAATCTGGACGAGGGGGACCTGACGGTCCAGGCGGTGCGCATTCCGGGCACGAGCCTGACGCAGTCGCTCGAGATGCAGGAAAAGCTGGAGAAGGCCTTGGCGAAGGTGCCGGAGGTCAAGCGTGTATTCGGCAAGATCGGCACGGCCGAAGTGGCCAGCGACCCGATGCCTCCCTCGATCGCCGATACCTTCGTGATGCTCAAGGATCGCGACGACTGGCCTGATCCGGGCAAGCCCAAGGACCAGCTTGTCGCCGAGATCCAGGAGCTGCTGGAGACCATACCGGGCAACAACTACGAGGTGACGCAACCCATCCAGATGCGCACGAACGAGCTCATCTCGGGCGTTCGCGCGGACGTCGCAGTCAAGATCTACGGCGACAACCTCGACCAGCTCGTGCGCACGGCCGCGCAGGTGCAACAGGTGATGAGCCAGGTCGAGGGGGCGTCCGACGTCAAGACGGAGCAGGTGACCGGGCTGCCGCTGCTCACGGTCGAGCCGGACCGGCAGGCGCTGGCCAACTACGGCCTCAACCCGTCCGACGTGCAGGACACCGTCGCCACCGCGATCGGCGGCGAGGAGGCGGGCCAGCTGTTCGAGGGCGACCGCCGGTTCGACCTGGTGGTTCGTCTGCCGGAGGAGATGCGCCAGGATCCGGCCGCCCTGGGCGATCTGCCCATCGCGCTCGGGGATGGCGGCAGTCAGGCCGACGAATCGGGACGAGAGGCCACATGGCGCGGCGGCGAAGCGCGCACCGTCCCGTTGCGCGAGGTCGCGCGCGTGGAGTCGCAGCTCGGGCCGAACCAGATCAATCGCGAGAACGGCAAGCGGCGGATCGTGGTGACCGCGAACGTGCGGGGGCGCGACCTGGGTAGCTTCGTCCAGGACCTGCAATCGGCGGTCAACGCCAAGGTCCGACTGCCGGAAGGCTACTGGATCGACTACGGCGGCACGTTCGAACAGCTGGTCTCCGCAAGCCGCCGTCTGGCGGTCGTCGTGCCCGTTACGCTGGTCGTGATCTTCGGCCTGCTGTTCATGGCCTTCGGTTCGGCGAAGGATGCGTCGATCGTGTTCAGCGGCGTACCACTGGCCCTGACCGGCGGCGTGATCGCGCTCTGGCTACGCGGCATTCCGCTGTCGATCTCTGCCGGCGTCGGCTTCATCGCGCTTTCGGGTGTCGCGGTGCTCAACGGCTTGGTGATGATCGCCTTCATCAAGAAACTCCGCGAACAGGGCATTGCGCTCGACAAAGCCGTCTTCGAGGGCGCCCTCGGACGCCTGCGCCCGGTGCTCATGACTGCACTGGTCGCCTCGCTCGGGTTCGTGCCCATGGCCTTGAACGTGGGCGCGGGGTCCGAGGTCCAGCGGCCACTCGCGACCGTGGTCATCGGCGGAATCGTGTCGTCGACCCTGCTGACGCTGCTCGTGCTGCCCGTGCTGTACCGGTGGCTGCACAAGGAGAATGATGAGCCGATCGAGCCGCCGCATCCGGAACTGACCCATGCGACCTGATGCGCATGCGAACGGCCGGCGGATTTTTTCCGCTGGCCGGCGCGGCGTGCCCATCGGCTGGCTGATCACGGGGGCGGCCGTGTGGTTCACGGCCACCTCCGTGCCCCTGGTGTGGCGTGCCGCCTGGGCGACCGAAGCCCTGCACGAGCGCGCGGGCGCAGGAACGCTGGTCGCGTTCACGGCGGCGGTGTTCGCGTTCAATGCGATCCTGCTGGCGATCGTCGCCGGCCGTCTTTCTCCACGGCACACCGAGGTGCGGGAAGCGGCATTCCGTCGCGCGTTCGGCGTCCTCAGTCTGGTCCGAATGCGCGCGGAAACGCGTCAGGCCTCGTTAGCCCTGGCCGATGGATGCGCTCGTCTGGTGCCGAGATCTTCGAATTACACTGGTGGCGACCGTGTCAGGCGCGCGGCGATCCACCCGCCCGTTTGCGGGTCTCCAGTTGTGCGCGGTCGTTTCGCGTTTCCCTTTCGACCCACCGGCCACCGCGTCGAGAACCGAGGACATCGCCCATGACCGACCCGCTTCGCATCGACATTCCCCTCGTCCTCCCCGAGGTGACCGACGCAGCCGATCGCTGTGTCGGCCGGCTGCTCGCCGACCTGCAGGCGCGAGAGGGCGTTTCTAAGGCGCACGTCGTTGCGGCGACCGAGTTCACGCCCCCGCAGCTGTGCGTGCATTACGACCCGGCGGTGCTGACGCTGCCGCGGATCCGTCAGCTGGTGAGCGCGGCGGGTGCACAGGTGGCGGCGCAGTTCGGGCATGCGACCTGGCAGGTTGGCATGCCGCACGCCCGACGGGCGCGCACCCTCACCGAGCACCTGCGGTCGATCCCGGGGGTGTTGGATGGCGCGGTCAGCGCGAGCGGCGTGGCGCGCGTGGAGTTCGATCGAACCGTCAGCTCGGAGCAGGCCATCCGCGCGGAACTCGAGCGCCTTGCAGGCGCGACTGGCGTGGCAGCTACGACCGCAGGGGGTCGGGGCGCCGGGATCGATGAGTCGGCGCATGGCGGGCGCGGCACGCGGGATGGGCACTCCGATCAAGCGGCGCCCGATGAACGCGACCAGCACGGCAAGGGCGACGAGCACGGCCATTCCCACGGCGACGGCGGCTTCTGGTCGGGGACGGAGTTGCGCTTCGCGCTGGCGTGCGGCGTGCTACTGCTGATCGGGTTCCTGCTCGAGCGCTTCGCGACGGTGCCGACGTGGATCCCGCTCGCCGCCTACGTCGGTGCCTATGGGTTCGGCGGCTGGTTCACGGCGCGCGAGGCGCTCGACAACCTGCGAATGAAGCGGTTCGAGATCGACACCCTCATGCTCGTTGCAGCGGGGGGCGCGGCCGCGCTCGGTGAGTGGGCGGAGGGCGCCCTCCTGCTGTTTCTCTTCAGCTTCGGGCATGCCCTCGAGCATTACGCCATGGGGCGCGCGAAGCGGGCGATCGAGGCGCTGGCCGAACTCGCGCCGCGGACCGCGACCGTGCGGCGTGGCGGGGCCTTGGTCGACATCCCCGTGGAGGAGCTCGCGCTCGGCGACGTCGTGGTCGTCAAGCCCAATTCCCGCCTGCCGGCCGACGGCTTCATCATCGCCGGCGACAGCAGCATCGACCAGGCGCCGGTGACCGGGGAGAGCATTCCGGTCGACAAGCGTGCAGTCCCCGACCCGGCAGCGGCCCGCGCCAATCCGGACGGCATCGATGCCGCGCACCGCGTCTTTGCGGGCACGATCAACGGAAGCGGCGTCATCGAGATCGAGGTCACGCGCAAGTCCAGCGACAGCGTGCTGTCGAAGGTGGTCCGAATGGTCAGCGAGGCGGAGACGGAGAAGTCGCCGACGCAACGCTTCACCGACCGCTTCGAGCGCGTCTTCGTGCCGGCGGTGCTCGTGCTGGCGGTGCTGTTGCTGTTCGCCTGGGTGGTGGTGGACGAACCGTTCCGGGACAGCTTCTATCGCGCGATGGCCGTGCTGGTGGCGGCCAGCCCGTGCGCTTTGGCGATCGCGACGCCCAGCGCCGTGCTGTCCGGCATCGCCCGCGCAGCGCGCGGCGGCGTGCTGGTGAAAGGCGGGGGACCGCTGGAGAACCTCGGATCCGTGTCGGCCATTGCGTTCGACAAGACCGGCACGCTGACCGAGGGGAAGCCTCGCATCACCGATGTGGTCCCAGCCAGCGGCGTGGACCCCGCCGAGCTACTCCGCGTGGCGGTAGCGGTCGAGAGCCTCAGCGATCATCCGCTGGCTCGCGCGATCGCGACCGACGGGCGCGCGCGCCTCGGCGGCGCCGACGTGCCCCCGGCCACCGACCTCGAAAACCTCATTGGCCGCGGCGTCAAAGCGCAACTCGCGGGCGAAACGGTCTACATCGGCAAGGCCGAGATGTTCGGCACGGATGGGATCGCGCCGCTGTCGGACGAGATGGCCGCCGCGATTGCCGCGCTTCGGGAGCAGGGGCGCACCAGCATGGTCGTGCGTCGCGGCCGCGACGACCTCGGCGCGATCGGCCTCATGGATACGCCCCGCGAAGCAGCCAGGGCGGCGCTCGCTCGGCTCAAGGCGATGGGCATCCGGCGGATGATCATGATCTCCGGCGACCATCAGAAGGTGGCCGAGGCCATCGCCCGGGAGGTCGGGCTGGATGAGGCCTGGGGCGATCTGATGCCACAGGACAAGGTCGAGGCGATCAAGAAGCTGAGGGCCGAACAGAAGGTGGCTATGGTCGGCGACGGCGTCAACGATGCGCCCGCCATGGCTAGCGCGACCGTGGGCGTGGTGATGGGCGCCGCCGGGTCCGACGTGGCGATGGAGACCGCCGACGTCGCACTGATGGCCGATGACCTGTCGAACCTGCCGTTCGCGGTCGGGCTCAGCCGGAAGACCCGCGCGATCATCCTGCAGAACGTGTACGTGAGCCTCGGCATCGTCGCCGTTCTCGTTCCCGCCACGATCTTCGGATTGGGCATCGGGCCCGCGGTAGCGGTGCACGAGGGCTCCACGCTGCTGGTCGTGTTCAATGCGCTGCGGTTGCTTGCCTATCGGGAGGCCGCTCGATGAGCCGGCGAGGCGGATACGTGCCGCACTCGGCCCTTCGAATGGCGTCGGGCCGGCGAGCCTGCCCGCACGGCTGCCCGATGAACCGGGCGGTGTCATGAACATGCCCACCGACCTCACGGCTGCACTGGCGGCGGAGTTCGCTATGCCCGGCGCTTCGGTCATGCTGGTCAGCAGCCTTCGACTGCTGCTGGCGGCGGTGCTCGGCGGCGCCATCGGGTACGAGCGCGAGAAGAAGGAGCGATCGGCAGGGCTGAAGACTCACATCCTGGTGTCCGTTGGTTCGGCGCTGTTCGTGATGGCGCCGCTCTACGCAGGCGTTTCGCAGGCCGACAACACGCGGGTCGTCCAGGGCGTGGTGTCGGGTATCGGTTTCCTCGGCGCCGGCGCGATCCTCAAGCTGCAGCGGGACATGCGTGTCGAAGGGCTGACCACCGCGGCGAGCATCTGGCTCACCTCGGCGATCGGCGTCGCTGCCGGGCTCGGCAATGCGCTCCTGGCGATCATCGCCACGGGCGTGGCTCTGTTCGTGACCGCCGTGATTCCGCGCCTGGTCCCCGATGGCGGCCGGAAGTGAGTGCGGTGGACAGGCGACAAGCGACGTGACGGAGGAAGCGATCCATGGGTAAGGCATGTTGCGGGCCCGGGCCCGACGTCGAACGCCTGCAGGCGGAGCAGCGGCGGGCGCTCAAGATCGTGCTCGCGATCAATGCATCTACCTTCGCGATGATGCTGGTCGCGTCGCTGGCGAGCGGATCGGTGTCCCTGTTGTCGGGTGGGCTGGACAACCTGGGCGATGCGCTGACGTACGGCGCAAGCCTCGCTGTCGTCGGCCGCCCGGCCCCCTGGAAGGCGCGAGTCAGCCTGCTCAAGGCGGCGTTGATCCTCGCTGCGGCAATGGGCGTCGCCGTCCAGCTCGCCATCCGCATCGGCGAGCCCTCGGCCCCGGCACTGGACACGATGTCCGTGGCGGCCGTACTGAACCTGGCGGCGAACGTCTATTGCCTGCGACTGCTCACACCCTTCCGGCATGGCGACATCAACATGGCGTCGTCCTGGGAGTGCTCCCGCAACGACGTGATGGAAGGCGTCGCCGTTCTGCTGACGGCGGGCGCGGTCTGGCTGACCGGCTCCGGATGGGCGGACATCGTGGTCGCCGCCGCGCTGCTGGTGCTGTTCCTCAGGTCCGCCATGCGCGTGACGCGCGATGCGTGGGCGGAACTGCGGCGTGCCTGACCGGCCGGAGGCGAACGGAAGCGGTGCCGGCGGACCGGGCCGCGCGCGGGGCGCTCCGGACGAAGCGAAGGACGTGCCTGCGCTGCGAAGCGGCCTGATCTCTCTTCACAACAATGTGAGCGCTGTATGGACACCCGAAAAGTTCGGTCCGCGATGGTCTGGCTGCTGCTCTCGGCGGCCGTGATCGCAATCGACCAAGGGAGCAAGGCCTGGGTACTGACGCACCTGCCCGAATACACTCCGGTTCCCGTCATCGACGGCCTGTGGAACTGGTACCGCTCGTACAACACGGGCGCGGCCTTCAGCCTTCTGAGCGACGCCGGCGGGTGGCAGCAGGTGTTCTTCAGCGTGTTGGCGATGGTGGTTTCCGTCGCTCTCGGCATCGCCCTGAAGCGACTGCCGCGCGCCGACTGGCGGCAGGCTGCGCCATATGCGCTCATCATCGGTGGCGCGCTGGGCAATGCCGCCGACCGGATCGCGCGCGGACACGTCGTGGACTTCATTCAGTGGCATTGGAAGGACTACTACTGGCCGTCGTTCAACCTGGGCGACGTGGCCATCGTGGTCGGCGTGGTGGGGCTCGTCCTTTCAGAGGGCGTGTCCGCGCGACGCCAGCGGTCACCGGGCGCGCGGCGCGCGGGTCGGTGACGATGCGAGCGAGCGTTGGTAAGCGAGGGCGACGCGCGAGTAGCCCCACGCGCCGACGCCGCGCGACCCGCATGGCGGCACGGCGGCGCCAGAAGCGGCAGGTACGCGCAGACGCCGCGCCGCGCTGGGGTACGCCATCGCTCACGAGCCATCTAAGCGCTTGATACAGAACGATAAAACAGCGTTTGTGCACTGTTTTTACACGTATCTCGGCTGACCCCCGGCCGTAGGACTTGTCCTATTGACGCTCCCGTCCAGAGACCACGCTGCTCGTTCAAAAAAATCTCGGGCAAGCCCTTGATCTAGCAGACAAAAATGCAATCTGTTGTGTAGTTTCGCGCGTATCTCGGCTGTACCCCCTATGGGCTTTCGCAGGTCACGGTCGTCTTCAAGGACGGTACCGACATCTTCTTTGCCCGCCAGCAGGTGGCCGAGCGACTCCAGCAGGCGCGTTCGCAGCTGCCCGGGGAGATGGAACCCGAGATGGGCCCCATCGCAACGGGCATGGGCGAGATCTTCATGTACACCGTGGAGGCCGATGCCAAGGCGCTGAAGAAAGACGGCACGCCCTACACCGCGACTGACCTTCGAACGCTGCAGGACTGGGTCATCCGCCCGCAGCTGCGCAACACACCCGGGGTCGCCGAAGTCAACACGATCGGTGGGTATGAGCGCCAGATCCACATCACCCCGGACCCGGCCCAGCTGGTCGCGCTCAATCTGACGCTGCGGGACGTCGTTTCGGCGATCTCGGCCAACAACCAGAACGTGGGCGCCGGCTACATCGAGCGCAACGGCCAGCAGTTCCTCGTCCGCGTGCCCGGGCAGGTCGGGGACCTCGATGCCATCCGCAGCATCGTGCTCGACCGGCGCGGTGGCGTCCCGATCCGGGTAGGCGATATCGCCACGGTGGCCGAGGGGCGCGAGCTGCGCTCGGGCGCCGCGACCCAGAACGGGCACGAGGTGGTCGTCGGCACGGTCGTGATGCTGGTCGGCGCCAACAGCCGCGAGGTCTCGCAGGCGGCGGCTGCCCGTCTGGAGGCGGCCAATGCCAGCCTGCCGGAGGGCGTGCGCGCCGAGCCGGTCTACGACCGCACGGCTCTGGTCGACCGCACCATCCATACGGTCTCCAAGAACCTGATCGAAGGTGCGTTGCTCGTCGTCGTCGTGCTGTTCCTGCTGCTCGGCAACATCCGGGCGGCCCTGATCACCGCAGCTGTCATCCCGCTGGCGATGCTGTTCACCATCATGGGAATGGTGCGGGGCGGCGTGTCGGGCAACCTCATGAGCCTGGGCGCGCTGGATTTCGGCCTCATTGTCGATGGCGCGGTGATCATCATCGAGAACTGCCTGCGCCGGTTCGGGGAGATGCAGCACAGCCTCGGCCGGAAGATGACCGACGAGGAACGCTTTGATGTCACGGCCTCCGCCACGGCGGAGGTGATCCGGCCGAGTCTGTTTGGCCTCGGCATCATCGGAGCGGTGTACCTGCCGATCTTTGCCTTGAGCGGGATCGAGGGGAAGCTCTTCCATCCGATGGCGATCACGGTGGTCCTCGCGCTGACCGGCGCGATGATCCTGTCGCTCACCTTCGTTCCCGCCGCGATCGCCGTCTTCCTGAATGGCAAGGTCGAGGAAAAGGAGAACCGGCTCGTGGCCTGGGTCCGGCGCCGCTATGAGCCGATCCTGGCGTGGGCACTCCGACGCCGTATGGCGGTGATGGCCGGCGCGGCCGCGCTGGTGGTGCTCTCGGGCCTGCTGGCGACCCGCCTGGGCTCGGAGTTCATCCCGAACCTGGACGAGGGGGACATCGTCATCCAGCCCATCCGCATCCCCGGCACCAGCCTGACGCAGGCGATCGGAATGCAGGAATCGCTGGAGCGAACGCTGGCCGGCTTTCCGGAGGTCAAGCGCGTCTTCTCCAAACTTGGCACCGCGGAAGTGGCGAGCGACCCCATGCCGCCGTCCATGGGCGATACATTCGTGATCCTCAAGCCGCGTGAGGAATGGCCGGACCCGCGAAAGCCCAAGCAGGAGCTCATAGAAGAGCTGGAAGAGGCGCTCGAGGCGATCCCCGGCAGCAACTACGAGATCAGCCAGCCCATTCAGATGCGGACGAACGAGCTCATCTCGGGCGTGCGCGCCGATGTGGCGGTCAAGATCTATGGCGATGATCTCGAGCAACTGGTTCGCACGGGTGCGCAGATCCAGCGGGTGCTCGCCTCGATTGATGGCGCCGCCGACGTGAAGGCCGAACAAGTCACAGGCCTTCCGCTGCTGACAGTGACGCCCGATCGCGCTGCGCTGGCGCGCTACGGGCTCAACCCGGGGGATGTGCAGGAGACCGTGGCGACGGCCATTGGCGGCGAGGTCGCCGGTCACCTCTTCGAGGGCGATCGTCGCTTCGAAATCGTCGTTCGCCTGCCCGAGGAGCTGCGCCAGGATCCGGCCGCGCTGCTCGATCTGCCGATCCCGCTTCGCGAGGCCGAGCCGGACGAGTCCGCACTGGATGCGCGCTGGGCTGCCGGCACCCCCAAGACCGTGCCATTGCGTGAGGTTGCACAGATCGACACCAAGCCCGGACCGAACCAGATCAATCGCGAGAACGGAAAGCGACGGATCGTGGTGACGGCCAACGTGCGTGACCGGGACCTCGGCAGCTTCGTCAAGGAGCTGCAGGAACGCGTCCGTGCCGACGTCAAGCTGCCCACGGGCTACTGGGTGGACTACGGCGGCACGTTCGAGCAGCTGATCTCGGCCAGCCGCCGGCTGGCAATCGTCGTTCCCGTGACCTTGGTGATCATCTTCGGCCTGCTGTTCATGGCGTTTGGATCAGCGAAGGACGCGGCGATCGTGTTCAGCGGAGTGCCGCTCGCGCTCACGGGCGGCGTCGTCGCGTTGGCGCTGCGTGGCATCCCGCTTTCGATCTCGGCGGGGGTGGGCTTCATCGCACTGTCGGGCGTGGCCGTACTCAACGGCCTGGTTATGATCGCGTTCATCCGCAAGCTGCGGGAGCAGGGCGATCCGCTGGACAACGCAATCTTAGGCGGTGCGATCGGTCGCCTGCGGCCCGTCCTGATGACAGCTCTCGTGGCCTCGCTCGGGTTCGTGCCCATGGCCCTGAATGTCGGGGCCGGCTCGGAGGTTCAACGTCCACTCGCCACCGTCGTGATCGGCGGGATCGTGTCGTCAACCCTCCTGACGCTCATCGTGCTGCCAGCGCTCTATCGCTGGCTGCATCGCGACGGCGACATTCGCGGAGTTCCAGCGAGCTAGTCTGAACCCCTCGACATCCGGCGGGCTTTAGCCCGCCGGGTGCATGCAGGGTCGGCCTGCGTAATACTTAGGGCATGACGACCCCTGAGCAGCTGGCGCGCCTGCAGGCGCGAGCGATCGAGAATCCCATGGAGGAGCCTGCGTTCTTCCAGGCCCTGCTCACGGCCGTCCTGTACGTCCACCTCCCGCTCTCGGACGCCAGCGGAAAAGTGCGACTGATCTGCTTCACGCGGCCGGACGGAATCACTGTGATTCCGGTCTTCAGCGACGACGTCAAAGCACATGCCGCAGCACGAGGCGCTGCAAGGGTAGTCGCCGTGGTGGGACGAGAACTCTTCGAGTCAGCACCGGGCGCCACATGGATGCTGGACCCCAATGACGTGAGTTGCACGCTCTATCCAGAAGAGATCGTGGCGCTGCTCCGCAGTGGCTGCGTGCCGATCGTTCAGCGGCACGACGCTGGCGATCCGACTGTCGTCAGAGCAGCCAGACCGGAAGATGCGTGGATCGGCGAGGCCGCTGTACGCGCCGCCTTGTCGTTCAAGGCGATCAGCGAGGTATATCTACTTGAGGTGGCGCGCGAGGAGCCGCAACGCACGTCCGGCTTGCTCGTCGTCCTCGCGGTGAGCCAGCTCTACTCGGAGCAAGCCGTGAGGGCTGTGGGGGTCGCCCTGGTCGCGTGCCCGCAGGTACCCCGCCTCCCTGTGGATGTCACTGTCTACGATTCGGATGAACCTCCGGAGTGGCTCGTCGCGTCACACATCGGTCCGCTGTGGCACCGCGGATACGATGGAGCATCGAGTCAAGCTTCGTCTAATGATCGATAACGACCTCAGAGCCCGGCAGACCCTTGCAAAAGCGGCGATTCGTGCCGCTGAGTGGCTGGGTCTCGATCAGGAAGCTATCGCCGCCCTGCTTGGGAAGCATCGACGCCCCCGACGTCGAAGTGCTCGTCCAGATCCGGATGCTCCATGATGTGGACGTAGCGGATCTTCTCGTTGCCGCACATCTGGCAGGTGGCGTAATCGGTTTCGTCAGCCGGTTCGCCGTCGGCCCGCAAGTCGATGACGTCAACGCACGTCCACCCCTTGTGCGAGCTGATGACGGGCGAGATCCGGGTCGATGAACTGGACCTGTGGGTGCTGGACCGCGTCGAGTCCGAAGCCGAGGAGGTCGTGGCATGAGTACCCTCAAGATCAGCGAGGCCGGCAGCGAGCAGTTCCCCATGGTCTGGCGGCAGCGATCTCGCGAAGGGCGGACGGTGCTTGAGCTGTTGAACTACGTCGTCTGGGGCAACGGAAGTGTTTCAGCCCGGCTCTGGAACGCGATCCGCAGCGACGACTGGGCAATTCCACACATTGGTCTGAGCAGCCTCGGGGAAATTGTCGGCTGGGCGCGCCCAGACGAGTTTCCACCAAGGAACATGCGGACGAGCAAGGGGCTGCGGGCGCTCGGTTACAACGTGAGGATCGGTGTTTGATCTGCGGCCGTGGGCGGCGCCCGCAAGGTCCCGATCAACCCACTGTCCCCTGCGCCGGACCGGCCCGCCCTGGCATAGCGTCCTTGAAGATTTGAGTCACATCAATCGGCCAGCAGGTCGCTGGATGTTGACTCTTGACTTTCGGCATGTTAGGCGCAATATCTTGCAAAGTCTTGCAAGAACTTCCTCGAGCGAGGCCGCGTGACGACGGAGCTTGTGGGGGTGGTATGACAGCGCGCCAGCAGGCGATCTTCACACTCGACGAGTTGGCTGCCTACTTAAAGGTCGGCAAGCGGACGCTTTACCGGCTCGCCGCGCACGGGGAAATTCCAGCCTTCAAGGTCGGCGGGACGTGGCGGTTTCGTCAAAGTGAAATCGATCGATGGATCAATGATCAGATCCAAGCAGGCAGAAAGAAGGAGGTGATACGCACAGATGAGCAGCCGAAGTCAGCGAAACATCCCGTGTTGCCTGGGCGCGCCATCCATAGCCGCAGGCAAACGGATTGAGTGAGTCTTCAATTGATTTCTGGAGGTATGACATGGACATTGATTTCAAGAAATTGGCTCCCTGGAACTGGTTCAAAAAGGAGCAGGAAGAACAACAGAGCGCTGCCTCGCTGCCGGCGCAGCGCTATGACCTGCCGGTGGCGGGTGGGCCCGTCAGTCCCCTCCTGCAATTGCATCGCGAGATCGATCGCCTGTTCGACGACGCGTTTCGAGGCTTCGGTTTCCCGACGCTGGCCATGCCACGCTGGCCGTCGGAGTGGCCGGGCCTGCTGAAACCGGCGCTGGACATCCAGGAGACCGACAAGCAGTACAAGATCGCCCTGGAAGTGCCCGGCGTCGAGGAAAAAGACATCCAGATCACGCTCGACAACGACGTGCTGCTGGTGCGCGGTGAAAAGCGTCAGGAGCAGGAAAGCAAAGACGGTGGTTTCCACCGGGTGGAGCGCTCCTACGGCAGCTTTCAGCGCGCTCTGAACCTGCCGGCCGATGCCAACCAGGACACGATCAAGGCCGCTTTCAAGAACGGCGTGCTCACGATCACGATGGAAAAGCGCGAGGCCAGTGCCCCCAAGCACGGGCGCTCGATCCCGATCAACGGCTGACGCCGATCGGCTCGTCCTCCGAAAAAACCAGGTGAAGGTCGAGGCGCCGTGACCTTCGGCGCCTCGTCAAATCAGTCCTCTCAAGGAGCATCAGCATGGTCAGAAAACAATGCCAAGTCTGCGGCCAGCCCGCCACGGTGCGGGTGGAAGCCAATCTCAATGGTCGCCACAGCACCATGCTGTTGTGTGACGATCACTATCGCCAACTGGTGCGCCAGCAAAAGCGCACCGTCTCACCGCTGGAAGCCTTGTTCGGCTCGCGCAGCGGGCTGTTCGAAGACTTCCTTGGCAGCGACTTCTTCCGCATCGGTGACGACGCGCGGTCCATGGCGGCCGATACCGACGAGGTGGTCGATGCCTCGTTCGGCGAACCCGCCCCGGCCGGTACGGGCACCTCGCGCCGTCGCGGCAGTGGGCTCGCCAGCCGTATCAGCGAACAGTCCGAGGCCCTATTGCAGGAGGCCGCCCGACACGCTGCAGAGTTCGGGCGCGCCGAAGTCGATACCGAACACCTGCTGCTGGCGCTATCCGACAGCGACGTGGTCAAGACCATCCTGGGGCAGTTCAAGATCAAGGTCGATGACCTCAAGCGCCAGATCGAATCCGAAGCCAAGCGCGGCGATAAGCCGTTCGAGGGCGAGATCGGCGTGTCGCCCCGGGTCAAGGACGCGCTCAGCCGTGCTTTCGTGGCCTCCAACGAACTCGGCCACTCTTATGTCGGGCCGGAGCATTTCCTGATCGGGCTCGCCGAGGAAGGCGAAGGTTTGGCGGCCAACCTGCTGCGCCGTTACGGCCTCACGCCGCAAGCGCTGCGCCAGCAGGTAAGCAAGGTGGTCGGCAAAGGGGCCGAGGATGGCCGCGCCTCGACGCCGACCAACACGCCGGAGCTGGATAAATATTCGCGCGACCTCACCAAGATGGCGCGCGAGGGCAAGCTCGATCCGGTCATCGGCCGCGCGCAGGAGATCGAGACGACCATCGAAGTGCTGGCCCGGCGCAAGAAGAACAACCCGGTGCTGATCGGCGAGCCTGGCGTGGGCAAGACCGCCATCGTCGAGGGGCTGGCGCAGCGCATGGTTGCTGGCGAGGTGCCCGAGACGCTGCGCGACAAGCGCCTGGTGGAACTCAACATCAACGCCATGGTGGCCGGCGCCAAGTACCGCGGCGAGTTCGAGGAGCGTGTGCAGAAGGTGCTCAAGGAAGTGACCGAGCACCAGGGCGAGCTGATTCTGTTCATCGACGAGGTCCACACCATCGTCGGTGCCGGCCAGGGTGGCGGCGAAGGCGGGCTGGACGTGGCCAACGTGTTCAAGCCGATGATGGCGCGCGGCGAGCTGAACCTGATCGGCGCCACCACGCTCAACGAGTATCAGAAGTACATCGAGAAGGACGCCGCGCTGGAGCGTCGCTTCCAGCCGGTGATGGTGCCGGAGCCGACGGTAGCGCAGACCATTATGATCCTGCGCGGCCTGCGCGACACCTTCGAGGCGCACCACAAGGTCAGCATCACCGACGATGCGATCATCGCCGCCGCCGAGTTGTCGGACCGCTACATCACCGCGCGCTTCTTGCCCGACAAAGCCATCGATCTGCTCGACCAGGCGGCCGCACGCGTGAAGCTGTCAGCCACGGCCCGCCCGGTTGCCGTGCAGGAGCTGGAGGCCGAACTGCACCAGCTGCGGCGTGAGCAGGACTACATGGCCTCGCGCAAGCAGTACGACAAGGCCGCCGAGCTGGGCAAGCGCATCGAGGCCAAGGAGGCCGAACTCAAGAAGCTCGTCGAGGAATGGGAACGCGAGCGCGCCTCGGGCAGCGCCGAGGTCAAAGCCGAGCATGTCGCGCAGATCGTCTCGCGGCTGACCGGCATCCCGGTCAGCGAGCTGACGGTGGAAGAGCGCGAGAAGCTGCTGCATCTGGAGCAGCGGCTGCACGAGCGCGTGGTGGGCCAGGACGAAGCGGTGCGCGCGGTGGCCGATGCCGTGCGGTTGTCGCGCGCGGGCCTGCGCGAAGGCAGCAAGCCGGTGGCGACTTTTCTGTTCCTCGGGCCGACCGGCGTGGGCAAGACCGAGCTCGCCAAGGCGCTGGCCGAGTCCATCTATGGCGATGAAGGTGCGCTGCTGCGCATCGACATGTCCGAGTACGGGGAACGCCATACCGTGGCACGCCTGGTGGGCGCGCCTCCGGGTTATGTGGGCTATGACGAGGGCGGCCAGCTCACCGAGAAGGTGCGTCGCAAGCCCTACAGCGTGTTGCTGCTGGACGAGATCGAGAAGGCTCACCCCGACGTCTACAACATCCTGCTGCAGGTGTTCGACGACGGGCGGCTCACCGACGGCAAGGGCCGGGTGGTGGATTTCACCAATACCATCATCATCGCCACCTCGAACTTGGGCTCGGACATCATCCAGCGTCGGCTGAAGGCCCGTGGCGCCGCCGGCGAGGAATACGAGAAGACCAAGGCAGAGGTGATGGACGTGCTGCGCGGACACTTCCGCCCCGAGTTCCTCAACCGCATCGACGAGATCATCGTCTTCCATGCGCTGGGCAAGGAGGAGATCCGCCATATCGTCGGCCTGCAGCTCGATCGTGTGGCCCGCAACGCCGCCAGCCAGGGCGTGACGCTGACCTTCGACCAGACCTTGATCGATCACTTCGCGGAGGAAGGCTACAAGCCCGAGTTCGGCGCGCGTGAGCTCAAGCGGCTGATCCGCAGCGAGCTGGAGACGGCACTGGCGCGTGAGATGCTGGGTGGCGGTATCGGCAAGGGCGATCACGTCAGCGCCCGCTGGGACGACAAGGCCGAACGGGTGGTCTTCGAGCGCCAGGAGCCACCCGCGAAGCCGGCCGAGCCTGAGAAGCCCGATGCCGCGAACGTGGCCGAGACGCCGCCGAGCGACGCGAGCAAGCCTGCGCGCAAGAAGAAGTCAGCGGGCGGCGAATCTTGAGCGATGGGAGGCTGTCGTGTCCGACCTCAACGGGCTGACATGGGCAGCCACCCTCGTGTCGCTGGCGGTCGCTATCCCCACAGCGGGGCACGCGGTCATCTACAAGCGTGACCCGCGATCGGCCACGCTGTGGGTACTGCTGATCACCTTGTTGCCGCTGGGCGGTTCGCTGCTGTATGGGCTGTTTGGCATCAACCGCTACCAGCGGCGGGCGCGGCGGCTGTTTCCGGGGCTGGGTCCTGCAGTTCGGCAAGATTTCTCACCCACGGTGCCCGAGGCCGTATCGCCGCCGCTTGCCGGCCTGGCGCACCTGGTGGGACGCGCCACCGGCCAGTCGCTGACCGGTGGCAACCGCATCGAGCCACTCGTTGATGGCGAGCAGGCCTACCCGGCCATGCTCGCGGCCATCGAATCAGCGCGGCACAGCGTCGCGCTGGCCTCATACATCTTCGACAGCCAAGGCATCGGGGCGCAGTTCGTCGATGCGCTGCGCCGGGCTCATGAGCGCGGCGTGCAAGTGCGGGTGCTGATCGACGACGTGTATGCCCGCTGGACGCCCCGCAGCGCCTACCGCGCCTTGCAGCGCGCCGGCGTTCCGGCGGCGAC
Source organism: Thermomonas hydrothermalis (assembly GCF_900129205.1). Taxonomy (GTDB): domain Bacteria; phylum Pseudomonadota; class Gammaproteobacteria; order Xanthomonadales; family Xanthomonadaceae; genus Thermomonas; species Thermomonas hydrothermalis. Next base: position 6,964 of record NZ_FQUK01000030.1, on the reverse strand, counting down.
GTTCAACCCGACGTTGATTCCCGCGCGCCTGCATGCCGCGCATCTGCGCAATCACCGCAAGCTGCTGGTGATCGATGGCGAGACGGGTTTCACCGGCGGCATGAACATCTTCAGCCCGTATTGGCGGCCCGATGCGCCGGAGCAGGCCTGTCACGATTTGCACTTTCGTCTGCGCGGGCCGGTGGTTGCGCATCTGATGCGGTGCTTCACCGATGATTGGTGCGATACCACGGGCGAGCGGCTCAGCAAGGGTTTCTGGGGCGAACCGCCCGCAACGGCTGATGAGCAAGGAACCTCTTGGGCGCGCGGCATCGAGGCCGGTCCCGATGAGGCCCTGGACAGGATGCGCTGGACCTTCATGGGCGCTTTGAGCGCGGCGAAGCATTCGGTGCGCATCTGGACACCTTACTTCGTCCCCGATCAGCCGATGATCGCGGCGCTGAGCACGGCCGCGTTGCGCGGCGTGCGTATCGACGTGCTGACGCCCGCAAACGGCGACCATCCCACGGTGCAATGGGCCGCGCGCGCCCACTACTGGCAGGTGCTGGAGCACGGTGTGCGCATCTTCGAACGTCCTGGCCCGTTCGACCACAGCAAGCTGATGCTGATAGACGGCCAGTGGTGCTGCCTGGGTTCGGCCAATTGGGATGCGCGCAGCCTGCGCCTGAACTTCGAGTTCAATGTGGAGGTGTACGACACCGCGTTGTCTACGCGGCTGTCATCCCTTTTTGATGCTGCCCGTGATGCGGCGGACGAGATATCGGCGATGGCGTTGCGCGCCCGCCCGCTGGCCATCCGCTTGCGCGACGGGGTGGCCCGTCTGTTCACCCCCATTCTCTAGCGACACGACTTGCGAGGAACATTGCCGATGGAAAAGAAAGATCAATGGAACATTGGCTACTGGATCGTCGCCGGCCTGTTGCTGCTGACGCTGCAGAACTACTGGCAGGCGGCCAAGACCGTCGAGCCCGTGCCCTACAGCGAATTCGAGAAGGCGCTGGCCGAGGGGCGCGTCGCCGAAGTGCTGGTGTCGGACCGCACGGTCACCGGGCGCCTGAAATCGCCGGACAGCCAGGGCAAGACCACCATCGTGGCCACTCGCGTCGAACCCGACCTGGCCGAGCGGCTGTCCAAGTACGACGTGCCTTACGCGCGGGTGGTGGAAAGCACCTGGCTACGTGATGTGCTCTCCTGGATTCTGCCGGCGGTGGCCTTCTTCGGCGTCTGGTTCTTCCTGTTCCGCCGCTTCGCCGAGAAGCAGGGCATGGGTGGCTTCCTGAGCATCGGCAAGAGCCGTGCCAAGGTATTCATGGAGAAGAACACTGGCGTGACCTTTGCCGATGTCGCTGGCGTCGATGAAGCCAAGGCGGAGTTGGTTGAGATCGTCGATTTCCTCAAGAATCCGCAGGAGTATGGACGGCTCGGGGCGCGCATTCCCAAGGGCGTGTTGCTGGTCGGCCCACCGGGCACCGGCAAGACATTGCTGGCCAAGGCCGTGGCGGGCGAGGCCGGGGTACCGTTCTTCTCTATCTCCGGCTCGGAGTTCGTCGAGATGTTCGTCGGCGTGGGTGCAGCGCGCGTGCGCGACCTGTTCGAGCAGGCCCGCAGGCAGGCGCCGGCCATCATCTTCATCGACGAGCTCGATGCGCTGGGCCGCGCGCGCGGCGTCGGCGGCCCCATCGGCGGCCATGACGAGCGCGAGCAGACCCTCAACCAGCTGCTCACGGAGATGGACGGCTTCGACAGCTCGGTCGGGTTGATCATCCTCGCCGCCACCAACCGCCCCGAAATCCTCGACCAGGCGCTGCTGCGCGCCGGTCGCTTCGACCGTCAGGTGCTGGTGGACCGGCCCGATAAGAAGGGACGGCTGGACATCCTGAAAGTCCACGTCAAGAAGGTGACGCTGGCTCAGGATATCGATCTCGAACAGGTGGCTGCGCTGACCACGGGCTTTTCGGGTGCAGACCTCGCGAACCTGGTCAACGAGGCCGCGCTGGCCGCGACCCGGCGCAAAGCGTCCGCCGTGGAGTTGCAGGACTTCACCGCCGCCATCGAGCGCATCGTGGCGGGCCTGGAGAAGAAGAACCGAGTGCTCAATCCCAAGGAGCGGGAAACCGTGGCCTATCACGAGATGGGGCATGCGCTGGTGGCGCTGGCGCTGCCCGGCACCGATCCGGTACACAAGATTTCAATCGTTCCGCGTGGCATCGGTGCACTCGGCTACACCCTGCAGCGGCCCACCGAAGACCGATTTCTGATGACACGTGCCGAGCTGGAGCACAAGATCGCCGTGCTCCTGGGAGGGCGCGCGGCTGAGAAGCTCGTGTTTGGCGAGCTGTCCACAGGGGCTTCAGACGATCTCGCACGGGCCACCACATCGCCCGCGACATGATTACGCGCTACGGCATGGATGAGGGCTTGGGGTACGTTGCTTTTGAGGCACAGAGGCCGCGTTTTCTTGATGCGCCTGAACTGGTACAGGGTGGCTGCCGGGTAGCCGAATCGACTCAGACACGCATCGACCAAGCCATCCGTGACATCGTGATGGGTGTGTTTGATCGTGCATACCGAATTCTCGAAATCAACCGAGAAGTGCTGGAGCGGTGCGCGCGCGAACTGCTCGCACGGGAAACGCTGGATGAATACAGCATCCGGCAACTGACGCAAGGGCTACAGCTCGAATCCCCATGTCACAGCGGCCCAACTGCCGGAGCCATTACTTCCTCTGTGTCCCAAGGAGCCCCCTCATGAGTGACAGCATTCATATCGTCTGCCCACACTGCCAATCCATCAACCGCGTGCCAGCCAACAAGTTGGCAGAGAAGCCCAATTGCGGGCGGTGCCAGCACCCGCTGTTCACCGGAGAACCCATTGATCTGACCACAGCGACCTTCGCCCGTCATCTGGAGCGCAGTGACCTGCCGCTGCTGGTTGACTTTTGGGCGCCGTGGTGTGGACCGTGCAAGATGATGGCGCCGCAGTTCGAGCAGGCAGCCTCCCTGCTTGAACCCAAGGTGAGGTTGGCCAAGGTAAATACCGAGGCCGAGCCTCACCTGGCCGCCCAGTTCGGTATTCGCAGCATTCCAACCCTGATTTTGTTCCGAGGGGGACATGAGGTTGCACGTCAGGCGGGCGCCATGGGCGCGCAGGACATTATGCGCTGGGTGGCTTCGCAATTGCCCCGATGATTCAGGTGCAATCGAGTCGTCTTCTCGGACTCCCCGTTCCATTAACGTTTCGTTGAAAGAGAGAGCGCGACGCTTATGCATAAAGAATCTGGCCACACGGCCCTTGACGAGATACGCTCCCAGTGGCGGTTGATGACGGTTTACGAGCGCTTCGAGCAGGTCGTTGCCATCACGCTTTCGGGCGTCATCGCGGTGGTCATTGTGATCTCGCTGATCCAGTTGATTCGGCTCGTCTTCACGCTGCTCGTCATGGATGCGCTGAATTCACTGGATCATAAGGTTTTCCAGCTGGTGTTCGGTGCCACCATGACGCTGCTGATCGCCATGGAATTCAAGCATTCGATCGTCAAAGTGGCTCTGCGCAAGGAAAGCATCATCCAGGTCAAGACCATCATTCTGATCGCGATCCTGGCACTGGCCCGCAAGTTCATCATCCTCGAACCCGACGTTGATCCTGCCAAAGTGGCCGCGCTGGCGGGGACGGTACTGGCCTTGGGTCTGACCTATTGGCTCATGCGTGAACGCGATGACCGCAAGAGCGAGTAATGGAGGCATGACCCCCTATGGTCTAGTCGGCCGACACGATGCCAGGTCGAGGCACCGCTGGCTCAATCGCTTTCAAACCGCGCTGCTGGTTTTGACCCTGGTGGGGATCGCGGCTGCCGCTGGCAGTCTGCTGTTCGGCGAGATTGGCCTTTGGCTGGCACTGGCAACATGCGCATTGACCCTGCTGATCGAACCTGTCGCCGCCTCCGCGATGACCTTGCGTCTGTATGGCGCCCGTCCCTTGCGCCCTGATGAAGCCCCCGCAATCTGGTCGTTGCTGCGAGCGCTCGCAGCTCGCGCAGGATTGCCGAACACGCCGGTTCCGTACTATGTGCCCAGCGACATCGTCAATGCCTTTGCCACCGGCTCCAGGCGCCTTGCCTCCATTGCCCTCACCGATGGCCTGCTCCGCAGCCTGAGTATGCGCGAACTGCAAGCCGTGCTGGCGCATGAAGTCGCGCACATCGCTCAAGAAGATCTTCGTGTCATGGGCTTGGCCGATTCGATCAGCCGGCTCACGAACCTGCTGGCGTTGTTGGGTCAGGTCGCGCTCCTGATCAGCATTCCAGTCTTGCTGGTCGGTGCAGCAGAAATTAACTGGATTGGCTTACTGTTGTTGGCCGCTTCGCCGCAACTGGCACTGCTCGCACAGTTGGGTCTGTCACGTGTGCGAGAGTTCGATGCCGACCGGATGGCAGTAGAGCTGACGGGAGATCCGCACGGGCTCGCCTCGGCGCTGGCGAAGATCGAGCGGGTGAGCCGCTCGTGGCGAGCCTGGTTGTTGCCCGGCTGGGGGAATCCCGAACCGTCCTGGTTGCGCACGCATCCGGCGACAGAGGATCGTATCGCGCGCCTGATGGCGTTGGCGCCTCAGCCATCGCAGGCCCTGCCGTTCCAAACGGAATATCTCGCGCCAAGGTCGTTCGCCCCGATGCGCCCGCCACGCCGGGGCCTGAGCGGCCTTTGGCGCTAAATCATTCGAAAAGGAACCCCCGCCATGGCTTACCACGATCCTTACCCACAACGCCCAGCTCCGGATCATTTCGTCCGGCGGTGGCTCTTCATCACTGCGTGCGTTGCCGCACTCATGCTGTTCTGGCAGTTCCTGCCCGCCATCGAGGCCTGGTTCAGCCCGCGCCAAGCCGCTGAGCGCACCGTCACGCCGCGTGGCGATCTGGCCGCTGACGAACAGGCCACCATCGAACTGTTCGAGAAATCCCGGGCATCGGTGGTCTACATCACGACGTCCCAACTGGTACAAGATGTCTGGACGCGCAACGTCTTTTCCGTGCCGCGCGGGACGGGTTCGGGTTTCATCTGGGATGACGCCGGTCATGTCGTTACCAACTTTCATGTGATTCAGGGGGCGTCGGAGGCCACTGTCAAACTGGCCGACGGCCGCGATTACCAAGCCGCGCTGGTCGGCGTGAGTCCGGCCCACGATATCGCGGTGCTCAAAATCGGCGTCGGTTTCCAGCGCCCGCCCGCCGTTCCGGTCGGCACCAGCGCAGACCTCAAGGTGGGACAAAAGGTGTTCGCCATCGGCAACCCCTTCGGCCTGGATTGGACACTCACCACCGGCATCGTGTCCGCGCTCGATCGATCACTGCCCGGGGAATCTGGCGGAGTGACCATCGAACACCTGATTCAAACCGATGCCGCCATCAACCCCGGCAACTCGGGTGGACCGTTGCTCGATTCGGCCGGCCGCCTGATCGGCATCAACACAGCGATCTACAGCCCTTCCGGTGCATCGGCGGGGATCGGCTTCGCCGTGCCGGTGGACACGGTCATGCGTGTGGTGCCACAACTCATCAAGACCGGCAAATACATCCGTCCGGCGCTTGGGATCGAGGTAGACGAGCAGCTCAACCGCCGATTGCAGGCGCTGACCGGCACCCAAGGCGTGTTTGTGCTCCGCGTCGCTCCTGGCTCAGCGGCGCAAAAGGCGGGGCTGAGCGGTATCACCGTTGGCCCCGAAGGTATCGTACCGGGAGACCGCATCACAGGCATAGACGGCGCTCCCGTCGACGATGTCGCCAAACTGCTCGCACGGCTTGACGAGCGAAAGGTAGGAGATGTTGTGGTCTTGTCAGTTGAGCGGGCCGGTAAACAACGGGAAGTGCGCGTGGAGTTGCAACCTGGCGCCTGATCTGGAGTCCTGATTAGCCCCGACCCTCAGCCATGAAAATTGCTCGCAGCGCGCAAGACCGGCTCGGGGCAAGGCTTGCAGCGCAGCATGGCGGTGGCCAGTCGCGGCAGCATCTCATGCAGGCGGAAGCGACGGTTGAACCGGTAGGCGGCTTCGGCCAGGTAGCGCCGCGCGTACTTGGCCTGGCGGATGGCGTGGTAGGTGCCGTTGATGGCGCGCTTGACGTTGCCCAGCAGCACGTTCACCCAACGCGCGCCCGGCGCCTCGGTGGCGGCACGGCCGCCGCCGGTGTCCAGCGTGGTGTGGGCGTGGCCGGCGTCTTCGAGCCGGCGGAAGCAGGCCAGACCGTCGGTATAGGTCTCGCATCCGGGCGCCAGGCGCCGTGCGATCCAGTCCTCGAGCGAGACGTTGTCGAAGCTGCGCACCGGCTCGATCACGGCCAGGCTCGGCGCGGCGAAGCGGGCGTCGGTCTGCACCGCGATCACGAAGGGTTGCTTGCCCTCGGCACCGCGCCCGCGCTTGCCGCCGTTGCGCTCGCCGCCGAGGTAGGCATCGTCGATCTGCACGAAGCCATTGAGCCGCCGGGGTTCCTCGCGCTCGGCCATGGCCTGCATGATCTTGTGCTTCATCCGCCAGGCGGTCTTGTAGTTGACTCCCAGGTGGCGCATCAGCTCCAGCGCGGCGAGGTTGGTCTTGGTCGCGGTCAGGTGCAGGGCCAGCAGCCAGGTGCGCAGCGGCAGCTTGGTGCCCTCGAACATCGTGCCGGCGGTCAGCGTGGTCTGGTGCCGGCAGGCGCGGCACTGGTAGTAGACCGTCGTCCCGCGCCGAAACCGCGAGCGGGCCCGTCCAGTGCAGGCCGGGCAGCGGAAGCCTTGCGGCCAACGCCACTGGTACAGGGCACGGTAGCACTTGGCCTCGGTGCCGTAGCGGGCGATGAACTCGGCCATGGACAGGCCAGCCTGGAACTGCACGGAATTGATGCTCATGACGCCACCTCGTCGCCTTCAGGTGGCCGTATGCTCGGCGGTGGGCGACGCACATCCTGCGACTGGCGGCTGAGGGTCGGGGCTAATCAGGA
>NZ_FQUK01000009.1 GCF_900129205.1 Thermomonas hydrothermalis | reverse complement strand
GCGCACGTGGAGTACGAGTCGCCGACCCGTCACTATGCGCACGTGGACTGCCCTGGGCACGCTGACTACGTGAAGAACATGATCACGGGTGCGGCGCAGATGGACGGTGCGATTCTGGTGGTGTCGGCGGCGGACGGCCCGATGCCGCAGACGCGCGAGCACATTCTGCTGGCCCGTCAGGTGGGTGTGCCGTACATCGTGGTGTTCCTGAACAAGGCGGACATGGTGGACGACGCCGAGCTGCTGGAGCTGGTGGAGATGGAGGTTCGCGACCTGCTCTCCAAGTACGACTTCCCGGGTGACGACACGCCGATCATCAAGGGTTCGGCGCTGAAGGCGCTGGAAGGCGACCAGTCGGAGATTGGTGTGCCGGCGATCATCAAGCTGGTGGACGCGCTGGACACCTACATTCCGGAGCCGCAGCGTGCGATTGACAAGCCGTTCCTGATGCCGGTGGAAGACGTGTTCTCGATCTCGGGTCGCGGCACGGTGGTGACGGGCCGTATTGAGCGCGGCACCATCAAGGTGGGCGACGAAGTGGAGATCGTGGGCATCCGTCCGACCCAGAAGACGACGGTGACCGGCGTGGAGATGTTCCGCAAGCTGCTGGATCAGGGTCAGGCGGGCGACAACGCGGGTCTGCTGCTGCGCGGCACCAAGCGTGACGAGGTGGAGCGTGGTCAGGTGCTGGCGAAGCCGGGCACGATCACGCCGCACACCGAGTTTGAGGCGGAAGTGTACGTGCTGTCGAAGGAAGAGGGCGGTCGTCACACGCCGTTCTTCAAGGGGTATCGTCCGCAGTTCTACTTCCGTACGACGGACGTGACGGGTTCGATCACGCTGCCGGAAGGCGTGGAGATGGTGATGCCGGGCGACAACGTGAAGATGGTGGTCACGCTGATTGCGCCGATCGCGATGGAAGAGGGTCTGCGGTTTGCGATCCGCGAGGGTGGCCGCACCGTCGGCGCCGGCGTGGTGTCGAAGATCCTGAAGTAAGTCGTTCCTGGTAGACGGGCTGCCGGAAGGGTGTTCCCTTTCGGCAGCCCTTGATGGTCCCAGGCTTTGAAGTTTTTTTCGCTTCGGGCTTGCGCCAGCGTCAGTGAGCTGATTACAATGTAAGACCCTTCCGCATTTGGGTTGCGGTTGGGATGCGAAATGAGGTGCAGGATGTGCCTCGTGTTCGCCAGACAGGGAGATGTCGCGTGGCAAGGCCTCGTCCGCACCGGAAGTTGTCCGGCGCATATCGGCGGGGTCTTTCGGCGCGTTCATGCAAACCTGGTCCGGCGGGCTGCTTCGCGGGGAAGACCTGGCGGGCGCGCAGATATAGAACCCAATCACGGTGGTACTCACGGGGTGTGGCGCATACGTTGCCGTCACGCCTGTCGCTCTTTTGATACGAGGCATTCCTCCCATGGCGGACCAGAAGATTCGCATCCGGCTGAAGGCGTTCGATCATCGTCTGATCGACCGTTCGGCCAGCGAGATCGTCGAGACGGCCAAGCGGACCGGCGCGCAAGTGCGTGGCCCGATCCCGCTGCCGACCAAGATCGAGCGTTACACCGTGCTGGTGTCGCCGCACGTCAACAAAGACGCGCGCGACCAGTACGAAACCCGCACGCACAAGCGCGTGCTCGACATCGTCGACCCCAATGACAAGACCGTGGACGCGCTGATGAAGCTCGAGCTCGCGGCGGGTGTCGATGTGCAGATCAAGTTGACCTGAGGGGGCCGCAGATGAGCGCGAAGAAGTATTCGCTCGGCATCGTCGGTCGCAAGGCCGGCATGAGCCGTATGTTCACCGAGGATGGTAAGTCGGTGCCGGTCACCCTGATCGAGGCGACGCCGAACCGCATCACCCAGATCAAGACGCTGGAAACCGATGGTTATTGCGCGGTCCAGGTCACGGCCGGGGTCCGTCGGGCCAGCCTGCTGACCAAGCCCGAGGCGGGGCACTTGGCCAAGGCCAAGGTGGAGCCGGGGCGTGGCCTGTGGGAGCTGCGTGTCGAGCCGGATCAGATTGCCGGTTTCGAAGTGGGTGGCGAAATCAAGGCTGACATTTTCCAGGTTGGTCAGCGTGTCGACGTCCAGGGTGTTACCAAGGGTAAGGGCTTCCAGGGCACGATCAAGCGCTGGAACTTCACCATGGGTGATGCCTCGCACGGTAACTCGCTGTCGCATCGTGCGCCGGGTTCGATCGGTCAGCGTCAGACCCCGGGTCGTGTGTTCCCGGGTAAGAAGATGGCGGGGCACATGGGGCATGTCACCCAGACCACCCAGGGTCTGCAGGTGGTCAAGGTGGATGCCGAGCGCGGTCTGATCGCGGTGCGTGGCGCCGTTCCTGGTGCGCCGGGTGGCGATGTGATCGTGCGCCCGACCAGCAAGGGAGTCTGAACATGGAGCTGAATGTCAATAATGGCGGCACGCTGGCCGTCTCTGAGGCGGTGTTCGGGCGCGCGTTCAACGAGGATCTCGTGCATCAGGTCGTGGTGGCGTACCGCAATGCGGCGCGCGCTGGCACCAAGGCGCAGAAGTCTCGTTCGGAAGTGCACGGCACCACCAAGAAGTCCAAGCGGCAGAAGGGTGGCGGTGCTCGTCACGGTGCATTGACCGCGCCGATCTTCGTTGGCGGCGGTGTCACGTTTGCGGCCAAGCCGCGCAGTTTTGCGCAGAAGGTCAACCGCAAGATGTATCGCGCGGCGATGGCGGCCATCCTGTCCGAGCTGAACCGTCAGGGTCGCATTACCGTGGTTGAGGCGTTCGATGTCGAGGCGCCCAAGACCAAGGGTCTGCTGACCAAGCTGGCCGAGCTGAAGGTGGGCACCCGTCCGCTGATCGTCACCGAGCAGGCGTCCGACAACCTGTATCTGTCTGCGCGCAATCTGCCTTACGTGCAGGTGCGTGACGTCCAGGGTCTGGATCCGGTCTCGCTGGTGAGCGCCGACACCGTGGTGGTGACGACCGAAGCGGTGAAGAAGATCGAGGAGTGGCTGGCATGAGCGCCAATCTGTATGAAGTGATTCGTGCGCCGCGCGTTTCCGAAAAGACAGCGCGTCTGCAGGAAGTGTCCAACCAGTACGTCTTCGAGGTCGCCAAGACTGCCACCAAGGCCGACGTCAAGGCCGCGGTCGAGAAGCTCTTCGACGTCAAGGTGGAGGCGGTGAACGTGGTCAATGTGAAGGGCAAGCGTAAGTCCTTCCGTTACCGTCAGGGCCGTCGCGGCGACTGGCGCAAGGCCTACGTCACCCTGGCTGAAGGCCAGTCGATCGACGTCATGACCGTTTCGGCCTAAGGAGCACATCCATGGCACTGATGACATTCAAGCCCACCTCCGCTGGCCGTCGTGCGATGGTCCGCGTGGTGACGCCCGATCTCCACAAGGGTGCGCCGTATGCGCCGTTGGTGGAAAAGAAGTCCAAGACCGGTGGTCGTAACCATCACGGTCGCATTACCACCCGCCACATCGGTGGCGGGCACAAGCACCACTACCGCATCATTGATTTCAAGCGCGACAAGGAAGGGATTCCCGCCCGTGTCGAGCGCATTGAATACGATCCCAACCGCACTGCCCACATTGCGTTGCTGTGCTACGCCGATGGTGAGCGTCGCTACATCATCGCCCCCAAGGGGCTGAAGGCGGGCGATCAGGTGATGTCGGGTCGCGATGTGCCGATCAAGCCGGGTAACACCCTGCCGCTGCGCAATATCCCGGTCGGTTCCACCGTGCATTGCGTCGAGATGAAGCCCGGCAAGGGTGCTCAGCTCGCTCGTGCCGCCGGTGCCGGCGTGCAGCTGGTCGCTCGCGAGGGTGTCTATGCCACCCTGCGCCTGCGCTCTGGCGAGATGCGCAAGGTGCCGGCCGAGTGCCGCGCCACCATCGGTGAGGTCGGCAACGACGAGCATGGTCTGGAGAAGCTCGGCAAGGCCGGTGCGAAGCGCTGGCGTGGCGTGCGCCCGACTGTGCGCGGTGCGGCGATGAACCCGGTCGATCACCCGCACGGTGGTGGTGAAGGCCGTGCCGGCCAGGGTAATCCGCACCCGGTATCGCCGTGGGGCGTGCCCACCAAGGGTTACAAGACCCGCAAGAACAAGCGCACCCAGCAGTTCATTGTGCGCGACCGCAGGAGCTAATCGGCAATGGCACGTTCACTCAAGAAAGGTCCGTTTATCGACCATCACCTGCAGAAGAAGGTGGAGGCTGCGGGTAGCAGCAAGAAGCCGATCAAGACCTGGTCGCGCCGCTCCACGATTCTGCCGGAAATGATTGGTCTCACCATTGCCGTTCATAACGGCAAGAACCACATCCCCGTGCTGATCAACGAAAACATGGTCGGCCACAAGCTTGGCGAGTTCGCCCTGACCCGTACGTTCAAGGGTCATGGCGGCGACAAGAAGTCGAAGTAAGGAGATGACGATGGAAGCGAAAGCAATCCTGCGCACCGCGCGCATCTCCCCGCAGAAAGCCCGGTTGGTTGCCGACCAGGTGCGTGGTCTGCCTGTGGCGCGCGCGCTTGATCTGCTCAAGTTCTCCGACAAGAAGGCTGCCGGCATGATCTACAAGGTCGTGTACTCGGCGGCGTCCAATGCCGAGAACAACAACGGTGCCGATGCGGACGCGTTGAAGGTCAAGGCCATCATGGTCGATGAAGGTCCCACGCTGAAGCGCTTCATGGCGCGTGCGAAGGGTCGTGGCACGCGCATCACCAAGCGCACCAGCCACATCACCGTGGTCGTGGGCGAGGGCAACTAATCATGGGTCACAAAGTCAATCCGATCGGCATCCGCCTTGGCATCGCCAAGGACTGGAACTCCAAGTGGTATGCCGGCAAGAAGCAGTTCGCCGAATACCTGGCTGGCGATCTCAAGGTGCGTGACGTATTGCGCAAGAAGCTGGCGCAGGCCGGGATCAGCAAGATCCTGATCGAGCGTCCGGCCAATAATGCGCGCGTCACCATCCACACGGCGCGTCCGGGCGTGGTGATCGGCAAGCGTGGCGAGGACATCGAGAAGCTGCGCAAGGAAGTCTCCGACATTCTCGGTGTGCCGGCGCACATCAATGTCACCGAAGTCCGCAAGCCGGAGCTCGATGCGCAGCTGGTGGCCGAGTCCATCGCCCAGCAGCTGGAGCGTCGCATCATGTTCCGTCGCGCCATGAAGCGTGCGGTCGGCAATGCCATGCGCCTGGGTGCGCTCGGCATCAAGGTCAATGTGGCCGGGCGTTTGAACGGGGCGGAAATCGCCCGTTCCGAGTGGTATCGCGAAGGCCGCGTGCCGCTGCATACCCTGCGTGCGGACATCGACTATGGCTTTGCCGAAGCCCACACGACCTACGGCGTGATCGGCATCAAGGTCTGGATCTACAAGGGCGAGATCTTCGATTTCTCCCAGGTGGGCCAGGAGAAGCAGGACGATACGCCGGCGCCGCGTGGCGACCGCGAACGTCCGCGCGGCCCGCGGCGTGAGCGTGATCGTGGCGAACGCGCCGAGCGTAGCGAGGCGAGGGAGTAAACCATGTTGCAACCCAAGCGAACCAAGTACCGCAAGGTCCAAAAAGGACGCAATGATGGCCTGAGCTGGAGCGGAAACGCGGTCAGCTTCGGCGAGTATGGGCTGCGGGCAACCTCCCACGGCCGTCTGACGGCACGCCAGATCGAGGCGGCACGTCGTTCCATCAGCCGCTATGTGAAGCGTGGCGGCAAGATGTGGATCCGCGTGTTCCCCGACAAGCCGATTACCAAGAAGCCCATCGAAGTTCGTATGGGTGCTGGTAAGGGTAACGTCGAATACTGGGTGGCTGAGGTGCAGCCCGGCCGGATGATTTATGAAATCGAGGGCGTGAGCGAAGAGGTGGCGCGCGAGGCGTTCCGCCTGGCGGCTGCCAAGCTCTCGGTCACCACTCAATTCGTGACCAGGACGGTGCGCTGATGGACATCAAGCAACTGCGTCAGAAGTCGGCGGACGAACTGAAGGCCCATCTGGCCGAACTGCATAAGGAGCGCTTTGCGCTGCGCATGCAGAAGGCCACCGGCCAGCTGCCTCCGTCCAAGATCCATGAGCCTCGCCGGGTGCGGCGCGAGATTGCTCGCGTCAACACGCTGCTTGGCCAGATGAAGTAAGGAACGGGCGTCATGACCGAACAAACCAAGAAGCTGCATACGGTCGAAGGCCGCGTGATCAGCAACAAGATGGACAAGACCGTGACGGTGCTCGTTGAGCGTCAGGTCAAGCATCCGCTGTACGGCAAGTACATCCGGCGCTCGACCAAGCTGCATGCCCACGATGCCGACAACGCCTGCAATGAGGGCGATTTCGTTCGCATTGCCGAGTGTGCGCCGCTGTCCAAGACCAAGAACTGGCGTGTGGTGGAAATCATCACCCGCGCCGCCGAGTAAGCAGGAGAGAGAGCCATGATCCAGATGCAGAGCTATCTCGACGTTGCCGACAACTCGGGTGCCAAGGAACTGATGTGCATCAAGGTGCTGGGCGGTTCCAAGCGCCGCTATGCCGGCATCGGCGACATCATCAAGGTGTCGGTGAAGGATGCGATTCCGCGCGGCAAGGTGAAGAAGGGCGACGTCTACGACGCCGTGGTGGTGCGGACCCGTAAGGGTGTGCGCCGGCCGGACGGCTCGCTGATTCGTTTCGATAGCAACGCCGCGGTGTTGCTGAACAACAAGCATGAGCCGATCGGCACCCGCATCTTCGGGCCTGTGACCCGTGAGCTGCGCTCCGAGAAGTTCATGAAGATCGTCTCGCTTGCACCCGAAGTGCTCTGAGGCGGAGGCAGGAGACCCATGAACCGTATCCGCAAGGGCGATCAGGTGATCGTCACCACCGGCAACAAGAAGATCAAGGGCCAGGTGGGCGAAGTGCTGCGTGTCGATGGTGACCGTGTGTACGTTGCCAACCTCAACCTGGTCAAGCGCCATGTCAAGCCCAATCCGCAGGCCGGCCAGCCCGGCGGCGTGATCGAGCGTGAGGCGCCCATCCACATTTCCAACGTGATGCTCTACAACCCGGCGACGGGCAAGGGCGAACGCGTTGCCACCAAGGTGCTGGAGAATGGAAAGCGCATCCGCGTGTTCCGCTCCAGCGGCGAGGCCATCTGATATGACCACCCGACTCGAGAAGTTCTACAAGGAAGAAGTGGTGCCGAAGCTGATGAAGCAGTTCGGCTACACCAATCCGATGGAAGTCCCCCGGCTCGTCAAGATCACCCTGAACATGGGTGTGGGCGAGGCGGCCACCAACAAGAAGGTGCTGGAAAACGCCGTCGCCGACATGGCCAAGATCGCCGGTCAGAAGCCGGTGGTCACCAAGTCGCGCATCTCGGTGGCTAGCTTCAAGATCCGTGATGGCTGGCCGATCGGCTGCAAGGTGACGCTGCGGCGTGCCCACATGTACGAATTCCTGGACCGCCTGATCAACATCGCGCTTCCGCGCGTGCGTGACTTCCGTGGTGTGTCCGGCCGTTCGTTCGACGGGCGTGGCAACTACAACATGGGTGTGAAGGAACAGATCATCTTCCCGGAAATCGACTTCGACGCCGTCGATGCGATCCGTGGCATGGATATCGCCATCACCACCACCGCCAAGACCGACGCCGAGGCCAAGGCCCTGCTTGAGGCCTTCCGCTTCCCGTTCCGCAACTAAGGACCGACCATGGCCAAGACCTGCATGATCAATCGCGAGGCCAAGCGTGCCAAGCTGGCCAAGCAACACGCTGCCAAGCGTGAGGCGCTGAAGAAGATCATCTCCAGCCAGGATGCGTCCTATGAGGAGAAGATGGCGGCAGCAGTGAAGCTGCAGAAGCTGCCGCGTGACTCCTCGCCGTGCCGGCAGACCACCCGCTGCGTCCTGACCGGTCGCCCGCGTGCGGTTTACAGCAAGTTCGGGCTGGGTCGCAACAAGCTGCGCGAAGCCACCATGCGCGGTGACGTGCCTGGTCTGCGCAAGGCCAGCTGGTAAGCCTCTGCCCACAGACGCTTCCGGTCTGCTACACTAACCGGCTCCACCGCTTGAATGGTGGAGCCGGTTCGGTCAAGCCCCTTTCGGGGCTTTGCCATCCAAGATGCCGGAGACGGTGTCGACAACCCGACAGATTTTCGCGAAAGCGGATATCGGTGCTACTCATCAGGTGAATCCATGAGCATGACTGATCCCATCGCCGACATGCTTGTCCGCATCAAGAATGCGGCCGCGGTTGGCAAGCCGACGGTGAAGATGCCGTCCTCCAAGATCAAAGTCGCGATTGCCAACGTCCTCAAGGAGGAAGGCTATATCGCGGACGCGCGTGTGATCCAGAACGGCGCCAAGGCCGAGCTGGAAATCGCGCTGAAGTACTACCAGGGCAAGCCGGTCATCGAGTTGCTGCAGCGCGTTTCGCGCTCTGGTCTGCGCCAGTATCGCGGCAAGGATGCTCTGCCGAAGGTGCTCGGCGGGCTCGGTATTGCCATCATTTCCACCTCCAAGGGCATCATGACCGATGCGCAGGCGCGCCAGCAGGGCGTCGGCGGCGAGGTCTTGTGCGTCGTGGCGTAAGGGAGAATCGAATATGTCCCGAGTTGCCAAGAAGCCCGTCGCCCTGGTCAAGGGTGTCGAAGTTACCGTTCAGGGCGAAATGATCAACGTCAAGGGCCCCAAGGGCACCCTGAGCATCGCCAAGCCGGCTGGTATTAATCTCAAGATCGAGAACGACCAGGCCCAGTTTTCCACCAATGATCCTGCGCTGGTGCCGATGACGGGTACCCTGCGTGCGATCCTGGCCAACATGGTCAAGGGCGTCAGCACTGGGTTCGAGCGCAAGCTCGAGCTGGTGGGCGTCGGTTACCGTGCGTCGATGCAGGGCAAGGATCTGAACCTGTCGCTGGGGTATTCGCACCCGATCCTGTTCACGCCGCCGGCCGGTATCACCATCACCACCCCGTCTCAGACCGAGATCGTCGTGTCTGGCGTCGACAAGCAGCTGGTCGGTGAGGTGGCTGCCAAGATTCGCGGGTACCGCCCGCCGGAGCCCTACAAGGGCAAGGGTGTGAAGTATTCCGACGAGACCATCATCCGCAAGGAAGCCAAGAAGGCGTAATCGCCGCGTCAGCGAGCGTCTTCAGCTTTCGGAGAGAAACCAATGGAAAAGAAAATCGCCCGCCTGCGTCGCGCCAAGTCCACCCGCGCGCGCATTCGCCAGCTCGGCGTCCCCCGTCTGTCCGTGCTGCGCACCGGTCAGCATCTGTACGCCCAGGTGTTTACCGCCGACGGCGCCAAGGTTCTGGTGTCGGCGTCCACGGTTCAGGCTGACGTCCGCGATGGCCTCAAGAGCTGCAAAAATCTCGAGGCTGCGGCCCGGGTTGGCCGTGTGATCGCTGAGCGTGCCAAGGCCGCCGGGATCGAGAAGGTGGCGTTCGACCGCTCTGGCTATCGCTATCACGGGCGCATCAAGGCATTGGCCGATGCGGCTCGCGAGGGTGGTCTGCAGTTCTAATCGACATGGCGGGCTAAGGCCTGCCATGTGGCTCGCCGGCGCGAGTGGCGCCGGGTGCCGGTTCCGGTTGCGGGGCCGGTAATTCAACCGCGGTATATCACAACGACAAGCGGCAACGCCGCAAATTTTCCACACACAATCGAGACATCGACATGGCAGAACAACGCGAACCCCGCGGGCGTGATCGCAATCGCGAGCGCGAAGAATTCGATGACGGCATGATCGAAAAGCTGGTCGCGGTCAACCGCGTCAGCAAGACCGTCAAGGGTGGTCGGCAGTTCACCTTCACCGCACTGACGGTGGTGGGTGATGGTGCCGGCCGGGTCGGCTTTGGGTATGGCAAGGCGCGCGAAGTGCCGACCGCCATTCAGAAGTCGATGGAATATGCCCGGCGCAACATGATCACGGTCGACCTCAACAACGGCACCCTCTACCATCCGGTCAAGGCCGGTCACGGTGCGGCGCGTGTGTTCATGCAGCCTGCGTCCGAGGGTACCGGTGTGATCGCCGGTGGTGCCATGCGCGCCGTCCTCGAGGCGGTGGGCGTCAAGAACGTGCTGGCCAAGGCGGTCGGCTCGCGTAATCCGATCAACCTGGTTCGCGCCACCGTCAAGGGGCTGCAGGCGATGCGTTCGCCGGCCCAGATCGCGGCCAAGCGCGGCAAGAAGGTGGAGGATCTGGTCAATGGCTAATGACAAGACCATCAAGGTGCGCCTGGTCAAGGGCCTGCGTGGCACGCAAGCACGTCATCGCCTGTCGGTGAAGGCGTTGGGCCTGGGCAAGGTGGGTAGCGTGCGCGAGCTGAAGGACAGCCCGCAGGTGCGTGG
The DNA here is from genome assembly GCF_900129205.1 of Thermomonas hydrothermalis. Taxonomy (GTDB): domain Bacteria; phylum Pseudomonadota; class Gammaproteobacteria; order Xanthomonadales; family Xanthomonadaceae; genus Thermomonas; species Thermomonas hydrothermalis. Next base: position 62,797 of record NZ_FQUK01000009.1, on the reverse strand, counting down.
CCTGATCAATCAGCTGCACTATCTGGTGCAGGTGGAGGAGTAATCACATGAAGCTCAACACGCTCAAGCCCGCTGACGGCGCCCGTCGTGAGCGGACCCGGGTCGGCCGCGGGATCGGCTCTGGCCTGGGCAAGACCTGTGGCCGCGGTCACAAGGGTTCCTATGCCCGCGCCGGCAAGGGCAAGATCAAGCCCGGTTTCGAGGGCGGTCAGATGCCGATGCAGCGGCGCCTGCCCAAGGTGGGCTTCCGCTCGCTCAAAGCCAAGGACACCGTCGAGGTGTTGCTGTACAAGCTCGATACCCTGCCGGCCGGCGAAGTGACGTTTGCCGCGTTGCGCGAGGCCGGGTTGGTGCCCTCGACTGCCAAGCGCGCCAAGGTCGTGGCCAAGGGCAACGTCACCAAGGCCTTCGTGCTGAAGGGGATCGCGGCGACCGCCGGCGCCAAGGCGGCGATCGAGGCTGCCGGCGGCAGCCTGGCGGAGTAATCACGGCATGGCACGTACTGCGGATGCAATGGCCGGGCTGCTGGGTGCGGGCAAGTTCACCGAGCTTCGCTCGCGCCTGCTGTTCGTCATTGGCGCATTGATCGTCTATCGCATCGGCTGCTACATCCCGGTGCCTGGCGTCAATCCGCAGGCCATGCTGCAGCTGATGGAGTCGCAGAAAGGCACCATCGTGGACATGTTCAACATGTTCTCCGGTGGTGCCCTGCACCGGTTCAGCATCTTCGCGCTGAACGTGATGCCGTACATTTCGGCGTCGATCGTGATGCAGCTGATGGTGCAGATCTTCCCCAACCTCAAGGCGCTGCAGAAAGAAGGCGAGTCCGGCCGGCGCAAGATCACCCAGTATTCGCGCATCGGCTCGGTCTTCCTGGCGATCTTCCAGGCGGCTGGTATTGCCATCGCGCTGCAGCATCAGGGGGCCGGTAGCGGCATCCCGGTGGTGTACAACCCGGGGCCTGGCTTCGTGCTCACCGCCGTGGTCGCGCTGACCGCCGGTACCGTGTTCTTGATGTGGCTGGGTGAGCAGGTGACCGAGCGTGGCATCGGTAACGGTATCTCGCTGATCATTTTTGCCGGTATCGTTTCCGGTCTCCCCGGTGCCGTCCTGCATACCCTGCAACAGGCCAATGCGGGTGAGATGTCCTGGATCACGGTGTTCGTGATTCTCGGGATCGTGCTCGGGGTGACCTGGTTTGTGGTGTTCATGGAAAGCGGCCAGCGCCGCATCACCGTGAACTATGCCCGGCGGATGGGGGGGCGCGGCGGCTATCAGAACCAGACGTCCTTCCTGCCGCTCAAGCTCAACATGTCGGGCGTGATCCCGCCGATCTTTGCGTCGTCGATCATTATGTTCCCGGCCACCGCTTCGACCTGGTTCGGCCAGTCCGGTAGCACGGCCACCGTGTGGCTGCAGAAGATCAGCCAGATGTTGTCGCCGGGTGAGCCGCTGCACATGATCCTGTATGCGGCGCTGATCATTGGCTTTGCGTTCTTCTACACCGCGCTGGTGTTCAACTCGCAGGAAACGGCGGACAACCTGAAGAAGTCGGGCGCGCTGATTCCGGGTATCCGTCCGGGTAAGGCGACGGCTGAGTACATCGACGGGGTGCTGACCCGTCTCACCGGTGTCGGTGCGCTGTATCTGGTGCTGGTCTGCCTGTTGCCTGAGCTGATGCGCACCAAGCTGGGAACCTCGTTTTACTTTGGTGGCACTTCGCTGCTGATCGTGGTGGTGGTGGTGATGGACTTCATCGCCCAGGTGCAGGCGCACCTGATGTCGCACCAGTACGAAAGTCTGCTGAAGAAGGCCAACCTCAAGGGGCGCACCCCGCGTTAAGCGGCTGTGCCCCAAGCCCCGTCAGGGGCGATGGAACAACCGCCGGTTCGACATCTGCGCGAACCGGCACATGGGCGACTCCTGCGGCGATCCCGCGCAGGGGTGGTTCCGGGCCGATCCGCGCGCCGGAGTAGCGCGCGGGCAGGTTCCCGCCGTAAGGTGGGGCGCTGCCAGCCCGGAGCCGTCGCCGGAGCATGGGCACACTCCCCATGCCGGGTCTGGCTGCCTTTGGGCGGTTGGGCTTCCTTGAAGGCTCGGGATCCTGATAAAATCCATTGTTTCCCACGCCGGGTCTGGTGGCCCGGTGGCATTGCGTATATTGGAGATCGCCTCATGGCGCGTATTGCAGGTGTCAACCTGCCTGCCCAGAAGCATGTCTGGGTTGGGCTGCAAAGCATCTACGGCATTGGCCGTACCCGTTCCAAGCAGATCTGTGAAGCGGCGGGCGTCAATCCGTCGACCAAGATCCGTGACCTGTCCGAGCCGGAAGTCGAGCGTCTGCGCGCCGAGGTCGGCAAGTACACGGTTGAGGGTGACCTCCGCCGTGAGGTCGGCATGGCGATCAAGCGCCTGATGGACCTGGGCTGCTACCGCGGCCTGCGTCACCGCCGCGGCCTGCCTGTGCGCGGCCAGCGTACCCGTACCAACGCGCGTACCCGTAAGGGCCCGCGCAAGGCCATCAAGAAGTAAGGAACCCACACCATGGCCAAGCCGGCTGCTGCCAACAAGACCAAGAAGAAGGTCAAGCGAGTCGTCACCGACGGCATCGCCCACGTCCACGCGTCCTTCAACAACACCATCGTCACCATCACCGACCGCCAGGGCAATGCGCTGGCGTGGGCGACCTCGGGTGGTTCGGGCTTCCGCGGTTCCCGCAAGTCCACCCCGTTCGCCGCACAGGTTGCCGCCGAAAAGGCCGGCAAGGCTGCGTTGGAGTACGGCGTGAAGGCGCTGGAAGTCCGCATCAAGGGCCCGGGTCCGGGCCGCGAATCCGCCGTTCGTTCGTTGAACAACGTCGGCTACAAGATCCTCAACATCATCGACGTGACGCCGATCCCGCACAACGGGTGCCGTCCGCCGAAGAAGCGTCGTGTCTGACGCGCGGGAGCACTAGAACATGGCTCGTTATATCGGTCCCACCTGTAAGCTCGCCCGCCGTGAGGGCGTTGATCTGTCGCTCAAGTCGCCGGCGCGCGCACTCGATTCCAAGTGCAAGCTGGAGCAGAAGCCCGGCCAGCATGGCGCCAATGCCCGCAAGGGCAAGCTGTCTGACTATGCGATGCAGCTGCGCGAGAAGCAAAAGGTCAAGCGCATCTACGGTCTGCTCGAGCGTCAGTTCCGTAACTACTACAAGAAGGCCTCGAACCAGAAGGGCAACACCGGTGAAAACCTGTTGCAGCTGCTGGAAACCCGTCTGGACAACGTTGTCTACCGGATGGGCTTTGCGGTCACCCGCCCGGCGGCGCGCCAGCTGGTCAGCCACCGCGGCGTGCTGGTCAATGGCAAGCCGGTCAATCTGCCGTCCTACCAGGTCAAGGCGGGCGATGCGATCTCCCTGTCCGAGAAGGCGCAGAAGCAGCTGCGTGTGAAGGAAGCGCTGACGCTGGCTGAGCAGATGAACCTGTCGCCGTCCTGGGTCGAGGTCGATGCCAGCAAGTTCTCCGGCGTCTTCAAGGCCGTTCCGGATCGCGCCGATCTGCCCAGCGACATCAACGAAGCGCTGATCGTCGAGCTGTACTCGAAGTAAGCCATTGCCACCGGCCTGCGCTTGCGCAGGCCCGCAGGAGACTCCCCGAATGACGGTTACCGCCACCCAAGTGTTGCGCCCGCGCGCGCCGCAGATCGAGCGCATCACCGATACCCGCGCCAAGGTTGTGATCGAGCCGCTGGAGCGCGGTTACGGGCATACCATCGGCAACGCGCTGCGCCGCGTGTTGCTGTCGTCGATCCCTGGCTTTGCGATCACCGAAGTCGAGATCGATGGCGTGTTGCACGAATACACCACGGTCGAGGGCCTGCAGGAAGACGTGCTGGAAGTCCTGCTCAATCTCAAGGACGTCGCCATCCGCCTGCATAGCGGGGATTCCGATGTCCTGGAGCTGAAGAAGCAGGGCCCCGGCGTGGTCACTGCGGGCGACATCAGGACCACCCACAATGTCGAGATCGTCAATCCCGACCATGTCATCGCCACCCTGACCAAGGATGTGGCCTTGAGCATGCGTCTGACGGTCAACCGCGGCTTTGGCTACCAGCCAGCCGCTGCCCGTCGTCGGCCCGACGAGGACAACCGCACGATCGGCCGGCTGATGCTCGATGCATCGTTCTCGCCGGTGCGCCGGGTGGCTTATTCGGTCGAGGCGGCGCGTGTGGAGCAGCGTACCGACCTGGACAAGCTGATCCTGGAGATCGAGACCAACGGCACCATTGATGCCGAGGAGGCGGTGCGCACCGCCGCCGACATCCTGACCGATCAGCTGTCGGTGTTTGGTGACTTCACCCACCGCGAGCGTGGCAGCAAGCAGCAGGCCAGCAGTGGTGTCGATCCGATGCTGCTGCGTCCGATCGACGACCTCGAGCTGACCGTGCGCTCTGCCAACTGCCTGAAGGCCGAGAGCATCTACTACATCGGTGATCTGATCCAGAAAACCGAAGTCGAGCTGCTCAAGACCCCCAATCTCGGCAAGAAGTCGCTGACCGAGATCAAGGAAGTGCTGGCGCAGCGTGGGCTGTCGCTGGGCACCAAGCTGGACAACTGGCCGCCGGCCGGTGCCAGCCACGGCATGCTTGGCTGATCCTAGTGGCGGGCGGCCGCGCGCGGTCGCCCGCATCGGACATCGTTTTTTCATCCATGCAATAACGCCGACGGGCTCACCCCGCGGCACTCCGATCCAAGGACAGGATCGGTCAGGGCCAACCGCAGTCCATCTGCCCATGACAGGGCAAACCGCCGGGAAGGCGACAGCGAAGTTCAACGTTTCAACCTTCATCTTCAGGAATCCAAGCCATGCGCCACCAGAAAGCCGGCCGCAAGTTCAACCGCACCAGCGCCCACCGTCAGGCGATGCTCTCGAACATGGCGGCGTCGCTGTTCAAGCACGAAATCATCCGCACCACCCTGCCCAAGGCCAAGGAGCTGCGCCGCGTCGCCGAGCCGCTGATCACGCTGGCCAAGACCGACGGCGTGGCCAACCGCCGCTTGGCGTTTGCCCGTCTGCGTGACAAGGAGGCGGTGGGCACCCTGTTCACCGTGCTGGGGCCGCGCTACGCGCAGCGTCCGGGTGGCTACCTGCGCATCCTCAAGTGCGGCTTCCGCGCGGGTGACAATGCGCCGATGGCGTATGTCGAGCTGGTCGATCGCCCGCAGCAGCCGCAGGCGGCCGAGTAATCCGGTTTTCCGGCCATCCCCGTCCCCGAGTGTTGTGCGAAAAACCCCGGCCCTCCGGGGTTTTTTCGTAGGCCTTGCACGGCGCATAATCAGGCATCGTTCTGAAGGATCCGGCATGAATCCCTTGCACTGGTCGTTTCGTACCCAGTTTCTGTTCGGTTTTGCCTGTTGTGCCGGGTTGCTGGGCTATGCCCTGTACGTGCAGTTCAGGCTAGGCATCGAGCCGTGCCCATTCTGCATCTTCCAGCGCCTGTGCTTTGCGGCGCTGGGGTTGGTGTTTCTGGCTGGTGCGCTGCATGATCCCCGTCGCCCTGGGGCACGCAAGGCCTGGGCGCTGCTGGCCTGCCTGCCGGCGTTGGCCGGCGTGGCGTATGCCGGGCGTCACAGCTGGGTCCAGTTGCATCCGCCCGCGTTGCCTAGTTGTGGCCCAGGAATCAACTTCATCGTGGAGCAATATTCCTGGCTGGGCGCGGCGCGCCGGGTGCTGCAGGCCACCGGTGACTGCGCCAACATCGACTGGCAGTTTCTCGGCCTGACCATGCCGATGTGGGCGTTGCTGTGGTTCATCGGTCTGGGTGTGGGCGCCCTGTATGCGGGGTTTCGGCCGCGCCAGAACGCGATGTTCCGGCGTTGACCGTTGCAGCCGCGGGCGGTGCAGGGGATGATGCACAGCCCCATTGCTGCAGATCGTTTGTCATCTATGTCCAGCGCGCCCGTACCTGCATCCCCCGTGACTGCGCCGTCGGCGCAGAGCTGGGCGCCGTCGAGCTGGCGCAGTAAACCCGCCGTGCAGATGCCGGTTTACCCGGATGCGGCCGCGCTGGCTGCGGCGCAAGACGAGTTGCGCACCCTGCCGCCGCTGGTGACCTCGCGCGAAATCCTGGCACTTCGCCAACAGCTGGCCGATGCCCAGGATGGGCGCCGGTTCGTTCTGCAAGGGGGCGATTGCGCCGAGAGCTTCGCCGACTGTAATGCCGGGGTCATCACCAACCGGCTCAAGGTGTTACTGCAGATGAGCCTGGTGCTGGTGCACGGGCTGAAGGTGCCGGTGGTGCGGGTGGGCCGCTTTGCGGGTCAATACGCCAAGCCGCGCTCGGCGGACACCGAAACCCGTGATGGCCAGACCTTGCCCAGCTATCGCGGCGACATGGTCAATGGCCCGGAGTTCACGGCAGCCGCGCGGGTGCCTGATCCGCGGCGGATGATCAAAGCGCACGCCCGTTCGGCGATGACCATGAACTTCGTGCGTTCGCTGATCGACGGCGGATTTGCCGACCTGCACCATCCCGAATACTGGGGGCTGGGCTGGGTTGAACAATCCCCGCATGCGGCCGAATACCAGAAGATGGTGGAGAGCATCGGCGATGCCGTGCGCTTCATGGAGACGCTGGCCGGGCGCACCATGCAGAGCCTGAACCGGGTGGAGTTCTACACCTCGCACGAGGCGCTGCTACTTCCCTACGAAGAGGCGCTGACGCGGCAGGTGCCGCGTGCCGACGGGTGGTTCAACTTGAGCACGCATTTCCCCTGGATCGGCATGCGCACGGCAGCGCTGGACGGGGCGCATGTGGAGTATTTCCGCGGCATCCGCAATCCGGTGGCGGTCAAAATCGGGCCGTCGGTGACCGCAGACCAGCTGTTGCGGCTGATCGATGTGCTCAATCCGGATGATGAACCCGGCCGGCTGACGTTGATCCATCGCATGGGGGCCAGCCAGATTGCCGAGCGTCTGCCGCCTCTGTTGGAGGCGGTGCGGCGTGCTGGGCGTCGGGTGCTGTGGATCTGTGATCCGATGCACGGCAACACCGAGTCCACCCATAACGGTTACAAGACCCGCCGTTTCGAGAACATTCGTCACGAGATCGAACAGGCCTTCGACCTGCACGCAGCAGCCGGCACACGGCTGGGCGGTGTGCATCTGGAGTTGACCGGGGAAAACGTCACCGAGTGCCTGGGCGGTGCGCGCGAGTTGACCGAGATCGATCTGCAGCGTGCATACCGCACCACGGTCGATCCCCGGCTGAACTATGAGCAGGCGTTGGAAATCGCCATGCTGATCGTGCGCAAGCGCGGCGCGATCGCCGGCTGATTGCGATCCGGGTCAGCGGGCGTCTGGCAGCACCACGCTGGGCAGAAACCGCGGTGGTGTGCGCGCCTTGCTGGCCTGCTCGAAGGCGTAGCCCAGCGCGATCAGACGCGGTTCGCTCCAGGCGGTGCCGATGAACACGATGCCGACTGGCAGGCCGTGCACGTCGCCCATCGGCACGGTGAGGCTGGGATAGCGCGCTACCGCAGCGGCACCGTAGCCAGCGCCGATGAAATGGTCGCCATTGATCGGGTCGGTCGGCCACGCCGGGGACATCGCAGGGGCGACCAGCGCATCCAGCTGCTGTGCCTTGAGCGCGGCGTCGATGCCTTCGGGGCCGGCCAGGCGGCGGATCCGGTCGCGTGCGGTGCGGTAGGCCGGGTCGGTCAGCGGCCCCTTGGCCTGGGCCTGCTCGAACAGCTCCTGTCCGAAATACGGCATCTCCTGCGCGGCATGTGCCTTGTTGAACGCGATCAGCGCCGCGAGCGAGGAATAGGGGGCGTGGCTGTCGGCCAGATAACGGTTCAGACCGTCCTTGAACTCATAGAGCAGTACGGTCAGTTCATCTTGATCCCACTGCCCCAGGGTGGGGATGTCGGCATCGACCACGGTGGCGCCGGCGGCTTTCAGGGTTGCGATCGCGCGTTCCATCGCGGCGTCGGTATCAGGCTGGTAGCCCATCAGCTTGCGCACGACGCCGATGCGGGCGCCTTTGAGAGCATCGGCTTTGAGGTAGGCGGTGTAGTCGGTCGGCAGGGAGGCTGGCCGTTCCGCGCTGGCCGGGTCTTTGGGGTCGGCGGCGGCAATCGCAGTCAACAGCACGGCCGCATCGGCCACGCTGCGGGTCATTGGGCCGGCGGTGTCCTGCGAGATCGAGATCGGAATGATGCCGCTGCGGCTGACCAGGCCTACGGTGGGCTTGAGGCCGACCAGCCCGGCCACGGCAGACGGGCAGATGATGCTGCCGTCGGTTTCGGTGCCGATGCCGACGGTGGCCAGGTTGGCGGCGATGGCGGTGCCGGTGCCGGCGCTGGAGCCGCAGGGGTTGCGATCCAGCGCATACGGATTCCGGGTTTGGCCGCCGCGCCCACTCCAGCCGGAGGTGGAGCGGGTGGAACGGAAGTTGGCCCATTCCGACAGATTGGTCTTGCCCAGGATCACCGCGCCGGCCGCACGCAGTTGGGCGACCAGGAAGGCATCGGTCTTCGGGTGATGTTCGGCCAGCGCCAGCGAACCGGCGGAGTTGGCCATCGGCACCGCGTCGATGTTGTCCTTGAGCAGCACCGGGATACCGTGCAGCGGCCCGCGCACCTTGCCCGCCTTGCGCTCGGCGTCCAGCGCATCGGCTTCTTTCAGGGCATCCGGGTTGCGTTCGATCACGGCGCGCAGGGCCGGCCCTGCGGCGTCGATGGCGGCGATCCGGTCGAGGTAGGCCTGCACCAGCGCGTGGCTGGTCAGCTGGCCTGCCGCCATGCGTGCCTGCAGATCGGCGACGGTGGCTTCCTCGAACGCGAATGCCGGCGCAGCGGCAGCCGTTTGCGGCGGTACTGCATCGGCGGCCTTCTTCGGGGGGCGCGAAGCGGGCTGGCAGGCGGCAAGCAGGCAGGCGAGGGAAAGCGCGAGAGGCAGAAGACGCATGGCGGGCTCCGGAATGGCACCGCCAGCATTGCGCGCACCGCGCGGGGATGCAACCAGGTCAGTGCCGACGGCGGCGCAACAGGTCGCGCGCCAGGGCATAGACCACGACCAGGTTGATCAGCAGCACCAGCGCCGACAGCCAGCCTGGATGCTGGTAGATCGCGCCGATGTCCAGTGGCAGATACAGCGCCGCCGAGACCACGCCCAGCCACGAGGCCCACGCGCGCACCCGCCACAGGCCCCATGCTTCGACGAAACGCAAGGTGGCATAGCCCAGCAGGACCAGCGCGGTCAGATGCACGGTATGGGTGCTGATGGTGTCCAGAAAATGCGCGATCAGGCCGCGTTCCGGATGCAGATGCAGGCGCCAGGTGAGCTCGAGCACCCAGTGCCGGATCGGCTGTGGGCCGAGCAGTGCCAGCCCGCTGGCCGAGGCCAGCGCCAGCACACCCTTGAACGCCTCGAACAGGGCGATGGCATGCAGGCCCGGGTGGGCGTGCGGATCCGGGTTGTAAGCAGGGGGCTTGCGCATGGCGTCGCGGCAGTCAGGGCCTATGGCTGTGGCAGCAGTGGCGCCATGATGGGGGGCTCAGGCGGCGCGGCTGGCGCGCTTGCGCTCGATCTCGGTTCGCAGCTTTTTGCGCAGGCGGATCTGTTTGGGCGTGACCTCCACCAGTTCGTCGTCATCAATGAACTCCAGCGCCTGTTCCAACGAAAACTTCAGTGGTGGCGTCAGCATCAGGTTGTCATCCTTGCCCGCAGCGCGGAAGTTGGTGAGCTGTTTGGCACGCAGTGCGTTGACCGTCAGGTCGTTGTCCTTGCTGTGGATGCCGATGATCTGGCCTTCGTAGATCTCCTCGCCGGGCTCGATGAACAGCCGGCCACGTTCCTGCAGGCCGAACTGTGCATAGGCGGTGGACGTGCCGGTGTCGTTGGAGATGAGCACGCCGTTCTGACGCTGACCGATCGCCCCGTCGGCCTTCGGGCCGTAATGGTCGAATACGTGAAACAGCAGGCCAGTCCCGGCGGTGAGGGTGCGGAACTCGGTCTGGAAGCCGATCAGCCCGCGCGCCGGGATGATGAACTCCATGCGCACCCGGCCTTTGCCGTCCGGTTCCATGTTGCGCAGCAGCGCCTTGCGCTCGCCCAGCCGCGCCATGACGCCACCCTGGTATTGCTCTTCGAGATCGACGACCAGCTGCTCGTAGGGCTCGTGAGGGACGCCGTCGATCTCGCGGATGATGACTTCCGGGCGCGAGACCGCCAGCTCATACCCTTCGCGGCGCATGGTTTCGATCAGGATCGACAGGTGCAGCTCGCCACGGCCGGAGACCTTGAACTTGTCGGCATCGGCAGTGTCTTCGACCTTCAGTGCGACGTTGTGCTGGGTTTCACGCAGCAGACGATCGCGCAACTGCCGGCTGGTAAGGAACTTGCCGCCGCTGCGTTCTTTGTGGCCGGCAAATGGCGAATCGTTGACCTGGAAGGTCATCGAGATGGTCGGCTCGTCGACGGTGAGCACCGGCAGCGCCTCGGGCGCGCTCGGGTCGCACACGGTTTCGGAGATGCCGAGGCCTTCCACGCCGCTGATGGCGATGATGTCGCCGGCCTGCGCCTCCGGCACCTCGATGCGCTCCAGGCCCATGAAGCCGAGCACCTGCAGCACCTTGCCGCTGCGCGGCTTGCCGTCGCGGTCGATCACCGTCACCGGCATGTTGGTACGGATCCTGCCGCGCTGGATGCGGCCGACGCCGATGATGCCGACATAGCTGTTGTAGTCGAGCGAGCTGATCCGCATCTGGAACGGGCCATCCGGATCGACCGGCGGCGCCGGGACGTGCTTCACGATCGCCTGAAACAGCGGTGTCATGTCGCCGCCACGCACGTCCTCGGTCAGGCCGGCGTAGCCTTGCAGGCCGGAGGCGTAGACCACCGGGAAGTCGAGCTGCTCGTCAGTGGCGCCGAGGCGGTCGAACAGGTCGAAGGTCTGGTCCAGCACCCAGCCTGGCCGGGCGCCGGGGCGATCGATCTTGTTGATCACCACGATCGGCTTGAAGCCCATCGCAAACGCTTTCTGGGTGACGAAGCGTGTCTGCGGCATCGGCCCGTCCATGGCATCGACCAGGATCAGCACCGAGTCCACCATCGACAGCACGCGCTCCACTTCGCCACCGAAGTCGGCATGCCCTGGGGTATCGACGATGTTGATCCGCCACTGTTCGCCGGTCTCAGGGTCGGTCCAGCGGATCGCCGTGTTTTTCGAAAGGATCGTGATGCCGCGTTCCTTCTCGAGATCGTTGCTGTCCATCACGCGATCCGGTACCACCGCGCGCTCGTTCAGGGTGCCGGACTGTTTGAGCAGCTGATCGACAAGGGTGGTCTTGCCATGATCGACGTGGGCGACGATGGCGATATTGCGAAGGCGTTCGACGGACATTCGTTGGCTCGTGGCGCGGCAGCAGACAGCGGTGTGGCTGCTGCGGGAGAGAAGGGAAAAGGCAAGCCGGCTATTATAGCCGGCAGATGGCCCACTCCCGGGCCCGGAGCTGAACCCATGACCCTGATCGCCGATTTCGATACTGACCGCGGCCACATCCGCGTGGCGCTTGCGGCCGAGCAAGCCCCGCTCACCGTGGCCAATTTCGTCAACCTTGCCCGGCGCGGGTTCTACGACGGGCTGAACTTTCACCGGGTCATTGCCGATTTCATGATCCAGGGCGGCTGCCCGGAAGGCACCGGTCGCGGCGGCCCGGGCTATCGGTTCGAAGATGAAACCGACAACGGGCTACGCCATGAGCGCGGCGTGCTGTCGATGGCCAATGCCGGCCCCAATACCAACGGCAGCCAGTTTTTCATCACCCATGTGCCCTGCCCGTGGCTGGATGGCCGCCATACCGTGTTCGGCACGGTGGTGGAGGGCATGGACGTGGTGGATGCCATCCGGCAGGGGGATGTGATCCGTTCCGTGCGCATCGAAGGCGATGCCGACGCCGTGCTCGCCGCTCAGGCCGACCGGGTGGCCGAGTGGAACCGGATCCTCGCCCCCTGAGGATGGGTCATTTCCAGCGCAGGGTGTCGAGCATGGCCGACACCTTGGCTTCATCACGCGGGTAGTAGTACTCGGCAGGCGCATAGAACATCGCCAGCGCCAGCCCTTTCTCGTGCTCGAAGCCCGCCACCATGGCGCGGTATTTCAGGCCGCTTGAGCTGTCGAGTGTCATCTCGAAGCGGAAGCCTTCGCGGTCACCGAAGCGGGCCGGGCGCAGGTTGAGGGTCGTGACATTGACTGCACCAGCGGCGCGCATACCGTCGGCGATCAGGTCACGCAGTTCGTCCGGGCGCATGCCGCGGTGATAGAACGCGCCATCCGGCCGGCGCTTGCTCTGGCGTTGGCCGAGGAAGATGAAGTCGCCCTCGCGTACGGTGGGGATCAGGTGCAGCGCATTGAGCAGTGGGCCGTCGATCGTCCACAGCTGTTCGCGTGGATCGCCCAGCCGGGTCCATTCCATGCCGGCTTCGATGCTCAGGTGGCCACCTGCGGTGGTGCGGCCTGGAGTGACCAGCGGGCCGCCGCTGGCGCAGGCCAGAAGCAGCAGTGTCAGGACGATCAGGGGGAACCAGCGCAACCGGGTCATCGGTCACCTCCGAGGCGGTCGAGTTCGCGTTGGACAAAGGCGCGATCATCGGCATCGGGTGCCTGCGCCAGATAGTGTTGCAGTGCCGTCCGGGCACCGTCGCGGTCGCCGGCATCGCGGCGGGTGTAGCCGTATTCGCGCCAGGCCGCGGGTGGCGCACCAGGCAGAGTGATCGCCTGGGCGTAGTAGCTGGCCGCGCGGGCGCGGTCATCGTTCAGGCCGCGCCGGCGGTAGGCTTCGCCCAGATAGAACGTCAGCAGGCCCTTGTCCTCGGCGGGCGCGTCTTCCAGCAGCTCGCCGATGACCAGAATCGAACCGGCATAGCGGCGTTGTGCCAGTTCTTCATCCAGCAGCCGGGGCAGCAGCGGGCGGATTGCCGCGTAATAGCGCTCCCGGCCGTAGTCCTGGGGCGGATTGGGGATTGCCTCGGCGGCCCGGCGGATGTCGTTCAGCCGTTCCTGCGAGGCCGGGTGGGTGGAGAACACCTGGGCCGGGCGGTCGTATTTGCGGGTCTGTTCCTCCCGCCACATCCGCGCCCACATGTCAGCGCCGGCCTGCGGGGCCCAGCCATGGGCCACCACGCTGGCAAACCCCAAGCGATCGGCCTCGCGTTCCATGTCGCGGGAATATTTCATCATCGCCATGACGCCGCCCAGACCAGCCAGTTCGGCCGCACCGCCAGCACCAGTGCCATAGGCGGCGACCTGGAAGACACTCAGCCAGGCACTGGCGCTCCTGGCCGTGCGCCATTGCCGTAGCGTGTGGCGGGCGGTGAAGTGCCCGACCTCATGCCCCAGCACAAAGGCCAGCTCGGCCTCGTTGCGCATGCGCAGCAGGGCGCCGGTCCACAGCAGCAACATGCCGTTGGGGGACATGCTGGCGTTGAACTGCGGCACGTCCATGATGTACAGGCGGATGTGCCCGCAGTGGTCGCCAGCCACTTTGCAGGCGACATCGCGCACATAGGCATTGAGTGTCGGGTCGCGGACCAAGAGCGGCGAGCGTTTGAGCTCGGCCTCGGCACGATCCATCGCGTACCACAGTTCGGCTTCATCACTGGCCTGGGCCGGTGGCGTGTTCGGGGTGTCGCCGGGGGCGTTGGCGGCGTCGGCGGGGCCCGCCAGCCCGGCCAGGATCAACGTCATGGCGCACAGGCGGGGCCAGGCGGTCATGGCTGCCTCCCGTTCACGGTGGCACCACGGATGCCCTTAAGCAGCTTGGTCGTGGTCTCGCGGGCGCCAGCCAAGGTGCGCAGATCTCCGGACTGGGCGATGAGCACGTTGTGCCAGACCACTTGGCCCGTGCGCAGATCGACCAGCGAGGCCAGACCCACCTGCATGCCGCCGCCGATGTCGCCGCCCAGCAGGAGCAGACCGGCGATGCGCAGAGCGGCGCGGCCGCTGCTGGTGTAGCTGTCGCGGATGTAGGTGAACAGGGCGTAGTCCGCCCCGGTGGCCTCGCGCAGCACGGAAACGCCGGGGCCGAGCGACCAGTCGAAGCGGCCGTGCTTGTTGCGCAGGGCCTGGGCGTTCTGGCTCTGGCTGAACTGCAGGATGCTCATCGAGACGGCCTGGTTGAGCAGTAACAGCTGGCGGCGGCGGTCGTCCGGGCCGACCTCAGGCGGGAGCAGGTAATCGGGCTGCATCCCGATGCCCTCTCGTGCCAGCACTTCCCGCGCCGCCTGGGAATACAGCCGGCGCGCGGCGGCAGTCCATTCCCGGCGTGGTTCGGTCATGCCGCCGGCCAAGACTTCCGCCAGCTCGATATCCGGTTCCACCAGCACCACCGTGCCCTGCACGGCCAGCGGAGCACCCCGCTCGTCACGGGCGGTACGTACAGACGTGCTGCTGCAACCGGTCAGTACGGCCAGCGCCAGCAGCATCAGCAGCCAGCCTGCGTGCGGCAGACGGCGGGCAGACGCTGCGACGGAAGGGATCGGGTCCAGGCGGTGTGCTAGCATCTGCGTGTTTCCTCCCACGTCATGCCGCTTTCGCGGCGCGTAATTCGAGGTTCACCACGATGCCCAACCTCGCACGGCGCATGGGTCGCGCCAAGCCAAGCGTCATCATGCAGGTCGCCGAGAAGGCCAAGCGCCTGAAGGCAGAAGGCCGCGACATCATCAGCTTCTCCATCGGGGTCCCCAACTTCCTGCCCGGCGAGCACGTCTATGCTGCCGCACGCGAGGCGTTGGCGAAAGACAGCGGCCAGTACGGCAGCAACCGGGGCAGCGATGCCCTTCTGGATGCGTTCATCCAGCATCTGGATGGCTTGGGGCTGACCGGCTACACCCGGGCGCACTGCAGCACCGGGATCGGCGCCAAGCATGTCATCTACAACCTGGCCGAAGCGCTGCTGGATGAAGGCGACACCATCGTCTTTCCAGTGCCGTACTGGACCAGCTACATGGACATTGCCGAGATCGTCAATGCCCGGGTCGAGCTGCTGCAGTGTCCGGCCAGCCAGGATTACAAGGTGACGCCGGCGCAGCTTGAGGCCGCGCTGGCGAAAAAGCCTAAGGTGTTCCTGTTCAACAACCCGTCCAACCCGACCGGGATGGTCTATACCCGCGACGAGATCGCCGCGTTGGCCGAGGTGTTGGTGAAGTATCCGGACACCTGGATCATTACCGACGACATCTACAACCGCATGCTGTTCGACGGCCTTGAGTACGTGAACTTCATGCACGTGCGCCCGGAGCTACGGGAGCGCACCATCTTCATCGATTCGCTGTCCAAGACCTACGGCATGCCCGGCTGGCGTGTGGGCTTCATGGCCGGGCCGGAGGTAGTGGCGCAGGCGGTGACCACGCTCAACTCCAACCACATCACCAATCTGCCGGAAATCACCACGGCGGCGGCGATTGCCGCGCTGACCGGGCCGCAGGACGTGCCCGCGGCCCGCTGCGCCGAGTTCCAGGCCAAGCGCGATCAGGTGCTGGCGGCGCTGGCGCAGATTCCCGGCGTGGTCTGCCCGCGCCCGCAGGGAGCCTTTTACGTGTTCCCCGATATCCGCTGTGCGTTCGGCAAGTCGCATGGTGGGGTCACGATCGAAAACGATGTCGATTTTTGCAATGCCCTGCTGGAAGCCAAGGGCGTGGCCTGCGTGCCGGGCTCGGCCTTCGGTGAGCCGCATGCCATGCGGATCAGCTACACCTGTCCCACCCCGCAGCTCGCGCCGGGTCTGGCCCGGCTTCAGGAATTCTTTGCCGAGCTGCGTTGACCCTGTCCTGACATTTCCATCCCAAGAATCACGGAGCATTCCATGAAAGCCCCCGTTCGAGTCGCCGTCACTGGCGCCGCTGGTCAGATCGGTTATGCCCTGCTGTTCCGCATCGCATCCGGCGAAATGCTGGGTAAGGATCAGCCGGTCATCCTGCAGATGCTGGAGCTGCCGCTGGAAAAAGCGCAGGCCGCGCTGAAGGGTGTGATGATGGAGCTGGAAGACTGCGCCTTCCCGCTGCTGGCCGGCATGATCGGCACCTCCGACCCGCTGGTGGCCTTCAAGGATGCTGACTATGCGTTGCTGGTGGGTGCCCGTCCGCGTGGCCCCGGCATGGAGCGCAAAGACCTGCTGCTGGAAAACGCCAAGATTTTCATCGAGCAGGGCAAGGCCTTGAACCAGGTGGCCAGCCGTGACGTCAAGGTGCTGGTGGTTGGCAACCCGGCCAACACCAATGCCTACATTGCCATGAAGTCGGCGCCGGACCTGCCGGCCAAGAACTTCACCGCGATGCTGCGTCTGGATCACAACCGTGCCCTGTCGCAATTGGCGGCCAAGGCCGGGGTGCCGGTGGCCGATATCGAAAACCTGGTGGTGTGGGGCAATCACAGCCCGACCATGTATCCGGACTACCGCTTCGCCACCGCCAAGGGGGTGTCGCTGAAGGACAAGATCAACGATCCGGACTGGAACGCCAACGTGTTCATCCCCACCGTGGGCAAGCGCGGTGCGGCGATCATCGAGGCACGCGGGCTGTCGTCGGCCGCCTCGGCGGCCAATGCCGCCATCGACCACATGCGCGACTGGGCGCTGGGCACCAACGGCAAGTGGGTGACCATGGGCGTGCCGTCCGACGGCAGCTATGGCATCCCGGAGGGCATCATCTACGGCGTGCCGGTGACCTGCGCCAATGGCGAGTACACGCGGGTTCGCGATCTGCCGATCGATGAGTTCAGCCGCGAGCGCATGGACAAGACCCTGGCCGAGCTGGAAGAGGAACGGGCTGGCGTGGCTCACCTGCTCTGATAACGGCATCCGTCTGTCGCCACCGCGCCGGGCCATGCCCGGCGCGCGTGTTTTGGGACGCCTGCCAGCGGCGTGCGCGCTAGAATCTTCGCCCGCAAGATCCGAACACGGCCATCCCTGGCCGCTGGATCCCCTGATTGGGTTCAGGGGTTTCTTTTTGCAAGGAGCCACGCATGTCGATGTCTGCCGGGGCGCGTTTCCGCGCCGCACTCGCCGCCGAATCACCGTTGCAGGTGATCGGGGCCATCAATGCCAACCATGCGCTGCTGGCCAAGCTTGCCGGGTATCGTGCGATCTATCTGTCCGGTGGTGGGGTTGCCGCGGGCTCCCTGGGGATGCCGGATCTGGGCATCAACACCCTCGAAGACGTGCTGGTGGACACCCGGCGGATTACCGATGTCTGCGACCTGCCGCTGTTGGTCGATATCGATACCGGGTTCGGCCCGAGCGCGCTCAACATCGCCCGCACCATCAAGAGCCTGATCAAGGCAGGCGCTGCCGCCTGCCACATCGAGGATCAGGTGGGCGCCAAGCGCTGCGGCCATCGACCCGGCAAGGAAATCGTGTCGAAGCAGGAGATGGTCGATCGCGTCAAGGCGGCGGCGGATGCCAAGACCGACCCCGAGTTCTTTCTGATCGCCCGTACCGATGCGATCGCCGTGGAGGGTGTGGATGCGGCGATCGAACGCGCGCTTGCCTGTGTCGAGGCCGGTGCCGATGGCATCTTCGCGGAGGCCGCCTACGATCTGGACACCTACCGCCGTTTTGTCGAGGCGGTCAGGGTGCCGGTGCTGGCCAACATCACCGAGTTCGGCAAGACCCCGCTGTTTTCGCGGGAAGAGTTGGCCAGCGCCGGTGTCGCCATCCAGCTGTTCCCACTGTCGGCGTTCCGTGCTGCCAACAAGGCAGCCGAGCAGGTGTATGAGGCCATCCGCCGCGATGGTCACCAGCGCAATGTGCTGGACAGCATGCAGACCCGCGAAGAGCTGTACGAGCGCATCGGCTACCACGCCTACGAGCAGCATCTGGACGCGCTGTTTGCGGCAAAGAAATAAACCTCGGCGATTTTTCAGGAGCACCCATGAGCGAGACCACGACCCCAGGCTTCAAGCCCAAGAAGTCCGTTGCCCTGTCCGGCACGACCGCCGGCAACACCGCGTTGTGCACGGTCGGCCGCAGTGGCAACGATCTGCACTATCGCGGCTACGACATTCTCGATCTGGCGGACGCCTGCGAGTTTGAGGAAGTGGCGCATCTTCTGGTCCACGGCAAGCTGCCCAACCGGGCCGAACTGGCTGCCTACAAGGCCAAGCTCAAGGCGCTGCGTGGTATCCCGGCGGCGGTCAAGGCCGCGCTGGAGGAGTTGCCGCCATCGGCGCACCCGATGGATGTCATGCGCACCGGCGTGTCGGTGTTGGGCTGCGTGACTCCGGAGAAGGACGACCACAACCATCCGGGGGCGCGCGACATCGCCGACAAGCTGATGGCCTCCCTGGGGTCGATGTTGCTGTACTGGTATCACTACAGCCACAACGGTCGGGTGATCGACGTCGAGACCGATGACGACAGCATCGGTGGTCATTTCCTGCATCTGCTGCACGGTGCGCCGCCGCCGGAGAGCTGGGTGCGGGCGATGCATACCAGCCTGATCCTGTATGCCGAGCACGAGTTCAACGCCAGCACCTTCACCGCGCGGGTGATCGCTGGCACCGGCAGCGATATGTATTCCTGCATCGCTGGGGCGATCGGGGCGCTGCGCGGGCCCAAACATGGCGGTGCCAACGAAGTCGCGTTCGAGGTGCAGAAGCGCTACGAGACACCGGATGAGGCCGAGGCCGATATCCGGCGGCGGGTCGAAAACCGCGAGGTCATCATCGGCTTCGGTCACCCGGTCTACACGGTGTCCGATCCCCGTAACAAGGTCATCAAGGAAGTTGCACGTCGGCTCTCCGCCGAGCAGGGCAACATGAAGATGTACGCCATCGCCGAACGTCTGGAAGCGGTGATGTGGGACATCAAGAAAATGTTCCCGAACCTCGACTGGTTCAGTGCGGTCAGCTACCACATGATGGGTGTGCCCACGGCGATGTTCACTCCGCTGTTCGTGATCGCCCGCACCAGCGGCTGGAGCGCGCATGTGATCGAACAGCGGATCGACGGCAAGATCATCCGCCCGTCCGCGAACTACACCGGGCCGGAAGATCGGCCGTTCGTGCCGATCGATCAGCGGCCGTAAGACGCGCCTGGTCTTGCACTTAAGGGTTAAGGGTGATCGGTCAGGGCTATCCGCTGGCAGCGTTGGTCACCGCCTTGGTGACCGCGCTGGTGGTGCTGATCCATTACGAGGGGCTGCGTTTGCTGGCGGCGGTGACCGCCGGCCGGGCGTTTCGCCGCCATCGCTCGGCGCTGCTGGCGATGATGTTTGCCCTGCTGGCCCTGCATGTGCTGGAGATCATCTGCTATGGCCTTGGGTACTGGGGGCTGAACGCCCTGCCCGTGTTGGGCAGTGTGCAGGGAGATCCTGATTTATCGCTGTTTGATGGTATTTATCTGTCGGCCATGGCGTATAGCACGGCCAGCTTTGGTGATCTGTGGCCGAGTGGCGCCATACGCGTCATGGCTGGAATGGAAGCAATCACCGGGCTGGTGATGATCGCCTGGTCGGCGAGTTTCACCTACATGGCGATGACCACCCTGTGGCCGGGGCACCGGCGACGCGAGTGATCGCACGGCGGATCGTGTCCGCCTGCGGTCGGGTGGGTGGCGTTGCATTCGGACAGGCTCACGTCCCGATGTGGGCGGATGCAGCCGGGATGTTTGCGCTTAAGGCGTATGCTCAGATGCGTTGCTGTGGCCGCAACGATTGCACCTTATAGAACGTGTGGTCGCCGATCGTGGCGACCTGCGCGGCATTGGCCCAGACCGGGCTGACCAGCGCGTGTGCTGCGAAATGGCTGGCGCCGGGGACCACCAACTTGCGCTGGTCGCGTGGCAAGGCCCAGTTGTGCTGCGAGTCCAGCGCGACACTGACGGCCTGGGTCCAGGCCGTGATGTTGGATAGCCGGGTCTGAGGCGGCAGTAGGGTGGGGGCGAACTGCCGACGGGCGGTGACCACCTCGCACAGGGTGCTGCCCCACAGGCCGCTGTCGCGGCGGCGCAGGGCAACCTCAGCGACGGCCTGCTGGCCGAGCGCGGGTTGGTTGCGTGCCTCCAAATAGACCGTCGTGGACAGGCACAGCGAATCGGCGGCGGGCTGCGGCAGGATATGCGACAGCCAGAGAATCCACGCCAGTTTCATGTCGTACTCCTTGCTCCGTTGCGGCGCAGGGCAGGACATCGGTGGTGCAGATGTCATGCGTCTGCGTCATGGCGTACTGGGGAGGGCGGCTGCTCTGTGGCGGCCTTTGCCCGGGCGCGTCGTCCGGATGGGCGATAGGGACGGCGCGCCGGTGTGCCTGCCGGTCGGGGGATGCGGGCCCGGTCAGGTCAAAAGTGCTGGCAAGGTAGGGGGTGGATTTGCAATGCCAGCTGAATCGAGGTGCTTTTCCCTATTGACTTTTCATGCTCGTCGATGATCAAAGTCGGGCAGCCAGCCGGCTGCCTTCCGCAATCGCTCGCTTGGCATCCAGCTCGGCAGCCAGCTGGGCGCCGCCGATCAAATGCGCCGTGCGTCCCTGTGCCTGCAGGGCCAGGTACAGGTCCCGGCAGGGCTCCTGACCGGCACAGATCACGACATGATCCACCTTGAGCCGCTGTTCGCGGCCGTCCACCCGGATATGCAGGCCGCTGTCATCGACGCCGAGGTATTCCACGCCACCCAGCATGTGCACGCCTTTGGACTTGAGGGTGGCGCGATGGATCCAGCCAGTGGTCTTGCCCAGTCGTGCGCCTGGCTTGCCAGGTGTCCGTTGCAGCAACCAGAGCTGGCGCGCCGGGTGCTCGCGGCGGGGCGGTACCAGCCCGCCGGGCGTGGACACGGTGGGGTCCACCCCCCATTCCGCCATCCAGCGCGCCGGGTCGAGACTGGGTGAGGGGCCGGATTCGACCAGGAATTCCGCCACGTCGAAGCCAATTCCGCCGGCCCCGATGATCGCTGCCCGTGCCCCGACCTGAACCCGGCCTTCCAGCACGTCCAGATACCCCACCACCTTGGGGTGGTCGGCGCCCGGAAAGGCCGGGCGGCGCGGAACCACACCGGTCGCAATCACGATCTCGTCGAACCCGGCGAGATCCTCGGGCTGGGCGCGATGGTTCAGGTGCAGGCTGACGCCGGTTTCCTCGAGCCGATGCCGGAAATAGCGCAGGGTCTCGTGGAACTCTTCCTTGCCGGGAATGCGCTTGGCCAGATTGAACTGGCCGCCGATGTCGGGGCCGGCTTCAAACAGGGTGACCCGATGCCCGCGTTCGGCGGCGACCGTGGCGCAGGCCAGCCCGGCGGGGCCGGCGCCGACCACGGCGATGCTGCGCGGCGTGGTGGTCGGGATGTAGTTCAGCTCCGTTTCTGCACATGCGCGGGGGTTGACCAGACAACTGGCGCGCTTGTTTTCGAAGACATGGTCCAGGCAGGCCTGGTTGCAGGCGATGCAGGTGTTGATGGTGTGTGACCGACCGGTGCGTGCCTTGTTCACCCACTGCGGATCGGCCAGCAGCGGGCGCGCCATTGAGACCAGATCGGCGTGACCTGTGGCCAGCACGGTTTCCGCCACCTCCGGCATGTTGATGCGGTTGCTGGCCACCAGCGGAATCTCGACATGTGGCTTAAGCCGTGCGGTCACGCCCGTGAATGCCGCGCGCGGCACCGAGGTGGCAATGGTGGGAATGCGGGCTTCGTGCCAGCCGATGCCGCTGTTGATGATCGTCGCGCCCGCGGCTTCCACGGCCTTGGCCTGGGCCACGATGTCCGGCCAGGCGTTGCCCTCTTCGACCAGATCCAGCAAAGAGAGGCGGTAGATCACGATGAAATTCGGGCCGCAGGCTTCGCGTACCCGCTGCACGATTTCGACCGGAAAGCGCATCCGCCGCTGGGCATCACCGCCCCAGGCATCGTGACGGCGATTGGTGCGCGGCACGGTGAATTCGTTGAGCAGGTAGCCCTCGGAGCCCATGATTTCCACGCCGTCATAACCGGCGTCCTGCGCCAGCCGGGCGGCGGTGGCGAAGTCGCGCAGGGTGCGCTCGATTCCCCGTGCCGACAGGGCGCGCGGTGTGAATGGATTGATCGGTGCCTGCAAACGCGAGGGTGCCACCGACAGCGGGTGATAGGCATAGCGGCCGGCATGCAGCAGTTGCAGGCAGATCTTGCCGCCTTCGCCATGCACGGCCTGGGTGACCTGACGATGCCGGCGCACATGCCAGGGCAGCGACAGCCGGCCGGCGAAGGGCTTCAGCCAGCCAACGATATTGGGGGCAAAGCCGCCGGTGACCATCAGGGCAACGCCGCCGGCTGCGCGTTCGGCGAAATAGGCGGCCAGCTTGGGGAAGTCCTGGGCGCGATCCTCAAGTCCTGTGTGCATCGAGCCCATCAGGACCCGGTTGCGCAAGGTGGTAAAGCCAAGATCGAGCGGGGAAAGCAGGTGCGGGTAGGGTGGCGTCATGGCGATAGCATACCGTTGCGTATGGCGGGAGATGAGTGCCAGCCCAATGGTTTTGCATGGCTATGAAGTTATGGTAGTGTTAACCCGCTTTCGCCTGTCCTTGCTGTCCGAGGCCGGCGAGCGGGCGCCGTGTGAATCACACGTTCCACATCCCGTTGCGTCGCACGTTTTCCACTGAAACCAAGGAGCTTAAAGCATGAACAAGAAACTCCTCTGCGCTGCCCTGCTGGGTGGTCTGGGTCTGGCACAGGCTGCGGCCGCCCAGGAGTTCGATGACCGTTGGTACGTCTCGGGCTCGGTCGGCGTGAACTTCCAGGACAAGGATCGCGGTACCGATGATGCAATTTTTGGGACCTTGGGCTTCGGCAAGTTCCTGACCCCGCGCGTGTCGTTGGATACCGAACTCAACTATCAGAATCCCAAGAAGCAGATCAACTCGAACTACCACTGGAGCCAGTACGGGGTTTCGCTGGATGCGCGCTACCACTTCCGTGATGCGGGCGACAAGTTCTGGCCATACCTGCGTGGTGGTTTCGGCGTGCAGCGGCACGAGGAGGAATACAACGGCACCCCGGGTCCGAACCCGGCCCGTCATAAGGCCTCCAACCTTGCGCTCAATCTCGGCATTGGTATGCAGCTCAACTCGGGCCGTGCCAATGTGCGCACTGAGCTCGGCGCGCGTATCGACTTTGATGACGAACAGGCGCGCATCGGTCATCAGCAAAACCAGTTCGTCGATTATCTGGCCTCGGTTGGACTGACCTACGCGCTTGGTCCGGAGCCGGTGGCCCCGGTGGCGCCTGCGCCTGCGCCGGAGCCGATGAAGACCTGCGCTGACATGGATGACGATGGTGACGGTGTCAACAACTGCGATGACAAGTGCCCGGGTTCGCAGGCTGGCCAGACCATCGGTCCGGATGGCTGCCCGGTGGCAGTGTCGATCGACCTCAAGGGCGTGAACTTCGACTTCGATAAGGACACCTTGCGGCCTGACGCGGTGGCGATCCTCAACGAGGCCGTTGAGATCCTCAAGCGCTATCCGGAGCTGAAGGTCGAAGTGGCCGGCCACACCGACCAGTGCGGCAAGGAGGGCTACAACCAGAAGCTGTCCGAGCGTCGCGCCAAGGTGGTCTATGACTTCCTGACCAGCAACGGCATCGATGCCAGCCGCCTGGCGGGCCCGAACGGTTATGGCTTTAGCCGTCCGCTCGAAGACAAGGGGCACAAGTTCCCGGCCTGCAAGAGCGAGCTCAACCGTCGCACCGAGCTGAACAGTCAGTAAGGCAAGTGCGCTTTCCGCGCATCATCGCGAAGCCCGGCTCTGGCCGGGCTTCGTTGTTTTTGACGTTGCTGCATGTGTATCTGCCTGGATGCAGTGTGCGTGCGCGTGTTGTCACCGCTGCACCTGCTGCCTACACTGTCGCAGGCATGTCTGCCGGAGTTTTTGCCATGTCCCCCGCACGTCGTTTTCTTGGCTTGTTCGTGTTGCTCGGGTGTCCGGCGCTGGCACAGGCGGGAGGCATGACCTGCCAGGCTGAAGCGGTGTCTTCCAGCCCGGTGCGCACTGCCGTGCTGGCTCCGGTGGCGATTGAGCTGGCCCCGTTGCTGAGCCCACTGGGAGCGGCACGCGGCGTGTTGGCGCAATCGTTCGACGAGGCGCTGGCGGCGGACTTGGTGCTTGCCCGCATTCGCCTGGATGGTTGTCTGGCGATGTTGCGCAAGGCCAGCCAGGTCGCGCCAGCGGCGCTGGATGCGGCGGCGTACAAGCCCAAAACCCAGTACGACAATACGCCGTGGCGGTTCAACATGACCCAGAACGGCAAGCGCATGACCGCTGACGAGTTCGACGCCTGGATGAAGGCACGTGGGGTGCGTGTGGTCGGTCGCAAGGACGCCGGTGCCGCTGCAACACCTGCAGCCACGGGGCAACCCTGAAGCGTCAGCGCGCACGACACATGCGGGGGGTAGGGCGCCCGTCTGCCGGGAACGACGGTGGTCGTCGGATCGGTTTGGCGCGGGTGCTGTCCAAGCGTGGGCTGTGTTCCCGCAGTCAGGCTCGACAGTGGATCGAAGCGGGCCGGGTGACGCTCGACGGCGTGATCGTGCGTGATCCCGAGTATCCGGTGCGCGACGTCATGCGTGCGGCGATCGAGATCGATGGCCGGCCTGTCGGCGCAGCCAATCGCCTCTATCTGATGCTCAACAAGCCGCGTGGGCTGGTGACGACCGCGCGTGACGAACATGGGCGCGATACCGTCTATCGCTGCTTTGACGGCGCTGGTTTGGGCTGGATCGCCCCGGTCGGGCGGCTCGACAAGGCCAGCGAAGGGCTGCTGTTGTTCACCAATGACCCACAGTGGGCGGCGCGCATCACCGATCCGGACACCGGTCCGGACAAGACCTACCACGTGCAGGTGGATCGGATTCCTGACGGGGCCCTGTTGGACGCCCTGCGCGCAGGAGTCGAGGTGGATGGTGAGTGGCTGCGCGTGGTGTCGGTGGATGTGCTTCGCGCCGGGGAAAAGACCGCCTGGCTTGAGATCGTGCTGGACGAGGGACGTCACCGGCACATCCGCCGGCTGCTTGCGGCGTTCAACATCGGCGTGCTGCGGCTGGTGCGGGTGGCGATCGGGCCGCTGGCCCTGGGCGAGTTGCCCAAGGGCCAGTGGCGGCCACTGACGGCGGATGAGGTCGCCGCGCTGGCTGGCGGCTGAGCGTCAGGCCTTCAGTACGCCCAGCTCGCGGCCGATCCGGGTAAAGGCGTCGATGGCGCGATCCAGGTGCGCGCGGGTGTGCGCGGCCGAGATCTGGGTGCGGATGCGCGCCTGGCCCTTGGGCACGACCGGATAGAAAAAGCCGATCGCGTAAATGCCTTCTTCCAGAAGCCTCTCCGCGAACCGCTGTGCTAACGGCGCGTCATACAGCATCACTGGGCAAATCGGGTGGATGCCGGGTTTGAGCTCGAATCCGGCAGCGGTCATACGCTCGCGGAAGTAGGCGGTGTTTTCGCGCAGCCGCTCGCGCAGGTCGTCGGCTGCGGCGAGCATGGCAAAAGCCTTGATCCCGGCCGCCACCACGTGCGGCGGTAGCGAGTTGGAGAACAGATAGGGCCGTGAGCGCTGGCGCAGCAGTTCGATCACTTCCTTCTTCGCCGTGGTGAAGCCACCCAGCGCGCCCCCCATGGCCTTGCCGAGGGTGCCGGTGAAGATGTCGATCTTGTCCAGCACGCCCTTGACCTCGGCGCTGCCGCGGCCGGTGGGGCCCAGGAAGCCGGTGGCATGGCATTCGTCGATGTGCACCAGCGCACCGTACTTGGCCGCCAGTTCGGTAATCTGATCCAGTGGCGCGATGAAGCCGTCCATCGAGAACACGCCGTCGGTGGTGATCAGGATGGTGCGCGCACCATCGGCACGAGCTTGCTGCAGCTGCTTCTCGAGGTCGGCCATGTCGCAGTTGGCATAGCGGTAGCGCTTGGCTTTGCACAGGCGCACGCCGTCGATGATCGAGGCGTGGTTGAGCACGTCGGAGATGATGGCGTCGTTTTCGTCCAGCAGCGGCTCGAACAAACCGCCGTTGGCGTCGAAGCAGGCAGCGTAGAGGATGGTGTCCTCGGTGCCGAAGAAATCCGCGATGGTGCGCTCCAACTGCTTGTGCAGGTCCTGGGTGCCGCAGATGAAACGCACGCTGGCCATGCCGAAACCATGGGTGTCCAGCGCCTCCTTGGCGGCGGCAATGATGTCCGGGTGGTCGGCCAGGCCCAGGTAGTTATTGGCGCAGAAGTTCAGCACCGTGCGCCCGTCGGCAAGCCGGATCTCGGCCGACTGCGGGCTGGTGATGATGCGTTCGGTCTTGAACAGCCCTTGGGCGCGAATAGCGTCCAGTTCCTCGGCATAGCGCCGGGTCAGTGGGGAGAGCGTGTCGGGGGGCGTCATGGTGGCCTGGCAGAGAGAGAAGAGGCAGAGATTTTAGGGAATCCCAGGACACGACGGAGATTTTTCGTCGGTCACGGATGGCATGGGCCGGACCCAGTTCCGCGACAATCTGGCCGTGGCGGCCGAGGATTACACCGACTGGAGCGTGGCCGTGTCCCGCAGCTTTGGCCCGGCCGAGGTGTCGCTGGGGTATTTCGGAACCGATGCCAGTGCGCGTGCGAGTTTCGGCAAGCTGGCCGACAACCGTCTGCTGCTGTCGAGTTTGCCCATTGATCGCCACCGCAGACAGAACGAAAAAGGCGCCGGAAGGCGCCTTTTTCGCATTAGCGCAGCGACAGCTCAGACCCAACTCAGCACCACTTTGCCGGCCTTGCCGCTTTCCATCAGGTCGAAGCCCTGCTGGAACTCCTCGATCGGCAGCTGGTGGGTGAGTACCTTGCCCAGCGGGAAGCCTGAAAGCACCAACTGGGTCATCTTGTACCAGGTTTCGTACATCTTGCGGCCGTAGATGCCCTGCACGGTCAGGCCCTTGAAGATGATCTTGTCCCAGTCCACCCCGGCACCTTTGGGCAGGATGCCGAGCAGGGCGATCTTGCCGCCGTGGTACATGCAGTCGAGCATGTCGTTGAAGGCGCGTGGGTTGCCGCTCATCTCCAGGCCCACGTCGAAGCCTTCCATGTGCAGGTCGGCCATCACGTCCTTCAGCGACGTGTTGGCCACGTTCACCACGCGGGTGGCGCCCATGTCGGCGGCCAGCTTCAGGCGGTAGTCGTTGACGTCGGTGACCACCACGTTGCGTGCGCCGATGTGCTTGCAGATGCCGGCGGCGATGATGCCGATCGGGCCGGCGCCGGTGATCAGCACGTCCTCACCGACCACGTCGAACTCCAGCGCGCAGTGTGCGGCATTGCCGTAGGGGTCGAAAAACGCGGCGAGCTCCGACGGGATCGGGTCCGGGATCGGCCAGAGGTTGCTGGCCGGCATCACGATGTATTCGGCAAACGCGCCGTCGCGGTTGACGCCGATCCCGACCGTATTCGGGCACAGGTGCTGGCGCCCGGCCCGACAATTGCGACAGTGGCCGCAGACGATGTGGCCTTCCGCACTGACCCGTTGACCCAGCCGGTAACCGCTGACGCCCGGCCCAAGCGCAGCGATGCGGCCGACGAACTCATGGCCGATCACCAGCCCCGGCCGGATCGTGCGCTGGCTCCACTCATCCCATAGGTAGATGTGGAGGTCAGTGCCGCAGATGGCGGTTTTTTCGACCTTGATCAGCACTTCGTTGGGGCCGGGCGTCGGCACCGGCACCTCGGCCATCCAGATGCCCTTGGTGGCTTCGCGCTTCACCAGTGCGCGCATGGTGGGGGTATTGGACATTGGCAGATTCCATCAGGAAGACACCACGATTCTACCGCCGCACTTGCGTCGCCACCCCTGACCATGGGCATGGGTCAGGGGGCGGGCGTGATGGTCTAATAGCGGGCGCCTGACGATGGCCGTCCTGGGCGTGTCAGAACCACGGCAAGTTTGAAAACAATCGCGTGCGCGGGCCCTGGTCATTCCGGGGTGTGAATCTTTGTGAGGTTCCGACACCGCGCGGTCGATGAGGAGAACCGTACATGCGTCGATGCCATCTGTCTGCTGTTCTGGGCCTGCTGTTGGCCTGTTCCGGGGCCCGCGCCGACGAAGGGATGTGGTTGCCCGCGCAGCTACCGCAACTGGCCGCCCAGCTGAAAGCGGCGGGGTTCAAGGGCGATCCCGCACAGCTCAACGATGTCACCCGACCGCCGCTGGCGGCGGTGGTGTCACTGGGCGGCTGCACCGCCAGTTTTGTGTCCCCGCAGGGGCTGATCGTCACCAATCATCACTGTGCGATGGGGGCGATCCAGCTCAACTCGACCCCGGAAAGGAACCTGATCCGGGATGGCTTCATCGCCGCCCAGCGCAGCGAGGAGCTCTCCGCGGGCCCTGCGGCCCGGGTTTGGGTGACGGTGGGCTTCGACAAGGTCACCGACCGCATCCTGGCGGGCGCCCGCGGCAAGACCGGGCGTGCCTACTACGATGCCGTCGATGCCGCGCGCAAGGCGGCGGTGGCGGCCTGCGAGGCCGAACCGGGCTACCGCTGCAGTGTGGTGGAGATGTATGGCGGCGCCGATTTTTACCTGATCAAGCAGCTGGAACTGCAGGACATCCGGCTGGTCTATGCGCCGCCGGAGTCGATCGGCAACTACGGCGATGAGATCGACAACTTCATGTGGCCGCGCCACAGCGGCGATTTTGCCTTCTACCGCGCCTATGTCGGCAAGGACGGCAAGCCGGCGCCGTTCAGCAAAGACAACGTGCCCTACCAGCCGCCGGCGCATTTCACCGTTTCCACCGCGCCGGTGCAGGTGGGCGATTTTGCGATGGTGGCCGGTTACCCGGGGGTCACCTTCCGCCATCGCACCGCCTCCGAGTTCGCCAACCAGATCGACTGGCTGCTGCCCAACCGGGTGGCGCTGCTGGACGGGCTGATCCGCACCATCGATGCCGCCACAGCCGGTGATCCCGACAAGCAGGTGCGCTATGCCTCCACCGTGGCTTCGCTGAAAAACAACCTCAAGCGTGCCCAGGGCGAGCTCGATGGCCTGCGTCGCAGTGATGCCGTGCGGGTGCGGCGTGAGGACGAGACGGCGATGCTGGCGTGGCTGGCCAAACAGCCGGATGGCCGGCGGGCACTGGCGGAAATCCGTGCTTTGCAGGTGCAACTGGATGCGCAGCAGGCCAGCCGAGAGCGCGACTTGATCCTGCCGTTCTTGCGCCCAGGGTTGTTGGGGGCGGCGGTGCAGATCCAGCGTCTTGCGCTGGAGCGCGGCAAGCCCGATGCGCTGCGCGAAACCGGTTACCAGCAGCGCGACGAGGCGCTGATCGAAGGCGGTTTGAAGCAGCTGCAACGCCGGTATGACCCGGAGGTGGAAAAGGCGACCCTGCGCTTCGCGCTGAAGCGCTATTTCGCGCTGACACCGGCGCAGCGGCTGCCGGAGTTCGATGCGGTGTTTGGCCGCGATGAGGCGGAAGCGGCACAACGGTTGGACGCGCTTTACGCCGGCACCCGGCTGGGCGATACGGCCACCCGTCTGGCCGCGCTGCGGCAGGATGCCGCGCAACTGGCTGCATCGGACGATCCTCTGTTGCGGGCGGCGTTGACGTTGCAGCCGGCGCTGCTGCGGCTGGAGGCCGAGAGCAAGCAGCGTGCGGGTGAACTGTTGCGGCTGCGTCCGGCCTATATGCGAGCGTTGATCGCCTATCGCCAGAGTCAGGGCCGTGCAGTCTATCCGGATGCCAATGGCACCCTGCGCGTCAGCTTCGGCAAGGTCAGCCCGCTGTCACCGCGCGATGGCATCGACTATCGCCCGCTCACCACCGTGGCCGGGATCGTCGAAAAGCACACCGGGGTGGCCCCCTTCGATGCCCCAAAGCCGTTGCTTGATGCCATTGCCCGCGGTGATTTCGGTAGCACCGCCGATCCGGTGCTCAAAACCCAGACTGTGGACTTCATGACCAATCTCGACACGACCGGCGGCAACTCCGGCTCGCCGGTGCTGGATGCCGAAGGCAGGCTGATCGGGCTGAACTTCGACAGCAATTGGGAGGCGGTCAGCGCCAGCTGGATGTATGACCCGCGCTACAAGCGCGCCATTCACGTGGACATGCGCTACCTGCGCTGG
This sequence comes from Thermomonas hydrothermalis, assembly GCF_900129205.1. Lineage (GTDB taxonomy): Bacteria > Pseudomonadota > Gammaproteobacteria > Xanthomonadales > Xanthomonadaceae > Thermomonas > Thermomonas hydrothermalis. The sequence goes on along the minus strand of NZ_FQUK01000009.1, from coordinate 32,730 downwards.
CTGTTGGCCAAGGTGTATCCAGCCCCGCACCTGTTGCAGGAAATGCAGCTGCCGGCGCAATGAGTGCCGCAGTTTTCTTTTCACTCACCAGAGGATGATGACGATGCACAAGACCCGACTTGTCGCTGCACTGGCAGCGGCGCTCGCCACGCTGGCACCGGCGGCCTGGGCCGATGAGGGCATGTGGGTGCCGCAGCAGCTGCCGGAGATCGCCGGTGCGCTCAAAAAAGCCGGCCTGAAGCTCGACCCCAAGCAGCTGTCCGATCTCACTGGCGATCCGATGGGCGCGGTGGTCTCGCTGGGCGGCTGCACCGGCAGCTTCGTCTCGCCGCAGGGCTTGGTGGCGACCAACCACCACTGCGCCTATGGCGCGATCCAGCTCAACTCCACGCCGGAAAAGAACCTGATCAAGGACGGCTTCAATGCGCCCACCCAGGCCGATGAGCTGTCCGCCGGCCCCAATGCCCGCATCTATGTGCTGGAAGGCATCACCGATGTCACCGCCCAGGCCAAGGCGGCGATGGCCGCGGCAGGCAATGACCCGGTGGCGCGCGCCAATGCGCTGGAGGCGTTTGAGAAAAAGATCACCAGCGACTGCGAAGCCGAGCCCGGCTATCGCTGCCGCGTGTACAGCTTCATGGGTGGGATCACCTACCGGCTGTTCAAGAATCTGGAAATCAAGGACGTGCGTCTGGTCTATGCCCCGCCGTCCAGCGTCGGCAAGTTCGGCGGCGACATCGACAACTGGATGTGGCCGCGCCACACCGGCGATTTCTCGTTCTACCGCGCCTATGTCGGCAAGGATGGCAAGCCGGCGCCGTACAGCAAGGACAACGTGCCCTACCGGCCCAAGCACTGGCTGAAGATCGCCGATACCCCGTTGGGTGAAGGCGATTTCGTGATGGTGGCCGGTTACCCGGGCCGCACCGATCGCTATGCCCTGGTCGCCGAGTTCGAAAACACCCAGAACTGGCTGTATCCGGCCATTTCCAAGGCCTACAAGGACCAGATCGCATTGGTCGAGGCCGCCGCCAAGGACAACCCGGAGATCGCGGTGAAATACGCCGCCGCGCTGGCCGGCTGGAACAATACCAGCAAGAACTTCGACGGCCAGCTGGAGGGCTTCAAACGCAATGATGTGCTGGCCATCAAGCGTCGCGAGGAGGCGGCTGTGTTGGAGTGGCTGCGTGCCCGTGGCAAGGCCGGTACGCCGGCGCTGGAGGCGCATGCCGCGTTGGTCAAGCTGGTCGCCGACACTGCCCGCACGCAGGAACGCGATCTGGTGCTGGGCAGTTTCAATCGCACCGGCATCATTGGTGTCGCGGTCAACCTGTACCGGCTGGCGATCGAACGGCAGAAGCCGGATGCCGAGCGTGAGCCGGGGTACCAGCAGCGTGATCTGCCGGTGATCGAAGGCAGCTTGAAGCAAATGGAACGCCGCTATGTGCCGGCGATGGATCGCCAGCTGCGGGCCTACTGGCTTGACCGCTACGTGGCACTGCCTGCCGCGCAGCATGTCGCTGCGGTCGATGCCTGGCTGGGCGGCAGCGACAAGGCCGCCGCCGAAGCGGCGCTGGCGCGCCTGGATCAGAGCCGGCTTGGGAGCCTGGAAGAGCGCCTGAAGTGGTTCAACGCTGACCGTGCCGCCTTCGAAGCCAGTACCGATCCGGCCATCCAGTACGCGGTGGCGGTGATGCCCACGTTGCTGGCGATGGAGCAGCAGGCCAAGACCCGGTATGGCGTGGCGCTAGAGGCTCGTCCGCGCTATCTGCAGGCGGTGGTTGATTACAAGAAGAGCAAGGGGCAGGCGGTGTATCCCGATGCCAACTCCACGCTGCGCATCACCTATGGGCATGTGAAGGGCTACACCGGTCTCAATGGCAAGGTGTACACCCCGTTCACGACGCTGGAGGAAGTGGCGGCCAAGGAAACCGGCGTCGAACCGTTCGACAACCCCAAGGCGCTGCTGGAGGCGGTGGCAGCCAAGCGGTATGCGGGGCTGGCGGATGCGCGGCTGGGGACGGTGCCGGTCAACTTCCTGGCCGATCTGGACATCACCGGCGGCAACTCCGGCTCGCCAGTGCTGGACGCCAATGGCCGTCTGGTCGGCCTGGCCTTTGACGGCACGCTGGAATCGGTGGCCAGCAACTGGGTGTTCGATCCGGTGCTGACGCGGATGATCTCAGTCGATCAGCGCTACATGCGCTGGATCATGCAGGAGGTCATGCCGGCGCCGCAGCTGCTTGAGGAGTTGGGCGTGCCGCCGCGGCAGTGAAACATCTGCGTGTCGCCATGGTCGGGCCGCGCCGGCCCGACCGACGCCCGCAAGCGCAACTGCTGCTGGTGACCGGGCCAGGATCGAGGGCTTCAGACCTTCTAAACTTGGCAACGTCCTAAACTTGGCAACGTCGCCACACTGGCCGGGTATCGGCCGTCGTGCGTCTGTGTTTCCATGCCACCGGCCGGCGGGGTCATGCCGCGCCGGTGTTTTTCATCCCACGGAACCAATCCATGAAAATCCTGCTTGCCCGCCACGGGGAAACCCCCTGGAACGCCGAAGGCCGCTATCAGGGCCGCACCGACATTCCGCTGTCGGACATTGGCATCGCCCAGGCCCAGGCGCTGGGGCGCCGCCTGGCCGACGTTCGCATCGACCGTGCGGTGGCGTCACCGCTGGCGCGTGCCGCCCAGACTGCCCGGCTGGCGTTGGGCGAGGCGCGTGCGGCCATGCTCACGTTTGACGACGGCTTTCTTGAGATCGGGCATGGTGATTGGGAGGGGCTGCTGACGGCGGAGATCGCCCAGCGCGATCCAGAACGCCTGAATGCCTGGCGGCAGGCGCCTGACACGGTGAAGATGCCGGGGCCGGGAGGGGAGTCGCTCCAGGACGTGGAGACCCGCGCCTGGGCAGCGTTGACCCGCGCCTGTGCCGGCCTCGGTGCTGAGGATGTGCTGCTGGTGGTGGCGCACGATGCGGTCAACCGCGTCCTGTTGGCGCGTTTGCTCGGTATTCCGCTGGTGCGGGTGTGGGACTTTCGGCAGGCACCGGCCACGCTCAATCTGCTGGAAGGGCCCAGCGTCGATGCGCTGGAGGTGGTGCGGCTCAACGACTGCACTCATCACACGCCGCTGTTCGGCGAGGCCAAGCATCGCGCGCTGTGAGCCGGTGCGTGGCCGTGCCGCCGTACAATGCCGATATGCCGCGTTCTCTGTCTGACTGGCTGGGCTTGATCGAGCGCCAGCACCCGCAGGCCATTGCCATGGGGCTGGAGCGGGTGCGGGCCGTGGCGCAGCGGATGGGCTTGGGTCATCCGGCCCGGCGGGTGATCACCGTGGCAGGCACCAATGGCAAGGGCTCGACCGTGGCCTTCATCGAGGCCATCGCGCGCGCCCAGGGCCTGCGTGTGGGCGCTTACACCTCGCCGCATTTATTGCGCTACAACGAGCGCGTCCGCATCGATGGCTGTGAAGTGGAGGATGCCGCACTGGTCGCAGGCTTCGAGGCGGTCGAAGCCGCCCGCGCCGACACCCCGCTGACCTACTTCGAATACGGCACGTTGTGCGCGCTGTGGCTGTTTGCCCAGGCGGGGCTCGATCTGGCCGTGCTGGAAGTGGGGCTGGGTGGCCGGCTGGATGCGGTCAACCTGGTCGATGCCGACGCGGCGGTGATCACCACTGTTGATCTGGATCACCAGCAGTGGCTGGGCCCGGACGTGGAGTCGATCGGGCGGGAAAAAGCCGGGATCGCCCGTGCCTTCAAGCCGCTGATACTGGGCGACGACGATCCACCCGCCAGCGTGCTGCGGCATGCCTATGCGATCGGGGCGCCGGCCTGGCGAATCAGTAACGATTTCTTTGCCGAGCCGATCGACGCGCTGCGTTGGCGCTGGCGGGAAGTGGGATTTTCGATCGAGTTGCCGATGCCGGCCCTGGCCGCGCCGGTGCAGCTGCGCAATGCCGCGTGCGCGATTGCCGCCCTGCGCGCATTGGGGCTGCGGCTGGAGGCCCACGCGCTGGCCGAAGGCGTGGCGCAGGCCCGGGTTGCCGGGCGTTTGCAGCGGTTCGAACGCGCCGGTGTGGAGGTGGTGGTCGATGTCGGCCATAACCCACAGGCGGCGCGTGCATTGGCCGAGTGGCTGCGTCGCCAGCCGCCGCGACGCACATTGGCGGTGTATGCCGCGCTGGATGACAAGGATGCTGCCGGCGTCGTGCAGGCACTGATCGGCGACGTGAATGCCTGGCATCTGGCTGGCTCACGCGACGCGGGTGCGCGTGGTCTGGCGGTGGACACCCTGGTGCAGCGCCTGTCTTCAGTGCTCGGAGCGCACACCCAGACCGCCCATCCCGATGTAGGCACTGCCTTGCAGGCAGCACTGGCGGCGGCGGCCCCGGACGGGCGGGTCCTGGTGTTCGGCGCGTTTCATGCAGCGGCCACGGCCTTGCGCTGGCTGGCGGCAGATTGATCACAGCGCCGGGCTGGGGCGGCATGTCGGTATAATCCTGGTTCCTACCGTGCCTGGCCCCGCGGAATGCCGATGGATGCTTCGCTGAAACAGCGCCTGGTCGGCGCGGCCGTGCTGGTCGCGCTTGCGGTCATTTTCCTGCCGATGCTGGTCAAGGGGCCAGCGCCGGACAGCGGTGTGTCGGGTGTGTCGATGAAAGTGCCGCCCGAGCCCCGGCCGGACGATCACGGCATGATCACGCAGGAGTTGCCGTTGATTGCCCCCGAGACGCCTGCGGGCCAGGGGGGCGTGAGCCTCCCTGAACCGGCGGCATCTGCCTCTCAGGCCGCGCAAACAGCGGCTACTGCGGTCACAGCGGAGACATCTGGCCCAGAGCAGGGCGCACCTCTGGCGGCCGTGGCCGCGGGTGACTATGCGGTCAGCTTTGGCAGCTACGCCAATGCGGCCGATGCCGACAAGGTCATCGCCGTCTTGCGTGCGGCCGGGCTGCCGGGCTATCGCGAAGCCGTGCAGCTGGGCACGACCCCGGCCCAGCGGGTGCGGATCGGGCCGTTTGCCGACCGCGCCAGCGCCGAGGCCGCGCGTGTGCGCGCAGCCCAGATTCGCCGCGACGTGCAGATTCAGGTGGTGACACTGAACGCGGAGCAGTCCCCGCCACCAGCCGCTGCCATTGCCGGACAGCAGGCCAATCCGTCGGCGCTAGCGGTGACCAAGACGGAACCGGCCAAAGCGCCGTCGGTCGCCACAGCCCCGGCGGCTGCAGCAAGCACGCCAGCGGCCAAGACGGCGCCAGGCACTGCATCTGCCGGACAGCAGGCCAATCCGTCGGCGCCAGCGGTCACCAGGGCGGAACCGACCAAAACGCCGCCAGCCACTACGTCTGCCGGGCAGCAGGCCAGTGCGACTCAGCCTGCGGCAAGCAACGCCGTGCCCGCCAAGACGCCGCCGGCGCCCACCGGTGTGCCTGACACCGGGTTTGTGGTGCAGATCGGGGCGTTTGCGTCGGCCACTGAAGCCCAGGCCCAACGCGATATGCTGCGCAAGGCCGGCTTCAATGCCTTCACTGATACGGTTCCCGGCCCCGACGGCAAGCTGCTCACCCGGGTGCGGGTGGGGCCGGTGTTGACCCGCGCCGAGGCGGATGCGCTCAAGGCCCGGCTCAAGGCGGCCGGCAAGGACGGCATGGTGCGGCCGCATCCCTGATCCCGGGGTGCGGCGGATACGCGGTTTTCTTTTTGACTCCCAGGCGGACTTTCTTGCATGTGTGGCATCGTCGGTATCGTCGGCCAGAATGAAGTGGCCGGGTTGCTCTATGACGGCCTGACCGTCCTTCAGCATCGGGGGCAGGATGCCGCGGGCATCGCGACCTGCGAAGGCGGGCGCCTGCGCGTGCATAAGGGCAACGGGCTGGTGCGTGATGTGTTCGATGACCGCTCGATGGCGTTGCTGCGTGGCCGCATCGGCATCGGTCATTGCCGCTACCCCACCGCCGGCAGTGAGGGCAGCGACGAGGCGCAGCCGTTCTATGTCAACTCGCCCTACGGCATCGCCCTGGCGCACAACGGCAACCTGATCAACACCGAGTCGCTGCGCCGCGAGGTGTTTGAACAAGACCGGCGCAACATCAATACCGAGTCTGATTCGGAAGTTCTGCTCAACGTATTCGCGCACGAGCTGGATACCCAGCATGCGCTGACGCCGGAGGCAGTGTTTGCGGCGATCGAGGGCGTCAACCGACGTGCCCGGGGCGGCTACGCGGTGGTGTGCACCGTGCTGGGGCTGGGGCTGGTGGCGTTCCGCGACCCGCACGGCATCCGTCCGCTGGTGCTGGGCAAGCGCAGCAGTGCGGGCGGCGATGAATACATCGTCGCGTCCGAATCGGTGGCGCTGGACGTGCTGGGGTTTGAGCGCCTGCGGGATGTCCGCCCGGGCGAAGGCGTGGTCATCACCGCCCGCGGCGAGCTGTTTGCGCGCAAGTGCGCGCTGGACATGCCGCATGCGCCGTGTATCTTCGAGTACGTGTACTTCGCTCGGCCGGACTCGATGATCGAGGAAATCTCGGTGCATAAGGCGCGCATGCGCATGGGCGTGGCGCTGGGCGAGAAGATCCTGCGCGAGCGGCCCGACCACGACATCGACGTGGTGATCCCCATTCCCGACACCAGCCGTGATTCCGCGCTGGAGCTGGCCAATGTGCTGGGCGTGAAGTACCGCGAGGGCTTCATCAAGAACCGTTACGTCGGTCGCACGTTCATCATGCCGGGGCAGGGCGAGCGCGCCAAATCGGTCAAGCGCAAGCTCAACCCGATTCCGCTGGAGTTTCGCAACCGCGTGGTGCTGCTGGTGGATGACTCCATCGTGCGTGGCACCACCTCGCAGCAGATCGTGCAGATGGCGCGCGAGGCCGGGGCCAGGAAGGTGTATCTGGCGTCTGCCGCGCCCCCGGTGCGCTATCCCAATATCTATGGCATCGACATGCCCTCGGCCGAGGAGCTGGTGGCGCATGGCCGCAGCGAGAAGGACGTTGAGCAGTTGTTGGGGTGTGACTGGCTGATTTACCAGGATCTGCCCGCTCTGGAGGCCGCCGTGGCCGGGCCCAAGTTCCCGGGACGCAAGTTCGACAGCTCCTGCTTCAGTGGCGAGTATGTCACCGGGGTCGATCCGGATTATTTCGAGCGGATCAAGCAGTTGCGCTCGGATGAGGCCAAGAAGAAGCGGCGGGCCGGCTGACTGCAGCGACGATCTGCCAAGCGGCGCTTGGCAGGCGCACGGCGGGCAATGCGTTTCAAGTCGCTCCCCGAGTCTTGCTTGGTTGCAACGCATTGCCCACCACGTGCCTGCATGACGGTGTCGTTGTCGATATGAAAGAGTTGTTTTCCGCTGCCCGCGCCTGCCTGGAGGCTGCAAGCCCGGACGACAAGCCAGCGCTGACCCTGGCGATGGCCGAAGCCTTCGCACGCGGCGAGCTGCCCATCCTTCAGGATGCGCCGCCGCCGGCGCCGATCGGCATGCCGGGCCGGCCTGCGCGGCCCCGGTTGGTGCATCCGCGCGATCTGCCGCGGCGCGGCTTTGGGACGGATGAAGGCCGCGCTGCGTTTCTGCATGCCGTCGCGCACATTGAGTTCAACGCAATCGACCTGGCCTGGGATGCGGTGTACCGCTTTCGCGGCATGCCGCAGGCCTACTACGCCGACTGGGTGCAGGTGGCGCACGATGAGGCCCGGCATTTCCAGATGCTGCGCGCGCGGCTGCGCGACTTTGGTCACGACTACGGCGATTTCGATGCCCACAACGGGTTGTGGGAGATGGCGCAGAAAACCGCGCACGATGGCCTTGCGCGAATGGCGCTGGTGCCGCGGGTGCTGGAGGCGCGCGGTCTGGATGTCACCCCGGGCATGATCGACAAGCTGCGTGCGCTGGGCGATGCGGACACAGCCGCCATTCTCGAGGTCATCCTGCGCGAGGAAGTCGGGCATGTTGCCGCCGGCAGCCGCTGGTACCGCTGGCACTGCGAACGCGCTGGCGTGGAGCCGCGCGCACGTTTCCGCGAGTTGCTGCGGCAGTACGCCAGTGGTGTGCTGCACGGGCCGTTCAACACCCAGGCGCGGCTGCAGGCCGGGTTTGATCCGGAAGAGCTGGAAAGCCTGCAGGAGAACGCTTGAGCAACGCCTCCTGGCGTTGTCAGCCCGCGCCGACGTCGACCAAGCGCCGGCCCTGCGCGCAGGCCAAACTGCTACATTTACCGCTCCACCGCAGCGTGCGGTGAGCATCCTCTCCACGGTGTACCTGTTGCCTTGAACACCTTCGGTCATCTACTGCGTGTGACGACGTTTGGCGAATCGCATGGGCCGGCGATCGGTTGCGTGATCGACGGTTGTCCGCCGGGCATTCCGATTGCGCCGGAAGACTTCGCCCATGACCTGGCGCGGCGTGCCACCGGCCGTAGTCGCCATACCTCAGCGCGGCACGAGGACGATCAGGTGGAGATCCTGTCCGGCGTGTACGAGGGGGTCACCACCGGCACCCCGATTGCGCTGCTGATTCGCAATGTCGATGCGCGCAGCAAGGACTACGCCAGGATTGCCGAGCGTTTCCGTCCCGGGCATGCCGATTACACCTATTGGCAGAAGTACGGCATCCGCGATCCACGCGGCGGCGGGCGCGCCAGCGCACGCGAGACCACGATGCGGGTGGCGGCGGCCGTCATTGCCAAGAAATGGCTGGCGCAGCGCGGGGTGACGGTGCGCGGCTGCATGGTGCAGTTGGGCGAGCTGGTGCCGCGCCGGCATGACTGGGATGCGGTCGAAGGCAATCCGTTCTTCTGGCCCTGTGCCGAGCAGGTGCCTGAGCTGGAAGCCTATATGGACGCCTTGCGCAAGTCTGGCGATTCGGTCGGCGCCCGGATTCAGGTGGTGGCCGAGGGCGTGCCGCCGGGCTGGGGCGAACCGGTCTACGGCAAGCTCGATGCCGAGCTGGCGGCGGCGATGATGTCGATCAATGCGGTCAAAGGCGTGGAGATCGGGGCCGGGTTTACCGCCGTCACCCAGAAAGGCAGCCAGCACCGTGACGTAATGACGCCGCAAGGGTTTTTGTCCAACCACGCCGGCGGCATTCTCGGTGGCATCTCCACCGGGCAGCCGATCGTGGTGTCGGTGGCGTTCAAGCCGACCTCCAGCCTGCGCCTGCCGGTGCCGGGGCTGGATGTGGACGGCAATCCGGTCGAGATCGTCACCACCGGTCGCCACGATCCTTGCGTGGGTATTCGCGCCACGCCGATCTGTGAAGCGATGCTGGCGCTGGTATTGATGGATCAGGCGTTGCGGCATCGTGCCCAGTGCGGCGATGTCGGGCCGGTGACGCCACGCATCCCTGGGCAGATGGCAGAGTGCTGATCCGGCGCGTGCACGCCTTGCCGTTCAGGGGAGGCAGTGGTTGTGGTCGTCCCAACGCAGGTGATGCCGGCGGGCGGATAGGACAGGTATTCGAGGACAGTCGATGAACACGCAGCAGTACAAGGTGGCGGTGGTCGGTGCGACCGGCGCAGTGGGTGAGACGATGCTGGCCATCCTGGCCGAGCGCCGGTTCCCGGTGCGGGAAGTGGTGGCGCTGGCCAGCGAGCGTTCGGCCGGCAGCACGGTGGAGTTTGGTGACGATGAACTGGTGGTGCAGGATCTGGCCAGCTACGACCCCGCCGATATCGATATCGCCCTGTTTTCCGCGGGAGGGGCGGTGAGCCGCGACTATGCCCCGAAGTTTGCGGCGGCGGGTGCGGTGGTGATCGACAACTCCTCCACCTTTCGCTACGACGACGACGTGCCGCTGGTGGTCAGCGAAGTCAATCCCGAGGCCATCCGCCAGCGGCCGCGCGGGATCATCGCCAACCCGAACTGCTCGACCATGCAGCTGATGCCGGTGCTGGCACCGATCCACCGCGAATACGGCATCGAGCGGATCAATGTGGCGACGTACCAGTCGGTGTCCGGAGCCGGGCGCAGCGCGCTGGAAGAGCTGGGCCGCCAGACCGCCGCCCTGCTCAGCTTCCAGCAGGCCGATCCACAGCGGTTTCCGGTGCAGATCGCATTCAACCTGATTCCGCACATCGACGAGTTTCAGCCCAACGGTTACACCAAAGAGGAGATGAAGCTGGTCTGGGAGACCCGCAAGATCCTCGGCGACGACCGCATCCAGGTGAACCCCACTGCGGTGCGGGTGCCGGTGTTCTACGGGCATTCCGAGGCGGTCAATATCGAAACCCGCAAAAAGCTCAGCGCGGACGAGGCGCGCGCCCTGTTGCGCAAGGCGCCGGGTGTGGAAGTGGTGGATGAGTGCAAGCCGGGCGGTTACCCGACCCCGGTCACCCACGCATCCGGCAAGGACCCGGTTTTCGTCGGCCGTATCCGCGAAGACCTTTCGCATCCGCGCGGGCTCAACCTCTGGGTGGTGGCCGACAACATCCGCAAGGGCGCTGCCCTGAACGCGGTGCAGATCGCCGAGCTGCTCCTGGCCGAGGGCTTGCCGGCCAAGGCGGCACACCGCTAGAGTCACGTTGCCACCATTGGGGATGCTGTGCACGTGAACCGTCGCCTGAACGCCGCGCTGGCGGCTGCATTGCTGCTGACTGCAGGTCACTCCTGGGCGCTTGGACTGGGCCGGATCGAGGTCAAGTCCCGGCGCAATGAGCCCTTGCTGGCGGAGATTCCCATCGTCTCCACCACGCCCGGCGAACTGGCCGCGCTGCAGGCGCGTCTGGCTTCGCCGGAGACGTTCCGCCGGGTGGGGTTGAGCCCGCCAGCGGGCATCGCGGCCGATCTGCAGTTCAGCCTCGGCCGCGATGGCAAAGGGCGGCCGGTGATCCGGGTCACCACCCTGCGCCCGGTGGAGCAGCCGGTGGTGAACTTCCTGATCGAGGTGGACTGGGGCAACGGTCGGCTGGTGCGCGAGTATTCCGCCCTGATCGATGTGCCCAACACCGCCGAAGCAGTGGCGGCGGCGCCGATGCAACTGCCGCAGCCGGCCGAAGAGAACCGGGTGCAGCGTGCGGTTGCGGCGGCGGAGGCCGCCCCGGCGCCAGTCGTTGCCCCGGAACCGACGCCGGCGCCGGAGCCAGCCAGCGCGCCGGATGCGGCCCCGGCTGCGCCGGCACCGGCGATCATCACCGAACCACTACCGCCTGCGCCGCCATCCCGGTCGGCAAGTGGCCTGGCAGGCGGCGAGTACGGGCCGGTCAAGGCGGGCGAATCACTGGCACGCATCGCCAGCCGGTTGGGGTTGCGTGAGGCGGGCAGCCTGGATCAGGCCTTGGTGGCCCTGCTGCGTGCCAATCCCGAGGTGTTCATCCAGGGCGATGTGAATCGCCTGCGCCGCGGTGCGGTTCTGCGCATTCCCAGCCGCGAGGACGTGGCAGCGGTGGACGCACGCGAGGCCGCGCAGATCATCGGTCGACAACTGCAGCAGTGGACGCAGGCGCGACAGGCAGTGGCCCAGCCGCAGGACGCCGAGGCGGGCACGAGCAAAGAGGCGGGCACGGGCAAAGACGCGGCCCCGGCACAGGCTGCCCGCGCTGCGACGCCTGCGGCGGCCGCGGCCCGGAGCGAGCCCGGTGGGCGTGGGGAAGCGCGGTTGAAGATCCTGCCACCGGCAGCGCCGGGCCAGGCCAAGGGAATCCAGACCGGCACCGGGGCCGGGGGCGAGGGCAGCATGTTGCAACAAGCGTTGCGTCAGCGTGACGAAGAAATTGCGGCCAAGAGCGCCGAGATCACCGAGCTGAAAGAGCGGGTGGCGGCGCTGGAAAAAATCAAGGACGAGCAGCAGAAGCTGATCGCCATGAAAGACAGCGAGCTGGCGGCGGCGCAGGCCCGGCTGGCGGCTACCAGCAAGGCGGCAACGGCGCAGCAGCCCGCTACGCCGCCGGCACCACCGGCCGAGACCAGCCGCCATGGAGCGTCCAGTTATCTCTGGGGCGGGCTGGGTGTGGTGGTGCTGGCACTGCTGGCGGGTTGGCTGGTGCGGCGTCGCAAGCCGTCGCCTCCGCCCAAGCGGCACGTGTTCGACATCGCGGACCTGGCTGCCAGCATGCCGGCGTCTGCCGGCCAGCGGCAAGCCGCCACGGGTGATCGTCCGGATGCCGATCCGGGCCTGGCCGCGACCGACACCCCGGAGCAAGCATCGGCTGTCGAGCCCGCTGAGCAGGCGTCGCCGGAAGGTGGCGATGCGGCGCCCGCGCAGCCGGCGGAGACGCCGCAATGGCACAAAGACGAGGTGACGTCCAGCGCCAAGGCTCCGTCGGTGTCGGCTGAATCGACAGATTCCGCAATGGCAGACGTGGCCGCCGAACCGGCGACAGCCACACCGCCGGTGAGCGAGATCCCGGCCCATGCCACGCCAGAGCAGCGTTTCAAACTGGTGCGCGCTTACCTCGACATGGGGGATGAGCAGTCGGCGCAGCAGCTGTTGCTGGAACTGCTGGAACATGAGGACGACGCCGTCAGCGATGAAGCCGCCCGCATGCTGAGCCGGCTGGTGGGTTGAAGAAGGCGAGGCGGATGCGGCTGGCACTGGGCGTCGAATACGACGGCAGCGGGTTTTCCGGCTGGCAGCGGTTGAGTGCGGCGGGCGCCATGGTGGCGGATGGCAGCGTGCAGGCCGCACTGGAGATTGCCTTGTCGCGGGTGGCGGCGGTGCCGGTGACGACCGTCTGCGCCGGTCGAACCGATGCCGGTGTGCATGCGCGCTGCCAGGTAGTGCATTTCGATTGCGCAGTGTCGCGCGATCCACGCGGCTGGGTGCTGGGAACGACGGCAAACCTGCCGCCGACGATGGCGGTGCGCTGGTGCGTGCCGGTGCCGGATACCTTCAGTGCGCGGTTTTCCGCAGTGGCACGGGCGTACCGCTATCGCATCCTCAACCGCAGCGCCCGCCCAGGGCTGGAGCGCCAGTATCTCGGCTGGGAGCGGATGCCGCTGGATGCGGATGCGATGCACGCCGCGGCGCAGGCCCTCTGTGGCGAACGCGATTTTTCCGCATTCCGTAGCGTGCAGTGTCAGGCCCGACATGCACGCCGCAACCTGCATTGGATTGCGGTCAGACGCCTTGGCGATGAGGTGGTGGTGGAGGTGCAGGCCAATGCGTTCCTGCACCACATGGTGCGCAACATCGTCGGGTCGCTGCTCATGGTAGGGCGTGGCGAACGGCCCGTGCACTGGATTGCCGATCTGCTGGAGGGACGTGACCGCACTGTGGCCGGCCCCACCGCACCGGCCGCGGGCCTGTTGTTTCTTGGTCCGCGTTATCCGCGCAGCTGGGGCCTGCCCGAGGAGGTCAGTCTGGATGCATGAGCTGCCGCCGCGGATGCGCACCCGCATCAAGTTCTGTGGCGTGACCCGGCCGGGTGATGCCCGCCTGGCGGCCGAGCTTGGCGTGGATGCGGTCGGGGTGATCTTTGCCGCCCGCAGCCGACGCCGGGTGGATTTGGCAACGGTGACGGCGGTGCGGGAGGCGCTGCCACCACTGGTCGCACTGGTGGCGCTGTTCATGGACAACAGCGAGCAGGAGGTACGCCGGGCGATCCGGCTGGCCCGGCCGACCCTGCTGCAGTTCCACGGCAGCGAGGACGATGCCTTCTGCCGCCAGTTCGGGTTGCCGTATCTCAAGGGTGTCGGGCTGGCGGGCACGCCCATGACCGCGCAGGGGCTGTGCGCGCGTTGGCCGCATGCCGCCGGTTTCGTGCTGGACGGGCATGCGCCGGGCGAACCGGGCGGCAGCGGGCAGCGGCTCGACGCCGCTTCGGTTCCGGCCGACCTGGACCGGCCGTGGCTGCTGGCCGGCGGGCTGACGGCAGACACCGTCGCCATGGCGATCCATGCGCTACGCCCCTGGGGTGTGGATGTGGCTGGCGGCATCGAGGTGGCGCCCGGCATCAAGGATGGCGACAAGATGCGGCGTTTCGTGGCGGCGGTGCGCGCGGCCGACGTTCAGGCCCACGCCGCCGCCGGGATCGGGTAGGCTATGACGTGATGTCCGTGACCTTCTCCCGTCGCCCGCCTGCTCCGTTTGGCCGCTCCCTGCGGCGATGGCGACGCGTGCCTGCTGCAGCGCTGCGATAACCGGCGCAGACCTGGCGGCCGATGCGCTGCCGATCATCGCTTGCCTGATGTCCACCGCGGTCGGAGAGACCGTGGCCTGTCCCGGAGAATCTTCACGTGAACACCCAACCTCACGCCGCTGCTGCGGCGATCGATTTCCATGCCTATCCCGATGCGCAGGGTCACTTTGGCCGCCACGGGGGTCGTTTTGTTGCCGAAACCCTGATCGGTCCGTTGCAGGAACTGGCGGCGGCCTACGACGCTGCGCGCGTCGATCCGGCGTTTATCGCCGCCTTCGAGAAAGACCTGAAGCACTACGTCGGTCGGCCCAGCCCGATCTATCACGCCGAGCGTTTGAGCCGCGAGGTCGGCGGTGCACAGATTCTGCTCAAGCGTGAGGATCTCAATCACACCGGCGCGCACAAGATCAACAACACCATCGGCCAGGCGCTGCTGGCGGCGCGCATGGGCAAAAAACGCATCATCGCCGAGACCGGCGCCGGCCAGCATGGCGTGGCCTCCGCCACCGTGGCCACCCGGCTGGGCCTGGAATGTGTGGTGTACATGGGGGCCACCGACATTGAGCGGCAGAAGATCAACGTCTATCGCATGAAACTTCTGGGTGCGACGGTGGTGCCGGTGACCTCCGGCTCAGCCACGCTCAAGGATGCGCTGAACGAAGCGATGCGCGATTGGGTGACCAACGTGCACGATACCTTTTACATCATCGGTACCGTGGCTGGCCCCGACCCGTACCCGCGCATGGTGCGCGACTTCAACGCGGTGGTTGGCCGCGAGGCGCGGGCACAGATGCTGGCCGAGTACGGCCGCCTGCCGGATGTCATCACCGCCTGCGTCGGCGGCGGCAGCAATGCCATCGGTCTGTTTCATGCGTTTTTGAATGATCCCAGCGTGCGCATCGTCGGCGCCGAAGCCGCAGGCGACGGCATCGACAGCGGCCGTCATGCGGCCTCGCTGGCGGCAGGCCGGGTGGGCGTGCTGCATGGCAATCGCACGTATGTGATCTGCGATGACGATGGTCAGATCATCGAGACCCACTCGATCTCTGCGGGTCTGGATTACCCGGGCGTTGGCCCCGAGCACGCCTTCCTGAAGGACACCGGCCGCGCCGAGTACGTGGGCGTGACCGACGAGGAGGCGCTGGCGGCGTTCCATCGCCTGGCCCGTACCGAGGGCATTCTGCCGGCACTGGAGTCCAGCCACGCGGTGGCGCAGGCGATCAAGCTGGCTCGCGAGCTGCCCAAGGACGCACTGGTGTTGTGCAACCTGTCCGGCCGTGGCGACAAGGACGTGCACACCATCGCCGCTCGCGACGGTCTGTCCCTGTGAGCCGTGACGTCAGTCTGCCGTGGGGGCGGGTGGTCGGCCCAAGATTTGGTCTGCGCCCGTCTTTCGGCGACAATGCACGGTTCAACATCACCACAACCTTTCAGGAGTCCGGCCATGGCCGAAGAAACCAATCAGCAGCCGCAACAGACCCAGGACGGCGCACAGCCGCAGGCGGGCACCCAGTTTCCGCCGGAGTTCTTCGAGTGTGTCAATGAGTATCTGGAGCTGACCCACAAGCAGTCTCAGAAGTACGGCGAGCGCAACATCAGCCTGGCGGTTCTGTTTGCGGCGGCGCGCTTCAATGCCCATGTGTTTCTGACCCTGGTCAAGCCGATCGATGCCGCCAACGAGCGCAAGCCGTTCCTTGATTACATGACCACCATGTACCGCCGCATGCTCAACGAGCATCTGGACGGCTTCGGCGAGGAGCGCGGCATTGACGTGGGCGACTCCGAGCTGGCCGATGAGTACCGCGCGGCCGGCATCAAGATCGGTCGCCTGAAGCAGGACGCCGAGACGGCTGCGGCCAACCAATGACCCGGTTGCAGCGGCGCCTGGCGGCCCTAGGGGCGGCCGGGCGCAAAGCCCTGGTGCCGTTCATCACCGCTGGCGATCCATTGCCGGAGGCCACGGTGCCGGTTATGCACGCCCTGGTGCAGGCCGGCGCCGACGTGCTTGAGTTGGGCGTGCCGTTTTCCGACCCGATGGCCGATGGTCCGGTGATCCAGCGCAGTTCCGAACGGGCGCTGGCGCGCGGGGTCGGGCTGTCACAGGTGCTGGACTGGGTGCGGGCGTTTCGTGTCGATGATGCGGACACGCCCGTCGTGCTGATGGGCTACCTCAATCCGGTCGAAATCCGGGGTGCCGAGACCTTTGCCGCACAGGCGGCGGAGGCGGGCGTGGACGGCGTGCTGCTGGTCGATCTGCCGCCAGAAGAAGCCGAAGGCTACCGGCAGGCGCTGGGACGGCATGGCTTGGTGTTGATCGCGCTGGCGTCGCCCACCACCCCGCCGTCGCGGCTTGCGGCGGTATGTGCGCAGGCCGAAGGCTATCTTTACTACGTCAGCTACGCTGGGGTGACCGGGGCGTCGCGTCTGGACGTGGCCGAGGCCGCCGGCCATTTGGCGCAGGTGCGGGCACGTACCCGGGTGCCGGTCATGGCCGGCTTTGGTATCCGCGATGCCCGCAGTGCCGTGGCCATGGCCGCCCATGCCGACGGCGTGGTGGTCGGCAGCGCCCTGGTGTCGGTGCTGGACGGCAGTCAGAATGCGGACGAGGCCGCTGCGCGGGCGCGTGCGTTCCTGCAGCCGTTGCGGCTGGCCCTGGACGGCGGGCCCGTGGCCGCTTGAGTAGACTGTCGGCAGACGCCCGGCGCCTCTCCGCCCGGGCGGGCCGCCTGCGCAGGCCGCCGGGCATTCACATTTCAGAACGGTGTTCGAGATCACATGAGCTGGCTCAAGAAACTGGTGCCGACATCCGGTATCCGCACCGCGGTGAGTGGTGAACGCAAACGCAGCGTTCCCGAAGGCGTGTGGGAAAAGTGCGAGCACTGCGGGGCCGCGCTGTACCGCCCGGAGCTGGAGGAAAACCTCGAGGTCTGCCCCAAGTGCGGCTTCCACATGCCGATCCGTGCGCGGGTGCGGCTGGCGGCCTTGCTGGACGACGGTCAGGGAGAGGAGATCGGGGCTGCGCTGGGGCCGGTCGATGTGCTCCGCTTCAAGGACCAGAAAAAATATTCCGAGCGAATCAAGGCAGCGCAGAAGAGCACCGGTGAGCGGGATGCCCTGGTGGCGCTGGAAGGCCGGCTGATGGGGCGGCCACTGGTCGCGGCAGCGTTTGATTTCGCCTTCATGGGCGGCTCGATGGGCTCGGTGGTGGGTGAGCGCTTTGCTTTGGCTGCCGAGCGTGCGCTGGAGCGGCGTTGCCCGTTCGTGTGCTTCTCCGCCAGCGGCGGTGCGCGCATGCAGGAAAGCCTGTTCTCATTGATGCAGATGGCCAAGACGTCGGCGGCGTTGGGCCGGCTGCGGGCGGCCGGGGTGCCGTATATCTCGGTGCTGACCCATCCCACCACCGGCGGTGTGTCGGCCAGCTTTGCCATGCTGGGGGATCTCAACATCGCCGAGCCGGGCGCGCTGATCGGGTTTGCCGGCCAGCGGGTGATCGAACAGACCGTGCGCGAGAAGTTGCCGGAAGGCTTTCAGCGCAGCGAGTTTCAGCTGCAGCACGGGATGGTGGATCAGATCGTCGATCGGCGTCGGATGCGCGAGCATCTGGCCCATGTGCTGGCCCTGCTGATGCGGCAGCCGGCGCCCTCGGCCACGGAGGGGCAGGCGGCATGAGTCGGCGCTACTTCGGGACCGATGGCATCCGCGGCCGGGTGGGCGAGCCGCCGATCTCCGCTGATTTCGTGCTGCGCCTGGGCAATGCCTATGGCCATGCCCTGGCGGCCGCCGCGCGTGACCGCCAGGAATGGCGCAAGCCGATGGTGGTGATCGGCAAGGACACCCGGATCTCCAACTACATGTTCGAAGCGGCGCTGGAAGCCGGGCTGGTGGCCGCCGGCGTGGACGTGCAGCTGATGGGGCCGATGCCGACCCCGGCGGTGGCCTACCTCACCCGCTCGCTGCGCGCCGATGGCGGCATCGTCATTTCCGCCTCGCACAATCCCCATCACGACAACGGCATCAAGTTCTTCTCGGCCCAGGGCGAAAAACTTGACGATGCCACCGAGCTGGCCATCGAAGCCGCGCTGGATGCGCCGTTTTCGACCGTCCCGTCAGAACGGTTAGGCAAGGCCGTCCGCACCCGCGATGCGGTCGGCCGGTATGTCGAAGCCTGTAAAGGATCGGTGCCGAAAGGGTTTCAGTTGGGCGGCCTGCACATCGTGGTCGATTGCGCCCATGGCGCGACCTACCAGCTGGCACCACTGGTCTTGCGCGAGCTGGATGCGCGGGTGGACGCAATCGGAGTCGAGCCGAACGGGCTCAACATCAACGAGGGCGTGGGTTCCACCCACCCCGAGGCGCTGGCCGCGCGCGTGCGCGCCACCGGCGCCGCGCTGGGGATTGCCTTCGACGGCGATGGCGACCGCGTGCTGTTCGTCGATGCCGACGGCCAGGTGCGCGATGGCGACGACCTGCTCTATGTGCTGGCCTGCGACTGGCAGGCCACCGGCCGCCTGCGCGGCCCGGTGGTCGGCACGCTGATGTCGAACTATGGCCTGGAGCAGGCGCTGACTGCGCGCGGGATCGGCTTCGTGCGCGCCCGGGTGGGGGACCGCTATGTGCACCAGCAGCTCCTGGCGCACGGTGGCGTGCTGGGGGGTGAGACCAGCGGCCACATCCTTTGTCTGGATCGCGCCAGCACCGGCGACGGCATCATCAGTGCCCTGCAGGTGCTGGAGGTGTTGCAGCGGCGTGGCATCACCCTCGCCGAGGCTGTGCAGGGGCTGCGCAAGCTGCCGCAGAAGACCGTCAATGTGAAGATCGCGCCCGGCACGCGTCCGGCCGAGGCGGCGTCCGTGCAGGCCGCCCTGGCCGAGGCGCAGCGTGCCGTGGCCGGCCGCGGCCGCGCGTTCCTGCGGCCGTCGGGCACCGAGCCGGTGGTGCGGGTCACCGTCGAGGCGGATGATCCAGCCCTGGTCGATCGCACCCTGCAAGCCTTGGCCGAGGCGGTGCGCGCCGCGGTTTGAGGCAGATCAAGCCGCCCCTGACGGGCGGGCCCCATCATGAGCACTTCCGTATAGATGGACGAGCACACTATGAGCGAGATTCACATTCCCACCCTGGACATCCGCCGGTTCGAGACCGACCGCGATGCATTCGTGGCCGAGCTGGGGGCTGCCTACCGCGAGTGGGGGTTCGCTGGCATCCGTGGCCATGGCATCCCGCAGGACGTCATCGACGGCGCCTACGATGCCTTCGTCGCCTTCTTCGCTTTGCCGGAGGAGGTCAAGCGTAAATACCACGTGCCTGGTGGCGGTGGTGCCCGCGGCTATACCCCGTTTGGCATTGAGACCGCCAAAGGGTCGCAGTACTACGATCTCAAGGAGTTCTGGCACGTCGGCCGCGAGACGCGCGATGAAAAATATGCCGATGTGATGCCACCCAACCTGTGGCCGGAAGAGGTGCCGGAGTTTCGCCCGCGTGCCCTTGCGCTGTACGCAGCCCTTGATGCACTCGGTGCGCGGGTGCTGTCTGCGCTGGCCCTGCATCTGGGGCTGCCCGAGGACTATTTCGCCGACAAGATCGACAACGGCAACTCCATCCTGCGGCCGATCCACTACCCGCCGATCACCAGTGCGGAAATCCCCAATGTCCGTGCGGGCGCCCACGAGGACATCAATCTGATCACCCTGCTGGTCGGTGCCAGCGCGGAAGGGCTGGAAGTGTTGTCGCGCAAGGGTGAGTGGATCCCGTTCACCGCCGATGCCGACACCATCGTGGTCAATATCGGTGACATGCTGCAGCGATTGACCAACCACGTGCTGCCTTCCACCACCCATCGCGTGGTCAATCCGCCGGGCGAGAAGGCGCGGCAGCCGCGCTATTCCACGCCGTTCTTCCTGCATCCAAACCCGGACTTCGTGATCGACGTGTTGCCCAACTGCGTCAGCGCTGACAATCCCAGCCGTTATCCCGAGCCGATCACGGCGCAGGGGTATCTGGAAGAGCGGCTGCGGGAAATCAAGCTCAAGTGAGCCATCCGGCAAGCGGGCGCGTTACCTGCGCGCTTGCCGGAACACGCGTTCACATCCCCATCCAGAAAAACACCGCCGCCATCCGCTCATCCTCCAGCACGCTGCCGAAATAGGCGGTGGCGCTGTGGATCATGGCGGCGGTGTAGAGCAGCAGGCGGTTGAAGCGGTTGGGGATGCGGACGTCCTCGACAAAAGAGCCCGGCGGCACGAAGCGGGTGCCGAGCGCATCGACCAGGTTGTCGTAAGGTTTGGTGACGGTGTTGCCGCCGAGCTGCCCGTTCGGGAGCCGTTGGCGGTAGAAACTGGTGCCGCATGCCTCGGGTGCGTCGGGCGTCAGATACAGCACCGCCGCAAACCGGCAGAGCGAGCGCGAGTCGGTATGCGGTTTGGCCTGGGCCTCATGTGCCCCGACCACCTGTACGCAGTTGTGGTTGAGGGTCTTGCCGTTGGGTGCCGGCTGCACCCACAGCTTGCGCACGCCGGTGGCCTGGCGGACGCGGGCTTCCACGTTGGCCAGTTCGTCCGGCAGCAGCGCTGGAATGGCGCGCCGGCCCGGCCAGGTTTCGCCGCTGTAGGGAAAGCCCAACTCCCAGTCCGGCTTGGTAAGGCAACGCCGACGGACTTCATTAGGATCAGGCAGGACATCGTCGAACACCCAGTAATCGCGCCCTTCGGTGGGTTTGCGGTAGGGCAGGACGCGCATCATCGGCAGCGGGCGGGACATGGCATATCCGGGTAGGACTGGGTTGCTAAACTTGCCATTTTCCGCAGGGGAATGCTGCATGCGCCGCAAAATCGTCGCCGGAAACTGGAAACTTCATGGCAACCGCGCCTTTGCTGCGGCGCTGGTGGCGGAACTCGCCGCCGCGCGGCCGAGCGGAGTCGAGCTGCTGGTGTTTCCGCCGTACCCGTACCTGGCCGAACTGGCCGGGCCGTGTGCCGCCGCTGGAATCGGGCTGGGTGCGCAGGACGTCAGTGCCCATGACAAGGGGGCTTACACCGGCGAAGTGGCGGCGGCGATGCTGGCCGATGTCGGTGCCCACTACGTGCTGGTGGGGCATTCCGAACGCCGTCAGTACCACGGCGAGAGCAGTGCGCTGGTGGCGGAGAAGTTTGCCGCCGCGCAGGCGGCCGGCCTGGTGCCGGTGCTATGCGTGGGCGAGCGTCTGGAGGAACGCGAGGCTGGGCAGACCGAGGCGGTGATCGCCGCGCAACTGCAGCCGGTGCTGGAGCGCGTTGGGGTGGCGGCGTTCAGTCGAGCCATCGTGGCCTATGAGCCCGTCTGGGCCATAGGCACCGGGCACACCGCAAGCCCGGCGCAGGCGCAGGCCGTGCACGCCTTCATCCGTGGCCAAATCGCCGCGCTGGATGCTAAGATTGCCGACTCGCTGCCGCTGCTGTATGGCGGGAGTGTCAAGCCCGACAACGCCGCCAGCCTGTTTGCCCAGGCCGACGTGGATGGCGGGCTGGTCGGCGGTGCCTCGCTGGTGGCGGCCGATTTCCTGGCCATCGCCCGCGCGGCGGCCCCTCATACCTGAGAACGCACGACATGCTGCTGCAACTCGTCAACATCCTCTATGTGCTGGTGGCCGTCGGCATCATCGCCTTCGTGCTGCTTCAGCAAGGCTCCGGCGCGCAGGCCGGCTCCGGTTTCGGTGGCGGTGCCTCGGCCACCGTATTCGGCGCGCGTGGGGCGTCCAACTTCCTGAGCAAGACCACCAAGTGGCTGGCGGTCGCCTTCTTCACGATCAGCATGGGGATGGCGGTGTATGCCAGCAAGCAGGCCAAGACCGGCCCGGTCAAGGCTGATCTGGGTGTGATGGCTCGGCAGGTGCAGGTTCCCAGCATGCCGGCACAGCCGCAGACCGACGGCACTCCGTCGGCGCCGGCTGCTCCGACGGCACCGAATAAGTGACGGAATCGAAGTCAGCGCTTAAACTCTTAGTACGCATTGCCCAGGTGGCGGAATTGGTAGACGCACTACCTTGAGGTGGTAGCGACGCAAGTCGTGGGGGTTCGAGTCCCCCCTTGGGCACCAGCAGATTGCTCCGGAAATGTCTGTACATGTCCGGAGGCTTCAAGAAAACCCGCCACGTCGGCGGGTTTTTTCTTGCCTGAGGCGACCGTGGGGTTCACCTGTCTGTTGCCATTGCTTCGGCCTGCGCACGGGTCCAGGCGCGCAGGCCGAGGATGGCCAGCACGATGAAGCCGGCGTAAAGCGCGGCGGTGATGTAGAGCTGCTTGACCAGGAACATGCCGACATAGGCGGTATCCACCGCGATCCACATCCACCAGGCGGCGGTATGACGGCGGTTTTGCCAGAACTGACCGACCAGGCTGAGTGCGGTCAGCAAGGCATCCAGCCAGGGCAGGGCCGCATCGGTATAGCGATGCATGATCGCGCCCAGCAGCAGGCCGCCACTGATGCCGGTGAGCAGGTGGCGCAGCGCGGCCGCTCGGGGCAGTGGGGCCACCTGCACGTGTCCGCTGGCGTCCAGATGTTGTTGCCAGCGGCGCCAACCAATGATCAGCATGCCGATCCAGAACAGTTGTAGCAGGACTTCCGAATACAGCCTGGCCTGCCAATAGACCCACAGGTACACGCAGACCGACGCCAGCCCCACCGGGTAGCACCATGGGGTGCGGCGGGTGGTCAGCCAGACCGCGCTGATGCTGAGCAGGGCCGCCAGCAGTTCGTGCGCGGGCATCACCATGCCACGCGCACGCTCAGCCGGGCCAGACGCGGGGCACCGGGGAACAGATACGTGTCGCCGTAGGCGCTGCCGACATCGCGCCAGTACACGCGGTTGAACAGATTGTCGATGCCCAGCTGCACGGTGGTTTCGCGCTGGCCCCATGCCCCTTGCCAGCGCAGGCCGGCGTCGAACACGTCGTAGGCCGGTGCCCGTACGTGTCCGTCGGCGGTCGCCGGGTTGGCGGCTGCATGTCGCCAGCCGCCTTGCAGGGCCAGCGTCGGTGTCAGTTGGTAATCGAGGTGCAGGCTGGCTCGCCAGGCCGGGACGTTGGCCAGGCTATGGCCTTCATAGGCGGGGACACCGGTGCCGCTGGCACGTGCGCGCAGCAGCGTGAGGCTGGCGGTCAGACGCAGGCGCTGGGTCAGTGCGCCATCGGCCGACACTTCCAGACCGCTGCGCTGTTCTTGGCCCTGCTGGACGAAGGTGAACCCGGCGCTGCTGCTGTCCGGCTGGGCAAACTGGTATGGCTGGCGCATGCGGAACAGTGCCAGCCCCAGCGCGAGATCATCGTGCCAGCGGTACTTGGCGCCCGCTTCCAGCTGGTGGGTGCGGCGTGGAGGCAGCATGTCGCCGTCATTGCTGGTCCAGAACGGGGCTTCCTTGCCGAGCGCGATGCCTTCGCTGTAGCTGGCATACAGGGTCAGATCCGGTTGGCCCTGCCAGAGCAATGCCACCTGTGGCAGGGTCTGGCGCAGGTGGGTGGTGCGGGTGACATGGCCGTGCTTGTCACGTGCGGTTTCGTCGAGATCGACGCGCTGTGCGCCTGCCAGCAGCTGCCAGCCGTCGGCAAGCTGGATGCGGTCGAGCATGAAAGCAGCGCGTTGCCAGCTGTCCAGCCGGCGCATGCGCGGCCCGGGCTGGCGCGGGGACGGGGCGTACACCGGCGGCTCTGGGTCATTGATATTCGCGCTGCCGACGTAGTCGTTGACGCTGGCTCGACGGGTGATGCTGCGGTGGAATGCCTGCAGGCCCAGGCTCAGGGTATGTTGCCAACCGCCGGTGGCAAAGCGGCCCTCGAGGGTGGCGCGGGCGCTGTCGGCCACTCGGGTGTCGTCGGGGCTGCGGTAATCGTAGATGTCGTATTCGCCGTTCGGGCCGAAGTGGTTGCCGGGCAGCGTGGCGCAGGCCGCCACGTAATAGCAGCCGTAGGCGAAGGCCACATTGTCATCGATCGTGCTGCGGCTGCGGCCTGTGGCGAGGCGGAGCGTCCAGCCGTTGTCGAAGGCATGGGTCAGGCGTGCGCTGGCATTGGTGGACACGATGCCCACCGGTTGCTGCCAGGGCTGGTATCCCAACATTCGGGTCGGATCCGGATGCGGCGGCAGACTCTGCCCGCCCAGCAGCTGGTAGCCGGAGACCGAGCGTTGTGCGCTGTCCTGGTGGTTGACATCCAGCAGCACCCAGGTGCGCTCTGACGGTTGCCAGTCGGCGGCCAGGGCGTAGGCAGTGCGGCGGCCGTCGGCGTGGTGGACGTAGCTGTGCAGGTCCTCCCAGGCCAGATTGGCGCGCACACCGAAGTCTGGCCTGAGCCAGGCGCCCGCATCGAGTGCGGCGTAGCGTGAGCCGTGCGAATCGGTGCCCAGGGTCAGGGTGCGCACGTCTTGCGGACGCTTGCTGACGACGTTGATCAGACCGCCCGGTTCGACGACGCCGGCATCAAGTCCCGCCAGGCCCTTGAGTACCTCGACCTGCGCTTTGTCCTCCGGCATCAGCAACTGCTCGCCGGTCAACAGCAGGCCGTTGAAGCGGTAGCCGCTGCCCAGGTCCAGCGGATAGCCACGGATGTTGAGATTCTGGTAGTAGCCCACCGGCGCATAGCTGTCGCCAAGTGAGGCGTCCTCGCGCGCCAGTTCGCTCAGGCTACGAACCTGGCGTGCGTCGAGGCGATCGCGACCAATCACGTCCAGGCTGGCCGGAGTGTCGTGTGGTGTGGCCGCACCCCAGGCCTGCAGCCCGGAGTCGGCGTTCGAGCGTTGGCCTTGTACCTGCACCGCCGGCAGGCGACGGATGGGGGACGTGTCCGGAGTCTTTTGCGGGTCATTGCCGGTGGCATGGGCCAGCAGCGGCAGCAGGGCAAGCAGCAGGGGGGAACGGGTGCGCATGGTCGTCGTCATCGTCGGTAAAGGGGCAACGAAGCGACGGCGAACGGGCATGCCATGGGCACGCCGTTCCGAGCAAGCTCCCTACGCCGGTATGACCCGGATCAGGTTCCAAGGGACTCTCTCAGCCCGGATGGCACCGGGCACCCCCGCTTCTTGTCAACATTGAAGCATGCCGGGGCGGCAGCAGGCCAGTGCCGGTCCTCGTCAGGTCTGAACACGCCCATCCGGGACGCATGCGGCATCACCCATCGTGTTCATAGGTCGGGGATCTGAGATCAGCCGTTGGGTGCGCCACGGAGTGCAGTGAGCAGCGCCTGCGCCTGGGGTTGGGCAAACCAGGCATGGTGGTCGAGCAGGAACCCGTGCCAGGTGACATCGGCCATCTGCGGTTGCTGCAGCACGGCGTGGAAATACTCCAGTTCCGACAGGGCAAACTCCAGATGGATCAGCGGCAGCAGGTCGGTCAGCAGGGCGCGTGTCGGGGCATCCAGCGGCCGGTGGCGGGCATAACCTTCGAGCAGGCCAAGGGCGATTTCCGGCCAGACCGGGCGTCGTACCGGATCCGGCTCCAGCCAGCCGATGGCATTGCGTTCGATGGCGGTGGCCAGATCCAGCAGGGCGAAGGTCGGTGCACACAGGCCGAAATCGAGGATGGCGGCAACCTCGGCCTCATTGCCGTCCGTGTTCCAGCACAGGTTGGACACGTGCCAGTCGCCGTGGGTCCATAACACGGGCAGGGCGGCCAAGCGGGGCTGCACGGTTCGCAGGGCCTCGGCCAGCGGCGCCAGGGCATGACGCCAGTCGCGCTCGGCCAGCGCCGCGGCCAGCCCCGGACGTACGGTGCAGGCATCGGCGATGGCCGCCAGCAGGTCGTCGGACCGCAGCAGTTGGGCGCTGCTGACCAGCAGTGACGTGCTGCGTGCTGGTGCCGTGTAGCTTTGGGCGGCGGTATGCAGCCGCGCCAGCATTGCACCAGCGGCGCGGGCATGGGCGGCCGAGGTCGGAGGTGTCCACGAGGGCGCATCGCGGTACAGGTCCAGGCCCGCAGCGGGAGCGTGGACTTCGTATGTCCAGTCGCCACAGGCGATCGCGGTGCGGCCCTGGGCATCGGTGAGCACGTGCGGGACAGGCAGCCCCTGTGCGCGCAGATGGGCGATGAAGGCATGCTCCTCGCTCAGGGCGGCAGCGGTACGCACGCGCCGATGATGGCGCTTGACGAATACCTCGCCCGCGGTGGTTTGTACCCGTGCGGCGGCCGAAAACGGCCGCGGGCTGTGCCAGTGCAGCCGTACCGGGCCGCGCAGGTCGGTAAACGCGGCCAGCACGGTGGCGACTTCATCGGGACGCAGCGGCGGCCAGTCGGGTGGGGCGGGATGACCGTCCCAGCCGTGGGCCAGATGCGGGCGGTGGCTCATCGCGGATTCTGCCGAGAGGGGTGGGGATTATGAAACCTGTGCAGACGCGAGAATGATGGTTCTGATCAGCCTGGGCAAAGATGCGTTCGCACGCATCCCTGTGACATGCTTGGCAAGCACGCGCACGAGCGCATTGTTGAGGCGTCTTGCAATGAAGACATCATGGTTGGCCACCCTGCTGGCGACTGCCCTGACGGTGGCGTCTGCCCATTCCACCCAGGATTTATCGCGCTACAGCGACGAGGGGCTGCGAGCAGAGCTGGCCGAGATCGCCGATGCCGACATCGCGCTACTGGTGCCGATGCGCGACGGGGTGGGGCTGTCCACCAACATCTGGCGGCCGAAGGGCGCCCGCGGCCCGTTGCCGACCATCCTGTGGAAGACGCCGTACAACGAGCATGTCCTGCGCGGCAGCACCGCCCGCTATGCACTGGAGGCGGTGCGGCGTGGCTATGTATTCATCGTGCAGAACGAGCGTGGCCGCTACTTCAGCCAGGGCAAATACGAAATCCTCGGGTACCCGCAGACCGATGGCTACGACATGCTGAGCTGGATCGCCAAGCAGCCGTGGTCGAACGGCAAGGTGGGCACGCTGGGGTGCTCGTCATCGGCGGAATGGCAGCTGGCGCTGGCGGCGATGAACCACCCGGCGCATGCGGCGATGGTGCCGATGGCTGCCGGTGCGGGCATCGGCAAGGTCGGCCCGTTCTGGGAGCAGGGTAATTTCTTCACTGGCGGCGTGCCGCGCACCCTGTTCGCAGTGTGGATGTACGGGGTGGACAACCCGCTGCGCGCGCAGATCCCCGATACCGTCACCGGGCCACTGCGTGCGCGCATCGCCCAGTACAACGATCTGGACGCCAAGAAGCCCGAGGTGGATTGGAAGAAGCACATCTGGCACCTGCCGTATGCCGAGCTGCTGTCCTCGCTGGGCGAACCGCCCGGCACGTTCGAACAACAGATCGCGCGCACGCCGGGCGACCCGGCCTGGAAGACCGGCGGCCTGTATGACGATTCGATGGGCTGGGGCGTACCGGCGCTGTGGTTCAACAGTTGGTATGACGTCTCCATCGGGCCGAACATGGCGCTGTACAACCACGCTCGCAGTGTCAACACAGACCCCGAGGCCAGCGCCCATCAGTACGTGGTGGTGGGGCCGAACCCGCACTGTCAGTTCGCCCGTCTAAGCAAGGATTACAAGGTGGGCGATCGCGCCATGGGCGATGCCAGTTTTCCGGTGGATGCGCAGATCTGGGCGTTCTTCGACCGCTGGCTGAAGGGCAACCCCAAGGCGTTCCCGGACAACACGCCGCATGTGCGCTATTTCACGATGGGCGCCAACCGCTGGCAGGCCGATGCGCAGTGGCCGCCGAAGGCCGCGCAGCCGGTGCGCATGTACCTGCATTCGCAAGGGCACGCCAACGCACTGTATGGCGATGGCGTGCTGTCGTTTGATCCGCCCGGAAAAGATGAGCCCAACGACACCTACCGCTACGATCCGGCCAACCCGGTGCCCACCATCGGCGGTGGCGATTGCTGCAACGGCGGCCTGGTGGTGCCCGGCGCGTTCGACCAGCGCCCGGTGGAAGTGCGACAGGACGTGCTGGTCTATACCAGCGCGCCGTTGGAGGCGCCGCTGGAGGTCACCGGCTTCGTCAATGCGGTGCTGAGCGTGTCGTCCAGTGCGAAGGACACCGACTTCGCAGTGAAGCTGGTGGACGTCGCACCCGACGGCACGGCCTGGATCATCGGCGACACCATCCTGCGTGCGCGTTACCGCGACAGCTACGTCAAACCGACGCTGATGCAGCCGGGGACGGTGTATGTGCTCAAGCCCACCCCGATCACCACCTCCATCCAGTTCGGCAAGGGCCATCGCATCCGGGTGGAGATCACCAGCTCCAACTTTCCCAAGTTCGCCCGCAACCTCAATACCGGCGGGCCGAACGAAACCGAACGCGCGGCGGTGGTGGCGGACAACGCCGTGCACCACTCGGCCGCGCATCCCAGCTACATCGAACTGCCGGTGGTGAAACGCTGACATGGCCGCGACCCTGTACGGATTGAAGAACTGCGACACCTGCAAGAAGGCGCTCAACTGGTTGCAGCGCTTCGGCATCGACCATGTGTTCGTGGACTACCGCGACGTGCGGCAGTCGCCGGAGACGCTGCTGGCGTGGAAGGATGCGGTGGGCGGCTGGGACGCGCTGATCAACAAATCGTCGACCACCTGGCGCCAGCTGCCGCCGCAGCGCAAGACGCCCGGCACCGATCCGGAATGGACGCTGCTGCTGAAGGAGTACCCGCAGCTGATCCGCCGCCCGGTGGTGGTGTTGGACGATGGCACCGTGTCGCAGGGCTTTTCCGACAACGGCTTCAAAAAACTGTTCGGAGCGGGGTGAGATGCGCAACGTCCTCGCGCTGGCCTGCGACCTCATCGCCCAGCCGTCGGTGACGCCGGACGACGCCGGTTGCCAGCGCCTGATCGCGGCGCGGCTGCAGGCGGCGGGGTTTGCCATCGAACACCTGCGCTTTGGTGCCGTGGACAACCTTTGGGCCAGCCACGGCAGCGGCGGCCCGGTGTTGCTGCTGCTGGGGCATACCGATGTGGTGCCGCCTGGGCCGCGCACGGCCTGGGCCAGCGACCCGTTCGTGCCGGAGATCCGCGATGGCGTGCTGTACGGCCGTGGCGCCGCCGATATGAAGGGCAGCGTGGCGGCATTCGTGGTGGCGCTGGAGCGTTTCGTCGCCGCGCATCCGGAGCATCCGGGCACGGTGGCGCTGCTGCTGACTTCGGATGAAGAAGGCGATGCCATCGACGGCGTGCGCAAGGTGGCGGAGGTGTTGCGCGAACGCGGCCAGCGCATCGACTGGTGCATCACCGGCGAGCCGTCGTCGCAGGAAATCCTGGGCGACCTGCTTCGCGTCGGCCGGCGCGGCACGCTGTCGGCCACATTGACCGTGCGCGGCATCCAGGGGCATGTGGCCTATCCGGAGAAAGCGTGCAACCCGATCCACCAGGCGCTGCCGGCGTTGGTCGCGCTGGCCGGGCGCCGCTGGGACGAAGGCTACGAGAGTTTCCCGCCCACCTCGTTGCAAATCAGCAATATCCACGCCGGCACCGGCGCCAACAACGTCATTCCGGGTGAGCTCCAGGTGCTGTTCAACTTGCGCTACAACCCGCACTGGCGCGCCGAGCAATTGGAAGCCGAATGCGAAAAGATCCTGCGTGGGCATGGGCTGGACTACGCCATCCACTGGCATCGCGGCGGCGAGCCGTTCTACACCCCGGAAGGGCGGTTGCGCGCCACCGCACGGGACGTGTTGGCGCAGGTGTGCGGCCGTGCCCCGGAGGAAAGTACCGGCGGCGGCACGTCGGATGCCCGCTTCATCGCGCCGCTGGGCGCGCAGTGCATCGAGATCGGCCCGGTCAATGCCAGCATCCACCAGGTGAATGAGCATGTGCGGGTCGCCGACCTCGAGGCGCTGCCTGGGGTGTATCTGCGCCTGATCGAACGGCTGCTGGTTGGCTGATCACGGCATTGCAGGCTGCAATACCAGCGTGTGACGGGCCGGGCCTGGCAGGAAGGGTGTCGGTCGGCCCTGAACCCAATCCGCATGACCTGCGCCCCAGAACGGCGACAACGGATGACTGCTCTGGCCACCGGGCATGTGAAACAGGCCATCGGCTTCATGCCCAGGCGCCACCACCATGCGTTCCGAGGCGCCAAAGTTGGGACGTGCCACCCGCGGCACGAGGCCATCGCCGGCCAGCGGCTGTGCGGGTATGCACAGCCAGCGCTTGCCCAGCCACGGAATGGCGGCGGCCAGCGGATGGCAGATCGCCGCGGTGTTCTGTTCGCCCCAACTGCGCTGCGTCAGTGGGCCTTGCTGTTGCAAGGTGTGACGCACTTCCATGGCGGCGTCCTCGAACAGCGCGTCCCAGCTTGAGAACTTGCGCGGCAGCAGGTGCGCCGGTCGCTGGCTGACCAGCGGCCAGGCGATGCCTTCCAGTTGCGGCAGCGTGGGCATGACGAAGGCATCGCCCAGCGCCGCCCGTGCCGGTGCGGTCAGACCCTCGGCGATACGTTGCTGCACGGCCTGTCGCCAGGCACGCACGATGCGGTAGCTGACCGATGTCGGTTCGGCCCGCCCCTGCCAGGGGTGTGCCGCGGCGGCCAGTGCGGTCAAGGCCGGTGTGCCGGCGACTCGGGCGCGTTCCAACAGCAGTTGCTGCCAGGGTGTCAGCAGCACGGCGCGGTCGTCGAGCTGGATGGCCAGCAGGTCGTGTTCACGGAAGCGGTTACGGCGCTGCAAATCGTCGCGGATCTGTGCGGCGCGGATGCCCAGCGCGTAGCCACCGTCACCCACCCGCGCGAGATCAGGGCCGTCCAGCACACGGGCGTTGGCGGTCCACAGCCGCGCATGCTGCGGTGAACGCAGGACTAACGCCCCGCCGCTGCTCAGTGGCCATGGCGGGCAGTCCTCATGACGCGGATCTTCGACGCTGGTGGCCAGCGTGCAGGTCGGCGCACGTTGGGGAATGGGGCCAAGCAGGCGCCAGGCGATCTGGCCGTGCTGATCGGCGATCACCATGTTCTGGGTCGGCATGGCCACGGTGTCGGCGATACGCAGGGCTGCATCAAGATCAGGTGCCTGCGCGAACCGCGACAGCTCAAGGTTGAGGGCGCCGGGCAGGTGGGCCGCCCAGCGCAGGGTCAGCACACTGCCGTCGGGTTGCCGCTGCAGGACGGGCCCCCAGTCGCTTTGTTCCACCGTCAGCGTGATCGGCTTGCCACCGGCGACGTCGATCCGTTCGACATGCCGCACCAGCGGGACGCAGCCGGGGCTGGCATACCGGCCGCAGGGCTGCTCCCGCTTCCAGTCCATGGTGTCGATGTAGCTGTTGGTGAAGCCCCAGGCGATCCGGCCGTTGCTGCCGACCACCACCAGCGGCAGTCCGGGCAGGGTGACGCCCTGGACCTCGACCTTGCCGCCGGGGGCGGCCGGATCGGGGTAGCGCAAGCGCGCCCGGAACCAGATGTTGGGCACGCGCAGGGTCAGGTGCATGTCGTTGGCGACGATCGCGCGTCCGTCGGCGGTCAGTGCGCCGGCCACCGCGAAGTTGTTGCTGCCCGGCGTGTCGTGGTTCGTGTGTGGGGCGGCTTCAGACGGCACAAATGGCAGGGTGCGCAGATCCACCTGGGTGGCAGTCGGCAGACGCGCATCGCCGCGTGGCGCGCCTTGCAGTGGGGCGTCCCAGCGCGAGCCGTCGTGCGTCAGCAGCGCGTACAGTGCCGGCGGCAGGTATGGGCGCATCCGCCACAGTGCCAGCGCATCCGGATCGGTCCCGCCCTGCAGATCGAAATACATCGCCATCGCCACCAGCGGAGTGTCCTCCACGCGCCAGGGGGCTGGCGTCTGCCGCAGCAGCAGGTAGGGCCATGGCCGGACGCGCAGTGCCTGCAGTCCGGCGTTGACGCCTGCCACGTAGGCATCGAGCTGAGCACGTTGGCCGCTTGCAATGGACGGCAGGGCATGACTGACCCTGGCGCGCAGCCGGTGCAAGCGATGCTGCTGATCCAGTGTGAGTGCCTTCGGGCCGACCAGCGCGGCCAGCTCGCCGGCGGCACTGCGCCGCATCAGATCCATTTCGAAATAGCGTTCCTGGGCATGCACATAGCCCAACGCACGCAAGGCATCGGCTTGGCTCTGCGCTTCGATGGTGACCGTGCCAAGAGCGTCGCGTGTGACCGTCACCGGCGCGGTCAGGCCTGGCAATGTCATCTGGCCATCAAGCGTCGGCAGGCTGCCGCGCAACAGCCACCACATGGATATGCCCAGGGTGAGCAGGAGCAGCAGCAATGCCAGTGTCAGGCGTCTGGCCCAGACCGGGGTGCGCAGGATGGGCATGGTCGGCGGACTCGAATGGGGGTCTTGAGGGCGAGCATAAAGGAACCTCAATCAGGCCAGACGCCACTGGCCTGGGGGATCGGTCGGCGCATGCAAGTGCTGCATAAGTTCAAACACCTTTGGCACTCCTTCGAAGCAGGAGGAGCGCCATGCAAGTGCACCATGCCGGGTACCGAATCCGGGGGTTCTATCGAATAGCCGCCTTGGGTCATCTTTGGGCAATGACCCCCAAAGACGCCCAACGAAGGCTGCACATCCTGCGCTTCTGGGGCACACACGGCCTCGAAGCCACCCAAGACGCCTTCGACGTGTCCCGGCGCACGCTCTACCGGTGGAAGCAGGCCCTGCGCGAACAGGGCGGCAATCCCGCCGCCTTGGCCGCTCGATCCTGCGCGCCCAAACGCCGGCGCACGCCCAAGACCGACCCACGGCTGGTGGCGGAAATCCGCAG
>NZ_FQUK01000006.1 GCF_900129205.1 Thermomonas hydrothermalis | reverse complement strand
CGTCAGCCCCAAAGCCTGGGTGAAGAGTTGTTCTTGCATCCGCCAAGGCTGACATCATCCGGCGGCCCGTTCCACACCAGACGCGATGGAGCCTTTTCTTTTCTGCCACCGTTCTGCCACCTCCCGCCTGGCCAGGCGCATCACCCGCCAGGCGCAGGTAGACCAGGCAACCTTCGCGCACACGATTGCCGCGTATGCGCCAAGCCCAAACATGGGCTGGGATCGACCTGAGCTGACAACGCCAGGCTGGCGTTGTTCAGAGCGTCCTTAGCGTTCCAAAATCGCCGCCACACCCATGCCGCCGGCGGTGCAGATGCTGATCAGGCAGCGGCCATGGCCGCGCAGTTTCAGTTCCTTGGCGGCGGTGGCGACGATGCGCGCGCCGGTGGCCGCAAACGGGTGGCCAGTGGCGAGCGAAGAGCCATTGGGGTTGATCCGGTTCGGGTCGATCCGCCCCAGCGGCGCCGACAGCCCAAGCCGGTCGCGGCAATACGCCTCGCTTTCCCACGCCCGCAGCGTGCACAGCACCTGCGCCGCGAACGCTTCGTGGATCTCGTAGAAATCGAAGTCCTGCAAGGTCAGCCCGGTGCGCGCCAGCAGTTCGGCCACCGCCACCGTGGGCGCCATCAGCAGGCCTTCGCCATGGATGAAATCCACCGCGGCGACCTGGGCATCGCGGATGTGGCAGAGCACTTCAAAGCCGTGTGCCGCTGCCCAGTCGTCGCTGGCCAGCAGGCAGGCGGCCGCACCGTCGGTAAGCGGGGTGGAGTTGCCGGCGGTCAGGGTGCCCTTGCCCGAGG
The DNA here is from genome assembly GCF_900129205.1 of Thermomonas hydrothermalis. GTDB lineage: Bacteria > Pseudomonadota > Gammaproteobacteria > Xanthomonadales > Xanthomonadaceae > Thermomonas > Thermomonas hydrothermalis. Next base: position 96,821 of record NZ_FQUK01000006.1, on the reverse strand, counting down.
TCTTGTCGAAGGCGGGCTTGAGCGTGGCCAGCTTCTCGATGCTGGTATCCGGGCGCAGGATGTTGTCGCGGCTGACACCGCGGAAGCTCACCACCAGGTCATCGAAGAAGCCACGCGCGTAGGCCGCGGCCAGTTTGTGATGGGAATCGACCGCCAGTGCGTCCTGGGCCTCACGCGAAATACCCCATTCCTTGGCCATGTCCTCGCAGTGCTGGCCCATCGACTTGCCGGTGCGCGGTTCGGCCACGCCAGGGAACTCCGGCTTGAGTTCCGACAACCGAAATCCCTTGAACGCCGCCAGCCGATCCCGCAACGTCTTGGCCGCGGCGGCTTTCAGCAGGCGTTGCCGCAGCGCTTTGCTATACACGATCGGTACGTCCGAGGTGGTATCGGAACCGCCACCGATGCCGGCGTCGATCTGGCCGGTTGCAATCTTGCCGGCGATCAGTAGCACGCTGTCCAGCGAGGTGCCGCAGGCGCGCTGCAGGGTGATGCCAGGCGTCAGCGGCGACAGGCCGGAGGACAACGTGGCCTCGCGTGCCAGGTTCCAATCGGATGAGTGCTTGATCACCGCCCCCATCGCCACCTCGCCCAGCCGCTGCCCGTGCAGGCCGAACTTTTCGACCAGCGCACCCAGGGTGCGCACCGACAACCCCAAGTTGCCGACATCGGCATACGCGGTGTTTTGCCGGCAGAACGGAATGCGCACACCCCCCAGCACGGCGACCGGACGACCAAACTGCATTGCCTCACCTCAAAAGTTGACGCCCGCAGCGCGGGCATAATGTCGGCAAAGTGTAGCCTCCCCTTGCCGAGCCGGAACTTCAGATGCCGTCCATGGATGCCGAACCCGTCTTCCGCGGCGTGATCGCCCTGGAACTGCGCAATGGCACGCCCCCCGACAGGGCGGCCCTCGCGGTGGATGCCGCCGGGCAGATTGCCGAACGGCTGGGCCGCGACCTGGCGGCACAGGTTCCTGCGGTCACCGGGTGCGAACTGGCGCTGCTGGGCGCGCACTTCGATCCGGCTGAAGCCCTGCGGCCAGGCTGGCCGCTGCATCGGCGCGCACTGGAACTGCTGCAACGCGCCCCCGGCAAGGCCCAGGGCGCCCGCATCGTCGGGTTTGGCGCCGATGCCCGCGGCGAGGTGCCGTTGCCTTTGCAGGCTGATCCTGAACTCACCGGCGGCGGCTTGCGGGTGCTTCCGTTCGTGCTACGCGGCGACCAGGTCAGCACCGTCACCGCCGCGCTGGAAGAGCGTCTGCTGGATCACGGCATGCTCTCCGCCGATACCGCTCTGGCCGTGCAGGAGGCGCTGGCCGCGCAGATCGAGCACGGCCGCCTGCTCAGCCTGCACGACCTGCTGGCGATGACCGCCCTGCAATATCGCAACGTCGGCCTGGACGGGCTGTGGTCGCTGCTGGAAGCCGCACTGCTGGCCCCGGACAGCGAATACCTGCTGGACGCTCCGCCCGAGCCGCTGGCCCGCTACGTGCAGGGCCAGGTGCAGATCGCTCTGCTCGATCCGGTGGCCTGGCGTCGTCGCAACCAGCCCGATGCCAGCGACCCACAACAGCTGGAACGCGGTTTCAAGCTGTTCCAGATGCGGCAGCGCCAATACGCCGCGGTGCTGCAGGCACACGCGGTGCCGGTGGAGTTCGTGCACTGCCGCGCGGGTGAAGCCGCCGCCCTGTGCTAAGGCTGGCGGATCACGCCGCAGGCGATTCGGGCCCCGGCATTGCCGGCGGGTTGGCTGGTGTAATCGTCGGGCACCGCATGGACGATGAGCGCACGCCCAAGGACATCGTTTGCTTCGCCCCCGCCGAGGCTAACCCCGGCCACGTGCACATCGACGTGGGCCACGCCATTGCGATTGGCAATCAGGTTGTCGATATCTCCGGCGTGGTGGGCGCCGTGACCGGCACGGCCGTGTGGCTGCCCCGCAGGATTGAAGTGCCCGCCGGCACTGCTGGCATCGGCCGCACTGCAGTCGCCTTTTTCGTGCACATGGAACCCGTGCACGCTATCCGGCGCCAGGCCACCGATGTCACCGCGAATCCGCACGCCATCGCCCTCCGGGGTGAGGATGAGTCGGCCGCTGACCAGGCTGCCCGAAGCCGGCGCCATGATCGCCACCGCCTGCGCGACCCTGGCACCCGCCAGCGGGGGCGATCCTGACGCCACGGACGCTGTCGGTATGGGCCCGGCACATGCGACCAACGTGCCGAAGGTTGTCAGTAGCAAGCAACGCAAGATGACCATAGGAACGCTCCGGGATGGGTGGCAATGCCCGCCAGACACAGCCGTTTGAACGCCGCCATCTCTGCGGGATCAGCGTCGTCAAGGTAACGCATCCCCAGCTGGTTGGTGCCTTGATCTCAGCGGCGCTTGCGTGAAGTACCCAGCTTGCGGGTGACGGTATTGCGGCTGAGCCCAAGGGCGCGGGCGGCACGCTGGCGATGCCCGGCGTGGCGCGCAAGCGCCGCGTCCAGCAACGTCTGGTCGAGCAGAGCGCGGGCGCGGGCATGGATGTCCGCTGCTCCGACCTCCAGCTGCGCACGCGCCCAGGCCGCCAGCGCTGCCGTCCAGGCGGACTCCGACGCCCCGTCGTCGTTTCCACCCGGGGTGGCTTCGGGCCAGGCCAGGGCCAGGTCTTCGGGGCCGATGCGCTCACCGGGTGCCAGCGCCGCCAGCCGCCAGCAGACGTTCTCCAGCTCACGCACATTGCCGGGCCAGGCATGCGCGCGCAGCCGTTCCAGCGCGGCCGGGGACAACCGCTTGGGCGGCAGCCCCAGGCGCTGCGCCGCCTCGGTCAAAAACCGTCCGGCCAGCAGCGGGATGTCTTCGCGGCGTTCGCGCAGGGGTGGCAGGTGCAGCCGCACCACGTCCAGCCGATGCAGCAGGTCGGCGCGGAACCGGCCCTGCGCAACCAGTGCTTCCAATGGCTGATGGGTGGCGGCGATCACCCGCACGTCCACGCGCACCAGCTCGCGGCCACCGACCCGGAAAAACTCGCCCTCGGCCAGCACGCGCAGCAGGCGGGTCTGCAACGCGGCAGGCATGTCACCGATCTCGTCCAGGAACAGGGTGCCGCCGTCGGCCTGCTCGAAACGGCCCAGATGCCGCCGCTGGGCTCCGGTGAAGGCGCCGGCTTCGTGGCCGAACAGCTCCGACTCCAGCAACTCGGCCGGGATGGCCGCCGTATTGAGGGCGATGAAGGGCTTGCCGGCACGCGGCGATTCGCGGTGCAGCGCGCGCGCCACCAGTTCCTTGCCGGTGCCGGTCTCGCCGGTGATCAGCACCGACAACGGCACCTGCGCCAGCCGACCGATGGCACGAAACAGTGCGCGCATGGCCGGTGCCTGTCCGATCAACGCCTGCCCGCCCTCCACCGTCGGGGTGGGTGCGACCGGACGCGGCGGGCTGCCCGGAAGCGCACGCTGCACCAGCGCCACCGCCTCGTCCATGTCGAACGGCTTGGACAAAAACTCCTGCGCGCCGCCCCGGAAGGCCCCGGCGGTGCTGGCCACGTCGGTATGCGCCGACATCACGATCACCGGCAGGTGCGGCAGCGCAGCTTTCACCTTGTCCAACAGCACCAGCCCGCTGTCACCCGGCATGCGCACATCGGTCAACAGCAGATCCGGGCATCGCCCGGCCACCAGCGCCGCCAGCACTTCGGCGGCATCGGCAAATGCCGTGACCTGAAAGCCCGCCTCCTCCAGCGCCGCGGCCAGCACGAAGCGCACCGAGCGGTCATCGTCCACCACCCAGATCCGGGCCGGTTCAGTCATGGGCGCCCTCCGTCCCTGTCAGCGGCAGCAGCAGGGTAAACACGGTATGCCCCGGACGGGAGCGCCAGGTCAGCACGCCGCGGTGCTCGCGCGCCACCTGCTGCGCCAGCGCCAGCCCCAGCCCGGTCCCATCGGCACGGCCGCTGACCAGCGGCAGCAGCAGGTGCTCGGCCAGTTCCGCAGGCACGCCACGGCCGTCGTCGATCACGTCCAGCCGCAGCGCCAGGGTGGGCGGCGCCTCGCCGATGCGGGCCGCGTGCTCGACGCGGGTGCGCAGGGTGACCGTGCCGGCGCCGGCCTCCAGGGCATTGCGCACCAGGTTCCACACCGCCTGACTGAGCCGGTCGGCATCGCCTTGCAGCTCCGGCAGCGAGGGATCGTAATCGCGCTGCAACTGCACCGCCCAGCCGGCATCGTGCTCGGCCAGACGCAGCACCCGTTCCAGCACGGCATGGATGTTGACGGGCGCGAATGGGCGTGGCGGCGCCGGGCTGAGCAGACGATCCACCAGGGCCGACAGCCGACCGACTTCGCTTTCGATGATCGCCGTCAGCTCGCGGCTCTCGCCTTCCACCCGCCGCGCCAGCAGTTGTGCCGCACCCTTGATGCCCAGCAGCGGATTGCGCAGCTCATGCGCCAGGCCTTTCAACGAGGCGGCCAGGGCCGAGGGCAGCAGCCGCGCCGGATCCTCGCCCGGAAACTCCTCCACCGGATGCGCCTCCAGCCAGCACCCGGCATCCGCTGGGGCCAGCCAGAGGTCGGCAAACCGCGGGGCCGGGCCATTGGGCAGCCCGAGCATCACCCGTCGCAGCCGCAGCGGTGCCTGCAAGGGAACCGCCAGGCAATCGGCCAGCTGGCGGCCATCCTGCTCCAGCGCCGCCGCATGCAGCCCCAACAACCGGCGCACGCCCACGCCCAGCCAGCGCGCAGTGGCAAGGTTGGCAAAGCGCACCACGCCCGCCGCATCCAGCCGTAAGACCGGCGTGGACAGGGCATCGAGCAGGGCCGGATCGGGAGCAAGGTCCATTTGCACTAATCTAGCAGGGTGTTGCAAACCGCCCCGCCACGCGCTGCGGCGGTGGATTCCGCATTGAAAATCCGTCGGCGCGGCCGTCAATGTCATGGCTGGACGCCCCGGCACCCCGTTACGCGCCACCGCCGACCGCATGACCGACCAACCGCACGCCCCCGCCCAAGCACACGATGAGGCCCCCACCGCACCTGCGGGCTGGCAGGTGCGGCTGCGGCAGATCCTCTGGCTGCTAGTGCTGTGTTTCTGCCTCACCCTGGGGCTCAACCTGGCCATCGGGTTCTATCCAGTGGCCGCGCTGGAAGCCTTGCTGATCGGCATTTTGCTGTTTGCACTCAGGCAGGTCGAACAACGACCACGGCTGGCCGCCAATCTGACTGCGGTTGCCCTGTTTGCCGTGCTGACCCTGGTGATGGTTCTCAACCAGGGGCTGTACGACGAAGCATTGCTGACATTCCCCGCACTTCTGCTGTTTACCCAGACCTTTTCATCCCGGCGCGCACTGCCATGGATGCTGGCCGCCATGCTGCTGGTGGTGGTGGGCTTTTTCGTGCTGGATCGCACCGGCATCCTGCCCAGCCTGCCGCGTCAGCCGCTGCCGTGGCGGCGGCTGTTTGTCATCGCGCTGGTACTTGCCGCGACCGGGCTGTTCGTTCGGCTGATCTCCCAGGACATCCAGCGCACCATGCGCCAGCTCGAAGAAGGCAAGCAGGCGTTGGAGCAATCGCATGCGCAGATCGAGATCCTGGCCCAGCGCGACAGCCTGACCGGCCTGCCTAACCGGGCGCTGGCCAAGGATCGGCTGTCCCAGCTGCTGCAACAGGCCCGCCGCAACCGGGACATGGTGGCGGTGATGTTTCTGGATCTGGACAACTTCAAGACCATCAACGACTCACTGGGCCATGCCGCCGGCGACGCCCTGCTGTGCCAGGTGGCGGATACCCTGCAAGGCTGCGTGCGCGATTCCGACACGGTGGCGCGGTTGTCCGGCGACGAGTTCCTAATCCTGATGGGTGGCCTGCAGGAAGAAGACGCCATCGTTTCGGTGGTGGCCAAGCTCACCCACCTGCTCAGCCAGGCGTTTTCGGTCGATGGCGTGGATGTGCTGGTCACCGCCTCGCTCGGCATCGCGGTGGCACCCCGCGACGGCATGGACGTGGGCACCCTGCTCCGGCACGCGGACATGGCCATGTATCAGGCCAAGGATGCCGGTCGCAACACGTTCCGCTTCTTCGACCCGAGCATGAACGAGAGCGTGGCCGAACATCTGCATCTGGCCGCCGCACTGCGCTCGGCGCTGGGCACCCCGCAACTGGAACTGCATTACCAGCCGCAGATCGAACTGGCCAGTGGCCGCATCATCGGCGCGGAAGCCCTGGTGCGCTGGCGCCATCCGGAACTGGGCCCGATCTCGCCGGCACATTTCATCCCGGTGGCCGAACGCAGCGGCCTGATCCACGACCTGGGCGCCTGGGTGCTGCATCAAGCCTGCCGAGACGCCCAGCACTGGCGCACGCAAGGGTTTGCCGATCTCAGCGTGGCGGTGAACGTGTCCGCGCTGCAGTTCCGCCGTGATGATTTCGAGCGCGAAATCACCCAGGCACTGGCCACGTCCGGGCTGCCCGCCAGTGCCCTGGAGGTGGAACTCACCGAGTCGTTGCTGATGGCCGATGCCGCCTACATCACCAACACCCTGCAAAACCTGGCCAGCCGCGGCGTGCGGATCGCCATCGACGACTTCGGTACCGGCTACTCCAATCTGGGCTACCTGCGCCGGTTTGCCGTGCATCGCCTCAAGATCGACCAGTCCTTCGTGCGGCGGATGACCAGCGACCCGCAGGATGAAGGCCTGGTGCGCGCCATCATCGAGATGGGCCGCTGCCTCAATCTGCAACTGGTGGCCGAAGGCGTGGAAGATGCCCCGACCCTGACCCGCCTGCGCCAGTTCGGATGCGATGCCGGGCAGGGCTTCCATTGGTCCCCTGCGCTGCCGGCACCAGCGTTTCTGGACTATCTGCGCACGCACACGCCATCCGTCGCCTGAGCACCGTTGCGGGGGGGGGGGTAGATCCGCGCCACCCTGACCAACGGCTTCGGACGCCGCGCAAGATCGCAGCCCCTCTCTTTTCGCTCGATTGCTCTGGCCGACTTCTGCACGCGCCATGCCCGGCCCGCAAGCGCTTGAGGCCATTGGGCGGCTTGCCTCAATGCTCTCCGCGGCACAACGGAGTAGAGGCGACCTTCGGGGCACACCTGGCGTTACAAAAACGCACACACAATTGACTTTGATAGTGGAATTAGAACAACCTTGCGACATGGATCCCCACGCCAAAGCCAAACGCCTGCTCGCAGCCCAGGGCAGTGTCCGCGCCCGCGACCTCCGGGCCGCCGGGCTGGAAGGCGCCCAGATCACGCGTCTGGTGCAGCGGGGTGAGCTGGTCAGACTGGCACGTGGCGTCTACTCGCTGCCCGGACGGGTGCCGGCGGCGGACGAGGGACTGCAGATCGTCTCGCGCCGCGTGCCCGATGGCTTCTTCTGCCTCCTGACGGCGCTGCGCTTCCACGGACTGACGACACAGGCACCGCACTCGGTCTGGCTGGGTATCGCCGCAGGACGGCACGCGCCCAAGCTGGACTGGCCTTCGCTGCGAGTCGTTCGCTACTCGGGTGTCAGCCTCTCGGCCGGGATCGAAACGCATGTCCGCGACGGCGTGCCGCTTCGGGTGACCGGGGTCGCACGGACCGTCGTGGATTGTTTCAAGTTCCGCAACAGGATTGGCCTGGACGTGGCACTGGAGGCGCTGTCCCAGGTGCGCCGCGAGCGTCGCACGAGCCACGATGAAATCTGGCGACTGGCGAGCCAGCTTCGGATGGCGAACGTCATGCGACCCTATCTGGAATCGGTGGCATGAGTGCGTCCTCGCCAGCCCGCGTCGATTCGATCCGCCAGCGGCTTTTGAACCATGCGAAGGCGACGGGCGAGGAGTTCCAGCGCACGCTGGATCGCTATGCCGTCGAGCGCCTGCTGTATCGACTGTCGATCTCGCGCCACCGGGACGATTTCCTGCTCAAAGGGGCAATGCTTTTCCGGCACTGGTTCGAGCAGGAACACCGTCCGACGCGCGACGCAGACTTTCTGGGCTTTGGCGCACCAGATCCGGCGCGGATCGAAGCAATCATCAGCGAACTCTGCGAGCTTGAGCTCGACGACGGCCTGGCCTTCGATCTTGCCAGCCTGCGCGTCAGCGAGATCCGAGAAACGGCGCACTACCACGGCCTGCGCGTGAACCTGCGTGCCCGACTCGGGACGGCGGAATGCCTGATCCAGTGGGATATCGGGTTCGGGGATGCCGTGACGCCTGGGCCCGAAGACGCCAAGCTGCCGACCCTGCTCGACGATCTGCCGGCACCTTGGCTGCGCATCTATCCACGCGAAACCGTCTTCGCCGAGAAGCTGGAGGTGATCGTCATGCTCGGCATGACCAACAGCCGGATGAAGGATTACTTCGATCTGTTCAGCCTGGTCCGGGAGGGCCAGCTTGATCCGACGCTGCTTCGAGACGCCGTGTCTGCCACGTTCGCGCGACGGAACACCCCGATGCCTGATTCCCTGCCGGTGGGGCTGACGCAGGCGTTCGCCTCGGACAACACCAAGCAGAAACAATGGCGGGCATTTCTCGAAAGGGCTCGGCTAAAGGCACCTGGGCTTGAGGAGGTCGTGGCCGAGCTCGCTGGCGTCGTGGCTCCGCTTCTGAGGTGAGGGCCTGTGCTCCGAACGCCCGCCGCCATGCGGCGGGCCGGGAATCCTGGAAGGAAGCCATCCGAAGGATGGCGCGCCTGGAGGGATTCGAACCCCCGACCAACGGCTTCGGAAGCCGCTACTCTATCCGGCTGAGCTACAGGCGCGTCGACGCGATCAATCTCGCGGTGGCGCATTCTCGCATGAATGCGGCCGTTTGTGCCGCCAGTGACCGCACATGGTACCCGACTCTTCCCCGATGGTGACACGTCCCAACTGGCCGCAACGGCTGCGGCATTACTGGCAACTGGTGCGCGGGGACCGTCCGATCGGTTGGCTGCTGCTGCTGTGGCCGACCTGGTGGGGCTTGTGGCTGGCGGCGGGCGGGCTGCCGCCGGCCTGGATCCTGCTGGTGTTCTCGCTGGGGGTGTGGCTGACCCGTTCGGCGGGCTGCGTGATCAACGACTACGCCGACCGCTGGCTGGATGGCGAGGTGGCGCGGACCCGCCAGCGCCCGCTGGTGACCGGCGCGGTATCTGGGCGCGAGGCGCTGGCGTTGTTTGCGGTGCTGATGCTGGTGGCGTTTGCCCTGGTGCTGACGCTCAACCGCCTGACCGTGTGGCTGAGCGTGGTCGGGGTGTTCCTGGCGGCAACCTACCCGTATCTGAAGCGCTACACCTACCTGCCGCAGGTGTATCTGGGCATGGCGTTCGGCTGGGGCATCCCGATGGCGTTCGCCGCCATCCAGGGGACGGTGCCGCCGCTGGCCTGGCTGCTGTATGTGGCCAACATTTTCTGGGCCACCGCCTATGACACCTGGTATGCGATGGTGGACCGCGACGACGACCTGCGCATGGGCGCCAAATCCACCGCGATCCTGTTCGGTGAGCTGGATCTGCCCGCCCAGGGCGTGCTGTATGCCGGGATGTTTGCGGCGCTGGCCCTGGTCGGACGGCAGGCCGGGCTGGGCCCGTGGTACTGGGCTGGACTCGCGGTGGCGCTGCTGCTGGTGGTCTGGGAGTTCCGGCTGGCCCGCACCCGGGCGCGCGAGGACTGCTTCCGCGCCTTTTTGCACAACAACTGGGTGGGGCTGGCGGTGTTTGCCGGCATCGCGCTCGACTTTGCCCTGCGCGCCAAGGTCGTGGCCGCCTGACCACCGCCGCGGCGCCGGTCAGGCGACCCGTGCGCACACCCACGCCTCGACCACGGCCACACCGGCCGCACGCAGTGCCCGTGCCGCCGCCTGCAAGGTGGCACCGGTGGTCATCACGTCATCGAACAGGGTGACCCGGGTGGGCAGCGCTACCCCGCTGCGCACCCCGAAGGCGGCGTGCAGGTTGCGCTGCCGGGCGGCAGCGTTCAGGGATGTCTGGGCGGCCGTGGCGTGCCGACGGACGAGCAGGTCGTCGCGCAGCGGCACACCCAGCCGCCGGGCCAACGGCCGCGCCAGCTCCAATGCCTGGTCGTAGCCACGCCAGCGCAGGCGACGCCGGTGCAGCGGCACCGGCACCAGGGCCTGCGGGCGCGGCAGCGCGGCAAAACGCTCGGCCAGGCAGTGCGCCAGCACCCGCGCGACCGTCAGATCGCCGTGGAACTTCAGCCGCGGCAGCAGCTGATCCAGCGGAAAGGCGTATTCGAACCCGGCATGGATCCGGGTCAGGGCACCCCCGTCCGACTGCCGGCAGGCCGGGCAGAACTGTGCGCGGGGCTGCGGCAGGGCACAGCGCGGGCAGGGGTGGTGCAACCACGGCAGCGCCGCATGGCAGTCGGGGCAGAGGTCGCGCCCCGGTGCGCCAGGCGCGGCGCAGATCAGACAGCGGGGCGGCCAGCAGAGAAACGACAGGCCGCCGTCGACTTTGCCGGGGCCGGATTGGTTGACGGCGCGGAACATGATCTCCAGACTGCCGGCTCCATCGCCTGCCGTCAGTCGGGAAATCCCCATGTCCGAAGTCACCCACTTCCCCATCCGCCACGACTGGACCCGCGCCGAGGTCGAGGCCCTGTTCGAGCTGCCGCTGCCGGAACTGCTGTTCCGCGCCGCCTGTGCCCATCGTCAGTATTTCGATCCCCGCCAGGTGCAGGTGTCCACCCTGCTGTCGATCAAGACCGGCGGCTGCCCCGAGGACTGTGGCTACTGCCCGCAGGCGGCGCGCTACCACACCGGGGTTCAGGCCAGCAAACTGATGGACACCGACGCGGTGCTGGAAAAGGCCCGGCAGGCCAAGGCCGCCGGTGCCACCCGGTTCTGCATGGGGGCGGCCTGGCGCAGCCCCAAAGACCGCGACATCCCCAAGGTCGCCGAAATGATCCGCGAAGTGAAGGCACTGGGGCTGGAGACCTGCGCCACGCTGGGGATGCTCACCGCATCCCAGGCACAGGCACTCAAGGAGGCCGGCCTGGACTACTACAACCACAATCTGGACACCGACCCGGAGTACTACGGCAGCATCATCCACACCCGCGAGGTGCAGGACCGGTTGGACACCCTGGCTCATGTGCGCGACGCCGGCCTGAAGACCTGCTGCGGCGGCATCGTCGGCATGGGCGAATCGCGGCGCCAGCGCGCCGGGTTGCTGCAGACGCTGGCCAACCTGCCGGCGCATCCGGATTCGGTGCCGATCAACCGGCTGGTGCAGGTGGAAGGCACACCGCTGCACGGCACGGTCGAACTGGATCCATTCGAGTTCGTGCGCACCATCGCGGTGGCACGCATTCTGATGCCGGCGTCGATGGTGCGGCTGTCGGCCGGCCGCGACACCATGAGCGACGAACTGCAGGCGCTGTGTTTCCTGGCCGGGGCCAACTCGATCTTCTACGGCGAGAAGCTTTTGACCACCGGCAACCCGGACACCGAACGCGACCAGGCGCTGTTTGCGCGGCTGGGCCTGCAGCCGATGCCGGTGGCCGAGGCGATGGATGACCGCATCAGCGCCTGCACCACCACCGTCCACGCCGGCATCACCGAAGCCGCGTAAGCCCCATGCCCCGGCGTGCCTTAAGCGCTCGCATCCAGGCCCTGCGCGAGCAACGTCAGGCCCGCCAGCGCCAGCGCGTGCGTCGCACCGTGCTGCGTCGTGACGGCATGCGCTGCGAGGTGGCCGACCCCGCTGGCCGGTCGCGCTGGCTGCTCGACTTCTGCGGCAACGATTATCTGGGCCTGGCGCGCCATTACGCGGTCAGCACGGCCCTGCAGGACACCGCGGCGCGCGTCGGCAGCGGCGGTGTGGCCTCGCATCTGGTGTGCGGGCACCACGCCGCCCACGCCGCCCTGGAGCGGGAAGTGGCCGACTGGTTGCAGGCCCCCGCGGCACTGCTGCTGGGCAGCGGCTATCTGGCCAATCTGGCGGTGGTGCAGGGGTTGCTGGGACGCGACGATGTCTGCGTACAGGACCGGCTCAATCACGCCAGCCTGATCGACGGGGCGCGCCTGGCCGGCTGCACCCTGCGCCGCTACCCGCACGCCGACCCGGAAGGTGCCCTGCGCCAGTTGCGCGCCTGTCCGGACGGAGCCGCCCTGCTGGCCAGCGACGGGGTGTTCAGCATGGACGGTGATGTCGCGCCGTTGCGTGCCCTGGCACTGGTGGCACTGGCCCAGCGCGCCACCCTGTACATCGACGAGGCACATGCCATCGGGGTGCTGGGCGACGCCGGCCGTGGCAGTGTCGCCGCCGCTGGACTGGATCACACCCAGGTGCCGCTGCGTCTGGTGACACTGGGCAAGGCGCTCGGGGTGCACGGCGCGCTGCTGGTGGGCGATGCCGACCTGATCGGCCATCTGGCGGAAACCGCCCGGCCCTACCTCTACACCACCGCCACCCCGCCAGCGCTGGCGGCCGCGGCGCTGGCCGCCGTGCAGCGCGCACGGCAGGACGACTGGCGAAGGCAGCGGCTGGCGGCGTTGGTGGCGCGCTTCCGCGAAGGCGCGCAGCGACGCGGGCTGCCGATGCTGGCGTCGCAGACACCGATCCAGCCCCTGCTGTGCGGCAGCGAGGCGCGCGCGCTGGCGCTGGCCGCCGCACTGGAAGCGCAGGGGTTCTGGGTGGCCGCGATCCGGCCGCCGACCGTGCCGGAAGGCAGCGCACGGTTGCGCATCACCCTCTCTGCCGCCCATACCGAAGCCGAGGTCGATGCCCTGCTCGACGCGCTGGCCCGTGCCTGCGACAGGGTGGCCGTCGATGCCACGGCCCCCAGCCACGCCCCGCCGCCGGCGCTGGAGACGGCCTGAACGGGCGTGCTCAAGCGTGCGCCATCAACCGCCTGCGCGCATATCGAGCCCGCCGATGCAGACGTACTTGATGTGGCTGTAATCCTCCAGCCCGTGCTGCGAGCCTTCGCGCCCGAACCCGGACTGCTTGATGCCCCCAAACGGCGCCACTTCGGTCGAGATCAGCCCGGTGTTGAGGCCCACCATCCCGCACTCCAGCGCCTCGGCCACGCGCCAGGCGCGGGCGTTGTCGCGGGTGTAGAAATACCCGGCCAGGCCGTACTCGGTGGCATTGGCCAGGGCGATGGCCTCCGCCTCGGTCTTGAAGCGGAACAGCGGCGCCACCGGCCCGAAGGTTTCTTCGTGCGCCAGCCGCATCTGCGGGGTGGCGTCCAGCAGCACCGTCGGCGCGTAGAACGTGCCGCCCAGCGCGTGACGGTGCCCGCCGGTCGCCACGCGTGCGCCATGCGCCAGCGCGTCGGCCACATGCGCCTCCACCTTCTCCAGCGCCTTGGCATCGATCAGCGGGCCCTGATCGGTCTCGCCGGTCAGCCCCGGCCCCACCCGCAACGCCTGCACGGCGGCCACCAGTTTTTCGGCAAACGCGTCGTACACCCCGTCCTGCACCAGCAGCCGGTTGGCGCAGACGCAGGTCTGCCCGCTGTTGCGGAACTTGCTGGCAATGGCGCCGGCCACCGCGGCGTCCAGGTCGGCATCGTCGAACACGATGAACGGCGCATTGCCACCCAGTTCCAGCGACAGCCGCTTGAGGCCATCCGCGCATTGCGCCATCAGCCGGCGGCCGACCGCGGTGGAGCCGGTGAAGCTGAGCTTGCGCACCTTCGGGTTGCTGGTCATCTCCGCGCCAATTGCTGCGGCATCGGCCCCGGTGACGATGTTCAGCACGCCGGCGGGCAGGCCTGCGCGTTCGGCCAGCACCCCCAGTGCCAGCGCCGAGAACGGGGTCTGCACGGCAGGCTTGCACACCACTGTGCACCCGGCCGCCAGCGCCGCCGCCACCTTGCGACCCAGCATCGCCGACGGGAAGTTCCACGGCGTGATCGCCGCCACCACCCCCACCGGCTGGCGCAAGGCCAGCAGGCGCACGCCTGGGACATGGCCGGGGATCACCTCGCCGTCCATCCGTTTGGCCTGTTCGCCGAACCATTCGAAATACCCCGCCGAATAGGCGATCTCGGCGCGTGCCTCGGCCAGCGGCTTGCCCTGCTCGGCGGTCAGCAACCGGGCCAGGTCTTCCTGATGGGCCAGCATCAGGTCGTGGATCCGGCGCAACACCTGCGCGCGTTGTTTGGCGGTTTTGCCCGCCCAGGCCGGGAAGGCCGCATCGGCGGCATCGATGGCGCAGCGGGTTTCGGCTGCACCCATGTCCGGCACGCTGCCCAGCCGCAGGCCATCGGCCGGATCGTGCACGGCACAGGTGCCGGCGGCATCGGCATCGCACCAACGGCCCGCGATCAGGGCCTGCTGCCGCCACAGGGTGGGCTCGCGCAAGGCCAGTCGGGTGGCTGCATCCATGGAGATTCTCCTGGCACATCACAGACAGAACAGCACGATACGCCAGACCATCCCGGCCTGAACACCTGCGGGCGTCCTGCGCCCACCCAATGCCGCAATGCACGCCGGCAAGGCCATAATGCGCGCCTTCCTCCCCCGGGCCGGCCGCCTTGCCGGCCCACCACGTCACCCACATGAACGCTCTGCACCTGGACATCGTGGGCGCCGGCCCACCGCTGGTCGTGCTGCATGGCTGGGCCATGCACGGCGGCATCTTTGCGCCACTGGTGGAACGCCTGCGCGATCACCGCACGCTGTATCTGGTCGATCTGCCCGGCCACGGCTACAGCCGCCACAGCCCGCTGCCGCTGGCGCTGGCGCCCTGCGCGCAGGCCATCGCCGCCCAGGTGCCCGCTGGCGCCCCCTGGTGCGGCTGGTCGCTGGGTGGGCTGATCGCCCTGTACGCGGCGCTGCAGACGCCCACGGCGGTGCCGGCACTGGCCCTGCTGTGTGCCACGCCGCGCTTTGTGGACGGGCCGGACTGGCCGCAGGGCATGCCCCAGCATGTGTTCGACACGTTCGCCCAGGGCCTGGCGCAGGACTGGCAGGCCACCGTCGATCGTTTCCTGGCGCTGGAAGCATTTGGCTCTGATCACATGCGCGAGGAAATGCGCCTGCTGCGCGATGCCGTGCTGGCGCGTGGTGCGCCGGATCCGCGTGTGCTCGACGAAGGGCTGCGGCTGCTGGCGCAGACCGATCTGCGCCAGTCGCTGCCTTCGCTTGCCGTGCCCAGCCTGTGGCTGGCCGGCCGTCGCGACCGCTTGGTGAACCCGCAGGCGATGCAGGCCGCTGCCGCGCAAGCGCCGGGCGCACGCTACCTGGCCATCGAGCACGCCGGCCATGCACCCTTTTTGACCCATGCCGACGCCGTCGCCGAGGCATTGCTGGACTTTCTTGCCGGGGCGCGGGCATGACCGGGCTGTTTGACACCCGTCAGGTGCGGCGCGCCTTCTCGCGCTCGGCCAGCCAGTACGACAGCGCGGCAGTGCTGCAACGCCAGGTGGAAGCGCGCCTGCTGGAATCGCTGGACTACTGGGACGACCCGGCCCTCGGGCACGGCCCGCCGCAGGTGGTGCTGGATCTGGGCTGCGGCACCGGCCACGCCAGCGGGTTGCTGCAGCAGCGCTGGCCGAAGGCGCAGGTGGTGGCGCTGGATCTGGCTCTGCCGATGCTGCGTCAGGCACGTGCCGCCACCACCCCCCGGCTGCCCGGGCTGGGCCTGCCCAACCCGCTGGCACGCCGGCCGCACCTGGTCTGCGCCGATGCCCGCGCCCTGCCGCTGGCCGACGGCAGCGTGGACATCCTCTTCTCCAACCTGTGCCTGCAATGGGTGGACGATCTGCCGGCGGTGCTGGCCGGGTTCCGGCGCGTGCTGCGTCCGCACGGTCTGCTGCTGTTTTCCACCTTTGGCCCGCAAACGCTCTGGCAGCTACGCGATGCTTTCGCCCAGGCCGATGCCGCACCGCATGTCAGCCCGTTCCCGGATCTGGCCATGGTGGGCGACGCCCTGCTGGCCGCCGGATTCTTCCAGCCGGTGGTCGATCGTGATCTGGAAACCCGCTTCCACCCCGACCTGCCGGCGCTGATGCACGAACTGCGCGCACTCGGCGCCACCAACGCCCTGACCCGCCGGCGCCAGACCCTGACCGGCCGCCGCCGGTTCACTGCGGCCGCCCGCGCCTACGAGGCGCACCGCACCCCGCATGGGCTGCCGGCCGACTGGGAGATCATCAGCGCACTGGCCTGGGCCCCCGAACCGGGCACGCCGATCCGGGCCGATGGCATCGAGCAGGTGGCCATCCCCCTCAGCCGGATCCCGATCCGCCGGCGCTGAGCGCCGCGTCCGGCGGCCGGTCGCGCACCACCCGGAAGATCACCCGTCCCCGATACGGCGCACCGGCCACCTCCGCCCGCCAGCCGTGCCGCGCCAGCGCCGCCTGCACCTGCGGCAGATGCGCCTGCGGCGTGTACCAGACCTGCCCGGCCTGCGGCTGACGCAGGGCATCGTCCAGCGTGCGGTCGTAGGGCGGGTTAATGCGTGAGACGTTGGGCACGGCGGTCAGCGCCACCTGCACCACCGGCACCCCCAATGTCAGATGCAGGCCATAGCGCGGTGCATCGTCCAGCGCATTGACCGCCACGATCGGCGCCGGCACCCGTGCGCGGATCGCCTGCGCCCAGGCAGTGGCATCCTTACCCGTCTCCAGCCGTGCCGCCAACCCTTTCAGGCCCAGGAGCAACAACGCCCAGGCCATGATCCAGCCCACCCGCGGCAACCGCCCGGGATGACGCTGCTGCCACTGACGCGCCACCAGCACCGCGATCGGCAGGAACAACGGCAGCAGGTACAGCGGCAGACGCGAACGTGCCAGGCAAAACACCAGCAAGGGCAGCAGCAGCCACAGCGTCAAAAGCAGCGCCTCGGCGTCCTGCAGACGTGCCTCCGGCTGCCGCCAGCGCCGCACGCTGGCCGGTAACTGCGCCGCCCAGCGCAGCAGCCACCCGGTCCACGGCAAACTGCCCAGCAGCAGGGTGGGCAGATAGACCTTCAGCCAGCCGTACCACTCGCCGTTGCGGCCAAAGCTGTCGCTGGCCACCCGCGCATACACCTCCTGCCCGAGGAAGTAGTTCAAAAGCCCCGGCGTGTGGGTGATCACCCACAGGTACCACGGCAGCGCCACCAGCAAAAACACCCCCAGCCCAGCCGGCAGCCACAGCGTGCGCTGCGCCTTGGGAACCGGCCGCAGGCGGTCGAACACCAGCACAGCCAGCAGCGGCAGCAGCGCCGGCGGCCCCTTGGTCAGAAAGCCCAGCCCGAAGCCCAGCCACATCAGCGCCAGCCAGCGCCGCTGCGCCGCGGGCGGGCCAAACCGGGCCTCGACGAACGCCGCCATCGCCAGCCCCTGCCAGACCGCAAGCCAAGGGTCGGTGGTGATCAGCTGCGAAGCAGCAAACGGCAGCAGCATGGTGGCGTAGGCCAGCGCCGCCATCGCCTCGCCGCCGGGGGCCAACCGCCGCGCCGTGCGCCAGGCCAACGCGATCAGGGCCAGATAGGCCAGCACCGACGGCAACCGCGCCGCAAACGCGGTGCGGCCCAGCGTGCCCATGCTGGCCGCCAGCACCCAGTAGGTCAGCGGTGGTTTGGTCCAGTGGCCGGTGTCCGGGCTGCGGTGCGGTGACACCCAGTCGCCGCGATCGAGCATGGTCAGGGCGACGTTGGTATAGCGCCCTTCGTCGGGTTCCCACAGCCCGCGTGCGCCCAGCCCGGTCAGCGCCAGCACCAGTGCCAACAGCGCAATCGCCCAGGCCGGTGTGAAGACGTTTTTCATCACGCAGCGGACTCTCCCTCCAACAGCGCCGGCAGCGCCGACAGATCGACATTGCCGCCGGACAGCAGCAACCCCACCCGCGCCCCGGCAAAACGCTCCCGATGGGCCAACACCGCCGCCAGGGTGATCGCGGCTGAAGGCTCCACCAGCTGTTTGGTCCGGCTCCACAGCAATCGCAGCGCCGCCCGCGTGTCGGCATCCTCCACCGTCAGCACCTGTGCCCCGGCGGCACGCAGCAGCGCGAAGTTGGGCGCCCCCAACGTCCCGCGCAGACCGTCGCAGATGGTGTCTGGCGGCACCCCATCCGGTTCCAGCACACCCCGTGCGAACGCGCGCGCACCGTCGGCGGCACCGGCCGGCTCGGCCAGATACAGCCGACATTGCGGGGCCCGCCCCTGCAACGCCAGCGCGCTGCCTGCGGCCAGCCCGCCACCGCCCAGCGGCACCACCAGCGCGTCCAGATCGGGCTGCGCGGTCAACAGCTCCAGCGCCGCGGTGCCCTGGCCTGCGATCACCTGCGAATCAGCATACGGATGCACCAGGGTGGCACCCGTCTCCGCCTGGACCTGCGCACAGGCGGCCTCGCGCGCGGCGATGCCGGGCGCACAGCGATGCAGCACCGCCCCGGCCCGCACGATCGCCTCCAGCTTTGCCTGCACCGCGCCCTCGGGCACCACCACATGACAGGGAATCCCGCGCAGCCGTGCCGCCAGCGCCAGCGCCGCCCCGTGGTTGCCAGACGAATGCGTCACCACCCCCCGCGCAGCCGTGGCCGCATCCAGAGAAAACACCGCATTGCACGCACCACGGAACTTGAACGCCCCCACCCGCTGCAGATGCTCGGCCTTCAGCCAGAGCGCCGCCCCGGCCTGAGCCTCCAGCGAACGGCTGCGCAAAACCGGCGTGACCTGCGCATACGGCGCAATCCGCGCCGCGGCATCCAGCACATCAATGAACGTAGGAAGCGGGGACAAGGAAGAGGGCGACATCCGGGCATGCTAACCCGCAACCATGGTGGCATGGCCTGACTCTGCCCCCGGCAAATGGACGATGGCCTGCAGCCCAGCAAACCGTGACCGACGCCACAGGTGGCCCTCAGGGTGTCAAAAACTGCCCCTGTTGCGTCACATCGCACCAAATCGGGTAAGCTTACGCGTGCCGGCATCGGCAGGATTTCCCGGATCCCCCCTGTTCCGCTTTCCTGTCGGTGCCGGCGCTTTGTTTGCGCCAGCCCGGCACAGCCGCGCCCGTAGCGGGCGTTTGCCGGCGCAGAAAAGATCGAGGGCCGGCTGTCCCCCGACAACCGGCCCTCATAGCATCCTCGACCTGCGCAGGGTCGGCCCCTGTTCAGTCCGACCATCGCCTGACGGCGTGCCAGGTCGAGTGCTGGCCCGATAAATGCAGGAAGCATGCCAAACCCGGTCTGCATTGGCCGCCCGTGCGCGTGATAATGCCTCCATGAGTGACTCCTTCTACCGCTACGACGTCATCGTGATCGGCGGCGGCCATGCCGGCACCGAGGCGGCCCTGGCTGCCGCCCGCAGCGGTGCGCGCACGCTGCTGCTGACCCATTCCATCGAGACCGTGGGGGCGATGAGCTGCAACCCGGCGATTGGTGGCATCGGCAAGGGCCATCTGGTGCGCGAGATCGATGCGCTGGGCGGGATCATGGCGCGTGCGGCGGACGCCGCCGGGATCCAGTGGCGCACGCTCAATGCCAGCAAGGGGCCGGCGGTACGCGCCACCCGCTGCCAGGCCGACCGTGCGCTGTACCGCGCCTTCATCCGGCGCGCGGTGGAAACCCAGCCCAACCTGACCGTGTTCCAGGCCGCGGTGGATGACCTGATCATCGACCAGGACGCCGTGCACGGCGCCATCACCAACACCGGCCTGCGCTTTCACGCCCCGGCGGTGGTGCTCACTGCGGGCACGTTCCTGGCCGGGAAAATCCACATCGGCCAGACCCAATACGCCGCCGGGCGCATGGGCGATCCACCAGCCGTCACCCTGGCCCAGCGCCTGCGCGAAGGGCCGTTCACCGTGGCCCGGCTGAAGACCGGCACGCCGCCGCGCATCGACGGCCGCACGCTGAACTACGCGGTGATGACCGAACAGCCCGGCGATACCCCACGCCCGGTGTTTTCGTTCATCGGCTCAACGGAGGATCACCCGCGCCAGGTGTCGTGCTGGATCACCCACACCACCGAACGCACCCACGACATCATCCGCGCCGCGCTCGACCGCAGCCCGCTGTATTCCGGCCAGATCGAAGGGATCGGCCCGCGCTACTGCCCGTCGATCGAGGACAAAGTGGTGCGCTTTGCCGACAAGCCCAGCCATCAGGTGTTCGTCGAGCCGGAAGGGCTGGATGTGGTGGAGATCTACCCGAACGGCATTTCCACCTCGCTGCCGTTCGACGTGCAGCTGGCGCTGGTGCGCAGCATCGTCGGCTTCGAGCAGGCGCACATCACCCGCCCCGGCTACGCCATCGAATACGACTTCTTCGATCCGCGCGGGCTGAAAGCCTCGCTGGAGACCAAGGCGGTGTCCGGGCTGTTCTTCGCCGGCCAGATCAACGGCACCACCGGCTACGAGGAAGCCGCCGCGCAGGGCTTGCTGGCCGGCATCAACGCCGCCCGCTATGTGCGCCAGCAGCCGGCCTGGACGCTCCGCCGCGACGAGGCCTACCTCGGCGTGCTGGTGGATGACCTGATCACCCACGGCACCAACGAGCCGTATCGCATGTTCACCAGCCGCGCCGAATACCGGCTGCAACTGCGTCAGGACAATGCCGACCTGCGCCTGACCCCGGCCGGACGTGCGCTGGGGCTGGTGGACGACCACCGCTGGGCGCGCTTCTGCCGCAAGCAGGAGGCCATCGAACGCGAACGGGCTCGGCTGGCCGCGCTGTGGGCCGCCCCCAACAATGCCCTGGGCGCCGCGCTGGAACGCCAGCTGGGGCTTTCCGTCAGCCACGAAACCTGCGTCCTGGATCTGCTGCGCCGGCCGGAGCTGGACTACGACACGCTGATGACGGTGCCGGCGCTGGGGCCGGGCGTGGACGATCCGGACGTGGCCGAGCAAGTAGAAATCGACAGCAAATACGCCGGCTACCTGCAACGGCAACGCGAGGAAATCGCCCGCCAGCAGCGCCATGAAGCCACGCCGATCCCGGACGGGTTCGACTACAGCCAGGTGCGCGGACTGTCCGCCGAAGTCCTGCAGAAACTGCAACAGGTGCGGCCGCAGACCGTGGGCCAGGCACAACGCATCCCTGGTGTGACGCCGGCGGCGATCAGCCTGCTGCTGGTGCATCTGGAGCGGCAGCGCCGACAGCACGCCGCCTGAACCCTTGTCTTCGCACGGCCCGCCTTCAAGGCGGGCACGTCTGCAGGCGCCGTTTGTGCAGGCGCAGCGCCGGCGTATCCTTGCGCGCATGAACACCCTGCGCGCCCGTCTTGCCGTTTTCGCCCTGCCGCTGCTGCTGGCTGCCTGTGGCCATGACACGCCGCCGCCCCGAGCCAGCAATGGCGACTATGCCGCCCAGGTCTGGGCGCTGCCGGCCGAGCCCGGCTCGCTGGCTCCGACCTTGCGTCAGACCCCGGACGGCCGCCTGCTGCTGGGCTGGATCAACCGCCGCGAAGGCCGCCGCACTGCGCTGCAGTTTGCCATCTACAACACCCGCGACGGCTGGCAGAGTCAGCCGCGCACGATTGCCGTGGGCAACGCCCTGGCCGCCAGCCCCGCCGACCCGCCGCACCTGCTGGCCACCGCCGATGGGGCGTTGTGGGCGCAATGGGTGCAGGCGCAACCCGACCAGGCCGGCGGCACCGACGTGGTGCTGGCGCGTTCCCGTGATGGCGGGATGCGCTGGGAGCAGATCACCCGCGTCAACAGCGACGGCATGCCCACCGAGCACGGCTTTGCCGCACTGTGGCCGGATGGCAGCGATGCCCTGGGCATCGCCTGGCTGGATGGCCGTGCCAAGACACCGGAGCATGGGCAGGCCGAGGCCAGCGGCGACATGCAGCTGCGGGTCAACCGCTTCGATCTGAACCTGCAGCGCGGCACCGACACCGTGCTGGACACCCGCACCTGCGACTGCTGCACGCTGGCGGTGGCGATGACCGCGCGCGGCCCGCTGCTGGCCTGGCGCGACCGCAGCCCGGACGACGTCCGCGACATCGTGGTGGCGCGCTGGCAGAACGGCGCCTGGAGCGCCCCGCGCCCCGTGCATGCCGACCACTGGGTGCAACCGGGCTGCCCGGTCAACGGCCCGGCCCTGGCCGCCCGTGGCGATACGGTGGCGCTGGCCTGGTACACCGAGGCCGATGGCGGCCCACGACTGCGGCTGGCGCTCAGCCGCGATGCCGGCACCCAGTTTGCCGCCCCGGTGGACGTGGACCAGGGCCCTGGCGTGCTGGGCCGAGCAGCGGTGGCACTGGATGCCCACCAGGTGTGGGTGGCCTGGCTGCGCGAGGACGCCAGCGGCCAGCACCTGAAGCTGGCCCGCTATGCCCCCGACCTGTCGCGCCGCCTGCAGACCCTGGATGTGGCCACCCTGGCCACCCGCGGTCTGGCCAGCGGTTACCCCAGCCTTGCGGTCGATGCCGACGGGGCATGGCTGGTGTGGACCGACCAGGACGCCAATGGCACCCCCCGTCTCAAAGGCGTCCGGCTGACCCGTTGAGCAGGCCCGGCTTCGATTGGCACACCCGTGTGCTGCCGGCTTATTTCTCCTTGCGCCAGTTGATCGAGGCGCGATTTTCCACGGTGGACGATTCCACCTGGATGTCGAAGCCCTTTTTCAGCAGGTATTTGAGCATCACCACTTGACCGGTGCCGAGCAGGGACACCCCGTAGCTGACATACAGCCGGGGCGAGAGGTATTTGCCTACACCCAGCACCTCGCCGCCGAGTGCGCGCGACGTGCTCACCCCGGCCTCGTCCAGCCCGATCCGGGCGCCCAGTTGCGCCGCCAGTAGCCCGACACCGGCATTGAGGGCGGTGCGGGCGGCATCGACCTGCTGCAACTCGCTGCGGCTCAGATCCGGCAGCGGCCGGCCCAGGGTGAGATAGGCCAACGCCTCCGATGGGCTCATCACCGGATCCGACCACACGCTGGCCCGCGGCGAGGACACCCGCCCGGTCACCTGGATCCCGGCCGTGACCTCGCCCACCGTACGCTCCGCCCGCAAATCGAGCAGCGGATCGTCCAGCGCCGTGTTCGACCACAGCAGCCGGCCACGGGTGATGCGCAGATCCTGCCCGTAGGCGCGGTAACGGCCGCCGAGATCCAACGCGCCAGTGGCGCGCATCGCCTGGCCCGGTGCCTGACGAACGTGCAGACTGCCGCCGACGGTGCCGGCCAGGCCGTAACCGTCGATACGCACGGCGTCACCCGCGGTCAGGGTGAGATCCAGATCAACACCCAGCGGAGCGCGCGCCCGGTCAGGATCGACCGGATCCAGCACCACCACGTCCGGGGATGGCGACACCGCCATCTCCAGCCGTTCCAGATGCAGATCGGTCTGCGCCACGGTCACCGCGCCACGCACCTGCACCGGCGAACCGGCGCGATAACTCACCGCGATATCGGGCGATGCCAGGATGCGCGCCTGACGGGTATCGGCCAGCAGCACGTCGGTGCCACGCAGGGTCAGTTGCAGTGGCGCGGACTGATCCTGCCAGCCCAGCCGCCCGGCCACGACCAGCTCGCCCTTGCCGGTGGGCAGGCGGCCCTGGATCTGGGCCACGCCATCGGCGTCTGCCTGCAACTGCAGCTGGCCGTTCTCGATCGCAATGCCCAGCGCCGGCAGTTCGGCATTCAAACCGTGCAGGTCGGCGGTGCCGGCCAGTGTCGGCTGCGTGCGGGTGCCGCCCAGCTGCAGGGCAAGATCGAGCTGGCCCTGCGGCGCCACCAGGTCGGGCGAGAGCAGCTCCAGCAGACGTAACTGCCGGGTGCGCAGACGCAGTGCCCCCTGCAGCGGCGCCTGTGGCTGCGGGCCGGTGTCCAGCCGGGCCGCCAGGGTGCCGGTATCGCCCAGCGCCGCATAGGCCGACAGCTGCCACTGGCGCGGCCCAAGCGCGGCAGTGACCACCAGATCGCGGTATTCGAGCAGGGCGCTCCCTGCCCGCGGGCGACTGCGCAGACGACCATTGGCCGACGTCAGCTGGGCGTCGAGCTGCCAGTCGGCGCCCTGCGGACGCAGCCTGGCCTCGAGGCCGGCCTGACCATCGAGCCCCCAGGGCTGATTCGGCGCGCGCGCCGGCAGCCACCCGGCCAGCAAGGCCAGCGGCAGCGCCTGCCCCTGCAGCGTCAACCCCTGCCGCGGCCAGTCAGCACTGAGGCACAGCACACCGCCGATGGTGGCGTGCAGGCAGGCCGGCGTCAGCACGCCGTTGCCGCCATTCCAACGCCACTCTGCGGGAGCCTGCAGCGTCCACGCCGCCGCCTGCGCGGGCGTGAACTGCAGCTGTGCCAGCCGCCCCTGCCAGCGCGCCCCCTGCGCCTGGGCCGTGCCGGCCAGCACCAGCGCACCGAAATCGCCACGCGCTTCGGCATCCAACTGCAGACGTGTCACCGCCCCGCGCAGGGTGGCGTGCACGGCATCCAGCGCCAGCCCGGCCTGCACTGCGCTGGCATCGAGCCGTAAGCGGCCCTCGCCGTGCTGCCACGGCAGCCGGCCCTGCGCCTGCACCTGGGCGGCGCGCAGGTCACCGAAGGCCAGGCCGCTGCCGGTCAGGTCCACGGCCAGGTCTGGGGCAGTGCGGGTACCGCGCAGGGTGAGCGTGCCGCGCAGCATGCCGTGGGCCCCCGGCAGCAGATCCTCCAGGCGCAGCGGGGCCAGCGTCGCCGCCACGGCCATCGTTGTCGCAATGCTGGCGCGTGCGTCGATGCGGCTGCCGCCCAGCGTCAGCGCGAGTTCGCCGGCATAGCGGTCGCCATCGATATCGCCATGGGCATGCCCGGACAGGGCGCGGCCGCGCAAGGTGCCGCCCAGTTCCTGCGCGTCGATCTGCGCGCGCAGACCTCGACCATCGCGCAACGTGCCTTCGCTGCGCAGGCGGCCGCGGATTGCGCCGGGCCAGTCCGGTGCGAAGTAGCCAGGGTCGAAGCCGGCCAGCTGTGCTTGTGCCGTCCACTGCAGTGCTGGTGTCCATGCCAGCGTGCCTGTGGCATCCAGCCGGCCCTGCGGCATGACGGCCGAGAGCGCCTCGACGCGCAGGCCGGCACGATCACCACGACCGGTCAGATCGACCGTGGCGTGCTCCTTGCCGCGCGTCAGCCGGGCCTGGCCAGTCAGCATCCAGCGATCGACCGTGCCGGTCAGCGCAACCCCGGCGTCGGCCAGAATCGCACGGGTGCCGGTTTGATCGCGCCAACGCAGCCCGCGGGCATTGATCGTCAGCGCCAGCATGGCCTGCGCCGGGTCACGCAGATCGACTTCGCCGGTTGCCTCGATGCGCCCATCCAGGATTTGCAACGCCAGTGCCTGTAGTTGCACGCGCTGATCCTGCACCTGCAGCCGCGAAGGCAGCACGCGCACGGTGAACGCGCCGCGTTGCAGCGTTCCGTGCCACTGGGCACTGCCCCCGGTGCCAGTGGCGGTAAAGCCAAAACGCAACGGCATGCCAGGCTGGCCACCTGTCAGCAGGCCGGGGTCGAGCCCGTCGCTGCGTGCCTGCAACCACCAGCGTGGCCGATCCGGGTTGCCCTGCACGATCAGCGCCGCCTGCAGTGGCTCACCGGCACGGCCAGCCAGCGCCACCACCATCCGCGACAGATTGCCGCGCGCCACTAGCCCCAGCCGCGCCGCAGGCTGCCCGGCAGGTGCAGGCAGCACGGCGGTGGCGAGCAATTCGGTGTGATCGCGATGGCCGGGTGCGTAATCGCCATGCAGGGTAAAGCGACCACGATCGCTGTCCACCCGGAGGTGTTCCACGTGCAGACGGCCACGCTGCACGTCGAGCCCGCCGCGGGCATGGCGAATGTCGATCACCGGCGCGCCCTCATGCCGGATGCGCAGCGCATCGATGCCGATGGCCGTAGCACGGATCGTCAATGGTGGCGCGACCTGCGGCAGCAGCTCGGGCCAGCTGGGCAGCTTGAACGGGGCGTCACTGCGCGGCAGGTCCAATGTCGCATCCGTCACCTGCACCTGCTTGAGCCGCACGGTACCGGCAAGGAGTGCAGCCAAATCCGGATCCAGCATGACCATGCCGGCGGTGAAGGTGAGCGTACCCATCGCACAGCGGGTCGATGCCGTGGCAATGCAGTCCGGGTCCCGCGGGCGCGGCATGGACAACCGCACGCCATGCAGGGTCATCGGGCCGGACAGCGGCCCGTCCACCTGCTGCCAGGTCAGCTGCGTATTCGCTGGCAGGTGCGCCACGACCTGCCGCAACACGACATCGCGGCCCGCGCGGGTGGTCAGCAGCCAGCCCAGCAGCACCGAGATCGCCACCGCCAGCAGCGCCAGCCCGGCCAGGCTGGCCATGCGCCATCCGCGTCGGTGCCGCCGGGGCTGTTCGTCGTGCTGGGTCACAGGTCAGGCCCGATGTTGAGGTACAGCCCCAGCGGTGACTGCGGCGAATCCAGGCCGCGGGCGATATCGATCCGCACCGGCCCGATCGGCGAACGCCAGCGCACGCCAATGCCGACGCCGGTCCGCAGGCCCAGTGTCCGGTCAGCAAACGCATTCCCGCTATCCACGAATA
The DNA here is from genome assembly GCF_900129205.1 of Thermomonas hydrothermalis. GTDB lineage: Bacteria > Pseudomonadota > Gammaproteobacteria > Xanthomonadales > Xanthomonadaceae > Thermomonas > Thermomonas hydrothermalis. The sequence continues at coordinate 70,430 of NZ_FQUK01000006.1, read as the reverse complement.
CCGCCGCGCCCCATGCGCCGTTGAAATAGCGCTCATATTCCACGCTGGCGGTGAGCACATTGGGGGCGCCGGTGTAGTACAGGCCACCGCTGGTCGCCACGGCCGGGCCGAGTTCGTGCCAACCGTAGCCGCGCACGCTGCGGTCGCCGCCGGCATAGAAGCGCAGGCTGGGGGCCAGGTTGAGCACGTCGCGGGTGAAGGTATGGCCCACCTCGCCGCGCAGCAGCAGGCGGCTGTCGGCGTCCAGCCCGTGGAACCACTGGGCACGGACATGCACTTGGGCAAAGCCGGTGCGGGTATTGGCACCACCACTGCCGCCGCGCAGGGTCAGGCTGAGCCCGCCGCCACGGCGCGGTGCCAGGCGATCGTCGACGTCGATGTAATCGGCCGTGAGCGCCGGGTACAGGAAACTGCCGAACTGCTCGGCCGGCGCGGTCAGGGTGGGATCGAGGTAGGCCCAACGCTCACGCAGCACGTGCAGGCCGGCCGACAGGGTGAGGTGGCGACGGTACTGTCCGGTGCGGCCCAACACCAGCTCCAACCGGCGGCTATCGACATAGGCGGTCTGTTCGTCGCCGGCCTGCAGGCTGACGCTGTACCAGCCGTCCAGCCAGGCAAATGCCGGAACCCGGTACTGCAGGGTCGCGGTCTTGCGCTTTTGTGCCCAGTCCAACTGGGCCAACGCCTTGTGACCGCGGCGGTTGAGGTAACGCCGCTCCACCCCAAGGCTGACGCCGCTGCCGCTGGCGGTGCCATAGCTGAAGCCGGCGCTGTAGAGGCTGCGCCGGGCCGGAGTCAGGGTGGCCTCGATCGGCACCTGCCCCGCGCGCGCCTGTGCCGGATCAGCCTGCACATCGACCAGGGCGAAGTAATCGAGTGCCTGCAAGGCATCACGCAGGCGATCCACCTGCGCCTCGTCGTAGGGTTGGCCCGGTGTCCACAGCACCAGCCGCTCCAGCAACCGCGGCCACACCACTACCTGCGGGGTCTGGGTGAAATGCACCGGCCCCAGCGCCATCCGTTCGCCGCTGTCCCAGCGCAATGTCACGGCGGCGCTGTGGCTGGCGCGGGTGACCTCGACCCGATGTTGCAGCGGGCGTGCCGCGAAATAACCGTGCCGGGCCAGAGCGGCCTCCACTGCGGCCTTGCTGGTGTCATAGCGGGTGTGATCGAACACCTCACCGGGGCGCGGACGAAACGCCGCCAGCGCCGCCTCCACCCCGGCATCGGCCCCTCCCGGTCCCTCCACCGCCAACACCTCTGTGCTGACCCGCACCGGCGTCCCTGGGTCGATGGTGAGCGTCACCGTGATCCCCATGGCACCATCCTCCCCGGCGTCATCCTCCCCAGCCTCGTCTTCGCTGGCAGCCTCCAGGGCATCCGGGTTGCCGGTCGGCACCGGCTCGGCGCGATCGCTGCGGCTGAGGGTGATGACCGGGTCGTAATAGCCGAACGGTTCCAGCGCCTGTCGCGCCTCGTCCGGCGCAATCTCCAGCAGATACACCAGCCGGCTCGGCCGCACGTTCTTGCCCAGCGCATCGCTGAGCGACAGCGTGCTGCGCACGTTGGCTTCCATCGCTTGGTCGTGCAGCCCACGAATTTCGATCCTGGTCACCTTGGCCGCCAGCGCCGGCATGGCGGCCAGGCAACAGAGCAGGAACAGCGTCGGACGGGCGCGGCAGAGTGGCATCGGCGCAGGATACCGATGCAGCGTCAAAGTGTGATTAACGGCAGCGTCGGTATCCGCCGCCGCGACCGCTTACTGTAGCCAGGCCTTGATCTTGCGCTTGAGCCAGCCGTCGTGGGCGCCGCTCTGACCCGGCCGCTTGTAGGTGTCCAGGTAGTGGCGCACGTGCGGGGCATAGGATTTGTCGTCACCGCGAATGTGGTTGAACAGCCAGCGCGCCAGCATGCCTTTCAGTTCGCCAGCGATATTCTCGCCCGCGTCGAAGCGCATGCGGTACTCATTGACGCGGCGCACGAACATCTCATGCACACGCTTGTGTGCCGGCCCGAAGGCATAACCGGACTCTTCCATCAATTCTTCTTCGAATGCAAAGTGCGAGAGGGTGTAGTCAACCAATTCCTCCAGCACGGCCGCCTGGTCGTCGCGGGTGGTCGCCGCATCAAGCTGGTTGATCAGCGCCACGATGCGGTGGTGCTGCTGGTCGATGATATCGATGCCGGTGTCGAGTTCGGGTTGCCAAACAAGGAGGGCCATGGGGTGCTCCGGAAAAACTTTTCCCAGCAGCCTAGGTGCGCGCACCCCGTGGCATGTTGATTTCGCTCAAAAAAGTGGCCCTCAGGCGGACAGGCACTCGATCGCCGCCACGCTGTCCAACCGGCTGGCCAGCCGTGCCAGCAACGCCAGCCGGTTGCTGCGCAGGGCTGGATCGTCGGCGTTGACCATCACGGCCTCGAAGAAGGCATCCACCTGCGGCCGCAGCTGTGCCAGCCGGGTCAGCACCTGCACGTAGTCGCCGCGTTGCAGCGCCGGCATGGTCTCGGCCTCGGCGGCTGCCACCGCGTCGGCCAATGCCTGTTCGGCGGGTTCGACCAGCCGCGCCGGGTCGATCTGGTCGGGGATGGCGCCATCGGCTTTCTTCAGGATGTTGCCGATGCGCTTGTTGGCGGCGGCCAGCGCAGCGGCTTCCGGCAGTTGCGCAAACAGGCCGATGGCGGCGAGGCGACGGTCGAAGTCGTACAGCGAGGCGGGCTTCAGCTCGGCCACGGCATTGAAATGCGCCGCCGGCACACCGCGTTCAGCGTAGTAGCTGCGCAACCGGTCGAGGATGAAGTCGTACAGCTCGGCAACCTCTGCGCGCAGACCATGCGCGGCAAGCCCGGCATTGGCCCGCGCCAGCAGATCCGGTAGGTCCAGCGTCAGGCCGCTTTCGATGATGGTGCGCGCCAACCCCAGCGCATTGCGACGCAGCGCGAACGGGTCTTTGTTGCCGGTGGGCTTGAGACCCGCAGCAAAGCCGCCCGCCAGGGTGTCCAGGCGCTCGGCGATGGCCAGCACTTTGCCCAGCATGGATGCCGCGATGTCGTCGGCGGCAAAGCGTGGCCGGTAGGCCTCGTCGATCGCCAGCGCCACTGCCTCCGGCTCACCCGCGGCCAGGGCGTAGTAGCGCCCGGCGATGCCTTGCAACTCGGGGAACTCGTTGACCATGCGCGACTGCAGATCGTTCTTGCACAACTGCGCCGCACGCCGCGCCTGGGCGACATCGGCACCGACGCAAGACGCGATCACCTCGGCCAGCGCCGTCACCCGCACCACCTTGTCGGCCAGGGTGCCAAGCCGGGCCTGATAGGTGACGGTCTTGAGCCCCTCGCCCATCGCCAGCAGGCCCTGCTTGAGATCTTCGTCGTAGAAGAAGCGGGCATCGGCAAAGCGCGGCCGGATCACGCGCTCGTAGCCCTTGCGGATTTCTGCCGGATCCTTGGACGCGATGTTGGCAATGCCGATGAAGTGCTCGGTCAACCGACCCTGCGCATCCAGCACCGGGAAGAACTTCTGGTTGGTCTCCATGGTCTGGATCAGCGCTTCCTGCGGCACCGCCAGAAACTCGCGCTCAAACGCACAACGGATGGCGACCGGCCATTCGGTGAGGCAGTTGACCTGTTCGAGGATGTCCGGCTCGATCCGCGCCTGCCCGCCAGCGGCCTTGGCCGCATGCTCCACCTCGGCGACGATGCGCGCCCGGCGCTGGTCGGGATCGACCAGCACGAACGCCGCCCGCAACGCCTCGACGTATGCCTGCGGCGTGGCGACGGGCACCGGCTGGGGATGGTGGAAGCGATGGCCACGCGTTTCCCGACCGGCGCGAATGCCCAGCGCGGTGACATCGGCCACCGCATCGCCCAGCAACGCCACCAGCCAGTGCAACGGACGGGCGAAGCCATAGGGGTGATCGCCCCAGCGCATCGGCTTGGGGATGGGCATCGCAGCCAACGCCTCATCCAGCACGTCCTGCAGCAGATCCAGCGTGCGTGCGCCGGGCTTGACTGTCCGATGGACGAAGCGTTCGCCCTTGGCGTCGGAGATTTTCTCCAGCTGCGTCCAGTCCACCCCGGCCTTGGCCGCAAAGCCTTGCAGGGCGCGGGTGGGCTGGCCGTCGGTATCGAGCGCGATGTTGAGATACGGGCCCAGCACTTCGCTGTGCTGCGCTGGCTGTTCGCTGGCCACACCGGGCAGCAGCACCGCCAGCCGACGCGGGGTGTACAGCGGCTTGGCATCGCCACGCTCGACGGCGACGCCACGCTTCTCCAGCGCCGCGATCACGCCATCGAAAAACGCCTGCGCCAACCCCGGCAGCGCCTTGACCGGCAGCTCCTCGGTGCCCAGTTCGATCAGCAGCGGTTGCATGCTCATGCCGCCACCTCCGAATGGATGGCGGCCCGCTTCAGGCCAGGAAAGCCGAGTTTTTCGCGCTGCGCGTAATACGCCTCCGCCACCGCCTGCGCCAGCTTGCGCACGCGCAGGATGTAGCGCTGACGCTCGGTCACGGAGATCGCCCGGCGTGCATCCAGCAGGTTGAAGCTGTGGCTGGCCTTGGTGACCTGCTCGTAGGCCGGCAGCGGCAGGCCCAGCTCGACCAGCTTCATCGCCTCGGCCTCGCAGGCATCGAAGCGGTGGAACAGTTCCGCCACGTCGGCATGCTCGAAGTTGTAGGCGCTCTGCTCGACTTCGTTCTGGTGATAGACATCGCCATAGGTCACCGGCAAGCCATCCGGGCCGTAGGTCCAGATCAGGTCATAAACGTTGTCGCAGTGCTGCAGATACATGCACAGGCGCTCCAGGCCATAGGTGATCTCGCCCAGCACCGGCCGGCACTCCAGCCCGCCAGCCTGCTGGAAGTAGGTGAACTGGGTCACCTCCATGCCGTTGAGCCAGACCTCCCAGCCCAGGCCCCAGGCCCCCAGCGTGGGCGATTCCCAGTTGTCCTCGACCAGACGCAGGTCGTGCACCAGCGGGTCGATGCCAAGGCTTTTCAGCGAATCGAAATACAGCTCGACGATGTTGTCGGGCGACGGCTTCATCACCACCTGGTACTGGTAATAGCGCTGCAGGCGGTTGGGGTTTTCGCCGTAACGGCCATCGGTGGGCCGACGCGAGGGCTGCACATACGCGGCATTCCACGGCTCCGGGCCGATCGCACGCAGGAAGGTCGCCGGATGGAACGTGCCGGCGCCGACTTCCAGATCCAGCGGCTGGATCAGGACGCAGCCCTGCTCCGCCCAGTAGGCGTTGAGGCGGGAAATGAGTTGCTGGAAGGTGATCGGAACGCGTTCGTGAGCCATCGGGGCAAAATGCAGCAACGTGGCCGGCTAGTATAAGGGCCGCGCCTGTGCGCCCCTGCCTGCACCCTTGCTTGCCGCCCTGCCCATGTCCGCCCGCCGCCATCGCCCGCCCCTGTTGATCCTGCAGACCGGCCAGCCCACCGACAGCATGCGCCGGCACGGCAGTTTTGCGCACTGGATCCGGGTGGCCGCAGGCCTCGACCGTGATGACGCCGTGGTGGTGGACGTGGCCCAAGGCGAGCCGCTGCCGGCGCGCGCTGGGTTCGCTGGCGTCATCGTGACCGGCTCGGCGGCGATGGTGACCGACCGTCACGACTGGAGCGAGCGCAGCGCGGCGTGGCTGGCCGAAGCGGCGCAGGCCGGGTTACCGCTGTTTGGCATCTGCTATGGCCACCAACTGCTGGCGCATGCGCTGGGCGGCACGGTCGGCCCCAACCCGCGCGGACGCGAAATCGGCACCGTGCCCATCGAGCTGACGCCTCTGGCCCAGCAGGATCCGTTGTTCGCCGGCCTGCCCGCGCGCTTTTCCGCCCAGGCCACCCACCTGCAAAGCGTGCTGCAGCCACCCGCTGGCGCCCATGTGCTGGCCCGCAACGAGCACGACGCCTGCCACGCCTTCCGCTGGGGCCAGGCGGTCTGGGGCGTGCAGTTCCACCCCGAGTTCGCCACCCGCCACATGCACGGTTATCTGCAGGCACGCCGCGCGGCACTCAGCGCCGAAGGCCGCGATGCCCGTCACCTGCAGGCGCAGGTGCACGCCACCCCGCAGGCCCGCCGCGTGCTGCGCCGGTTCGTGCGTCATGCCCATGGCCGGCGTGCAGGTTGAGTATGCTGTGCATTGGGCCCGCACCGCGGGCCGATGACGGACACGAGAGGACATGATGACCACACGCGCGGTGGGCGCCGGCGCCGGCCTGACTTGGCTGCAGCGCGCCCTGGATCTGGGACGGGACAATCCGAAGGCGATTTTTGGCGGCGCCCTGCTGCTGCTGACGACACTGATCGCCATGGCCATCGGGCTGGCACTGGTGATGACGGCGATCAGTGTGAGCGCGGGCACAAGCGGCCTGATCTCGGGCCTGGTGTCGCTGCTCACCGGCGTGGCCATCAGCGCCCTGATGGCGGTGTTGATGGCAGGCTATCTGCAGCTGCTCGACGCGGTCGAGCAAGGCCGGCCGGTGAGTGCCCTGCAGGTGTTCTCGGTGCTGGGACAGAGCGTGGTGGCGGTGCGGGCGGCCGCGTTCATGGTGCTGCTGATGCTGGCCCAGAACCTGCTGCTGGGCGCGCTGGTCGGCCTGCTGGCTCCGGATATCGGCAGTTGGTATCTGCAGACCTTGCAGTCACCGGAGAACGGCGACGCGCTTCCTGCCCTGCCGCAGGGGTTTGGCCCGGCGCTGCTGATCTTCTGGGCCGTGGGCCTGCTGAGCTACGGCGTGCAAGCCATCGGCTTGGGCCAGATCGCGCTGCGCGACAAGGGCGTCGTGGACGCCCTGCAGGACGGTGTCGCGGGCACTCTGCGCAATCTGCTGCCGCTGCTGGTGCTGTTCCTACTGGCGATGGTGGCCGCCGTGGTGCTGGCACTGCTGCTGGTGATCGCCGCGCTGCTGGTGGGCGTCCTGGCAAAACTGCTGGGTGGCTGGGTGGTGGTCGTGCTTGCGGTGCCGCTGTACTTGGTGCTGGTGCTCGCCCTGATGGTGGTGATGCTGGGCGTGATGTATGGGGTCTGGCGTGATGTCTGCGCCGCGCCGGGCAGCCCGGCCACGACCGTGAGCAATCAGATCGAACTCTGACGCTGCGCCCGCAGACGGCATCGACGCAGGCTGGTTCAACCGGGCGCGGCCATCCCCAACGCCGCCAGGGTCCACGCCTGCACCAGCCGCCACAGCCAGATCAGCGCCAGCAGGGCGCCGACCGATTGCAGCCCCAACCAGGCCTGGGCCCAACGCGGCAGCCGACGCGTGCCGCTGTGCGTCTGCACGCAGGTGCCGCTCAGCCGGTCATGCAACGCAAGATGCGGCGGCACGGCCGCCAGCGCATGGCCGAGGTTGAGCGACGCCCACGACAGCCCGGCGGCCAACCAGCGCAGCGCCAACCGGGCCAGACTGGGTTTGCCGCCCTGGCTGTCGGTCACGGCAAGCCCCAACACCCGCTTGCCGGGGGTGGCCTGCCAGGCCGAGCCCTCGAACCCCAGCGTCCACAGCGCCGACAGCAGGGCATAGAGCAGCACCGGCAGCCCGAACAGGGTGAACAGGGCGGCGTTCAACACGGCCGCACCCGCCTGCACCTGCGGGTCTGCCAGCACCCCTGACAACAGGGCCTGCGGCGGTTGACCACTGGCCAACGCGATCTCCAGTTGCCGGCCCAGCAGGGCGGTCAGGGTCTTCAGCGCCTGCGCGGCCTGCGCCCAGGCGCGCTGAAGCGGCGACCACGCCAGTCCTGCGACCAGCGGCAGCAGACAGACGGCATCCAGCGACCAGGCGGCATAGCGCTGCCAGAATCCGGCCGGCACACCCTCAGGCGAGGTCATCCCGTTGCCCTCCGGCCGGCGCCAGGATCCGCGCCGCCAGGATGCCGGCTTCGTACAGAAGGCACATGGGGATCGCCAGCAGCAGCTGGCTGATCACGTCGGGCGGGGTCACCACGGCGGCGATGATGAAGATGCCCACGATCGCGTAACCGCGCCCCTCGCGCAGCTGGTCTGGCGTCACCCAGCCCAGCAGGGCCAGGATCACCAGTGCCACCGGCAGCTCGAACGCCAGCCCGAACGCCAGAAACAGCACCAGCACGAAATCGAGGTAGGCGCTGATGTCGGTCATCATCGCCACCCCTTCCGGGGTGATCCGGGCCAGAAAGCCAAACACCGTTGGCAGCACCAAAAAGTACGCAAACGCGCAGCCGGCATAGAACAACAGCAGCGCCGAGACCAGCAACGGCAGCGCCAGACGCTTCTCGCGCCGGTACAGGCCCGGCGCGACGAACGCCCAGAGCTGGTAGAGCAGCCAGGGCATGGCCAGCATCAACGCCGTCACCAGCGCCAGTTTCATCGGTGTGAAGAAGGGGGCCGCCACCTGCGTGGCGATCAGCTGACCACCTTTGGGCAGTTTGGCCAATAGTGGCTGTGCCAACCAGGCGTACAGGCGATTGGCAAATGGCAGCAGCAGCAACAACACCAGCCCGAACCCCCACAGCCCACGCAGCAGCCGCATGCGGAGTTCCAGCAGGTGGCTGATCAGCGGGCGCTGCTCGTCGTCGGGCACCTCAGCGGTCATGCCGTGCCTCGTCGGATGGGGCGGGTGGCGACGCTGGTCGCTGCTCCAGGGAGGCGCGAGTTTCGTCCAGTGCCTGCTGGGTTTCGCGCAGGCTGCGGGCCAGCTCTTCGCGGGCCAGCTCCTGTTCCAGCTCGTTCTTCATGGTCACCCACTGCGCACGCAGCCGGCGCAAGCCCAACCCGGCCAGACGTGCGGCCTTGGGCAGCCGTTCCGGGCCAAGCACGACCAACGCCACCAGGGCCACCACCACCAGCTCGCCCAGCGAAAACTCGAACATGGCAGCGTCAGGCCGAATCAGCGCCCGCTGTCGTCGTGCTCGCGCGGGCGCGCCGTCGCAGCGGGATCCTTCGACTCCTGACCGATACGGGCCGCAGGTGCGTCCTGCCCCGCCTCTTCATCGTCGCCGCGCATGCCTTTCTTGAATTCATGCACGGCGCGCCCCAGATCGCGCGCGCCCGACGTCAGCCGCTTGGTGCCAAACACCAGCAGCACGATCAACAGCACGATCAGCCAGTGCCAGATGCTAAACCCGCCCATGGATGCACCTGCGTCGAAAGGGGAGATGCAACAGTCTAGCAGCTGCGCCGGATCACCTGTGCCGTCCGGCGTGGCTGGTGGTCAGGGCGTGCCGGCGGGCGGCAACGGGGTGCGGGCAGCCGGCGCGTCCTCGCCCAGCGGCGTGACGGTGGCGCTGCCGGGAGCCGGGGCCGGCGCCTTGGCCGCCTCGCTGCGCTTGCGTGCGTAACGGGCAGCGGCGGTGGCTTCCTCCAGGGTGTCGCGGAAGGCACGGATGGCGGCAGAGGGTGCCGGGGCGCGACCCTCAAACACCATCCGCGGCGTCACCCCTTCGCCATACACGCTGCGGTTGGCGCCGTGGTCGATCTGCAGCACCGCACCGTCCAGGGCAACACCGGCAAACAGCCCGCGTGCACGCGACCACGACCAGATCTCGGCCTTCATCGCACCATCGGTGGCGGCAGCGGCATTGCGCCCGACCGGGCCGGCGGCCACGCTGGCATCCGCGCCGAGGGTGAACTTGCCGTTGACGATGTTGTCCAGGCCGCGCTCGCTGCGGAATACCAGGATCACGTCCGCCGACTGCACCCCGGCCTGGAAGCCAAAGCTGGCGCCGGACAACTTGACGAACACCGGGTTGGACCAGGTGCCATCGGGCCGCTTGACCGCCATCAGGCCCAATCCGCGCCGGCCACCCACCATGAACCCGGCTTTGATGGTGTCGGGCACCACCACGATGGCGTGTGCCTCGTCGAGCAGGCGGTCGGGAATGGACGCTTCGGGGATGGCCTGGATCTGCTTGACCACACGGCTGGCGTCCTCGGCGCGAACGTCCTCGCGGGCCCCGGCAGTGACGCTGCCAATGGCAAGCAGGGCGGCCAAGGCCAGGGTCAGGCGGCGTGAAGGTGTGCGCATCGCGATCTCCGGTTGCCAAAAATGACCTGCGCATCGTGGCGCGGGCGGGATGAATCGATGATAAGTCAGCCGCCTGCACGGCGGAGCATGCGATCCTATTGGCATGCAAACGCCTGCCCCCGACACCGCGGCGCCATCCGCGCGCGCATTGCTGCTAGTCAATCTCGGTACGCCAGCGGCGCCCACGCCGCGCGCCGTGCGCCGGTATCTCGCGCAGTTCCTGCATGATTACCGGGTGGTGCAACTGACCCGCTGGTTGTGGTGCCCACTGCTGCATTTCGTGATCCTGCCGCTGCGCAGCCCCAAGGTCGCGCACAAATACGCCGAAATCTGGATGGAGGGCGGCTCACCGCTGGCCGTGCACACCGCCGCATTGGCGCGCGCGGTAGCCGCACGCCTGCCGGGCTGGGAGGTGCAGCATGCGATGCGCTACGGCGAGCCGGCGCTGGCAACGGTGCTGGCGACGTTGCGGGCGCGTGGCGTGCAGGAGGTGCGGGTGCTGCCGCTGTATCCGCAGTATTCGACCACCACCACCGCCAGCGTCGAAGACGTGCTGGCGCGGGCAGGTGCCGGGCTGCAGCTTGCCCTGCGCCGGGACTACCACTCCGATCCCGGCTGGGTCGCGGCGATCGCCGACAGCATCCGCGCTCACTGGCAGCAGCACGGCCGCGGCGAGCGGTTGCTGCTGTCCTTCCACGGCATCCCGCAGCGGCTGGTCAACCAAGGCGACCCCTACGCGGCCCAGTGTGAGGCCAGCACGGCGGCCATCGCCCAGGCGCTGGGATTGCCTCGCGACGAGGTACTGCTGACTTTCCAGTCCCGCTTTGGCCGCGAGGCCTGGCTGCAGCCGTATACCCAGGCCACTCTGGAAGCATTGGCACGCAGTGGCGTGCGCACGGTGGACATTGCCTGCCCGGGCTTTGCGGTGGACTGTCTGGAAACCCTGGAAGAAATCGCCATGCAGAACGCCGAGGCGTTCCGGGCCGCGGGTGGCCAGGCCCTGCGCTACATCCCCTGCCTGAATGCCAGCCCCGCGCATGCCGACGTGATCGCCGCCCTGGCGCAAGCGGAGGAGGGCTGGCAGTGATGCAGGAGGCGGTGATTGAGGTCGCCCTCGGACGCATCGCGGCACTGCGCACCTATGGTCGCGGGCCGCGGGTGCTGGCACTGCATGGCTGGCTGGACAATGCCGCCAGCTTTCTGCCGCTGGCACCGGCGCTGGCCGAGCTGGACCTGGTGGCGCTGGATCTGCCCGGCCACGGCCACAGTGTGCATGCACCACCCGGCACCGACTACGGCTTCCCGCTGGCACTGCACACCCTGCTCGATGTCGCCGATGCGCTGGGCTGGGAGCGGTTTTGCCTGCTCGGTCATTCGATGGGCGCGGGGTTGGCCAGCCTGCTGGCCTCCGGCTGTCCTGAGCGGGTGGAGCGGCTGGTGGTCATCGAAATGCTGGGTGCGCTGGCAGAAGCGCCGGAACGCACCGCGGCACGACTGCGCGAAGCCCTGGCACCGCGGCAGCGCCCCAGCCGTGGGCTGCGGGTGTTCCCGGATGTGGAGACCGCCGTGCGCGCCCGCCTGCAGTCGGTGCGTGTGCCCGGCACCGGGCTGACCGAGGCGGAGGTGCGCCTGCTGGTGGAGCGCGGCCTGCGCCGGGTGGATGGTGGCTTCGTCTGGCGCAGTGATCCGCGCCTGGTGCAACCGACCGCATTCCGGCTGACCCAACCCCAGATCGACGATCTGCTGGCGGCGATCGAATGCCCGACCCTGGCCCTGTTTGCCGACCCAGCCCAGCCCTATCTGCCCGATGCCGAACGTCGGCGCCGGGTGGCGCTGTTGCCGCGTGGCCAGATGCACACCTTGCCCGGCGGTCACCATCTGCACATGCAACAGCCGGAGGCGGTGGCGCGGGTGATCCTGCCGTTCTTGACCGAGCGCTGAGCACGGCCCGGTGCCCGGCTGCATGCCGGTCGCACCGCGCGCCTAATCCCCGCTGCCCAGCCGCACGACCAACCGGGTGCCACCGCCCGGATCACCGACCAGCTGATAAAACACCGACCGGTCGGCCTTGCGATAGGCCAGCGTGCTGACGTCATCGGACTGCATGGCCAGCTCACGCGTCCAGCCCTGGCCCTGCATGCGCTGCTCGATGTCGGCATAGACCGCCGGCAGTGCCTGTGCCGTGACCAGAGTGACCATCTGCATCCCGGCTATATTGGCCACCGAGACGATGCGCCGCTGCGCCGGCAGATAGATGTCCTGCGGAAAGGTCGCCGGCAAGGTCAGCTCGACACTGGTCGCGGATACCGGCGCTGCCGGACTGGTCGTATGCATGGCGGCGGCATCGGCCGGCTCGACCGCAGGCGGCCGGGCCTGCTGGCAGGACGTCAGCAGCATGAAGACGGCGCATGACACGCCAAGGCGGCAGCATGCCGGCATGAAAGACCCCATCAGTTGGACGTTTGCTTGGGAAAACGCAAATGTCGCTTTCACCCGGTCAGCAATGCCCGCAGCCGCGCCTTCAGACGCATTCCGTCCTGTTTCAGCAGATCGCGATGCCGGCGCCAGTCGGGACAGCGTGACTCCACCTCGCGCCAGAAACGCGGCGAGTGGTCGCGATGCAGGAGATGGCACAGCTCATGGACCAGGACGTACTCAAACACTGCGGGCGGCGCCAGCAGTAACGCCAGATCCAGCATCAGGCTGCCGTCCACGGTCAGTGACCCCCACAGCGAACGGGTGCGCTTGAACAGAATCCGGCGCGGCGCCCGCGGCAGGCCAGGCAGGTAGGTTGGCAGCCAGCGGCCAACATCGGCGCGCCCCTGCGCCTCATAGAAATCCCGCAGAACACGCCGCACCGCAGCGGGGGCGGCACGCGGCGGCCAGTGAATGCACACTCCGTCGTCGGCATCGGGACTGATGCCAAGCGCACGCGCGTGCTGCCAGCGCAGCGGCACCTCACAGCCGCGCAGGGGCAGCCACGCGGTCTGGCCGGGCACCAGCGCGGTATCACCCAGCGTCGCCTGACGGTCAAGCTGGTCGACCAGCCAGGGCAGGTGCGCGTGCAGGAAATGCTCGGCGTCGCGCACGCTGGCATGCGGCGGCACGGTCAGGCGCCCGCCCTGTTCGTTCACCGTCAACTTCAGCCGCCGTGCGCGCGGGTCGCGTACCCGCAGCACCTGGATGTTGCGGCCCTGCGCCAGAGTGAGCACGAGCGTCTCCCGCTGCGGCGGCACGGCGGGCCGTGTCCGCGCGATCAGGCGACGCAGACCGCGCATCACGGCTCAGCCCTGCGGCCAGCCCGGCATGCGCACGGGGTCAAGCCCGCCGACCTCGAATACCGCGGTCTTGCGGCCGACTGCGCGGGTGGGGAACGTGATCGCCAGGGTCTGGCCGGACCGGGCCAGCCGCCACAGCCCTTTCCAGTCCTCAATGAACATGGCGATGGCCTCGTCGGTCTTCGGCCGCAACCCCGGCAGGACATGGGCCTTGCCATCCAGCGTCACCGTCAGTCGGCAGCCCTTGTAACAGTCGAAATCACCCGCCTGCAGCACCAGATAGGCGCTGCGCCCCCAGGCCGGATGGTCGCGGAAAATCAGCCGCACCGGGTGCGCGCCGCTGCCATCGGTGTCCACCGGTTCTTTCGAGTAGATCGAGGCCGACCGCTGCTGGCCGTCCTTGCCGACCGGCTGCTCGGCATAGCTCCACAGCGCCGCCAGCCGCTGCTGTTGCGCCTGCGCCTCGGCCTTGGCGCGGACCTCGTCCAACCGTGGCCGCACCCGGGCCGCCGCCGCGCTGTTGGGGTAATCGGTCTGCAACACCTCGGCATAGCCCTTGGCCAGTCGCCAGTTGCCTTCGCCGATTGCCGCCTCGAACTTGGCTTCCATCGCCTGCGCCGCCTGCTCCCGCTCCGCCTGGGCGGCCTGGGCCTGGGCCGCAGCCTGGCGATCGTCCTGCGGCTGGCAGGCCAACAGGGACATCAGGGCGATCATCAACATCGGGCGTGTCGGGTTCATCGTCTGTGTTTCTCCGTCCAGCCATTGAAATCCTCTCCGACCTGAATGCCGGAGGGCTGTTGTGCGTGAGCCAGTCTGCCCGTTAGGCTACTTATGGCATATCATTAGATCAAATTTAGCCTTTTGAAAGATAGAACAGCATGGATCGGATCGAGACAAGACGGATGAAGGGCAAGCCCATCAAAGCTGCGATGGCCCCCAGAACGTCTGTCTATTCATACAGGCAGATGCTGCGCCAAGCGACTCCGATGGAGCGTGTGAAGCTGGAGCGGAGAGGCGTGCCCGCAGAGATTATCAAGGTGCTGCTAACGGAGTTCGGCATGACCACGGGCGCGGTGCAGAAGCTGGCCGGAATACCGAAGTCCACCTACACGAAAAAGATTCGGGAGAAGGCGCCTTTCGCGGGAACGCCCGGGCAGTCAGTGATCGGCTTGCTGGATTTGGTCAACATGGTCGAGGACATGCTCAAAGACATGCCGGACATGGCCGTGCCACCCGGATTCAGCGCTGAGAAATGGGTGGCGGAATGGGTGGAGCGTCCGCAGCCCGCTCTAGGTGGTGTGGCACCTATCGACATCATGGATACGCCCACGGGGCGTGCGTCGGTGATGAAGCTGCTCGGCTCACTCCAGAGCGGGGCGTACCAGTGAGATTGGCGAGGATCGCAACAGCCGGGAAGGCGTGGTTGGCCAACGATCTGACGGGTGCGGGCGCTGCAAGGTACCCAGGCCGGTGGAACCTCGAAGGGGAGTATGTCGTCTATGCATCGACGACACTCGCCTTGGCGATGCTGGAAACCGTGGCGCACATAGACAGCCATGGGTTGCCACTGAACAGGTACGTGGTCTGGATTGACGTGCCCGACGACGTTTGGGGAGCCCGCAGGGTGTTGAAGGAAGAGGATCTGCCAGGCGGTTGGGACGCGATCCCTCACGGGATGGCCTCAACGCAGGTCGGAAGCGATTGGTACAACGCCAATCAGGAGGCTTTGCTCGAACTGCCCTCCGCAATCGTCCCGGAGGAGAGCATCGTCCTCATCAACGCCAAACACAAAGACGCCAAGCGACTGAAAGCAACGACGGGTCGTCGCATCGACTACAACATGGTGCTGCGGACGTTGACCGAGACGTAAACAGGCTGCCTCGACGTGAAGCGCGACGACCACAGCGAATGGCTGTTTGCGCCTTGAGGCGTGAGAACCCGCCGCCTGAAGGCGGGGGCATCATCGTCCTGCGCCCACACCGTCATGCCTGCGCTGCATGCAGGCCGCCATCCCGGTTCTGTCCAATCCAGTCCAGCACGGCCTCGGCCAAGGCCTGCGGCCGCTCCATCGGCACCATGTGCCCGCATCCCTCCAGCAGCAACGTGCGGGCGTGCGGAATGCGCGCGGCATACAGGCTCAGGGCGCTGGGATCGATCACGGCGTCCTGCCGCCCCCACACCAGCAGCGCCGGTTGAGTGATCCGTGCTGCCTCCTCGCCCGGCCGCAGGCTGTCGGGGCCGCGTCCGATCCGGTCCAGCACCACCTGTTCGAACGCTGCATCGGCGCGCCGTCGGGCAATCAATGCCGTGGCCACCGGCCAGGGAATCCACGGCTTGGCGGCCGGATCGTAGAACACGGTCGCCAGATAGCGGCGCAGCGACGCGGCATCGCAAACCGCAAACGGGTTGTGACCGGCCAGCACGGCCAACCCAAAGGCGTTGTCGTCGAAACGCACGCCTGCCGCGCTGATCAGCGCCACCTGCGCCACCTGCGCCGGAAACCGGGCCGCCACCAGGGCGGCGATGCCGCCGCCCATGGAATGCCCCAGCAGCACCACCGGGCGATCGGGTGACACCGCCCGCAGGTAGGCGGCGACGCGCTCGGCCTGTTCCACATAGCCATAGGCGGCATCGGGCTTGCGTTCGGATTCCCCCCAGCCGGGCAGATCGGGGATGCAGAGATGGAACCGCCGGCCTAGCGCCCGCGCCAGCGGATACCAGTTTTCTTTGCTGCCGGTAAAGCCGTGCAGCATCACCAGCATGGGGGCCGCTGGATCGCGAGCCGGGCACCAGGCATGCACCCAGCGATGCCCGGCAGCGACCAGCACACCCCGGCGCAAACGCGCCTGCCAGCGCAGCAAGGTAAACGCCAGCCGCAGCAGACGGTCGGGCTGATGCTGCCCCAGTAGGATGAGGGCAAGGCCAAGCACGACCAGACCCGTTGTCAGCAGCACAGCGGTCATCGCGGCTCCCGATGCGGAAGGAAGGTCTGCACAACGCCATCCTGGCGCCGCCAGCCCAGACCGAGCCCGGCGCATGTCCGGGCTCGGCACACGACCATCACGGGGTGGACGCCGCCGGCGGCGCGGCTTTGGCCGCCTCCAGGATCGCCTGCACCGACCCCTGGGTGATCGGATGCATGCCTGGCTTGGCGCGGGCGAACACCTGCTCGGCAAAGGTCAGGCCGTCCGGTGTCGCCACCAGCGCCTTGTAGATCGGCAGGATCAGCTTGCGGCGGCCAACACGTTCGAGGAACTTGCCCATCTCCTCGCGGGCGGCGGTATAGCCGCTGCGCTCGGCCAGCGGATACCAGCGCATCGCGATTTCGCCGTTCGGTGTGCCGGTGAAGTGATAGGCCGCGTCCAGCTGGGCCAGCTGCTCGGGTTTGAGCGTCTCCGGCATGGTCTCCAGGAAATGCACCCACTCCTGGGTGGTCCAGGCGTCGGTGAGCGCCTTGGCCGGCAACTGACCGCTGCCCTGCCAGGCGATGCGGGCGGCATTGACAGTGGCAAACCGGCCCGATTCCACCTTCGGCGCATTGTCGGGGATGCCGGGCTCATACAACCACTGATCGACCTCCTGCATGGTCACCACGTTCGGGTGCTTGTCGATCAGGGTGGCCTTGAGATAGTCGCGGAACTGGCGGGTGGTGATGCTCTGGAAGGCGAAGTGGTCGAAGTAGCCCTTCAGCCAGGGGTCGAACACGTCGCGGCCAAACCGCTTCTCCAGGAACTCGAGGAACCAGGCACCCTTGGTATAGACGGTGGCGCTGGACTGGTCGTCCGGGTCGGCCAGGGTGCCGGGCTTGAGCGAGAGCCGCTGCAGCTCGGGCGGCAGGGTCTTGTATTCCTGCTTGAGCTCGTCGCGGTCGATCACTTCTTCCATGTCGGCCATGTCACGGCCGTACAGCGCCTCGGTGATGCGGCTCTGCACGTAGGTGGTGGTGCCTTCGTTGAGCCAGGCGTCCTTGTCGGTGGCGAAGGTGACCAGGTTGCCGGACCAGCTGTGCGCCAGCTCGTGCGCCACCAGCGACACCAGCGATTTGTCGCCGACGATCACGGTGGGCGTGGCAAAGGTCAGGCGCGGGTTTTCCATGCCGCCGTAGGGGAATGACGGCGGCAGCACCAGCAGGTCGTAGCGGCCCCAGCGATACGGGCCGTACAGAGACTCCGCGGTGTCGATCATCTTCTCGGTGTCTTCGAACTCGGCGGCGGCCTTGTCCACCATCGTCGGTTCCGCCCACACGCCGCTGCGCGCGGAAATCGGCTTGAACACCAGGTCACCGGCCGCGATCGCCAGCAGGTAGGACGGAATCTTCTGCGGCATCCTGAAGCTGTAATCGCCGTCACGCACCGCATTGGGGTCGTTGTCGGCGCTCATCAGCACCATGGTGTCCTTCGGCGCGGTGATGTGCGCGGAATAGGTGAAGCGCACCTGCGGGGTGTCCTGCAGCGGCACCCACGAGCGCGCGTGGATCTGCTGCGACTGGCTGAACATGAACGGCTGACGCTTGCCTTCGGTCATCGCCGGTTCCAGCCACTGCAGACCGGACGCCTCGGGTGATGTCGAATAGGTCACGCGGATCTTGGCCGGACGGGTCGGCGCCTGGATGGTCAGCGCGCTGCCCAGCACCTTGTCCTTGTCCGACAGCGCGAAGGTCAGTGGGCTCCACGTACCGTCGGCCCCCAGACCCTCGGCCTTGACGATGGTCAGGTCGCGGGTGTCCAGCACCAGCTGGGTCGCGGTTTTGTCGATCCAGTCCAGGGTGTAGGTGGCCGTGCCGCTCAAGGTTTTCTTGTCGAAATCCAAGGCCAGATCCAGCGCCAGATCGGTGATCCGGACTTTGTCTGGCTGGGCGAATGAATGTTCATCCACGATTTTTTCCGCCACGGCAGGAGTCGTCGCAGCTGTTGCGGGGGCGGGTTCCGGGGCGCGGTTGCAGGCAGACAGCGAGGAGCCGAGCGCGGCAGCGACGGCGGCAGAGAGAAGCAAATGACGCATCGGGGGAATCCGGGCTTTACGGGAAAGCGCGAGTTTACCGCCTGGACGTCGCACCGGCCCCTGCGGTCATCCGTCCTGCTTCATCTTCGCCAGCCGCAGCTGGAACAGCACCTTGGTCACCAGCAGGCGCTCTTCGATCGGCTTGAGCACCAGATCGTTGGCACCCTCGCGCAGCAGCGCGGCCTGGTTATCACGGTTGTCGTCGCCGGTCATCATCACCATCGGCAGGCGCCGCTTGCCGTAGCGAAACACCCCGCGAATCTGGTTGAGCAGCTCGCGCCCGCTGAGCGCGCCTTTCAAATACACGTCGCTGAGCACCAAGTCGGCACCGACATCGCCATCCTTGCGCCCGAAGAACCGGTGCAGGTATTCCAGCGCGTCCTCGGCGCTTGGCATGTGCAGCACCTGCAGCCCGTGGCGCTCCAACATGCGCTTGGTCGCCACCGCTACCACCTTGCTGTCCTCGACATACAGCACCCGCGCCCCCTCGATCGGGGCAGGGTGGACGTAGCCACGGATGAATGCGGCCAACGCAGCCTGACCGAGCGATTTATCGAAGTAATCGGTGATGTCCTCGGTGAAGGCACGGGTTTCCAGCGCTTCCTGGGCGTTGCCGGAAATCACGATGACCGGAACATAGGCTTGCCCGGCCGCCTCGCGCACGCTGCGCGCCAGCGTCAGGCCATCGCCATCCGGCAGCACCAGCGCGGTGGTGACCAGATCGACCGTACCGGCCTCCAGTGCCTTGCGTGCCTCGGCGATGCTGCCGCAGCCGATCACCCGCGCATTCGGCAGCTCCTTGACCAGGGTGTCGGTGATCAGCTTGCGCACCAGCTTGCTGCCATCGACCACCATCACCCGCGGGGCGTCGCTGACCACATGGCGCAGATCGTGTTTGTCGGCCATTTCATTCCTCCATCGGGCGGTTTTCCCGCAGATGCCGGCCAACCGCCAGCAACGCTCCCAGCCAGCCCAGCAGCATGGCCACAAGAAGCAGGGCCAGACTGTCCGGCAGCGCCGGCCCCTGCAGGGTGAAGCGGCTGCCATAACTTGCCGCCAGCGCATCCAGCGGCGGCTGCACAAGGATGCCGATCACCCGCAAAAGCGCCAGCGCCAGTGCACCGGCAGCCAGCCCATACCACAGCCCCAGGTACAGGAACGGCCGCCGGACGAAGCCCTCGCTGGCCCCCAGCATCAGCAGCACGCTGATTTCCTCGCTCCGTGCCTGGATGTCCAGCCGCACGGTATTGCCAACCACCAGCACGGCACCCAGTCCCAGCAACACCGCCAGCACCTGAACCAGCCGGGTTCCCAGCGCCAGCCAATGCTGCAGGCGCTGCTGCCAGACCGCGTCGTACTGCACCCGCTCCACGCCTGGAAGCACCTGGACGCTGGCCACCAGCGTGCTGGCATCCCCACGCGGCACGAGATGCAGCACCTCCGGCAGCGCGGCGCGGGCCGCCTCCTCGCCGAGGGCGTCGATCGCCGCAGCGAAGTCGGGTTCCCGGCGCAGGTGATCCAGTGCCTGCCCGGGGCTCACCCGTTGCACCTGTTGCACGTCCGTGCGCGCACGCAAGCGGGCAACCAGGGCCTCGACCTGCGCGGCTGGCGTGCCTGGCACCAGAAACACCGTGACGTCATGGCTGGCCTGCACGCTGCCCTGCAGCCGCGCCAGATTCTCCAGCGCCAGCCCCAGCGCAGCCGGCAACGTCAGCGCCAGTGCCATCACGGTGATGGTGAGCAGGCTGGCCAACGGCCGCTGCACCAGCCGGCCCAGACTGGCCACGATGCTGAACCCATGGTGGGCCAGCCAGGTCCGAACCCGGCCTGCGGGGTGCTCGGTCAACGGCTCAGGCATCGGCCAGCTCCTCCGGGGCAATGTCGTCCACCAGCCGCCCCTGCTCCAGCACCAGCACCCGCTTGCGCATCCGCTTGACCAGCATCAGGTCATGGCTGGCCACCAACACGCTGGTGCCGCGTTCGGGCAGGCCCGCCAGCAGGGTCATGATCTCGGCCGACAGGGCCGGGTCGAGATTGCCGGTCGGCTCATCGGCGATCAGCAGGCACGGCTCGGCGATCACCGCACGCGCGATGCCCACCCGCTGCTGCTCGCCGGCCGACAGCTGGCCGGGCAGGGCCTTGGCCCGTGCGCCCAGCCCCAGACGGTCGAGCAGGTGCCACACCCGTTTGCCGATCTCATGGCGCCGAAGGCCCCGCAGCACCAGCGGCAGAGCGACGTTGTCTTCGACCGTGCGATCCGCAAGCAGGCGGTGGTGCTGGTGCACCACGCCGATCTGGCGCCGATGCCGAGCGATGCCAGCGCCGCGTACCCGCGCCAGATTGCGATCCTGGAACAGCACCGCACCGCGACTGGGCCGCTCCAGCAGATGGATCAACCTGAGCAGGGTGCTCTTGCCGGCACCGGAACGGCCGGTGACGAACAGCATCTCACCTGGCTCCACGGCAAAGCTCACCTCGGCAAGGGCGACCTGCCCCCCGGGGTAGTGCTTGCTGACGTTGTCGAACTGCAGGACCGGCATGTGCACACCCTACCCGAAGCAACCACCAGTATCGACGCCGCAACCCACTGCGACCAGCCCTGATGGCGGCCGACCATCATGACGTCCGCGTCAGTGCTGGTGCCGCGGCGCACGGGTGATCAAGGCGCGCAGGCGGCGGCGCAAGCGGCCCAATAGCGACGGCGTCTCCGCTTCCACCGGAGCTGGGGTGACCCGCTCCGCTGGCACCTGGACAGGGGCGTGCGTGTCTGCACCGGGTGCCCCGCCGTCCAGTGGCCGGCCGCGCCGCCGGCGCCGACGCTTGCGCTTCGGGGCCTGGTCCAGGGCCGTCCCTGGTGCGGTCGCTGCCTCTGCCGCGGACGTTGCGGCAGGTGCCGCGACCGTCTGCGTGCCTGCATCCGCCGCGGGCGCCTCGGGTGTGCGCGCTTGCCCCTCGCGCCGCCCGGCGCGGCGGCGCCCCGCTGGCCGGTCGCCATCGCGCTGGCGACGACGACCACCGCCACGCCGGCCTTCGTCGGTGGCCTGCGCCTGGCGCACCTCCTGGTAGATCGCGCCGATGCTCTCCGCGTCGCCTTCCGCCGGGCGCGAACGCTCGGGGCGGGGCAGCGGCGTCAACAGTTCCTGCGTGACCGGCTCGGAGGGAATTTTCTGGCCGATATAAGCCTCGATATCAGGCAGGCTCATCGCGTAGCGCTCGCAGGCAAAGCTGATGGCATCACCCTCGGCGCCGAGCCGCGCAGTGCGGCCGATCCGGTGCACGTAATCTTCCGGATCGAACGGCAGATCGTAGTTGTAGACGTATTTCACGCCGTCGATGTGCAAGCCGCGCGCGGCCACGTCAGTGGCCACCAGGATCTCCAGCTGGCCGGCCTGGAACTTCTTCAGCAGCGACTCGCGCTTTTTCTGTGGCACGTCGCCGGACAGCACGCCAACCCGGTAACCGGCCTTCTCCAGCGCCCGCGCAACCCGCTCGACGAACGCCTTGGTGTTGACGAACACCATGGTGCGTGCGCCCTCGCTGCGCGACAACAGCCCCAACAGCAGCGGCAGCTTTTCTTCGTCGGCCGGGTAATAGAGCTTCTGGCGGACGCGCGCGGCGGTGACCGTCTCGGCCTCCACCACCAGCTTCTGCGGCTCGTTCATGTGCTCATAAGCCAGCTCCAGCACGCGATGACTCAAGGTGGCCGAGAACAGCAGGGTCTGGCGGGTGGTGCGCTCGGGCATGCGCCGCAACAGGAAGCGGATGTCCTTGATGAAGCCGAGGTCGAACATGCGGTCGGCTTCGTCCAACACGCAGATCTCGCAGGCATGCAGGCTGACCACCTTGTGCTGCTTGACGTAGTCGATCAGCCGGCCTGGGGTGGCGATGATCACGTCGGCACCGGCCTGTAACTGTTCCCGCTGCTTGTCGTAATCCACGCCGCCATAGACCAGGGCGAACTTCAGGCCGAGATCGGCGGCGAACTTCATCGCATCCTTGTGGATCTGGATGGCCAGCTCGCGGGTTGGCGCCAGGATCAGCGCGCGCGGATCCTCAGGCTTGCGCTCGGCCAGCGCCGGGCGGGTCAGCAGGCGGTTGATCACCGCCACCAGAAACGCCAGCGTCTTGCCCGTGCCGGTCTGGGCCTGGCCAGCAACATCGCCACCAGCCAACGCCACCGGCAGGGTCATGGCCTGGATCGGGGTGCAGCGGATGAACCCGGCACCTTCCAGCCCGGCCAGCAGGGCTGGATGCAGGTCGAAGGAGGAAAAGGGGATATCGGTCAGCGGTTTATCGGACACGGAGACGGCCTCGGCGAAGGGTGCACTGCAACCGGCATGGAACGCCTCGTTGCAGACAACCCCTTGTCTTGCAGGGGGCAGCCGCGCAGACTGCCGGGAGGATTCCGGGGCTTGGCATTCCCGGCACGGGACCCGGAATCCGGACATTTGTGCCCATGTCCCGGGTCGAACCCCACGAAGTCTAGCATCCGCGCGCCCGACCCCGCGCCCCACCCGTTTGGAGTTCTCATGAGCAACGCCGTCCTGCACGCCACCGACGCCGATTTTGATCGCCTGGTTCTGGCTTCCGATATCCCGGTGCTGGTGGATTTCTGGGCCCCCTGGTGCGGCCCCTGCAAGATGATCGCCCCGGCCCTGGACCAGCTGGCCGAGGAATACGCCGGCAAGGCGAAGATCGTGAAGGTGGACGTGGACCAGAACCAGGCCACCGCCATGAAGTACCACGTGCGCAGCATCCCGATGCTGCTGGTGTTCAAGGGCGGCCAGGTGCAGGCCACCCAGATCGGCGCCGTGGGCAAAGCCCAGCTGGCGCAGATGCTGGACAAAGTGCTCTGACGCCTCACCCCGGCCGCCGCGTGCAAGCGGCGGCCGCTTGCGCGCCCTGCCATCGCAGTGCTAGCGTTATTGCCAATCCGGCGCCGCTGACGTCCCGACATCCCAGCGCGCCGCACCTTGACGGATTTTTTTAAGTTCCGATGACCCGCCCGCCGCCGCGGGCGCTCGCAACGCAAGCGAGGTTTTCCCTTGTCTGACACCATCAACGACGCCACCGGCGAAGTCGCCGAGAAGCGCGTGCGCAAGACCCGCGTGGCCAAGCCACGTAGCACCGACACCACCGCCGATGCCACTGCGGCGCCAGCCGCACCGGCCGCGCCGTCCTCCACGGGTGGCGAAACCGGCGGCACTGAGACTCCCGCCCATACTCCGCCGCCAACGCAGGCCGTGGCGACACCCTCTGCTGACGCCGGCCAGGCCAGCGCCCCCAGCCCGGACGCCACCGGCGCACCGGCCGGCGATGCAACCCAGGACGCCTCGTCTTCAGGCGGTGATGCCCAAACCGGTGGATCGGCGCAGGGCGAAGGCGGTTATCGCCGGCTCAGCCGACGTGAACGCTTCAAGCTGCGCCGCGAGCGCCAGCGCGATCGCCAGCGTGACGGCAGCCTGCCCGACGAAGGCGGCTACGGCGGCGAACAGCCATTCGTGCCGCGCCCGCACCCGCAGGTGCCGGAAGGCTTCCCCACCTACACGCTGGGCGACCTCAAGCGCATGCCGGCGCACAAACTGCTGGAAATCGCCGAGCAGCTCTCGATCAGCGAGGGCGTGGCACGCGCACGCAAGCAGGACATCATCTTCGCCATCCTCAAGGTGCTGACCCGGCACGGCGAAGGCGTACAGGCCGACGGCGTGCTGGAGATCCTGCCCGATGGCTACGGCTTCCTGCGCGCGGCCGAGGCCAGCTACCTGGCCGGCCCGGACGATGTCTACATCAGCCCCAGCCAGATCCGCCGCTTCAACCTGCGGACCGGCGACCACGTCTCCGGCCGCATCCGCTGGCCCAAGGACGGCGAGCGCTACTTCGCGCTCAACATCGTCGACACCATCAATGGCGAGCCAATCGAGGCGTCGAAGAACAAGACCCTGTTCGAGAACCTCACCCCGCTGTTCCCACGCAAGCGCTTCAAGCTGGAACGCGGTGACGGCTCTAGCGAAGACATCACCGGCCGCATCCTCGACCTGATCGCCCCGCAGGGCAAAGGCCAGCGCTCGCTGATCGTCAGCCCGCCCAAGGCCGGCAAGACGATGATGATGCAGCAGATCGCCACCGCGATCACCACCAACCACCCGGAAGTGCACCTGATCGTGCTGCTGATCGACGAGCGTCCGGAAGAAGTGACCGAAATGCAGCGCACCGTGCGTGCTGAGGTCATTTCCTCCACCTTCGACGAACCGGCCGCGCGCCACGTGCAGGTGGCGGAAATGGTGATCGAGCGCGCCAAGCGCCTGGTCGAGCACAAGAAGGACGTGGTGATCCTGCTCGACTCCATCACCCGCCTGGCCCGCGCCTACAACAACGTGCTGCCCAGCAGCGGCAAGGTGCTGACCGGCGGCGTCGATGCCAACGCCCTGCACCGGCCCAAGCGCTTCTTCGGCGCGGCCCGCAACGTCGAGGAAGGCGGCAGCCTCACCATCATCGCCACCGCGCTGGTCGATACCGGCAGCGCGATGGACAAGGTGATCTACGAGGAGTTCAAAGGCACCGGCAACAGCGAAATCCACCTCGACCGTCGCATTACCGAAAAGCGCGTGTATCCGGCCATTGCCGTCAACCTGTCCGGGACCCGGCGCGAGGATCTGCTGATCGAACCGGATCTGCTGCAGAAGATCTGGATCCTGCGCAAGCTGCTGCACCCGATGGACGAGATCGCGGCAATGGAGTTCCTGCTCGACAAGATGAAGAACACCAAGTCCAACGACGAGTTCTTCGCCTCGATGAAACGCTGACTGCAAACGCCAGCCGACACCACGCCCCGCCTCATGGCGGGGCGTTTTGCATTCACTCGCCGGCAAACACCAGGCGATCACCGTCGGCGTTGACCAGCACCAGCTTAAGCGGCGGGTCCGGCTCGAAATGCAGCCGCAACGTGCCCTGCAGACGGCGCACGATCTGCACGTCGCGCGCCGCTTGCGCCGGCACCGGACAGGGCTGCGGCGCGATGTCGAAGGTCGCTACCTCCAGCCGGTCCGCCAATACCCGTTGATGCGCACTCATCACCCGGCATGCCCGACCGACGCTCACCAGCGACGCATTGAAATCCAGCTCCAGTGGCGCCGCATCCGCCACAAACAG
Organism: Thermomonas hydrothermalis; assembly: GCF_900129205.1. Taxonomy (GTDB): domain Bacteria; phylum Pseudomonadota; class Gammaproteobacteria; order Xanthomonadales; family Xanthomonadaceae; genus Thermomonas; species Thermomonas hydrothermalis. The sequence continues at coordinate 44,998 of NZ_FQUK01000006.1, read as the reverse complement.
AGCCGCGATGCGCTGCCCGTGTGCGTCAGTGGCCTCGACCAGCTGCCAGCGATGGCGAATCAACTGCAACGTGGTGGCCAGACTGCCCACCGGGGCCTGTCCGGCAGGCGCATCCAGTGCGGCTTGCGCCTGGCTTGGGCCTGCCACCAGCAGAGCCAGCAGCGCCACCGCACAACTCCACACGCGCATGCGCCCACCCCGCCTCACTGCCCGGCCGGCAGCCACAGCAACAGGGCAAGCCCCAGCAATAGCCGGTACACCGCAAAGCCGGTGAAGCGATGGGTCTGGATGTAACGCAGCAGCCATTTGACCGCCACGAACGCCGTCACCGCGGCCGCTGCAAACGCCACTGCCAGCGCCTGCCAATCCTCGCCGGCCAGATCCCCATGCCGGGCCAGCGCCAGCAGCTCGTAGCCAGTGGCGGCAAACATCGTGGGAATGCCGACCAGAAACGCGAACTCGGTGGCCGCCGCACGGCTGGTGGTGCCTGCCAGCAGCGCCACGAAGATGGTCGCCGCACTCCGCGAGGTGCCGGGAAACACGCCCGCCACGATTTGTGCCAGGCCCACCAATACCGCCACAGTCCAGCTGATTCCAGTCTGCTCGCCGATGCGGCGGGCGCGCCATGCCGCGATCTGCTCGGCCAGCACCATCCACACCCCGCCCAGCACCAGTGCCCACGCCACCGGGGTCACCGTTTCTGGCAGTCGCCAACCCAAGCGCTTGACCAGCAGCCCGCCAACGGCCGTCACCAGGAACGCCACCACCAGCTTGGCGATCAACGCCCGTTGGTTGGCGGCATCGTCTGCGCGCCGGTCGAACAGGGCGCGCAGCATCGCCTGCAACTGCGTCCGGTAGATCAGCACCACCGCCAGGATTGCACCGGCCTGAATGGCAATGTTGAACAGGTCGCTGCGCGCACCCAGCCAGTGTTCGGCAATCAGCAGATGCCCGGTACTGGAGATCGGCAGAAACTCGGTGACGCCTTCGATGATCCCCAGAAGCAGGGCGATGAGTAGATCGTGCATGGTGCAGGCCGGCGACATGAAAGCCGGCAGGATAGCGGAATCGGCGCCGCCGCCAGAACAGGCTCGATCCGGCAGGCCCGCTGCGGCAGGCCCCTAAAGGGCAGTGTCCAACATTGGGCAAATATGGGCTTTCATGCACCACACTTGTGCAAGCTGCACTCGATGCAACCTAAAGATTCTTTTCAAATCAAACTTTTATGTGACTGGCACGGTTCCTGCTCTCATCCCGTCATCGCGGCCCTGCCGCATCTATCCGCAAGGCAACCATGTCTCTTGAACACGTCGAAAAACTGATCCGCGACCACAACGTCGAATTCGTCGATCTGCGCTTTGTCGACATGCGCGGCGTGCAGCATCACGTCACCTTCCCCAGCAGCATCGTCGATGCCAGCCTGTTCGAGGACGGCAAGATGTTCGACGGCAGCTCGATCTCCGGCTGGCGCGGCATCCAGAACTCCGACATGGTGCTGCTGCCGGATGCCTCCACCGCGTTCCTGGATCCGTTCACCGCCGATCCCACCCTGGTGCTGACCTGCGACATCCTCGATCCGACCACCCTGCAGGCCTACACCCGCGACCCGCGCGGCGTTGCCAAGCGCGCCGAAGCCTATCTGAAAGCCTCCGGCATCGCCGACCAGGCGTTCTTCGGCCCTGAGCCCGAGTTCTTCATCTTTGACTCGGTGCGTTTTGCCAACGAAATGGGCCACACCTTCTTCCACGTCGATTCGGACGAGGCGCACTGGAACTCCGCCCGCGAGTACGAAGGCGGCAACAGCGGCTATCGGCCGATGGTCAAGGGCGGCTATTTCCCGGTGCCGCCGGTTGATTCGCTGCACGACCTGCGCGCCGAAATGTGCAAGACGCTGCAAGCCGTGGGCATCGAGACCGAAGTGCACCATCACGAAGTGGCCAACGCCGGCCAGTGCGAGATCGGCACCCGGTTCAACACCCTGACCAAAAAGGGCGATGACCTGCTGACGCTGAAGTACATCATCAAGAACGTGGCTTACCGCAACGGCAAGACCGCCACCTTCATGCCCAAGCCGCTGGTCGGCGACAACGGCAGCGGCATGCACGTGCACATGTCGCTGGCCAAGGGCGGCGTCAATCTGTTCTCCGGCGACGGTTACGGCGGGCTGAGCCAGATCGCCCTGTGGTACATCGGCGGCATCTTCAAGCACGCCCGCGCCATCAATGCGTTCGCCAACTCCACCACCAACAGCTACAAGCGGCTGGTGCCTGGCTTCGAAGCGCCGGTGATGCTGGCCTACTCGGCCTCCAACCGTTCCGCCAGCTGCCGCATCCCGTACGTCGCCAACCCGAAGGCACGCCGTATCGAGATCCGTTTCCCCGATCCGATGCAGTCCGGCTACCTGACCTTTGCTGCCCTGATGATGGCGGGCCTGGACGGCATCAAGAACCAGATCGATCCCGGTGCACCCAGCGACAAGGATCTCTACGACCTGCCGCCGGAGGAAGAAAAGAACATCCCCACCGTCTGCCACTCGCTGGATCAGGCACTGGAAGCACTGGATGCCGACCGCGACTTCCTCAAGGCTGGCGGGGTGTTCAATGACGACTTCATCGACGCCTACATCGCGCTGAAGATGAAGGAAGTGACCGCCTTCCGCGCCGCCACCCATCCGCTGGAATATCAGATGTACTACACGATCTGATCCCGCTGACGAGGGTCACTGCACACGCCCCGCGTTCGACCAGGTCGCGGGGCGTGTCGTTTTGGCGACCGACTACGGCCGAAGATCCCGCGTCGGTTTGTTTGCACATGCTGGCGGCTTCGCCATCCGCAGACGCAGACGGTTGCCGTTCGTGCGCACGGAAGCAGGGGGGGGGCGCGTTGAAACAAGCCACGAACCGGCATGTGGCCGGGCGATCCAGACAGAGACGCAACATCGCGCCCGTACCGCCAGCCAGCACGAGGGGGGCGGGGCGGAACAGACGATGCCGGAAATGAGCCGTGGGAGGCGGGGAGATCGGCAGATGCGCCATCAAGAACCGGCAGCCCCGTCCTCCCTGACGGGGCCCGCAGCGGAAGGGGAGTCCTTGCCCACCCAGGGGTCACGGGGGGATCCGAGCGCTGCCGGTGTGGGGATAGCGTGCCCGGCGCGTCGGGGCCAGGCCATCAGCGGTTTGCCTATCTGCGGGTAGGACTTTTCTGATTCGCAGACCACCGCATGTGCCCCGCCGTCACCCGCCTCTGTAACGGCCATCCCGCCTTGGTTCACCTGGGCAGGCCCGAACGGCATCAACCCACGCCGAACCCGGCATCTGTCCGGGCCCGGCGCACACGCAGCAACGGCAGTCTTTGCCGTGTTCAGCGATTCACTTGCGTGGGCTGAGGATGGCGGTCAAGTAGTCCGGGGTGCCGGGGATGCGCTCCAGGTGCGGGTAGCGCAGGCCACCGCGGTAGTCGATCGTGACCGTCCGGTAGCGATCAAACTCCTTCACCAGCAGCGCGATCGGGGCCTTGCCATCGGTGTTTGCCTTCACTGCGTCTGCCAGCACATCGGGGCTGAACGCCTGACCATTGACTGCGACCACGGTGGCGCCGCTGCCAATGCCGGCGTTGAACGCCGGGCTGTCCCAGCGGACATCGGACACCGTGCCGTCCTTGCCCAGACTCAGGCCCAGCGAATACACGAAATCAGCACCGCCCCAACGCGCGTTGGCCTTGGCGTAGGCGCTCGGGGTGTCCTTGAACACCAGCCGCCAGCCCGCGGCCTCGATACCGCCGGTCAGGCCCTTCTTGCCATCCAGCCGCTCGCGCAGGAACGTGGCCCAGTCGTAGGGCAGCACCTTGTTGAGTGTGGCCACGACATCGTCGAAGGTGTAGGTGTTCTGCTGTTCCCACTCGCCATCGTTGACGCCGAAAAAGGCCTTGGCGAAATCATCCAGCGACTTCTTGCCGCCACTCCGACTGCGGATCAGCGCATCGGCCTCCAGCCAGATCATCTGGCCGCCGGAGTAGTAGTCCTCGCTCATCTGATAGTTGCGGTACGCGCGTGGCGCGCGGTTGGCGATGATCGGGTCGTTGGTGGTGTCCTGGATGTTGCGCCAGGACAGGCCCGGGCGGTTTTCGGCATAGGTAGCCACCACCAGCGCCAGCGCGTCGATCGACGCCGGCAGCGGACGCAGGCCGCTGCGTGCCGCCAGCACGTTGCCCCAATACTGGGTCTGGCCTTCATAGACCCACAGCAGGCTGTCTTGCATCGGCACGTTGAAGTTGGGTGTCCACAGATCGGCCGGACGCCGGTATTTGCCGTTCCAGCTGTGGGTGTACTCATGCGCCAGCAGGTCGGTGAACCCGATCTTTTCGTTCCAGCCGGTGAAATAGTCCGGCTCCACGCCGTTCTCGCTGGAGCGTTGATGCTCCAGGCCGTTGCCGCCCATCTGATCCGACAACGAGAACAGGAACTGGTAATGGTCGTAGTGCTGCGCGCCAAACAGTTTCAGCGCCTGTTCGACCAGGGCCTTGTGCAGCGCGATCTGTTTCGGCGTGGCCTCGAGATACTTCGGCGCATCGGCGACCACGCCCAGCTTCACCGGTACCCTGCTGCCGGCAGGCGTCAGGTCGATGTTCTTCGCGTAGCGCCCGGCATACACCGGCGAGTCCACGAAGATATCCAGCGGCACGTCCTTGTAATCCACGGTGTTGCCGCTGCGGCCCTCCTCGTCAAGCGCGGTGAACGCGGTCCAGCCGGCCGGGTAGGTGACACGCGGGTCGATCATGATCCGGTGCGCGTAGTGGCCAGCCGGGTACAACACCGTGGCCAGAAACTGCAGATTGAGCATGTTCGGCGTCATCACCACCCGACCCTGGCTGCCATTGGTGGGGGTGAGGTAATCGAACTCAGCCGTCAGCGTCTGCACACCCGCCGGCACCTGCAGATGGAAGGCATTGACGTCGAGCGGATCGCGTTTCCAGTCCAGCGTCTGGCCGTTGGCCTTGAAGGTGATGCCGGCGATCTTGTCGATCGGGTTGCGTGGGCTGTGTCCGCCCGGCACCCATTTGGGATACAGCAGGGTCAATGACCCAGGCTGCACCGGAATGGTTTGCTTCACCCGGAAGATGCGATGGGCGAGGTCGGTGGCATCGACCTCCACCCGAATCGTGCCTGGATATGGCACATCCTGCGGCGGCGGGATGTCAGGGGCCTGGGCGGCAAGCGGGCCAGCCAGCAACAGGGCCAGGGCAAGCGGCAGCAGACGGGGTGTCATGGCGGTATCCGGTCAGTGGGGATACCCGCGATGCTACCGCCGACCGCCGATCCTCCCCTATGCCGAAAGCCATGCCAGCGGTGTTCGGGCCTGCGGCTGAGTGCGTCCGCATCGGCCGCGGAACCAGGCGTCAGTCGGCCAGCTGCGTCGCTGCGTCTGGTGCTGGGGCAGCGCGCGCGGCGCGCCATGCCACCAGCGCGGCCAGCGACAGCAGCAGGGCCGCGATGAGAAAGGCCACACCTGGCAGCCGCACCGGCGCCGCCGGGCTGATGAAGTAGCCGAAGACACTGGCGAATGTCGCCGGCGCGATGATCCCCGCCAGTGACACCAGGCTGCTCAGCGCACCCTGGATGCGCCCCTGCGCGTCGGCCGGCACCTGCCGCGTGATCAACGCCATCGTGGCCGGCCCGGCCACAGCCCATAGCGCACTGATCGGCAGGCCGATCAGAAACACCCAGCCCGTCCGGGCAAACCCATACAGCACAAACCCGGTCGCGCCGCACAGCAAACCCAGCAGCATCGCGCGGCGTTCACCCAGCGCCTTCACCAGCCGCCCCACCACCATGACGTTGACCACCACGCTGCACACGCCCACCGCAGCCAGCACGTAGCCGGCCTGCTTTTCTTTCCAGCCGAAGGCGGCGTCGGCAAACAGCACGAAGGTGCTGGGATAGACGTAGTGGGCGAAGTTGGCGATGAACACCACCGCCACCAGCCCCCAGATGCGCGGATGCTCCAGCAGCATCTTCACGCCGCCCAGCGGGCGGGCGTGGGCCCAGTCGAAGCGGGCGGTGCGGCGTTCGGGCGGCAGCGATTCCGGCAACACGAACAGGCCGTAAAGGAAATTGAGCATCGCCAGGCCGGCGGCACACCAGAACGGCAGACGGTGGTTGATGTCACCCAGCACGCCGCCCAGCAGCGGGCCGACGATGAAGCCCAGGCCAAACGCCGCACCGACCATGCCGAAGCTCTTGGCGCGCTGATCTGAGGGCACCACGTCGGCAATGTAGGCATTGGCAGTGGAGAAACTGGCCGACGTGGCGGCAGACAGCAGGCGGCCGACGAACAGCCACGCCAACGTCGGTGCCAGCGCCATGAGCACGAAATCTGCGGCCAGCCCCAGGCACGACAGCAGGATCACCGGCCGGCGGCCAAAGCGATCGGACAGCGCGCCCTGGATCGGCGCGCAGAAAAACTGCACGATCGAAAACGTAAACGCGAACACGGCCGTCCAGTACGCGGCAGCGGACAGGTTGCCACCGACCATTTCCTGCACGAGATGCGGCAGAACCGGGATGATCACGCCGAAGGCGATCACATCGATCAGCACGGTGACGAAGATGAAGGCAAGCGCGGCCTTGCGCGCGCCGGGAGCAGTTTGAGTGTTCAAAACGTCAGGTCCGTGGATAGAAAAAAAGCCGTACTGATGGATCAGGCGACGAACGCATCGGTGGCCAGCCATTCGGCATGCTCGCGCACGTCGTCCGGCCAACTCGCCAGGTGTGACTGGAACGCGTGGAAATCACCCGCAAACAACGCCCGTGCCGCCGCCTCGAACCCTGCCAGCCCCTCGCCCATGGCCTGCATGAAGCGGTAGGTGGCTTCCTGTGCGGCCCGACGCCGGTCGTCGCTGGCGGAGACCTTGCGGGCTTCGTCCACCAACCGCCGCAGCGTCAGCGACGCACCGCCCGGCTGCGCCGCCAGCCAGTCCCACTGCTCCGGCAGCAGGGTCACCTCACGCGCCACCACGCCCAGCCGGGGCCGCCCCGGTCGCCGGGCGCGCTGCGCGGGCGCCGGCACGCCCTGCGGCTGCGCCAGCCAGGCCAACAGGTCGGCATCCGGCAGCTCCAGCGGCAACGCAAGCAGGCGCGCATCGGCATCGGCAAAGACCCGCACCGGCCGCTCCGGATGGGCTTCGCGCGCCTGCCTGGCCTTCAGCGCCACATGCCGGAGCTGGCCGCTGGCGATGCGATCAACCCCGCAGAACGCGGTACAGCGCAACCCCGGATGGATCGCCTCCACACCCTGCCTCAACGTCCTGGCCCGACCTCGATAAAGCGCAGGAACTCGGCGCGAGTGCGCGCATCGTCGCGGAAACAGCCCAGCATCTTGCTGGTCACCATGCTGACCCCGCGCTTGTGGATGCCACGCGTGGTCATGCACTCGTGGGTTCCCACCACCACCACGCCGACCCCGCGCGGTTCCAGTACGCGCTGGATGCAACCGGCGATCTGCGCGGTCATTTTTTCCTGCACCTGAAAGCGGCGCGCGTAGGCCTCCACCACCCGCGCCAGCTTGCTGATGCCAACGACCTTGCCCGCCGGCAGATAGCCCACGTGCACTTTGCCGATGATCGGCGCCATGTGGTGCTCGCAATGGCTTTCGTACTCGATGTCGCGCAACACGATCATCTCGTCATAGCCGCCCACTTCCTCGAACGTACGGGCCAGGTACTCGTCCGGATCCAGCGCATAGCCGCTGAACCAGTCTTCGTAGGCCTTGACCACCCGCTGCGGGGTGTCCAGCAGCCCTTCGCGGGTGGGGTCATCACCCGCCCAGCGCAACAGCGTGCGCACGGCCTCTTCGGCCTGCGCGCGGGTGACCTGGTTGCGAATGTCGTCGGCCATGGCGGCTCCGGGCACGTGTGGGGGCGCTATGGTAGCGCGCCCTGGGCCGACGCCCGGCGCTGGTCAGTCAGCGCTCGCCCGGACCAAGGCCGCCTCCACCTCCACCCCCGGCGGCAGGCTGCCATAGGTGGCGCCCGCATCCTGCCCGAGGCGCGCTGCACACCAGTCATGTGCCAGCGGATGCCCCGCACGCAGCAGGGTGGCGCCCTGCAGCAGCAGCGCCAGACGCTCGACCAGCCGCCGCGCCCCGGCTTCGTCGGGGTTGGCCAGCCAGGTCTGGGCCTGCGCCAGCGCGGCATCGAAATGGCCATCGCGGCCAGCCGCGGCGCTGTATTCGTCGTGCAAGGCCGCCGCCGTGGCCGGCTCACGTGCCAGCGCACGCAGCACGTCCAGGCACTGGATGTTGCCGCAGCCTTCCCAGATCGAGTTCAACGGTGCTTGTCGATACAGGCGCGGCAGCAGGGTTTCTTCGATGTAGCCGATGCCACCCAGGCATTCCTGCGCCTCGTTGACGAAACCCGGCGCGCGTTTGCAGATCCAGTACTTGCCGATGGCCGTCGCAATCCGCGCCAGCGCCGCGGCATGCGCATCATGGGGCGCACGATCGACCGCCCCGGACACGCGCAGCGCCAGCGCAGTGGCGGCTTCTGCTTCCAGCACCAGATCCGCCAGCACGCTGCGCATCAGCGGTTGGTCGAGCAGCCGCTTGCCAAACGCCTGACGATGCCGGGCATGGTGCAGCGCCTGCCGCAGCGCCATCCGCATCAGGCCGGCCGAGCCCAACATGCAGTCCAGCCGGGTCAGCATCACCATCTGCAGGATGGTCGGCACGCCGCGCCCTTCTTCGCCGATGCGATAGGCCCACGCATCGTCGAACTCCACCTCGCTGGAGGCGTTCGACCAGTCGCCCAGCTTGTCCTTCAGCCGCATCAGCCGGAACCGGTTGCGCTGGCCATCGGGCATCCAGCGTGGCAACAGAAAGCAGGTCAGCCCACCTGCAGCCTGCGCCAGCACCAAAAATCCGTCCGACATCGGCGCGGAGAAGAACCATTTGTGCCCAACCAGCGTGTATTCACCGTCCGCACCCAGCGGTGTTGCGCGGGTGGTGTTGGCCCGCACGTCGCTGCCGCCCTGCTTCTCGGTCATGCCCATGCCCAGCGTCACGCCACGCTTGTCCGTCATCGGCACGTCGCGGCCGTCGTAGGCGAACGCGCAGGCCTTGTCCGCCCACGCGCGCAATGCGGGCGCCTGCCGCAACACCGGCACCGCCGCGTGGGTCATGGTCAAGGGGCAGCTGCTGCCGGGTTCGGCCTGGTAGTGCAGATAACTCAGCGCCGCTCGCGCCACATGCGCGCCGGGGTGCGGCTGTGCCCACGACAGCGCGGCGACACCGTGCGCGATCGCAGTGCCCATCACCTCGTGATAGGCGGCATTGAACGCGACCTGGTCGATCCGGTGGCCGTAGGGGTCGTGTGTCTTCAGACGCGGCCGATCACGATGTGCCTCGTCAGCCAGGCGCAACAGCACATCGCCCGCCAGCCGACCATAGCCGGCCAGGTGGGCGCTGAAGCCCTCACCACCTTCGCGAACCACCGCCTCGCGCAGGCCGGGATCATCGGCCCACAGATCGAACGGCCCCGGCGGCGGTGGTTGGTTGAACACCGTATGCGTGGATTCACCCATCGGCCATCGCTCCCTGTTGCTGCAACAGCCCGCAGCATACTGCCGCGCGTCACATCCAGACGATTCATAAACAGCGACGCACTGCGCTGCGTGCATTCGATCACACAACCACGCATTCGCCTTGTGCCTGCCATCAAGCCATTGGCCACACGGCCGTTGTTATCAGCAGAGGCGCTGCGCTGCTGCCAACACACCGCAAGGGCGATGCGCTAGCGTCCAGGCCATCCCAGCAACACAGGAGGCAGGCCATGTCCACGCTCCATTTTGGCACCGCCGCCGAACTCTGGCACCACCTGCTGCGCGAGGCGGAATCCCGCAGCCACGTGCCGCTGGATGAGCAACAGGAAAGCTATCTGTTGTTCGTCTTGCTGCGCCATCAGAACGATGCCGACTTGCTGGCCCGCATCCAGGCCCTGGAATGGCTGCGCGCCCAGGAAAACGTCGGCCAGCTGCGTGCCGATGCCCTGCGCGACGTTGGCGACCGCTGCCTGCTGGTCGCCGGCCTGTTCCCGCAACTGGCCCAGCGCCGTCGAGTCAGTGTCGATTACTTCGTCACCCTCGGCCGCAGCGCGTATCGCGATGTCGCCGCCGCCTGCCGCAACGCCTACGCCGAGCTGTTTGCCCAGCTGGCCGCCCACTACGAGGCGCTGGTGCAGGTGCTGCGCGGGCTGCGCGAAGGCTCGCTGCTGATGACCCAGCCCGCACTCATACCGGCGGTACCTGCAACTCGACCGCGGGGCTTGCATTGACCTGTGCACTGGTGGGACGTTGCAACTTCCGGCCCAAGGCAACCAACTCGACGCTGAAGTTCTTGGGCGTGAAATACCCGCTTTCTTCGCCGTTTGGCTTCAACGGCGGTGAGTGGTATGTCCGCATGAGCATCAATTTCTAAAAATCCGCACCAGCACCGCGCCGGGTTCGGGGTTTACCTGAGCCCGGCGCGCGTTTTATTTCATTCCAACGATGCCGAAGTCCGCCTCCAGCCGGGCATAAAACACCTGGATGCCGGCGGTCTGCAGACGGTCGAGCAGGGCGTCGGCCTGTTCCGGCTGGGCGATGAACTCCACCAAGACCGGCTCGGTTCCGGCCAGCTCAAAGAAATTCGACTCGTGCAGGACACCGTGTCGGCCATAGCCGGCCATCGCCCGGAATACCGAGCCGCCGGGAATCCCGAGCGTGCGGGCCTGCTCCAGCAGCCACTCATACAGCAGCGCGCCCTCATGGCGGCTGGATTCATGGGTGTAGATGCGCAGATGGACGCCTTTCATGGACGGGCTCCGTGGACATAGGCCAGCAGCAGGGCATGGGTAAGGGCATAACCGCCCCAGGTGGCCAGCAGGGATGTCCCCACATGCAGACCGATCCCAACGCCAGCCCAGACCAGCTGGCCACGCATCAGGAGGGTGACGATTTCGGCCGAAAACGTGGAAAACGTGGTCAACCCGCCAAGAAACCCGGTCAACAGGGCCAGCCGCAAGACCGGCGGCAGTGCATCGAACTGGTTGAACACGGCCAGCAACACCCCCATCAACAGCCCGCCGATGGCATTGGCGGCCAGGGTGCCAAGCGGCAGGGTGGGGAACAGGGGGTTGAGCGCCAGCCCAAGGCCCCAGCGCGCAAGCGCGCCGACGCCCGCCCCGAAGAAGATGCCCATGACTGCGCCGAAGTTCATGCGGGCATCTTCTAGCGTACCGCCCGGCAAGGCAACCCCGGCATCGCCAGGCTTGCCCGGTTTGTCTGGACGGGTGGGCGGGCGCAAGGACGCGAATACCTGCTCGCCCAGCGCACTCAGCGCACTCCTGGTACAGGCGTATGTCCAGCAACGGTCAAGGGTTTGCCGCTGACCTGACCGGCCGTGCCACCAGACGATGCACCCGCAACGCAGCTTTCCATGTCCCTGTAGGTTTCTGGCTGTACATGCACACCTGATCGGCGATAATCCTGTACTAATCGGTTCAAATGCTTCGCCCCTGTTCAGCCGCGCTTTGGCATGCTGCGCGGCTATCTGTCTGGCCCGGTCCAGCCTGTCGAGATCCCGATTCCGATGACTGCCACCACCGCCGTCGTGCACTTGTCCAATGTCCGCCTGGAATACGGTGGACGGGCGGTCTTGCGCGGGATCAATCTCAGCGTGGCCAAGGGCAGCATGACCGCCGTGCTAGGCCCGTCGGGCAGCGGCAAGTCCACCCTGCTGGCCGCCATCACCGGCGAGCTGGTGCCGGCCCAGGGCCAGGTGGAGGTGTTCGGCCAGCCGGTTCCACGCGACGCCCGCGGGCTGCTGGCGATGCGCAAACGGCTGGGTGTCCTGCTGCAGGGCAATGGCCTGCTGACCGACCTGACCGTGCTGGAAAACGTGGCGCTGCCACTGCGTGCCCATTCCGGTCTGCCGGCCGCCGAGATCCAGGCGCGGGCGCTGGCCAAGCTGGAAGCGGTGGGGCTGGCCGCCGCCGCCGACCGTTTCCCGCGTGAACTGTCCGGCGGCATGGCGCGGCGGGCGGCGCTGGCGCGCGCGCTGGCGCTGGATCCGCCGCTGCTGCTATGCGATGAACCACTGACCGGGCTGGACCCGATCGCCAGCGGCGTGGTCATGAGCCTGCTGCGCCAGCTCAACCAATCGCTGGGACTGACCTGCATCGTGGTCAGCCATCACGTGCGCGAAACCCTGCCGGTGTGCGATCAGGCGGTCGTGGTCGCCAACGGCGGGCTGGCCTTTGATGGCACGCCCGAGGCGCTGCAGGCCAGCCAGGACCCGCTGCTGCGGCAGTTCCTGGATGGCAGCCCGCACGGGCCGATCGCCTTCGACGACGTCACTGGACAGAGGGCCGCCTGATGCCGCTGACCTCACCGCTGCGTTCGTTGGGCCGCGCCGGGCTGTTTGCCCTGGCGGTGCTGCGCGCCTCCCGTCCGGGTGCGGATTTCCTGGTCGAGCTGATCAAGGAGATCTACAAGATCGGCGCCCGCTCGCTGCCCATCATCATGGTCGGCGGTGCGTTCGTCGGCCTGGTGCTGACCCTGCAGGGGTATCGCACCCTGACCACGTTCGGCGCCACCGATGCCCTGTCCACCCTGCTGGGCCTGTCGCTGTACCGCGAGCTGGGCCCGGTGCTGACCGCGCTGCTGTTCATTGGTCGCGCCGGCAGCTCGATCGCTGCCGAGCTGGGCCTGATGCGCGCCACCGACCAGATCAAGGCACTGGAGCTGATGGCGATCGATCCGCTGGCCAAAGCCGTGGCGCCGCGATTCTGGGCGGCGGTGCTGAGCCTGCCGCTACTGACCGGGCTGTTCTGCCTGATGGCGATCACCGCCAGCTGGTTTGAGGCGGTGCAGTCGCTGGGGCTGGACAATGGCAACTTCTGGGCATCGCTGCAGAACAGCGTCGATGCCTGGGACGATTTCGGCGTGGCCCTGCTGAAATCCGCGGTCTTCGGTGCCACCGCCGCACTGGTGGCCGCCCACGCCGGGTTTTATGCCGAACCGACCATCGAGGGCACCTCGGTGGCCACCACCCGCGCCGTGGTCAATGCCTCGCTGCTGGTGCTGATGTTCAACTTCGTGATGTCGGCATTGCTGTTCAAATGACGACCGCTTCCCTTCGACTGAATCAGGATTTTGCCCATGGCCATCCGTAGCCCCAGGCTCGAGTTCGCAGTCGGCGCCTTCTTGCTGCTGGCGCTGGCCTCCCTGCTGGTGCTCGCCTTCGTCTCCACCAACCGTAAATTCGGGGATGGCGGCGCCCATTACTCCCTGCGCGCGCGCTTTACCTCGGTCGGGCAGCTGCGGCCACAGGCGCCGGTGCGGATCGGCGGTGTCACCATTGGCCGGGTCGCCTCAATCCGGCTGGATCCGACCCGGTTCGATGCGGTGGTGACGCTGGACATCGATTCTGCCTACGCATTACCGGCCGACACCTCTGCCGGGATCTACACCAGCGGCCTGCTCGGCGAGAGCTACGTCGGCCTGCAACCCGGCGGCGATCCGGATACCCTCAAGCCGGGCCAGGAAATCGCGTTTACCCAGCCGGCTGTGGATCTGATCCAGCTGGCGGGCAAGTACATGTTCGGTGGCGGCAGTACGGCCAACCCGGCTCCAGCGACCGCCCCCACTCCCGCGCAAACGGATAACACACAATGAAACCCCTGTTCCTCAGTCTCTGCCTCGTTCTGACCACCCCGCTGCTGCCGCTGCCGGCCTCGGCGCAAGCGGCGGCCACCCAAGCGGCAACGCCGGGTGCGCAGATCGTGGCCACCGGCAACCAGATTCTGGCCACTCTGCAACAGCGCCGTGCGGAGTTCCGCAAGGATCCGGCCGCCCTGCGCAGCTACATCGACAGCCAGATCCGCAACACCTTTGACAGCCTGTACGCCGCCCGCTTGGTGCTGGGCGTGCATGGCCGCGGCGCCAGCGATGCCGACGTCAAGCTGTTCGCCGACGCCCTGATCGACAACCTGATGCAACGATACGGCTCGGCCCTGCTGGATTTCGAAGGCAAACCGCGGCTGCGCCTGAAAAGTGAAACGCCACTGCCCAACGGGCGTGGCATGAAAATCTCCACCGAGCTGCTGCGCGAAAATGGTGCCCCGGTGCCGGTCGATTATCTGGTGCGCAACAACGGCGGCTGGAAGATCTTCGACGTGATGATCGAAGGCGTGTCCTACGTACAGACTTTCCGCACTCAGTTCGATACGCCGCTGCAGCAAAAGTCGATCGCCCAAGTCGCCGCCGATCTGCGCAACGGTGCGCTGCAGCCGCCTGCGCCAGCCTCGGCCAAGGGCGGCCGCTGAGCCGCCGAGTCAACCGGAGCCCACCATGTCGCGCCTGGTTCTGCTTGCCACCCTGACCGTCGCCCTGACCGGGTGCGCCGGTCAAACCGTGCGCACGGCTCCGCCATCGGACGCCGCCGTCTCCGCGCCGAGCGATCTCGCCGCCCCCACCCAGGCGACGCCAGCGCCTTCCGCACCCGCCGCGAGTACCCCCGCGCCTGCCGTTGCGGCAGCCCCGATCACGGCCACGCCACCGGTGTCGGAACAACAGGCGCCGGCAGCCGCCAGTGATGTCGCCGCGGATGCCGCTGAGGCCGACTACGAGGCGATCTACGGCGGCACCCACGCGATCAGCGCGGCCGGCACCTCAACGGCCCAGATCGATGATCCCTGGGAGCCGATGAACCGGCGCATCCATGCCTTCAACCTGGTGGTTGACCGGGCGGTGATGCACCCACTGGCACGCGCCTATGTGACCGTCATTCCGGAGCCGATCCGGATTGGCATCGGTAACTTTTTCGACAACCTGGGTGCCCCGCTGGCCGCTGCCAATCTGTTGCTGCAGGGACGGCCCGGGGCGGCGGTGGAAACCCTCGGCCGGTTCATGGTCAACACCACGATTGGTGTGGGCGGCCTGTTCGACCCGGCCACCAAACAGTTGAAGATGCACCGCCACAGCGCCGATCTGGGACGTACATTGGCGCGCTGGGGCTGGCAACGATCGCGCTACCTGGAGTTGCCATTGTTCGGCCCCAGCACCGTGCGCGACGGGCTGGGCCGCGCCGGGGATTTCACTCTCTCGCCGCTGAACCATATCGAGCGTGACCGCGTCCGGGTCAGCCTGCAGGCACTGCAGGCAGTCGATCTACGCGCCAGCCTGCTCAGCCTGGACGCCTTGCGGCAATCGGCACCGGATGACTACGTGCTGACCCGCGATGCCTGGCTGGCCCGCCGCCAGTACCTGATCGACAGCGACCGCAAGGATCGCGACGAGGGCAGCCAGGCACTGCCGCCCTATCTGCTGGAGCCATCGCCCACACAGCCTTGAGCGTGGTCAGGCACGATCGTCCGGCCCGGTCAGCACGTGCGGGCCGGCGCTGGAACCACTGTCGTCCACGTCTACTTCGCGCAGGCTGCGTTCGATGGCGCGGGTGCGCACGCCGGTCTGCTCGATCTGCTTGCTGGCCTGGTCGAGCTTTTCCTTGACCTTTTCCAGCACCTCGCCGAACTTGCGGAACTCGGTCTTGGCCTTTTCCAGGATGCGCCAGACTTCGGCCGAGCGCTTCTCAATGGCCACGGTACGAAACCCGATCTGCAAGCTGGTGAGCAATGCCAGCAGGGTGGTCGGGCCGGCCAGAGTGATGCGATGCTCGCGCTGCAGGGCCTCAAACAGCCCGGGCCGGCGCAGCACCTCGGCATACAGCCCTTCGGTGGGCAAAAACAGCACCGCGAACTCGGTGGTGTGCGGCGGGCAGACGTATTTGCTGCGGATCCGCTTGGCTTCCTCGCGCACCCGACGCTCCAGCGCATCACCTGCGGCACGTGCAGCCTCGACATCGGCGCGTTCCTGCGCGTCCAGCAGCCGCTCGTAGTCCTCGCGCGGGAACTTGGCGTCGATCGGCAACCACACCGGCTGGCTGCCGTCCGCCCCGGGAAAGCGCACCGCAAACTCGACCCGCTCGTGACTGCCCGGCACGGTGACCACGTTGGCGGCGTACTGGTCGGGCGCAAACACCTGCTCCAGCAGTGCCGCCAGTTGCACTTCGCCAAACACCCCACGCGACTTCACATTGGTCAGCACGCGCTGCAAGCCGCCGACATCGGCCGCCAGCTTGCTCATGTCGCCCAGCCCCTGGTGCACCTTGGCCAGCATCTGGCTGACGTTGGCGAAGCTTTCGGTGAGCCGCGTCTCCAGCGTGGCGTGCAGCTTTTCGTCCACTGTCGCACGCATCTGCTCGAGCTTGCGCGCGTTGTCTTCCCGCAGGGCGGTGAGCTGCTGCTCGAGTGTGGCACGCAGCTCGCCCAAGCGTGCCTCGTTGCGGGCGGTCAGCTCGCGCAGGCCGGCGCTGAGCGCCTCGGCATGCTGGGCCTGTTGCGTCGCAAGCTCAAGCCTTGCCTGCCTTGCATCCTCGCTTAAGGTGCGGCGCAATTCGTCCAGCCGATCCTCGGTGCGCGCCGCCGCCGTCTGCATCTGCAAGCCGACGTTGTCGATCCGCTGACCCTGCTGCAAAGCAAGGCTGTCGAGCTGGCTGCGCAGCTGCTCCCGATTCTCCTGCAACAGCTGGCGCAACGACGCCTCGATGCGTGCCTCGGGGCGACGCAATAACAGCCAGAGCAGCAATCCATCGGCCAGCAGGGCGGCGGCCAGCGCCATCAACAACAACGAGTGGGCATCCATGCCGCCAGTGTAGCGGTGTCCTGTTTTCAGGAAAGGGTGGATCGCCCGTGCGGATACGCCGGTCGTGCGGCGTCAGACCGCCTCAATGCCAAACAGGCGGCCGATGCCGGCCGTCACCGCCAGCGCCACGCTGCCCCATACCAGCACCCGCAGCGCGCCTTTGCCACCGCTGCCGCCGGCAATCCGTTCGGCCACATAGCCCAGCAGCGCCAGCAGCAGCAGCGTGCTGATCACCACCGCCGCTGCCAACCCGGCGCCTGGCCAAAGCCAGGCCAATAACACCGGCGGCAGGGCGCCAACCGTGAACGAGGCCGCCGACGCCAGCCCGGCCTGCACCGGACGGGCCCGTTGCAGCTCATGGATGCCGACTTCGTCGCGCAGATGCGCACTCAACGGATCATGGGCGCTGAGCTGTTCGGCCACCTGCCGCGCCAGTGCTGGCTCCAGACCGCGCGCGATGTAGATCTGGGTCAGCTCCTCCAGCTCCGCCTCCGGGTGTTTTTCCAGCGCCTCGCGTTCAATGCGGATGTCGGCTTCCTCGATATCGGCCTGTGAGCTCACCGAGACATACTCGCCCGCCGCCATCGACAGCGCACCCGCGGCCAGCCCGGCCAACCCGGTCAGCAGAATGGTCTGCGGCGTGGCCTGGGCCGTGACTATGCCCAGCACCAGACTGCTGGTGGAGATCAGCCCGTCATTGGCACCCAGCACGGCGGCGCGCAGCCAGCCGCCATGATGGCTGCGATGGTGCTCGGGGTGAGGGTGGGGAATCCTGGAACCATCCATCGCCATTGTCCTGTGGGCTCAATCCAGCAGCCGACAGAATACCGCCTTCAGATAGCGGCTTTCCGGCACCTGCACCTGCCAGGGATGGTCAGGGCCGGCACCGGCCACTTTCAACACCTGCACGGTACGGCCGGCGTAGAAGGCGGCACGGCGCAGCATGTCGAGGAACTGCTCCTCGCTGACCAGACCGGTACAACTGAAGGTGGCAAACAGCCCGCCGGGCTTCACCACGCCCAGCGCCAGCTTGTTCATGTCGAGGTATTTCTTCAGCGCAGGGATGACCTGCTCGCGATCGCGGGTCATCTTGGCCGGGTCGAGGATGACCACGTCAAACCGCTCACCATTGGCGGCGGCATCGCGCAGCCACGGGAAAATATCGGCCTGCACGAAGCGTGGCCTGACCTGATTGAGATGCGCATTCTGCTTTGCGATCTCGATCACCGCCGGGTCGATATCGATCCCCACCACCTCGTGCGCACCGCGCACTGCGGCATGCACGGCAAAGCCGCCGGTGTTGCAGCACAGATCGAGCACGCGCAGGCCCTGACACTGTTGTGCCACCCAATGGCGGTTCTCGCGCTGGTCGGCAAAGAAGCCGGTCTTGTGGGCACCGGCCGGGTCGGCGCGGAACTTCACCCCGTATTCGCTGACGATGGCCGGGGCAGTGCCCTGGGTCTCCTTGTAGTCGAAGCTCTCCTGCTTCTGCACATGCTCGTCGGCGAAGCTGTGGAAACGGCAGCCGGGGAAATGCGTGCGCAGCGCATCGAAGATGAGGCTGCGATGCCGCCAGGCGCCAGCGCTGAAAAACTCGACCACGATCAGGTCATCGTAGCGATCCACCACCAACCCGCTGATGCCATCGCCCTCGCTGTGCACCACGCGCCAGGCGTTAGTGATTTCATCCAGCTTGAGGATCTCGCGGCGTAGCCGCACCGCCTCGCCGATCTTGCGCACGAACCAGCCAGCATCCACCGGCACCTCTGGGTCGCGCTCGAGGATGCGCACGGCGATCCGGGAATGGCCATTGTAAAAACCGCGGCCGATGAACGCGCCGTCCACACCGACCACATCGACCACACTGCCGGGCTTGGGCCGCTGCGCGGGCTTCTCGACCAGGCGCTGGAAGATCCATGGGTGAGTGGAGTTCCAGGCGTTTTTCAGACGGATCACAGGCAGGGGGTCGGCCATGACGGCATTCACAGACAGATCTAAGAATCTGCTATTGTCGCCGATGAAGGGGAGTAACTCCGCGCCCGATGGTCGTCATGACGGATCTTCCACGATCCCGGCCCCGGGGCAGGCCAGACCGCCTGCGAGTGAGACCTTCGCCAACCGGCGAAGCGCGCTCCCTTTCCATGCCTCCCTGCATGGACGCCTCCGCCGGTCAAACCCGTGGAGCGTTGCATGGAGACGATTGGAACCCCTTTTCTCTGGCTGGTATTCGGCCTGGTCGTGCTGGCCGCACTGGTGGCTGACCTGGTGCTGATGCGCCATGGCGGGCCGCACAAGGTCACGTTCAAGGAAGCCGCCTGGTGGAGCGTAGGCTGGGTCGCGCTGGCGCTGGCCTTCAATGCCTGGCTGTGGTGGCAGACCGGACAACGCTTCGGTGCCGCAGAAGGCGGGCGCATCGGCATGGAGTTTTTGACCGGCTACCTGGTCGAAAAAGCGCTGGCGGTCGACAACATCTTCGTGTTCCTGATGATTTTCAGCTACTTCGCGGTGCCAGAGATGCAGCGCCAGCGCGCGCTGGTGATCGGCATCATCGGCGCCATCGTGCTGCGCGCGATCCTGATTTTCGCCGGCGCGCTGCTGCTGTCGAAGTTCCACTGGGTGCTGTATCTGTTCGGCGCCTTCCTGCTGCTGACCGGCATCAAGATGTGGCGTGCCGCGGGCGAGGAACCCGACCTCGACCGCAACCCGGTGCTGCGTTGGCTGACCGCGCACGTGCCGTTCGTGCGCCGCTACGTGGGCAGCGCGCTGTGGATCGGTCAGGGCCGCCGCCGCAAGTTCACCCCGCTGTTCATCGTGATCGCGATGATCGGCATCACCGACGTGATCTTCGCGGTGGACTCGATCCCGGCGATCTTTGCCATCACCACCGACCCGTTCATCGTGCTGACCTCCAACGTGTTCGCCGTGCTGGGCCTGCGCGCGATGTTCTTCCTGCTGCAGGGCATGGCCGACCGCTTTCACCTGCTGCCCTATGGCCTTGCGCTGGTGCTGGCCTTCATCGGTGCCAAGATGCTGCTGATCGGCCTCTACAAGATCCCGATCCTGCTCTCACTGGGCGTGGTGGCAGTCATCATCGGCACCACCATCGCACTCAGCCTACTGCGGCCGGCAACCAAGCCCGACGCCGGGCACTGACATATGCCGATGGCGGGGTACTGTGTCAAAAGAGGAACGCGGTAAGGTGCTGGCCCGATCATGATCCCGGCGGCACGGCGAAAGGCCTCTGGTTGGACGCCAACAGGTAGGAATTTCCTGAAATCCGCGTCGGTGTTTTCCGTGTGCATCAGCACCAATACCCTGTCACTGGGCCTGGAAGCGCGTTTCTAAGCACCCCGCCAGCAGTGACGCCACGACTGCCGCCGCAAGGCGGCAGTCGTATTTTCAAAGCCGAGCAGGTGCTATTTGCCCGCCAGCACCACTGCCCCCAGCTGGCGGTCATGCCAGCGCGACAACAGCAGCAAGGACGTGGCTGCACCGCACAGGCACAGGAACATGTCCCACTGGGTGTCCCACGGGTCGCCCTGGGTGGCGAGGAACGCATCGGCGTCAGCACCATAGATCAATGCCGACCACCATTCGATCAGTTCGAAGAACGCCGAAAAGCTGAGGCACGCCGCCAGCACCAGGTACACCAGCCAGCCGCCGCGACGTAGCGGCGTCAGCCGCAGCAGCAGCTCGCGGGCCAGGATGGCGGGGACGAAGCCCTGCATCCAGTGGCCCACGCGGTCCCAGGGGTTGCGGGTGGTGTCCAGCAGATCCTGCAGCCAGAACCCGAGCGGCGTTTTCGCATAGGTGTAGGCGCCGCCATGGATCAGCACCAGCGCATGCAGCGCCAACAGCCAGCACAGCAACCGGGTCAGCGGGAAGTGCGGCCAGCGCCACACAATCAGCGCCAGGCCAACCATCGCCCATACCGTTTCCAACACCCAGGTCAGCCGATCGGTGGCGATGACGAACGACACCGCGAGGGCTAGCACCACGCCACCAGCCAGCAGCCAGCGTTCGATGCGGGTGGGCGGGACGGCGACAGGATGTGGTTGGCGGGTCATGCACGGATGCTAGCGCACGATTCCGCCACGGTTGCGGTTGCGCGCCGTAAGCTTTGACGTCTTTTCCTGCCCCCATCGCTCATACCTGCCATGCGCCGCATCGTCGCCCTTGTCTGCTCCGCTGTTCTGCTGGCGGCCTGTGCCAGCGCCCCCGCGCCAGCGCCTGCTCCGCCGCCAGCCAAGGTCGAGATCAAACCCATCAAGGTGGGGCTGGCGTTGGGAGGTGGGGCCGCCAAGGGCTTTGCCCACATCGGCGTGATCAAGATGCTGGAGGCCAACGGCATCCAGCCGGTGGTGGTGGCCGGGACCAGCGCCGGCAGCGTGGTGGGCGCGCTGTATGCCGGCGGCATGGATGCCTATGCCCTGCAGCAAAACGCCTTCGAACTGGATGAGTCCCGCATCCGCGATGTCAGCCTGTTTTCCGGCGGGCTGGTCAAAGGGCAGAAACTGCAGGAGTACGTCAACCAGTTGCTGGGCAACCGCCCCTTCGAAAAGCTGAAAAAACCCTTTGCCGCCGTCGCGACCCGGCTGGAGGACGGCCAGCGCACGGTGTTCGTGCGTGGCAACGTCGGCCAGGCGGTACGCGCTTCTTGCGCCATTCCGGGCGTGTTCGAGGCGGTGACCATTGGTGGCTACCACTACGTGGATGGTGGCGTGGTCAGTCCGGTGCCGGTCGATGCCGCGCGCGAACTGGGGGCTGATTTCGTGATCGCGGTGGACATCTCCGCCAAGGCCGACGGGAAGGCCGACCCCTCCAGCCTGCTGGGCACGGTCAACCGCAGCATCGTCATCATGGGGCAGAAGCTGGGCGCCGCCGAACTGGCGCGAGCCGACGTGGTGATCCGGCCGCGGGTCAATGACATCGGTGCGGCCGATTTCGACCAGAAAAACCGCGCCATCCTGGAAGGCGAACGGGCCGCGCAGGCGGCACTACCGCTGATCCGCGCCAAGCTGGACGCCTTGCAGGCGCAACGGCGGGCGCAGGCGCAGCGTGCGGTACAGGCCTCCACACCGCCTGGCAAGGCCATGCGCTGAGCGCCCGCGGAACCGTCCGCTGATTTACGCCCCTTGCCCGCCACTCATCCCGGCAGGCAAGGGCACACCGCGGCCCGGCTTGACCGTGCGCAGCACGAAGCTGGTATTGACGTCGGCCACGCCGGCCTGGGCCAGCAGGCGATCCAGCAGGAAGCGTGAGAAGTGCTCCAGGTCACGCACCAGGGCCTGCAACAGATAGTCCATGTCGCCGGTCAGGGCATGGCAGGCGACGATCTCCGGCCAGCCGTTCACCAGTTCAGCAAAGCGGGCGATGTGCTCGGCATCGTGGCTTTTGAGCTGCACCCGCACGAATGCTTGCAGCCCCAGCCCCAGCCGCTCCGGATCGAGCTCGGCGTGGTAGCCGGTGATCACGCCTTCGCGTTCCAACCGCTGCACCCGGCGCAAACAGGCCGAGGGCGACAGATGCACACGCTCGGCCAGCTCGGCATTGGTCTGCCGGCAGGCACGCTGTAGCTCGGCCAGCAGGGCGAGATCGGTACGATCCAGCGATGCGCTCATTGATCGCTCAAAAATCCTGTGATGGCGCAATGATATTGCACAAAAATTCGAAATACTCGCAATAAAGCACGCATATTGCGCGTCATGGCGCTTACCCTGACCTTAAAGAAACCAATCACGGGTGACCGCCATGTCCACCGCCGCCCCGCGCCGTATCGAAAACATCCAGACCGACCGCGGCAAGCTGCCGGTCTATGCCACCGGCACCGTCGAGCAGCCTTGGGATGACTACACGCAGACTGACCACGCCGTGTGGCAACAGCTGTATGCACGGCAGCGGGACATCCTGCCGGGCCGCGCCTGCGAGGTGTTCCTGCATGCCCAGGATGCGATGGGGATGACGCCCGACCGCATCCCCAAGTTCAGCGACCTCAACCAGGCGCTGGGCGCGGCCACCGGCTGGCAGATCGTCGGAGTGGAAGGGCTGCTGCCGGAGCTGGATTTCTTTACTCATCTCGCACATCGCCGCTTCCCGGTGACCTGGTGGATCCGTCGCCCCGACCAGATCGACTACATCGAGGAACCGGATCTCTTCCACGACCTGTTCGGCCACGTGCCGCTGCTGATGGAACCGCAGTTCGCCGATTACTTGCAGGCCTACGGCCAGGGCGGGGTGAAGGCGCACCGCATCGGCCCGGAGGCGTTGATGCAGCTGGCGCGGTTGTACTGGTACACGGTGGAGTTCGGGCTGATCCGTGAGGCCGGCGGTCTGCGCATCTATGGCGCCGGGATCCTCAGCTCCAAGGGCGAGTCGATCTACTGCCTGGAGAGTGCCGCGCCCAACCGGATCGGCTTCGACCTGGAGCGGGTGATGCGCACGCGCTATCGCATCGACACCTACCAGAAGACGTATTTCGTCATCGACAGCTTCGAGCAGTTGATGGACGCAACGCGGCCCGACTTCACCCCGATCTATGCGCGCCTGGCCGGGCAGCCGGCATATCCCGCAGGCGCGGTGCTCCCGGGCGACGTGGTGCTCAAGCGCGGTACGGGTGAGGGCTGGGCCGCCGACGGCGATATTTGATCTCCGGCCCATCCCGGCCACGCAAGGGCAGCCCAGGAAGGGCGCGTGCATTCCGATCCGGGTCACACGCCACGCCGGCATCGGCGAAAATGGCGCCCTGTCCCATTCCGCTCGCCTTGCTGCCATGTCCCAGCCCATCTCACTGACCCGTTACCTGATCGAAGAAGAACGTCACGGCCACATCAATCCGGAGCTGCGCCTGCTGGTGGAAGTGGTGGCGCGCGCCTGCAAGCGCATCTCGATCGCCGTGGGCAAAGGCGCACTGGGCGGGGTGCTGGGCGATGCCGGCGAGGCCGGGCAGGCCAGCATCAACGTGCAGGGTGAGGCACAAAAAAAGCTGGACGTGCTGAGCAATGAGATCCTGCTGGAAGCCAATGCCTGGGGCGGCCATCTGGCCGGGCTGGCGTCGGAGGAAATGACCACGTCGCTGCCGATCCCCGAGCCATTTCCGCGCGGCCGCTACCTGCTGCTGTTCGATCCGCTCGACGGCAGCTCCAACATCGATGTGAACGTCTCGGTGGGCACCATCTTTTCGGTGCTGCGCTGTCCGGACGGGGTGAGCGAGCCACGCGATGAGGATTTCCTCCAGCCCGGCACGGCGCAGGTGGCGGCCGGCTACTGCATCTATGGGCCCAGCACCATGCTGGTGCTGACCGTCGGCCACGGCACCCACGCCTTCACCCTGGATCGCGAAGTCGGCAGCTTCATGCTGACCACCCGCGGCATGCGCATTCCGGAGGAAACCCGGGAATTCGCGGTCAACATGTCCAATCAGCGCTTCTGGGAACCGCCGATGCAGGCCTACATTGCCGACCTGCTGGCCGGCAAGGACGGGCCGCGCGGCAAGGATTTCAACATGCGCTGGGTGGCGTCGATGGTGGCCGACGTGCATCGCATCCTCACTCGCGGCGGCATCTTCAGCTATCCCCTGGACAGCAAGTGCGCGGCCAAGGGCGGCAAGCTGCGACTGATGTACGAGGCCAACCCGATGAGCCTGCTGGTCGAGCAAGCAGGCGGTGCCGCCAGCACCGGTCGCCAGCGCATGCTGGAGGTGGTGCCGACCAGCCTGCACCAGCGTGTGCCGGTGTTCCTGGGCTCGAAAGCGGAAGTGGACATTGCCGTGGACTACCACCTGCGTCACGACGCAGCGCACGGCTGATCCAGATCCTCTGCCATTCCACAAACCGGGCCGTCCGCACGTTGGCCCGGTTGCGGTTTTGTTCACGAAATTCGGCAGAATGGGGCCATGCACACCCTTCATGCGTTGTGGCCCCAGCTTGCCTTCGGCCTGATCCTTGCCGGCGGCCTGTACCTGTTCATCACCGAAAAGGTCAGGATCGACGTCACCGCCATGCTGATCCTGCTGGCGCTGGTGTTGACCCGCACCCTCGATCCGAAACAGGCCCTGTCGGGGTTTGCCAGTGAACCGGCGATCATCGTGGCGGCGGTGTTCGTGATCTCCGGGGCGCTGGCCTCCACCGGCATCACCGAGCACATCGGCGCCTGGATCGGCCGTGCCAGTGGCCGCTCGGAATGGCGCACGATTGCCGTGGTGATGCCGATCGTGGCACTGCTGGCATCGTTCACCCATCACGTGATGGTGACCGCAATGATGCTGCCGCTGCTGCTGCGGCACGCCCGCGACCGGCATCTGCCTGCTTCACGCCTGCTGATGCCGATGTCGCTGGCGGCCTCGCTGGGCACCACGCTGACGCTGGTCAGCGCACCCGCTTTCCTGCTGGCCAATGACCAGCTCAAACGCGCCGGTAGCGAGGGGCTGGGGATTTTCTCGATCACCCCGATTGGCGTGGCGTTGGTGGTGGTGGGCACGTTGTACATGCTGGCCGCGCGCTGGCTGTTACCTAAGCGCAGCGGCGAGGGGGGCGAGGATGACTTTCTGCGCCTGGGCCGTTTCCGCACCGAACTGCTGGTGGTGCCGGGCGGGCAGTGGTGCACCCGCACCCTGGCCGAGATGCAAAAAGCGATCGGCCCCTCGGTGCAGGTGCTGGGCTGGCTGCGCGATGGTGTTGCACGAACCGACCTGACCGCCGGCAGCCCGCTGTTGGGCGGCGACATCCTGCTGATCGAAGCCGGGGCCGATGAGTTGATGTCGCTGCACGACGATCCCGGCCTGGATCTGTGCGCGATCACTCGCTATGGCCGTTCGCTCAGCGGTGAGGGCGAGCCGCAGCTGGTCCAGACCGTGGTGGCGCCGGGGTCCGAGTTCATCGGTCGCAGCATCCGCGAGCTGGATTTTTCCAACCAGTTCCATGCCGTGGTGGTCGGGTTGTGGCGACATCGTGGCCGGGCAGTGGAACGCTTGGCCGATGCCCGTCTGCGCGAAGGCGATCTGCTGGTGCTGTGGGGGCGCCCCTCGCGGCTGGCGGAGCTGGCCACCCATCACGGGTTCCTGCTGCTGGCGCCGTTCGCCGGTGAAGCCAAGCGAAGGCTGCGTGCGCCGCTGGCACTGGCGATCCTGGCCGGCACCATCCTGATCGCCGCCAGTGAGTGGCTGCCCGCTCCGCTGGCGTTCCTGCTGGGTGCGGTGACCATGGTCGCCACCCGCTGTATCGACATCGATCAGGCCTACCGCGAAATCGACGTGCGCATTTTCGTGATGATTGCCGGCGTCATCCCGCTGGGCATCGCCATGGAACAGACCGGCACCGCCGACTTGCTGGCGCAGGGGTTGTCGCACATGGTCGCGCACTGGCCGCCGCTGGCGATCCTGCTGGTCATGTTCACCGCCGCCGCGCTGTTGACCCAACCGATGTCAGACGCCGCCACCGTGGCCCTGCTCGGCCCGGTCGCCATTGCCCTGGCCCAGATGCTCAAACTGCCACCCACGCCCTTCGTGGTCTGCACGGCGATGGGTGCCGTGGTCGCCTTCCTGACGCCGATCGGCCATCACGGCAATCTGCTGATTCTGCGCCCCGGCCAGTACCGATTTGGCGATTTTCTACGCGTCGGCCTGCCATTGACCGTGCTGATCGGGCTGGTCTGCGCCTGGATGGCGCGCTGGCTGTGGCTGGGCGGGCCGTTACTGCCGCGACTGCACTGACGCCGGGCAACATATGCGTGCCGTTTGTCCCCGCCGACAATCACCCTGCGCTAAGGTGACCTTTGCCGGCGTCACGGTGATCGTCGCATGAGTCTCTCCCTGCCCACCACGTTGGATGCCCTGTGGGCCATCCCGCACATCCGCGCCTGGCTCGCCGCCGCCTGGGTGCTGTATCTGCTGGGACTGGGCAGCTGGATCCTGCTGCAGAAGCGCGAGCCGGTGGCCACCCTGAGCTGGCTGCTGAGTCTGGCTGCGCTGCCGTATCTGGGCTTTGTCATTTATTACTTCTTCGGCCCGCACAGGATTGAGCGTCAACATCGGCGCCGGATCCGGCACAGGGCATCACTGACACCGAACCCCACGCTGGCTCCCGGCACCCAGGAGCTGCGCACCCTGGCCCATGCCACGACCGGGATGCCGCCCTGCACGGCGCGCTCGGTGCGCTTGCTGGTCGATGGTCGGGAAAAGTTCCCGGCCCTGCTTGCCGCCATTGCCGAGGCCCGCGATCACGTCCACCTCGAGTACTACATCTACCAGCCGGATCACACCGGCCGCGTGCTGCGTGATGCCCTGGTCGAACGTGCACGCGCGGGCGTGAAGGTGCGCCTGCTACTGGATGCCGTCGGCTCCAGCAAAATCAGGCGGCGCTTCTTTGCACCCCTGCTCGACGCCGGCGGAGAGCTGGCCTGGTTCCATCCGGTTCGCCCCTGGCTGCCCTGGAAACGGCCATGGATGAACCTGCGCACCCACCGCAAGCTGGTGGTGATCGACGGCCGCATCGGCTTCATCGGTGGCATCAATATCACCGATGAAGAGGACGACCGGCTGCGTGCCGATGCCTACCGTGACCTGCACCTGCAGGTCGAGGGCGACATCGTGCACTGGCTGCAGGAAGTGTTCGTCGAAGACTGGGCCTATGCCTGTCAGGACAACCGTTTCATTGCCGATGTCGCACGGGCCATGCCGGCGCCGCAACCCGGCGACATCCGCACGCAGTTGCTGAGCTCCGGCCCGGATTCACGCTGGGAACCGATCCACCGCCTGTATGTCGCGGCCATTCACGAGGCCCAGCATCGAGTCTGGCTGTCCACCCCATATTTCGTGCCGGGAGAGGCGGCGATGATGGCGCTGACCTCGGCCGCCCTGGGCGGCCTGGACGTGCGCCTGCTGGTGCCCAAAGTGAGCGACAGCCGGTGGGTCACCTGGTGTGTGCGCTCGTATTTCGACGATCTGCTTGCGGCAGGGGTCAAAGTCTACGAATACGGGCCGCGCATGCTGCACAGCAAGGCACTGCTGGTCGATGACCGGCTTGCGATAATCGGCAGCGCCAACTTCGACCATCGCAGTTTCCGCCTCAACTTCGAGGCCTCGCTGCTGGTCGAGGATCCGGCCCTGGCGCAGGCCCTGAAACAACAGTTCGAACAGGATTTCACGCATGCCCCCCGGGTTCGCAGCGACCGCCCGCAGCCATTGCTGACCGCCCGTCTCCCGGAGGCCCTGGCGCGCCTGCTTTCGCCACTGCTTTGATCCGCCACGCGGCGTACACTGAGGCATCTTCCATCGCGTGAGTTCCACCATGCATTGGCTGTTTCTGCTGCTGGCATTTGCCGCCATGGCGCTGGCCTTGCTCACCACCTCGATGCCCGTCCTGGTGGGCTGCCTCGTGGCGGCGTTGGTGTTGTTCGTGCTGTGGGTGGTCGGCCTGTACCAGGCACGGGTGGCCGGCACTGGCCGTGATCCCACCCTGATGGTCGATCCTGCCGAACTCCGCCGCCTGCGCGAGCAGGCACAGGCGCGCCAGCAACAAGACACAAGTGCAGGCGACCACACCCCATGACGGCACTGAGCGTCAACCTCAACAAAGTCGCGGTTCTGCGCAACTCACGCGGCGGCCGGGAGCCGGATGTGCTGCGTGCCGCCCAGGTCTGCCTCGATGCCGGTGCCGACGGGCTGACCGTGCATCCGCGTCCGGACGCGCGCCATATCCGCGCCGACGACGTGTATGCGTTGGGCGCGCTGTGCCGGGAACGCGGCGTCGAGTTCAATATCGAGGGCAACCCGTTTGCACCGCCCAGGCCCGGCTATCCGGGCCTGTTGGCGCTGTGCGAGGCGGTGCGGCCTGCCCAGGTGACCCTGGTGCCGGATGCCGATGGCCAGCTCACCTCCGATCATGGCTTTGATTTCACCCACAGCAGCGACGCCCTGCGGCCGCTGATTGCAGCCTTCAAGGCACTGGGCTGCCGGGTCAGCGTGTTCGTCGATGTCGGCGACCCCAATGTGGCGTTGGCCGCCCACTGCGGCGCCGACCGGGTCGAGCTCTACACCGGCCCCTACGCCGAGGCGTTTGCCGCCGGCACACCGCAGCCAGCGCTGGCGGCCGCTGCCGCGACGGCGCGTTACGCGCAAGCCGCCGGGCTCGGGGTGAATGCCGGCCACGATCTCAATCAGGCCAATCTGCCGGCCTTTCTGGCTACGGTGCCGAACGTGCTGGAAGTCTCGATCGGCCACGCCCTGATCGGCGACGCGCTGTACGCCGGACTGGACGCCACCGTCCGCGCCTACCGGGCGCTTGCGCACGCAACCGCCACCTGATCTTTACGACCGCATGCCCCAGAAAGAACGCCGCCCGTGACAGGCGGCGTTGTGCGTCATCCACGACGGCTCCGCAAAGCGGAGCGGAGAATTGCTTAGTTCTGGACGAACCCGATCTTGACCATCTCGGCGTTCTTGGCGGCTGCCAGTACCTTGGCCAGCACGCCGTATTCGGCCTGATCGTTGGTATCGATCTGCAGTTCCGGCTGGTTGGTCGGATCGCGGGCGACTTCTTCCATCATCCGCTTCTGCAAATCGCCCA
This sequence comes from Thermomonas hydrothermalis, assembly GCF_900129205.1. Taxonomy (GTDB): domain Bacteria; phylum Pseudomonadota; class Gammaproteobacteria; order Xanthomonadales; family Xanthomonadaceae; genus Thermomonas; species Thermomonas hydrothermalis. Next base: position 15,706 of record NZ_FQUK01000006.1, on the reverse strand, counting down.
CGGCAACCGGCGAATCATTCCAGAACACCTGACCGGAGGCGTCGATCCGCAGTCGGATCGGCTCCGGCGGTTCCTTCGGATTTTCCGGCGGCTTGTCGGTCTTTTGCGGCAGATCCACATCCACCGGCACCGACTGGATCGGCATGGTCACCATGAAGATGATCAGCAGCACCAGCATCACGTCCACCAGCGGAGTGACGTTGATGTCCGCCATCGGGCCGCTGGATTTATTGGTCGAAAAGGCCATGTTGCATCGACTCCTTTATTGCCCTTTCTTCGGCGGCGTGGTGACGAAGCCGACCTTGGCGATGCCCTGCTGCTGGGCGATCTTCACCACCTCGCTGATCAGGTGATACTGGGTGGTCTTGTCGGCACGGATCTGAACCGGTGGCTGCGGTGTTTTCTGCGCCTCCACCGACAGCCGGCTTTCAATCGCACTCTTGCTGCTGGGTTCGTCATTGAGGAACAGCTCGCCGTTTTCGGTCACCGTGATGGTGATCGGAGGCACCTGCTGTTTTTCCTCTTTTTTCTTCTCGACCTTGGCTTCCGGCAGCGCCACCTTCACCTTGTGGTTCATCAGTGGCGTGGTGATCATGAAGATGATCAGCATGACCAGCATCACGTCCACCAAGGGCGTGACGTTGATTTCCGCCATCGGCGCGCCGTCTTCCTTATTGCCTACACTCGCACCCATGGTCGTGGCCTCCGTCAGGTCTCGGTCGATTGAGGACGATCAGTTCTTGCCGCCTTCGCCAACGCGCGCACCGGTGGCGAAGAAGTCATGCAGATCGTGGGCAAAGGTGTCGAACTGGTTGTTGGTCACCCGGTTGGAGCGCACGAACGCGTTGTAGGCCAGCAGCGCCGGGATCGCGGTGAACAAACCGATCGCGGTCATGATCAGCGCCTCACCCACCGGGCCGGCCACGGCCGAGATCGAGGCATCACCGGAAGAACCGATCTTGATCAGGGCGTGGTAGATGCCCCACACGGTTCCCAGCAGACCGACGAACGGGGCCGAAGAACCCACCGTGGCCAGCACGGTCAGACCGTCTTCCAGACGCAGGGACTCGCGGGTCACGGCCTGACGCAGCGCGCGATCGACGAACTCGGAACGGCTCAGCGATTCAGCCAGGCGAGACCCCTCGTGGCGGGAGTGGTGCGCCGCTGCCTGGGCGGCATCCAGCGCGATCTTGGAGAAGGGCTCCCACTTGGGCTGCTCTTCCATGAAACGGATCGCATCCTGGGCGTTCGGCGTTTCCCAGAAGGTATCCACGACACGGTCGGCGCGCGAACGCAGACGCATATTCTTGATGACGTTGATGATGATCCAGTACCAGGACATCACCGACATGATGGACAGCGTCAGGAAGACGGCCCAGCCAACCGCGTCGAAGTTCTGGATCAGATGGTCAAAGCCCATCTGCTGCAACGCGGCGGCGTTGTTGCCTCCGGCGGCGGCAGGTGCGGCGGCAGCAGTTTCTTGCAACATACGCTTAACCTTTTGTGTCGTGGATGAGGGTGGAACGGAAGGGATGGATCGGTTGGAACGGTACAGCAGGAAAAAACGGATCAGAACGGCTTAGAGCTTGAACTCCACCGGGACGCGAACGCGGCTGGCAACCTTCTGCCCGTTCCGGATCTCCGGATTGAAGCGCCACTTGCGTGCCGCCTGCATGGCCGAGCGATCCAGATTGCGGTTGCCGCTGGATTTCTCGACCTCCACATCGAGCACGTTGCCACTGGCATCGATGCTGATGATCAGGATGACGGTGCCCTGGATACCGCGGCGCTGCTCTTCCGGCGGATAGCGCGGCGGGTTCATGGCGCGCGAAGAAGGATCCACGCTGCCGCCGATATCCGGCACGGCCGGGGGCGGCGACGGCGGCGACGGCGGCGGTGCGGCCACGTCAACCGGACGGGACTCGCTCAGCACCACCGGCGGCTCCTCCGGCGGCGGCGGCACCGGTGATGGCCGCGGCGGCGCCAGGGTCTTGGGCGGCGTGAGCTGCTTGGGCGGTTCCGGCGGCGGCGGGGGCGGCGGCGGGGGCGGCGGCGGCGGTTCGATGAAGGTGACACTGACCACGTCTTCCTTCGGCATGTCCGGTGCCGGCGGTGCAATCGGTGCCAGCAGCAGCAGCAGGGCCGCGGCATGCAGGGCAAGGGCAACGCTGATACCGGCAATACGCGGCCAGCTCAAGCCGCTGTCGCGGTCGTCCTTCTTCTCGATGTAGGCGAGATGTTCCGTCATGCGCACGGCTCTGTTGTGGGGGAGCTCCGGCCGGATGCCGGAGCGGTGACTACATGGTCTTGCGACCGCAGGAATCCCCTAGTCTATACCAAGCCAGGGCACTTCTACCAAGCCCCGACGCTGGCGTATGTGAAAAACTGCGGCCTACGTCTCAACGCGAAAGAATGCGCTTGGCGTCCTCGGGCTTCTTTACGCCACGCTCCAGTGCCTGCTTGGCGGCGTCCTTGGCCTCAGCCTTTTTGCCGGCCACGTCAAGCACCTTGGCCAGGTTGAGGTAGGCCTCGCCATCAGCCGCCATGGGCGCGGCGCGACGATACAGCTCGATCGCCAGCGGCAGATCGTCATTGAAGTAAGCGTTCTGCGCCAGCACCTGGTAATCGCGCGCCAGATCCGGCCCGGGTTGCAGGATGCCTTTGGCGACACCGTCTTCGATCACCTTCTGCGCCTCAGCCCACTTGCCGGCGTTCATGTAGCCGGAGTAGAGCGCGCGCAGCTCACGGGATTCCGTCAACAGCCCGCGCTGATAGGCCTTCTCCAGAATCTTGACGGCTTCATCGAACTTGTCCGCCGCCTGCAACGCGGCGGCGGCATTCAACAGCAGGCGCTTGTCGTCGGGTTTTTGCTCCGCCAGCTGTTGCCAGAGTGCAGCCGCTTCTTCGTTGCGCTCCATGCTGGACAGGAGGCTGGCTTTCAGGCTCAGGTGTTCTGGCTTGTCTGTCTTGGTCTCGCTGAGAAAACGCTCCAGCGTCGCCAGCGCTTCCGGATACTTCTCCTGCTGGTACTGCATGACCACCAGGTTGTACATCACCGCGTAGTGACTGTTGTTGTCCAGCCCGTCGGCGGCAATGGCCTTGGAGAAGTACTCGATGGCTTTGTTCTGGTCATCGAGGTTGGCCGCGGCGTTGCCAGCCATGGAATAGGCAAACGACTTGTCATAGGCATTGGCCGCAGGCAGCGCGGCCACCTCTTCGGCCTTGGCAATCACGCCCGCCCAGTCTTCCTTTTCGTACAGCCCCTGCATCTCCTTCAGCAGCTTGATGCCTTTGGGCGAGGCGCTCGCCTCCGGAGAGTGCCGGGTGGCATTGGGATACTGAGCGGCCTGCTCCTGCGTCTTCTTGGCCTGCCGGTCGGCCATCCGGCGCGCCAAGCCGTCCTGTGCGGACACGGTCGGAGCAGCCAGTGCACCAGCCAGGGCGGTGACCAGGGCAAGCGAGAGCGAGCGACGGAGCAGGGTGTTCATACGACACAACCTCGAACAGGTGAAAGTGGAAACCAGACGACTGACGCTGACGGGGATTGGCAAGGCCCGCTGTATCTCACACAACGCGGTTGCCGGCAAGGCCGGCCATCGTCATCGCAATGATGATGACACTGCCGCCTGTGCGGCCTGAGAGATGCGGGCTGACGGTGGCGATCATGATGATGGCAGAACTGACGGCCGCCTTGAAATTTCCAATCCAATCAATCAGTTCCGCTCATCAAGCAAGGCGATCCCGACGCGCAGACGCATCACACGATTGGGTGCGCAAACGCGGTGCCCTCAACGACAGCGCGGGATGAACCCATCCTGACGTGCCTGCGCCATCACGGGCAGCAGACCATCGGCCCGCCCCTGCAACTCGCGCAAGCGTGAGACGGGATCGGGATGGGTGGACAGCCAGCGCGGCGGCCGTGCATCCCCCAGTGCCGCCATGTTGCGCCACAGCGTCACGGCGGCGCGCGGGTCGAAGCCGGCTTCCGCCATCAACTGTTGTCCGACCACATCGGCTTCGCGTTCCTGGGCCCGCGAATTGGGCAGCAGAAACCCAGTCTGCGCCAACAGGGACCCGCCTTCGGTGGCCAGTTGGCTGTAGTCGCCAGCCAGCGCGCCGAGAAGCTGCACCACACCGGCCGCGCCCAGCTGGCGGGTGATGCGCTCCTCATGGTGGCGGGCGATCACATGGCCGATCTCATGGGCAATCACTGCGGCCAGCTCGTCCTGGTCATGCGCCACGCGAAAGATGCCGGTATAGACCCCCACCTTGCCGCCGGGCAAGGCAAAGGCGTTGGGCTCGTCATTGATGAACACCGCGGTTTCCCACGGCAACTGCCGCCACGACGCGGGCAGCCGCGCCACCAGCGCGTTGGTCACGCAGGCCACGTACTGCTGCTGCGCAGGTGGCGCCAATCGCAGACTGGCTTTCTGTTCGGCAAAGGCCTGGCTGCCCAGCGCCTGCAACTGCGCCTGCGATACCGCCCCCACGTACTGGGTGCGACCGGTCGGTGAGGTGGTGGTGGCGCATCCGGCCAGCGCCGCCGCCAACAGCAGCGCCCGCCATCGCATTCCTGAGGTCATGCCTGGGCCGATATCAGACATCCAGGTTGGCCACTTTAAGCGCATTTTCTTCGATGAACTCCCGGCGTGGTTCGACGACATCACCCATCAACGTGCTGAACAGCGCATCGGCGGCCACCGCGTCCTCGATCCGCACCTGTAGCAGGCGGCGCGTCTCCGGATTGACCGTGGTTTCCCACAGCTGCTCCGGGTTCATCTCGCCCAAGCCCTTGAAGCGCTGGATCTGTCGGCCCTTCTTGGCCTCATCCATCAGCCAGGCCTGGGCCTGATCGAAACGGCTCACCGGCTGGGCGCGATTGCCGCGCACGATCCGCGCGCCTGCGCGCACCAGCCCATGCAACTGGCTGGCTGCCTCGCGCACGGGTTTGAGCTCGCCGTGCTCGAACAGGGGCTGCGGCAGCAGTTGCACTTGCTGTTCGCCCATGTGGCTGCGAACGATGCGCAGCGCCGGCGGCCGTTCGCCCTGGCCGGGCAGCCATTCCAGCGTGTACCGCGGCCGCCCCAGCCCCCCCTGGTTGAGCCGGGTCGCCAACGCGGCCAAGGCATCGGTCGGATCACCGTGCGCGGCGATGGACGCTGAATCCAGCGGCTGGAAATCGATCAACGCCTCGAGCACCCGCGAATCAAACCGGTGTGCGCTGCGGGCGATCGCCTCGCGGGCACGCGCATAGACCAGCAGGAGCTGTTCGAGCGCAGGCCCCTCGATTGGCGGCTCGCCCTCGGCCGGGAACAGTTGTGCGCCTTCCACCGCGCTGTTGGCCAGGTAGGCGTCGAGCGCGGCATCGTCTTTCAGATACAGCTCGTTCTTGCCCTGTTTGACTTTGTACAGCGGCGGCAGGCCGATGTAGATGTGGCCGCGCTCGATCAGCTCCGGCATCTGCCGGTAGAAGAAGGTCAGCAGCAGGGTGCGGATGTGGCTGCCGTCCACGTCGGCGTCGGTCATGATGATGACGCGGTGGTAACGCAGCTTGTCCGGGTTGTACTCGTCCTTGCCGATACCAGTACCCAGCGCGGTGATCAGGGTGCCCACCTCGGCACTGGAGAGCATGCGGTCGAAACGGGCACGCTCGACGTTGAGAATCTTGCCGCGCAGCGGCAACACCGCCTGGTTCTTGCGGTTGCGGCCCTGCTTGGCGCTGCCACCGGCCGAGTCGCCCTCGACGATGAACAGCTCCGACAGCGCCGGGTCTTTTTCCTGGCAATCGGCCAACTTGCCGGGCAGGCCGGCGATGTCCAGCGCACCTTTGCGCCGGGTCAGGTCACGCGCCTTGCGCGCCGCCTCGCGGGCACGGGCGGCATCGATGATCTTGCCAACGATGGCTCTGGCTTCGTTGGGATGTTCCTGCAGGAACTCGTCCAGACGGGCGGACACGATGGCTTCCACCACCGGCCGCACGTCAGAGGACACCAGCTTTTCCTTGGTCTGGCTGGAGAAGCTCGGATCCGGCACCTTGACCGACAGCACTGCGATCATGCCTTCGCGCATGTCATCGCCAGACAGCGCCACCTTGGCCTGTTTGGCGATGCCGTTCTGCTCGATGTAGTTCGTCAGGGTTCGGGTCAGCGCCGCCCGAAACCCTTGCAGGTGGGTACCGCCATCCTTCTGCGGGATGTTGTTGGTGAAGCAGAACATCGTCTCCTGGTAGGCGTCGGTCCATTGCATGGCCACCTCCACGGTGATGCCGTTCTGCTCACCCGTGACGGAAATCACACTCGGGTGCAGCGGGGTTTTCAGCTGCGCCAAATGCTCAACGAAGCTTTTGATCCCGCCTTCGTACTGGAATACGTCATGGCGGCCTTCACCGCGCTCGTCCACCAGGGTGATCTTGACGCCCGAGTTGAGAAAGCTCAGCTCGCGCAGGCGACGCGCCAGGATTTCGTAGTGGAACTCGGTGTCGCTGAAAATCTCGGGCGACGGCCAGAAGCGCAAGGTGGTGCCGCGCCGGTCACCCTGATCGCCCACCCGACGCAACGGGTACAGCGGTTCGCCCAGCGCGTATTCCTGCTGGAAATGGCCACCGTCACGCCAGATATCCAGCATGAGCCGGCTGGAAAGGGCGTTGACCACACTCACGCCCACCCCGTGCAGACCACCGGACACCTTGTAGCTGTTGTCGTCGAACTTGCCGCCGGCATGCAGCACGGTGAGGATGACCTCGGCCGCCGACCGGCCTTCTTCCTTGTGGATATCCACCGGGATGCCGCGACCGTTGTCGGCCACGCTCACCGAGCCATCGGCGTGGAGGGTCACCAGGATGTCATTGGCATACCCGGCCAACGCTTCATCCACCGAGTTATCCACAACCTCGAACACCATGTGGTGCAGGCCGGTGCCGTCGTGGACGTCACCGATGTACATGCCGGGACGTTTACGGACTGCTTCCAGCCCGCGCAGGACGGTGATCTTGCTGGAATCGTAAGACGATGACGGGGGCGTTTCGGGCTGCGGGCCCGGGGTATGTGGGTGCTGCGACATCGGCGCGTCTTGCTCCGCTGGACACGCCAGCAGGCGTGTCCGGATACTGATGGATAGGAAGCCTGCAGTATAGCCGACCCCCACCCCGGCCTGCCTGGCAACCGGGTCAGTCTGGGGCAACCGGGCCGGCGATTTGACCCTGTTCCACGTGAAACACGGCGGCGGCCGGCAGACTCCCACACCATCCCGCGGGCAGTTCCGTCCCGGTGACCAGCACCTGGGCGTCATAGGTCTGCAGTAGATCGAGCACCCGCTGCTGGTGGGCGCGATCCAGCTCCGACCCCAGATCATCCAACTGCAAGATCGGCCAGTCACCGCGCACACGTGCCAGATGAGCGGCCTGTGCCAGCAGCAACGCCAGCGCCAGTTGCTTGGTTTGACCGCGCGACAGGCCTTCGCGCCCGGGCAAATCGCACAACCGGATGCGCAGGTCGGCGCGATGTGGGCCCACACTGGTATGCCCCAGGGCTAGGTCGCGTTCGCGCGCCAGCAGCAAGGCGTCTTCCAGCGATTGCGTCTGCTGTCGCCAGCCTGGATACAGCTCAATGTCGATTCCCCCCGCCGCCGGCAATAACCGTGGAACAAGGTGATCCAGCTGAGACTTAAGCTCCGCCAGACAGGCGCTGCGCATCTGGGTGATCGCTGTGCCCGCCTGCGCTAGTTCCTGCTCCCAGGCATCCAGCTGTTCCAACCCATGCCGGTACCGCAGCAAGATGTTGCGTTGTTTGAGCGCACGGGCATAGCGCCGCCAGACCGGCAAAAACTCGTGTTCCACGTGAAACACGCTCCAGTCCAGATAGCGGCGGCGCATTTCGCCCCCACCCTCCACCAGAGCGTGGCTGCCCGGTTCAAACGTGACGACTGCCAAGGCCTGGCAAAGCTCGCCGAGCTGCTGCACGTCCCGGCCATCCAGACGCGCCTGCCAGTCCTGACCGGAATGACGCAGGCCGGCCCGATGGCAGCCGCCGTCGGCACGCTCCCATTCGACAAACACCGACAGCGCCGGCTGCCCTTGCCGCACCAACCCGTCGCGCACCCGTCCGCGGAAACTGCGGGCATGGCCGATCAGGTGCACGGCTTCCAACACCGATGTTTTGCCGCTGCCGTTGTCGCCCAGCAACAGGTTGAAACCCGGCTGCAAGGCCAGTTCGACCTGATCGAGGCGACGCAAGGCCTGGATCTGCAAGCGCCGGATCAGCATGGGGAAATCCCCGTGTGCGGGCGACCGAAACGGCGACGCCCGGAACGGGCCGGGCGTCGAAGGTCGTGTTCCACGTGGAACATGGTGTGCCGGATCACAGCCGCAATGGCATCACGACGTGGCGGGCCTGCGGATTGTCGGCGCCCTGGATGAGGGTGGAGGAATGGGCGTCGCGCATCTGCAGCAAAACGAACTCATCGCGTAGGGCAGTCAACGCATCCAGCAGATAAGTGACATTGAAGCCAATCGCCAGCCCATCCACGCTGGTCTGCGCTTCCACCTCTTCCAGCGCCTCCTCCTGCTCCTGGTTGTGGGCGCTGGTTTTCAGCAGGCCGGGCGTGATTTCCAGCCGGACGCCGCGATATTTCTCGTTGGACAGGATCGCCGTGCGCTGCAAGGCGGCGCGCAAGGCCTCGCGATCGACCTTCACGTGACGGTCAGCACCGATCGGGATCACCGCCTCGTAATCCGGGAACTTGCCGTCGATCAGCTTGCTGGTGAACGTCACATCATCTCGACGAATGCGGATGTGCGAGCGATCCAGTTCAAGGGTGATCTGCCGATCACTGCCGCCTTCCAACAGGCGCTGCATCTCCAGTACGCCCTTGCGCGGAACGATGATCTGGCGACGTCCGGACTGCCCATGTTCGAGCGGGGTTTCACACAGCGCCAGACGATGGCCATCGGTGGCCACGCAACGCAAGACGTGTTCGCGCAAGTCGAACAACAAGCCATTGAGGTAATGCCGGACATCTTGCTGCGCCATCGCAAATGCCGTGCGATCCAGCAATTCCTTCAGGGCCGATTCCGGCACGGTCACCTGCTCGCTGACCTGCATCTCGTCGAGGGCAGGGAAGTCGTTGGCGGGCAGCGTCACCAGGCTGTACCGGCTGCGCCCGGCTTGTACAGAGACCTTCTCGCCATTTTGACTCACGGTGATGCGGCTACCGTCGGGTAGCTCGCGCACGATTTCGAAGAACTTACGTGCGTGAATGGTGCATTCGCCGTCGATGCCATCTTCGATGGCGACGCGAGCCACCATCTCCACTTCCATGTCGGTGCCGGTCATGGACAGCAGCCCATTCTCAACCCGCACCAGCACGTTGGCCAGCACAGGCAGGGTATGCCGTCGCTCCACGACATTGACGACTTGCGCCAGAGGCTTCAGCAAGACTTCGCGTTGCAGGGTAAACCGCATGTGGACCCCTCGTCCGGTCTGTTCGTGCAGGAGCGCCCAAGCCCCTGCTTCTCAAAGAAGAATAACTGTGAAAACGCGGTGGTGCTGGTGTCCCAAAAAATCCGGGATAAGTGATACAACGTGTTGTTTCTAAAGCATTTTTTGATCACCGCAAGGCCTTGCACAAGTGCCGGTGGACTTGCGGACAAGCTGTGGATAAATGATCCGCCACATCGGCGTCCACCCGTTATCCACAGCCTGCGGGTGATTCATTCACTGAGTTTGCGCAGCAGTTTCTCCCAGTCTTCATGTAGCTTGGCATCGCTTTCGATCAGGCTGCGGATCTGCCGGCAGGCATGCAGAACCGTCGTATGGTCGCGACCATCGAAGGCCATGCCGATTTCCGGCAAGCTGTGTTCGGTGAGTTCCTTGGCCAGGGCCATGGCCATCTGGCGTGGCCGTGCCAGCGAGCGGTTGCGTTTCTTCCCCAGCATCTCCCGCAGCTGCAGTCCGTAGTAGTCTGCCACGGCCTTTTGGATGTTGGGGATGCTGATCGACTGCTGCTGGGCACGCCACAGGTCGCGCAGGGTTTCCTGGGCAAATTCCAGGGTCACCGGCTTACCCAGTAGCCCGGCCTGGGCGATCAGCTTGTTGATCGCGCCTTCCAGCTCGCGCACATTGCTGCGCATCTTCTTGGCGATCAGTTCGGCCACTTCGTCGGGGATCACCGCGCCACGCTCACGCGCCTTGGACAGCACGATCTGGGCGCGGGTCTCGAAATCCGGCGGGTCGATCGCCACCGACAGCCCCCAGCCGAGGCGTGACTTCAGCCGCGGCTCCAGGCCATCCACCTCGCGCGGGTAGCGGTCGCAGGTCAGGATGATCTGCTGGCGTCCCTCAAACAAGGCGTTGAACGTGTGGAAGAACTCTTCCTGGGTGCGATCCTTGCCAGCGAAGAACTGGATGTCGTCGATCAGCAACGCGTCGATCTTGTGGAACTGACGCTTGAACTGGTCGGTGGTTTTTTCCTGCAAGGAACGGAAAAACGCGTCGTAAAACGTGTTCGAGCGCAGGTACAGCACCCGTGCCGCCGGGTTGAGTCGACGCATCTCGTTGCCGGCGGCATGCATCAGATGGGTCTTGCCCAGACCGGTGCCGCCGTACAGCAACAGCGGGTTGTGGCCGCGGTCGCCGGGCTTTTGCGCGGCGTGCCAGGCAGCGGCGCGTGCAAGCTGGTTGCTGCGGCCTTCGACGAAGTTGTCGAAGGTGTAATGCGGGTCGACATTGCCATGGAACGGGCTGGCGGCCTCGTTGGACGCCGCCGCGGCCGCCGGGGTGACCGGGGCAGGCGGGGTGGCAGCACTCGGACGATGCGGGCTGCCCACATCCAGGACCACCTGGCTGAGCCCGCCGAAGTGATGCACCAGCTCACGAATACGTGGCAAGTAGCGCGACTGCACTTCGTCGCGCACGAATACGTTCGGGGCATACAGCACCAGGCCGTCGCCCTGGCGGGCGGGCAGCAGCGGGCGCAGCAGGGCCAGCACATCCTCGGGGGGTAACTCGGCTTCCAGGCGTTGCAGGCAGGCGGGCCAGACGTCCATGCGGGGTTGGATCTCGAAAACGGACACGGGCAGGATTCCGGGGGGAATCCTGTGGATAAGCGTTGGAAAGGTGCCAGCGTAGCATCGCGCCGGCATCCGCAAAACCCCAGCCACGCGGATATGGGCAGGCAGGCGTGTTGCGCGGCGTGCAATCGGTCGCTAAACTCTCCGGTCTTTTCCGTCAAGACTCAAGCGAGCAGGCCCGCCATGGCGACCAAGCGCACTTATCAGCCCAGCAATCTCAAGCGCAAGCGTGATCACGGCTTCCGCGCCCGCATGAAAACCGCCGACGGCCGCAAGGTGCTGGCACGGCGGCGTGCCAAGGGCCGTCATCGGCTGACCGTCTGAACGGCGCGGCCAGTCTGCCGCGGCCGGCCTTGGGCCGGAACCGATGACTTCATCCGTGACACCTCCGACGCCGGCGTCTGCTCAGGATGCCGGCGTCGCCGCGTCTGCGGCCAAAACGCGGCGGCACACCCTTCCACGTGGCGCCCGGGTTCGCCGCAAAGCCGAGTTCGCGCAGGTGTTTGAATCCGGAAAGCGGATCGGCACGCCGCTACTGGCGTTGCATTGGTACTTCGACGACGGCCCGGCCCGGCTGGGGTTGGCGGTGTCCCGTAAAACCGATCCGCATGCGGTGGGTCGCAACCGGATCAAGCGCGCTCTGCGCGAAGCCTTCCGCCAGTTGCGTCCCTGCCTGCGAGGGGGCGCCTATGTGCTGGTGGCGCGGCGCGATGCGGCGCAGGCCGACGGGCGCCAGCTGCGCGCCGCCCTGAACACACTGTTGCAGCGCGCCGGTGCGTTGTCGGCGACGCAGGTGCCGGGCACAATGCCGGCCGTCTTTCCTTCCCCCCGACGTCCCGCCGCGAACGGTTTCGCTGCGGGCCCGGAGCAGCCTGACCCATGAATCAGACCCGTACTTTCCTGCTGGCCGCCTGGCTGATGGTGGCATTTCTGCTCTGGCGTGAATGGGCGCAGCCGCCGCAGGCAGCGGCCACAGTGCCGGCTGTAACGGCCTCCTCCACCGGGGCGGCCGTGCCCACGCTGTCGGCCACCCATGAGCCCAGTGCGCAGGCGCCGGTCGCGCCCGTGGCGACGTCCGCAGCGCCGGTGCAAATGCGCAATGACGTGCTGGCCCTGACCCTGGATGGGGGGGCGGTCACCCGCGCCGAGCTGTTGACGTACCGGCAGAACCGCGACCCTGGTAGCCCGCCGGTGGTGTTGTTCAATCCTGATCCTGCCACCTTCTACGCAGCCGAGGCGGTCTGGCGCGATGCCCAGGGGCGGGCACTGGCGTGGCGTCCGCAGGGGCAGGCGCGTACATATGCACTGGCGCCTGGCCAGACCGAGGTGCAGGCGGTGTTCGTGGCCAGCGATGGCCGTGGCGTGACGGTGCAGCGCACCTTCACCCTGGCGCGTGGCAGTTACGCCCTGCGCGTCCGCGATGAGGTGATCAATGCCGGCACGACGCCCTGGCAGGGCGATATCGAGCGCCGGCTTGAGCGGGTACCGCCGGTCGTTGCGAGCGGGTTCACCAATACCGAGTCGTTCAGCCTCAACGGGGCGGCCTGGTACAGCCCGCAGGACAAGTACAAAAAGCGCAAGTATCCGGATTTCAGCAAAGACGGCCCGCTCAACCTGACCGTGACAGGCGGTTGGGTGGCGCTCTCGCAGCATTACTTCCTCACCGCCTGGGTGCCGCAGGCGGACCAGCCGGCATTGTTTGTGCTGGGGCAGCGTGGCCCGCTGTACAGCATCAGTGCCCGCGGGCCGGCCGTGACCCTGGCACCGGGTCAGCGCTTCACCAGCACGGCCACCTTGTGGGTGGGTCCCAAGCTGGCCGATCAGCTGGATGCCACCGCGCCGGGGCTGGGCCTTGCCATGGACTACGGCATCTTCACCGCCCTGTCCAAGCCGATCCATTGGCTGCTGACCCAGCTGCACAAGCTCACCGGCAACTGGGGTTGGGCGATCGTGCTGCTGGTGCTGCTGATCAAGCTGCTGCTGTATCCGCTGTCGGCCAAGCAGTACCAGTCGATGGCCAAGATGCGCAAGTTCCAGCCGCGCATTGAGCAGCTCAAGCAGCGCTACGGCGAGGACAAGCAGAAGTTCCAGATGGCCATGCTGGACCTCTACAAGAAGGAGAAGATCAATCCGGCGGGTGGCTGTCTGCCGGTGTTGATCCAGATGCCGGTGTTTTTGGCCCTGTACTACGTGCTGATCGAAGCGGTCGAGCTGCGGCAGGCGCCGTGGATCGCCGGCTGGATCAATGATCTGACCGCACGCGACCCCTACTTCATCCTGCCCCTGCTCAACGGGCTGATCATGTGGCTGACCCAGAAGATGACCCCGATGGTCGGCATGGACCCGATGCAGAAAAAGATGATGCAACTGATGCCGCTGGTGATGGCGGTGATGTTCGCCTTCTTCCCGGCGGGTCTGGTGCTGTACTGGGTGACCAACGGCGCGCTGGGCATGCTGCAGCAGTGGTGGAACACCAAGCGCTTCGCCGAGGCGGGAGAACCGGCTTGACCCCCCGTGCCCGGTGGCGGCTGGCCGGGCCCGCCTGCGCAGCCGCCGGCACGGCATCCCCGTTGGGCGACACCTGATTCTGCAATCATCCCGGCATGGCAGACACGGACACCATCGTCGCCATCGCCACCGCGCCCGGTGCTGGCGGGGTAGGCATCGTGCGTCTGTCCGGGCCGCGGGCGCATGCCATCGGCGAGGCCATCTGCGGTCGCAGACTGCAAGTGCGGCGGGTGCAGTACGCGCAGTTTCGCGATGCCGCCGGCGAGGTGCTCGATGACGGCATCGTGCTGTGTTTCCGCGCCCCGGCCAGTTTCACCGGGGAGGATGTGGTGGAACTGCAGGGCCATGGCAGCCCGGTGGTCTTGCAGGCCCTGCAGGCGCGCTGTGTCGAGCTGGGCGCTCGCCTGGCCGGGCCGGGCGAGTTCAGCCAGCGGGCATTTCTCAACGGCAAGCTGGATCTGGCCCAGGCCGAGGCGATCGCCGACCTGATCGCCGCTGCCGATCTGTACGCTGCGCGCGCCGCCCGCCGTTCGCTGGAGGGCGTGTTTTCGCGTCAGGTCGAACGGCTGATGGAGCAGGTCCTGCAGTTGCGGGTGCAGGTCGAGGCGGCGATCGATTTTGCCGACGAGCCGCTGGAAACGCTGGGTGGGGCCGCCTTACGGCAAGCCGTGCAGGACACCCGGCAGACCCTGGCCCGGCTCTGTCAGGAGGCTGAGCGCGGGCGGCGCCTGCGCGACGGGCTGCATGCCGTGCTGGTGGGCCCGCCCAATGCCGGCAAAAGCTCGCTGCTCAATGCGCTGGCGGGCAGTGAACGCGCCATCGTCACCGACATCGCCGGCACCACCCGTGATGTCTTGCAGGAAACCGTGCGGATCGGCGGAGTCGAGCTGACCCTGGTCGATACCGCAGGGCTGCGGCAGGCCGGTGATGCCATCGAAGCCGAGGGCATCCGGCGCGCGCGGGCGGAACTGGCACGCGCCGATCTGGCGCTGGTGGTGCTGGATGCGCGTGATCCCGACAGCGGTCGGGCCGCGGTCGCCGCTGATCTGGCCGGTGTTCCGCAGGTCTTGTGGCTGTACAACAAGGTCGATCTGCTGCCGGAGCCCCCCGTGCTGCCGGAGGGCGTGCTGGCACTGTCGGCGCGAACCGGTGCCGGGGTGCCGGCCTTGCAGGCGCAACTGGCGGCGCTGGCGGGTGGCCGCGCCGGGGATGGCGCATTCAGTGCACGGGCGCGGCATGTGGCCGCCCTGCAGCGCGCCGGCGAATGGCTGGCGCAAGCGCAGCAGGAGCTGGCCGTTGAGGCGCTGGAGCTGGCGGCCGAGGCGCTGGGGCAAGCCCACGCGGCGCTGGGCGAGATCGGCGGACGGGTGGACGCCGATGCCCTGCTCGGTCACATTTTTTCCAGCTTCTGCATTGGCAAGTAAGGCCCGACAGGCACAGGTTGCTTGACAATTGCGGGCAGTTATCGCGTGCTATGTTGCCTCAGGAGTCCACGCACGGGGGAAACACCACGATGTCTGCACGTCACAAGGGGTTTGCGGCTACGCTGCCGGTCGCCATGACCATGGCGGTCACGCTGGCGCTGGCCGCATGCAAGAAAGAGGAAACACCGGCGGCTGCGCCGGCGGCCACATCCGGGAACACGCAAGCACCCGCCACAGAGTCGGCGGTGGCGGCGTCGGTCTCGGCGATGAGCATCGACCAGCTGCGCGAGGCGGCCAGCAAGGCCTATAACGACAACCGTCTGTACGCACCGGCCGGCAACAATGCGATGGAGTATTACCTGGCGCTGCGCGACAAGCAGCCGGGCTCAATCGCGATTCCAGTGGAAACGGTTCATGTCTGATGGGGAGCATGGAGCCAAGGGTGACGGGGTAGATGCCTGAGCTTGGCGCACAGCAGGTAGCTGATGGCGATCAGGTTGGCGTCAGTGCGATAGCCCTTGGCGCGGGCCTTGGCGGCCTGGATCTGGGCGTTGAAGGCCTCGACCTGGCCGTTGGACAGGCCGGTGTCGAAATGCCGCAGGATGCCGGTGAGGTGGTCGCGGATGGTGGCACCGAGCTTCTTGAAGGGCGTCAGCCGACACCGTCGTGCCCAAGAGACCCACTTTCGGAGCAGCGGTTCGGCGGTGGG
>NZ_FQUK01000010.1 GCF_900129205.1 Thermomonas hydrothermalis | reverse complement strand
CTCCGATAACGGCTCCGAGTTCGAGGCCGACTTCTCCAAGGCGCTCGCCACGCAGGGGATCCAGCGCTGGTACACGTATCCCAAGACACCCAAGATGAACGCGCATGTCGAACGCTTCAATCGAACCGTGCAGGAGTCCTTCGTGGACTACCACGAAGACCTGCTCTTTACCGACCTGGATGCGTTCAACCAGCAGCTGGCCAACTGGCTCGTCTTCTACAACGCCGAGCGCCCCCACCACGCCCTCGGCCAGCGACCCCCGCTACACTTCCTGCTCCAGCACCAACCCGAGTGCCAAAGGTGGTGGACTCATACAGTTCCTTGCTCTCCGTTCAGACGGTCGGCTACGATCGAGAGCGCCCGCTGCCACCGCCGCCAGGCGGTGGTCCGGTCGCAGCCGAAGCGGGCGCAGATGTCGCGCCAGCGGTGGCGCTCGGCGCGCATCCACACGAGATGCCGTTCCTCTTCCTCCAGCCACAAGACCCAGCGCATGGTCTCGAGCATGCGCTCGATAGCCTCAGGGCTGGGTGGGAAGCGCCGGATCGTGGGTTCGGCCCCCAGCGTCTCCCAGGGCATGCGCCGGATCGCGGGCCAGGTGTTGAAGTAGCCCTGCACGCGCACGGGCGGCAGGCGGTGGGCGGTGATGGCCGCCTCCCGGAAGCGTTCGGCCACACGCTCGACGGTCCACTCAGCCATGGCGCGCCTCCCGTGCACCGTAGAGCCGCTCGCCGATTCGGCGGATCAGCTCGCGTTCCATCCAGTCGAGCCGGTCGTCCTCGAGGGAGACGACGAGCAGGCGTTGCTCGCGCCAGCCGCGGCGCTTGACGGCCTCCACGTCCATCGGCTCGGGCTGCAGGCGCCCCAGCGGGCAGCGGTAGCGAGGGGTCGGGATGTCCATCTCACGCCTCCTGCGCCGCGTCGTGATGCTGGATGGCCCAGTGCAGCAGGGCCAGCGCGTCGGCTTCGTTGTCGTCGGTGGGCAGGTAGCCGCGCGCGCGCATGGCCGCCATCATCTCGTCCTTGCTCGCATTGCCCTTACCGGTGGCGTGCTTCTTGATCGTGCCCACCGGCACGCCCTGGTACGGGATGCCGTGGTGCTCGCACCAGGCGGTCAGCTGGGCCATGAAGCCGCCGTAGGCGTGGGCGGCATCCACTCCGGCGTGGCGGCGGACCTCCTCGAAGTACACCGCATCCAGCCCGTCCGCCGATTGTTTGACCTCGGTGAGCCAGCGCTTGAAGCGCAGGTAGCGCATGCCGCCGCCCTCGAAGCGCTGGGGCTTGAAGGACTCCGAGCCGCTGGTGATGGAGCCGTCACGGCCGAGCAGCGCCCAGCCGGTCCGCGTGCCGAGGTCGAGGCTCAGGATCGCTGCACCGGGTTCTCGGCCCCTATCACCCAAACCGGGCAGACCCCTTCGGGTCGGGGGAGAGGACACGACGTGGTCCTCTCCCCCCGAAGGGGGGAGGGAGTTTTCGCCAACTGGGAAATCCCCGAAAGGTAAGTAAAAACATGGTGTTAGCTCAGTTGGCAAATTGGCAGGCGTTGCCAACTGCCAACTTGCCGACTGATCTGTAATGCATTGATTTTTTTGATTTTCCAGTTGGCAGACGTTTGCCAACTGAATCCAGTTGGCAAAATTCGGGTTCCAGTTGGCAGAATTTTTGCCAACTTGCCTGCGCGTGTTCATGCGTCCTCCTGCGGGTCGATGAAGTCGTCTTGGTAAACCCACACCTCGGGGTTCTCGACCGGCAATGCGGCCCCCGATTGCGGGCATTTGAAGTGGGTAGGTAATACCGGTAGCTCGCGCAGCGGCACTTCGCCGGTGTCGGGATCGGGCTCGCCCGCCGGTATGCGCAGCACCATGCCCTCGACGCACAGGTAGCCGTACTTGGTGCGGCCGATGCGTGGCAGGCCATAGTCCTGTGCGTTGCGGAAGTACTTGATGTAACCCTGGGTCGAAAGCGCAGAGAGGCGCTCGCGGATGGTGCGCTCGCCGCCCAGACCGGCCTTGCCTTCGAAGGATTCGGCGAACTGGTTGGCGGTGTAGCAGCGCCCCTGGGCCGCCTCGTCGAACAGGATCTGCAGGATGGCGTCGCGCTTGCGCCGGCGCTCGGCATCGAGGCGCTCGCCATAGTCCCTCATCACCAGCCGCGCGTTGGCATCCACCTCCCGCCACTCGCCCTGGATCTTGTCCACGTGCATCGACGGGATGGCGGCACCGTTGCGCAGCTCGAAGAAGAGCTGGCGCGTGGTTCGCGTTTCGTCCGGTCGAAACAGCAGCATGCCGGTGGTGTAGTAACCGCGCAGGCTGCCGGCCCCGGCCAGCGCCTGGAACGGGTCCTCCTCGAACTGCTTCTTGCCGAGTTTTTTGGTGTGGTGGGCCAGCACGATGCCGGCGTCCGGGTTCACCGCATCGCGCAGGCGTTCGACCCGCTGCGACAGGAAGTAGAGCATCGCCGCGTTGTCGTTCTCGCCGCCGGACTCCCCGCCGTCGAAGACGTTGCGGATGGGGTCGATGGCGATGATGTCCGGCAGCTCGTCGCCGAAGGCCTGCTTGATCGCGGGGATGACCTGGGCGAGGCCGGCGTCGTCCAGGATCAGCCGCAGCTGCGGCGTGGCGACGAAGTTGACGCGCGCTTCACCGATGCGACTGGGCGGTAGGCGGATCTCCTTCACACGCTCGCGCAGGTAGTGGTACTGCACCTCGGCTTGCAGATAGAACACCCGCAGCGGGCGCGGCGGCGTCATGGCGAGGAAGGTGGCGCCCGCCGCCATGTGCGTGAGCCATGCGAGCAGAAAGTCACTCTTGCCGACCTTGGGCGCACCGCCGAATACCAGCAGGCCGCCGGGTGTGAGCACGCGCGGTGCGATGAGATCGGGCGGCAACGGCGAGTCGTCGTCGAGCAGCGCACCCAGGGTGAAGGTCGGCAGTGTCGGCGCCGCCCCCTTGACGACCCTGCGCTCGCCCTCACGAATGAAGGTGGCGCAGTCGAAGCCCTCGGCCACGGCATCGGCCGCGTCCCACTTGTCCGGTTTATCCATGGGCGGCACGAGGATGGCGACCGACGCCGCGCCCGCCGTCACGCAGGCACGGGCGGCGTTCTCCGCGTAGTCCCAGCCCGGGACGTCGCGATCCGGCCAGACCAGCACGTGCTTGCCCGCGAGCGGCGTCCAGTCGGTCTTGTCGATCGGCGCCCGCGCGCCGTTCATGGCCGTGGTCGCCGTGATGCCCGTCCCGATCAGGGCGCAAGCCGCCTTCTCGCCCTCGACCAGCACCACGTCACGCGCATTGGCCACGGCCGGCAGGTTGTAGAGCGGACGCGGATCGGGGGCGCGCCACATGCGGGCGCGCACGTCCCAGGGGCGGTACTCCTTGCCGGTGGGCGGGTCGTAGCGGTAGACGCAGGCGATCAGTCTGCCATCCGCCGTGAGGTAGTCCCACTTGGCGGTATAAGGGCCGAGTTCGTCGACGGGGGCGCTGCGGGCATTCGATCGCTCCGGGGTGTGACCGATGGATGGTGCAAGCCCGAGCCATTGACGGATTTCCTCCGCGATCCGGGGGAAGTCGTGCCGGGCGGAGAGTCCACGGGAACGGGCCCACAGATCGATGACGTCGCCGCCTTCGTCGGTCGCAAAATCCTTCCACAGCCCACGCCGTTCACCATCGAGCTCGACCACCAGGCTCTTGCCGCGATTGCCGTCGATATCGCCGACATAGAATTTACCGCCGCGGATGCGGCCCTGCGGGAACAGGTAGAGCAGCACCGCCTCCAGGCGCTCGAGCAGGCCTCGGCGCAGCGAATCGGTATCGGGGAGTGCCATTCCCTGCTGTTCGGGTGCGTCGTTGTAGTCGAGCCAAATGACGTCTGCCATCAAGCCGACCCCCAACACCGGTCCTGCCAAGGGCACGACTTGCATGTGACATGGGTCGGCGTACTGGCGTGTCGGGGCAGTAGCTCGCCCGCCTCGGTGGCGGTGATGACGCGCACGGCCCGGTCCGACATGCGCTGCGCGAGCCCGCCATCGAACGGTACGAGTTCGAACCAGATCTCCTCGCTGTCCTTGTTGATGGCGGTGAACAGCGCGGGATTGCTCGCGATGCCCGGCACGGCGCCTTCCATGTAGGCCTGGTAGACGGCGATCTGCGCGGCATAGATCGGCTTGGCGCGCGCCACACCCTGCTTGACGGTTTCGCGCCAGGACTTGTCGTTCATCGTCTTGCACTCCCACAGCGCGGGATAAGCAAGCTCGATGTCGGCAGGGCCGGCGGCGAGAATCCCGTCGACGTGCCCCTGGATGCGTCCGCCGGCGACGGAGAAACCGAACTGCTCCCCATCGGCCCTGCGGGTGTAGAGCTCGAAGCCGGCGAGGCGCAGCCAGCGGATCGCCAGATCCTCCAGGGCATGGCCGACCTCGAACACCCGCAACACCCGCCCGGGCAGCTCGCGCCCCGGATCGACCGCGGCCTGGGCGTACTCGTACTGCAGGGCGCGCTCGCAGGCCACGCCGAGCCGGGAGGCACCGAGGTAGGTCCGAGATACCTGTGCTGCCCGTTCACGCGCCAGCGCTTCGTCGATGACAGCGTTGACGCGCTCGTGGAACCTGGGGCGGTGGTTGTAATCGAGCATCACCGCCTCCTCAAAACGGCACATCGTCGGGCGTGCGCTCCCGCAGGTTGTCGAAGTAGGCGGTGAGCACCACATCGACCAGTTGCAGGACCTCTTCCCGGGTGTAGCTCGCGAGCGACCGGTCCATGCCGATGGACGCCACGTACTCGCCGAGCGAGGGCAGGACCGCCTCCATGGCGGCCTTCTCGTTATGGGTGGGATCGATCACGACACCGCCTCCCGCCTTCAGTCGTTGCAGATGAATGTCCTGGCAGCGCATGGAGCAGAAGCGCTTGAACAGGCGCTTGCCGTCCGGCGCACGCGAGCCGTTCCTCGGCGACAGCCAGCAGAAGCCGCGTCCCTCTCGTCCGCAGATCGCGCATATCACGCCGCCCTCCGGTGTTCGTCGTTGGCTGCCAGCACAAGGCGATGGATCGACGACTTGTTGAACTGGAACGCGAGCAGCGCCGAGGCCTGGTAGCGGGTGAGCCCGAAGTCGGCGCGCATGGCCTGCGGCAGGTAGCGCAGCTGCTTCTCGGTGGGCGGTTCGTTGAGCCAGCGGCGGGTCTTGTGGGCGGTGTCGAGGGACTCGTTGTCGTTGAGCCAGTCGTCCGCCTTGGCCATGCAGACGCTGCGGTCGCCGACCGCCAGCAGACGGGGCGGAAGACTCCGGCCGCCACCGACCGCGTGCCAGCGCCCGTTGAGGAAGAAGATGCCGCCCCAGGCTTGGAGGCCGGTGGCCATCAAGGCATCGTCGCAGCCGAAGAGATCGCACCAGCGGAAGTTGGAGCGCTTGAGCAGGTCTATCTCCGTCATGACGAAGTCGTCCATGGCTTCCGCCTGCTCGGCCGGATCAATGGTCCACTCGAAGCCGCACAGTGGGCATTCGCGGCAGCCGAGCGGGACCAATGCCTCGCAGGAGGGGCACTCCTTGGTGGGCGCCTGCCCCTGGTGCTGGTGGCCGTCCAGGTTGGCCTCCTGCTCCAGCGAGCCGTGCATGAGGGTCGCGGTGCCGAAGTCGAGGACGATGCAATCGGTCTTGACCACGCCGGGATGCTCGGCCGGATCGACGGTGCGCAGCCCACGACCGATCATCTGGGTCAGTGTCGACTTGTGCGAGCTCGGTCGCAGCAGCACCACGCAGGACGTGGGCGTGTAGTCGTAGCCCTCGGTCAGCACCGCCACGTTGACGACGACTTGCGCCTCGCCGGTCTCGTACTCGGCCAGGCGCACCTTGCGCTCGGCGTCCGACAGATCACCGTGGATCAGCACGGCGCGAACGCCGGCGGCGACGAAGGCGTCGGCCACGCACTGCGCGTGGGCCACGGTGGAGCAGAACACGATGGTCTTGCGGTCGCCGGCCTTCTCGCGCCAATGACGGATCACCGCGTCGGTGATCGGCGTCCTGTTGAGGATCGCCTCCACCTCGGTCATGTCGAAGTCGGTGGCGGTGCGGCGCACCTGGGCGAGGGCCGATTGCGCGCCGACATCAATGACGAAGGTGCGCGGCGGCACCAGATGGCCGGAGGCGATGAGCTCGCCCAGGGTGATCTGGTCGGCCACGTTGCTGAAGACCTCCCGCAGCCCCTTGCCGTCGCTGCGTGCGGGCGTGGCCGTGGCGCCGAAGATCAGCGCCCTGGGGTTGCGCGACAGCACGCGATCTATCACGCGCCGATAGGACGGCGAGGCGGCATGGTGCGCCTCGTCGACCACCAGCAGATCGAGCGTGGGCATCGCGTCGAGATGCGCGTCGCGTGAGAGCGTCTGCACCATCGCGAAGGTGGCGCGCCCGGCCCAGGACTTCTCCTTGGCATCGAACACCGAGGTCGCGACGCCCGGATTGACCCGGCCGAACTTCTCCCGGTTCTGGGCGGTGAGCTCATCGCGGTGCGCGAGGATGCAGGCCTTCGCGTCGGGCTCCTCCAACACGCCGCCGGCGACCGCCGACAGCATGATGGTCTTGCCGGAGCCGGTCGGGCCGATGGCCAGGGTGTTGCCGTGCAGGTAGAGCGCGGCGAGCGAGCGCTCCACCAGCAGGGCCTGACGGGGACGAAGCATCATGCCCGCAGCCCCCCTTACTGCGCCCAGCTCGGGCGGCCCGTGACCGGAGCGCGACCCGTAGCCTGGGCATAGGCGTTCGGGGTGGTGGTCGACGGCACCGGTGCACGCGCTGCCCCCATCAATGCGGCGTAGTCCTTGTGATCGGGCTGGATCGCCTGCTTGATGACTGCCTTGTCCTGGCCGTTCTGGTCCTTCTCCCAATCGACCTTGCCGAGGAACTCGATGCCGTCGAGGTCGGCGAACCCGGCGATGCGCCGGGCGTTCTGGGCCTGGGGACTGGCGTCGCCCGGATGGACGCCGCGCGCGGAGTTCAGGATCGCCTTGACGAAGGCGCGGCCCATATTGGCCCACTCGGGGCCCTTGGGGCTATGGAGGCCGATCAGCGACCACATCTTGCGGCGGGCGTACTCGCCCTCCATCACGACGAACTCGCAGTTGAGGTACACCGAACCGGTGTTGTCGTTGCGGGTGGCGTAGCCGCCGGTCCAGCCCTGGCTCGCATCGTCGAAGCCGCCGGGGCGGATGGTCATGCGCACGCGCACCAGCGTGCCCTTGGGGATCAGGTCGAACGAAGACTGCTCGTTGGCATCGTTGAAATCGAAATAACTCATGGTCGTGGCTCCTTATTGCTGTACGGGTTCGGAAGGCGCGGGGCGCGCGAAGTCGAGGCGTTCGAGGGCGGGGCGCGCGGGGCTGGCGATCTTGGCCATCAGCCGGCCAAGATGCGGCTCCTCGATCTGGTCCAGGCGGCCGGAGCGGTCCTTGGCGGGGTAGCCCCAGGGATTGAGCGTGTGGCAGACGAAGGCGCGGTAGGCGGTGCCGTCGTCGGCCTTGAGCTCGGCCAGCGTCACCACCTCGTCGACGATGCCCGGCAGCTCGAGCCCGGTCTTGGAACCGTCGATCTGCAGTTGGAAGACGCGGCGATTGAAGTCGTCGAGTCGCTCGTCGAGGATGCCGACGAACCACACGTTCTTGCCGCGCGTGTGCTGCAGGTGGGTGAGCCAGGCGATCATCTCCTGGCCCATCAGGCCGTAGGCCCCGCGAAGGTCGGGCTTGCCGGTCTTCTCGGAGTAGGCCTGCGGCTGGCCCTTGCACCACTGCAGACACAGACGCCCGGCGACGGTGATCGAGTCGACGAACACGGTCTCGTACTTGTCGAGCACGCTGGGGTCGCCGAAGCGGGCGCAGACGGCGTCGAAGTGGGCCTGGCTGAACGGCTGGTCGTCGCGCAGCGCCGGGTTCGGCCCGCCGATGTACACCGCGAAGTCGCGGCATTCCTGCCAGGTGCGCGGCCGGATCGTGTCGCCGGCCCATCCTTCGACGGCGAGATCGCCCGCCTCGAGGTCGAAGAACAGGGTGGCCTCGGGCGCCAGCGTCCAGAGCTGCGAGGTCTTGCCGATGCCGCTCTTGCCGACCAGCACGCCCTTGACGCCGCGCTTCTCGGCCAGGCGCTGGTCGGCGGAGATGATGGGAAGGCTCATGAGCGGCCCTCCTTGTCGGCGATGGCGTCTCCGATCCGGTGCGCGCCGAGTGCACCGCGTTTACGGGCGAGGTCGTAGAGCTCCCGCAAGGCGTTCATGCGGCGACTGATGGGCCGGACCTCGTTTTCGAGGGCGATGACGGCGAAGGCGATCTGGTCCAGGGTGGCGCTTTCGAGCGGCATCTCGATACCATCCACGCGGACCGTGGCCGGCAACTCGTCCAGCAGGTAGGGATGCTTGTTCTTCAGCTTCTCGAGCAAAGTGCGGTTCTTGAACATGGCGGTCACTCCTTCATCAGGGCGAGGCGGAAGCCGGGCTTGCCGGTCTTGAGCGTGCGGGCGGGCGCGAAGGCGCTCTTCAGCGACTCCGGCCAGGCGTTGAACTTGGTTTCCGAGACGCGATAGCTGATCTCGACGTACTCGGCCGGGTCCTCGCCGCCGTTGGCGATGCGGCGAACGACCTCGGCAAGGCGCCGCTGATCCCACTCGACCCGCTTGGGTAGGTCGGCAGTGACGCGCACGTGGCCGTCATCGAAATGCACGATGCCGGTGTCCTTGCCGGCGGCCAGGCGCAGGGCATGGGCGCGGTCGGCGTATTTCAGTTCGAGTGCCCGGTCGATGTGCTCGACGATGGCGCGGGCCACCGAGAGCAGATCGGCGGCATCGTTCTTCAGCTGGAACAGCGCCTCGCTTTGCAGCGCGGCCAGCTCGCCGGCCGGCGTGGCGAGAACCTGGTCGGGGGTGAGGCGGCTCATGCGACACCTCCCGCGCCGACGCGCTCGGAGGTGCTCTTGCGCAGGCACTCCGCCTCGTAGGACTCGACGTCCTCGACGCGGTAGAGCACGCGGCCTTGGATCTTCAGAAAGACCGGCCCGATCCCTTCGGAGCGCCAGCGTTCCAAGGTGGCTTCGCTGACGCCCCAACGGTCGGCCAGTTGGCGTTGGTTGAGGTGTTTGATACTCACGTTTTTCTCCTTTCGGGTGATTGCGAAAACGTGAGGTCAGTGTCGGATTCGTGATGTGCGGGCGTCCGCCACCACCATGTACGGGCGGATGTACGGGCCCGGCCGAAACGGGGAAATACGGGCCACAGAAAACAAAAAACCGCCCGAAGGCGGTCATGCGGAACAGGGACGGGAAGATGCTGGGGTCAGTCGAGCAGGAACCCGTACTTGCCCTTCTCGGGGTTGGCGATGTAGTCCTCCCACTCGGTGTTGCCGCTGAAGAGGTTCTGCATGCGCTGGCTGCGGGCGGTTTTCTTGTCCGGGTATGCGGCCCCCAAGATTTCGCCGGCTGGCAACAGCCAACGGTCGTTCATTGCCTGCTCGTACATGTAGCGGACGGCCGCCGCTTGGCGTTCGCCCTTGATCACCCAGGGCTTGTTGCTCTTGCTGCGGATGGTGAGCGTGTTGGTGTACTCGTCGAAGTGGACCGGTAGGAGCGGGCGAAGCATCCCGTCCGCAGGCGTCGCCAGGATGCGATGGAGCAGGTCCATGTCCACGGTGGGTGTTGTCACGTAGTCGACGAGTACCTGGCGCACCGCCGCGAATCGGTAGTTCCTGGGGGGACGCACGAACTCGGGCAATGGCTGTCCCGACGTCAGGATCAGGCCTTGATCCGGCAGGGTCGGGGAATGGAAGTGCCGGAAGATGTCTTCAACCGATTGCGCGAGGCCGCGCGCGAACCAGACGTCAGTGTGTGCCGGGCCGACCCGAGCTTTGCCGAGATTCCAGAGCACTCCATCAATTGAGGGCGAGTCGATCCCTTTGCGCAGCGCCTTCGGAATGTCGAGCAGGTCGGCGACCACGCCGAGAAACGCGGTGGGGCGAACGGCATAGACTGCCGCTTCCGCGGCTTCGAGGAATTTCAGCCGGAAGGTTTCCGGGCAGCGATACCGGTACCGGGATGGATCGTCGTCTTCCTCCAGTTCGACGGGAACGTGTTCGTCGCGGCATGGCGCCGGGTAGGAGCCGGAGTACCCGATGCATTCGAGCCACGCATCCCGCTCCTTGGGCGGCATCCGCGTCATACGTGCGAGGTCCCAGCCAGGGACGCCGTGTAGGCGTTGTCCCTCGACATCGACGAGCGGCTGCCGAGATCGCTCGAACAGGTCGATCAGGTCAAGCAGCGACTTCGTCGACAGGCGCTTCGACGACATCGCCGATCTCCTTGACCAGCTGCCATTTGGCGAGCAGCCGATCGCACAGCGCGCGGTCCTTCTCGCGCTTGGTCTTGATGTTGCACTTGTTGTCGTCGCGCAGGATCACGGAGATCGTTCGCGCCCGCTCCCGCCCGACCTTCTTCAAACGGATCGACAATCTGGCGTAGGTCAGGCGGTGATGGCGGAAGTCGAAGGATGGGCCGATCAGCGACTTCGCGGCCGTGTGGATGTCGTCGGGGTCCTTGGCCCAGATCTTCACCAATAGCGAGCGGTGGTTTGAGTCCGAGTAGCCGAGCTCGGCCACCTTGACCGAGGCGACGTTTTCGCCTGAGAGGTCGAAGCTGCGCGGCGCCGCGAGGCTTTGGTAGTCGTACTGCTTGAGCGGGATCCTCTCGCCCGAGAAGGGAGACTGCAGCAGACAGTCCGCAGCGATACGCGCCAGCGCCTCGCGCCCGTCGGTCTCCCTGGACAGCACCTCCAGGTGGCCGTTGGCCGGCTCGTAGGTAATGTGGGAGGATACGGCGCGAACCACTTCCTGGGCCACCAACTCGCTCGCCTGCACGCAGTCGATGATCTCGGGCGGGCGGTTGTTGTGGACGCTGATCTGGTACAGATCGACGTCCTCGCCGGTCTGCGAGTTCGGCCGCAGCCGCTTGAAGATCTGAATGGCGACGTCGTCCTTGGCGCAACCGAGCTGCCGCGCCACGTTCTCGTGGAACGCCTCCTTCGCCTTCTCATCAGTGGCCATGACGAGAGCCTTCGGCGCGACGAAGCCCGAGTAGCACGTGACGCTCTGGCGGAACACGTCGGCCTGCCGGGCATCCAGCGCTTCCTTGAAGATCTCGGCGGCGTTCGCGTACAGCCACAAGGCACGTTCGTATTGGTCGCGCAAGGCATCGAAAGCTTCACGATCCGCATCATCGAAGATGCCGTCCCGGAATCCGTCGACGACATCCTGACCTGCACCGTCAGTCAACAGGATGATCTTCTCGGCGACCTCCTCGATCCTCTGCCGCTCCAGTACGGGCAAGGCGGCCAGCACAGCCTCCATGACTTGGCGATGTTCCGTCTTGGTCTTCTTCTTTTCGAGTTCTGGCATGACGAGCCCGAACTCCTCCGCCATGAAGGCGCGAAACAGCTCGGGCTTCAGGTGCCCGAGCAGCTTGGCCAAGTTTTCAGCATCGTTCATTCGTTCTTGTTCTCCCATGTGACGAAGAATCCTTTCCGGGCGTCAGTGCCGGCCGCTCAATCTTGCTTCGCGGTGAAGAGGGCGAGCCGCTTATTGATCTCGGCATTCGGCAGCCGTGTCCGCGGGTCGTCCAGCATGCCGCGCAGCGCCTTGGCGAGCGTGGGCTTGCGCACGATGCGGTGCTCGGCAAACCGGTCGATGACCCACAAGACGCCGTGCACCTCGAGGTGCTCTTCGTCGGCGAGGGCACGCATGCGCTTGTCACCCGTCAGCAACGGCCAGTCGTTCGTCACGGCCAGGGTGACGGCAAGGCAGTCGTGGAGGGTGAGCTTGGGCCGGGCCGTCTGATAAGTGACGGCCCGGGCCATGCCTTCCGCATCCAGGGACTCGACCCGCAGGCCCAACCCCTTGAGCTGCTCCCGATCGATCTCACCGAGATCGATGAGCTCGTCCTCGTACAGGGCGTCGGGTACCGCAAACTCGAACGGCAGCTTGAAGAGCGCCTCGAGGAGGGACCATTTCGCCAGCTCAATCAGAATCGAGGCGTCGCTCACCAATACCCGCACGATAGGTCACTCCGCGGGTCCTGACATGATCCGGCTCACCTCGCCCGTGCTCGTGCGCAGCAGCTCTGCGGCTTTGGGAAGCGAGATGATGTCCTCAGCAAGGGCGCGGAGCACCAGGCGCTGGAAGCGCCGGGGTTCCTCGTTTTCCGGGAGCGGCTCGGGCTCGGCCTTGCGCCAGGTGCGGCCGATGCCGCGAAACACGGCCTGCAAGGTCCCCTCGGTGATGACGCCGAGATCGCGCAGCCGGACGATCAGGGCGGCGGCGCTGACGCCGTACATGCGCTTGATCTCGATGATCTCGGCATAGCCGAAGGCATGGCGGCGCTGCCCGACCTCGAACAGCAGGTCCTCCCGGGGCATCAAGAGGGCGCTGGCGAAGCGCTGGCACGCTTTCTCCTCGTCCAGGTCGCCGTCGATGGCCATCACCATATGGCCGAGCTCGTGAGCCAGGGTGAAGCGCCGGCGTTCCACCGATTTCGCCACCGAACCCACGATGACCGGTACCTTCTCCTGGCCCGGCCGCGCCACCCGGCAGGTCAGTCCGTCGACCGAGAGCGGGAAGTCGAGCTTGAGCACCTTGATGCCGTGCTCTTCGAGCAGCTCGGTAACGTTGGGGATCGCGTCGCCACCCAGGTTCCAGGCCTTGCGGACGCTCTCGGCGGCGGTCTCCGCATCATCGAGGTCGGAGACCTTGAAGGGAGCCCCTTCGGGCTTGTCCCACACATGGCTGCCGATCTCCAGCAGGTCTTCGACGAGCAGGTAGCGGTCGAGGCTGTCCAGGACGGCGGCTTCCACCATGGCGCGCTCCTGGGCCCGGGTCGCAGCGGTCTTGCGAAACTCCACCCCCTCGAGGCGGATCTCCGAGGGGCTGAACAGGTAGCTCAGCGGGACGCCGAGCGCCTTGGCGAGTTTCAGGGCGGTCGCCGAACCGGGCAGCATCTCGTTGCGCTCATAGCGGCCGATCGCCTGGGCACTGACCGCATGGTTGATGGCATCGGCCAGTCCCCGAAGGGACAGGCCGGAGCGCTTGCGGGCCAGTTTCAGTCTTTCGCCAAACATTGGGGAGCGTCCTCTTTTGTTTACAGTTTACGCATGAAGCTTTGTTTTGTAAACATCGCCAATTCTGTTCGCTTGGCGCAACCCGATCCCGCGAACTCCTTCGCACCAGCCCCCATCGGTCCGCACCGGCCCGAAACTCCCTGATGGCCGAGGTCACGGCCTGACCGGACAATCTCGTCATCAAGCGAGTTGGACGTTCAGGACCGATACCGATGTGCACGATCAACCACCTACCACCCGAACGGATGACGCCGGAGCAGCGCCGGCGCGAAGCCGCATCCTTGCTGGCCCACGGCCTCGTCCGACTGCGCGAGGCCGTGTTCGCCCAGTCCGCAGGCGGCCCCGCGGAGAGCGAGTTTGAGCTTGGCTTCTCCGGCCACCAGCGCCTTCATAGCCACCCCGTCAACAACACTTTGGAGGAGGCTCCATGAAGGCAAGCACCGTCCCACCCACCCCGCCGAGCGTCGTCGCCCGGATCGCCGGGCTCCCGGATCTCTCGATAGAGGAAATGAGGGCGCTTTGGCGAGAACTCTTCGGCAGCGACAACCCGACGCCCAATCGCCAGTTCATGGAGCGGCGGATCGCGTACAAGCTGCAAGAGATCGAGTTCCGCAAGGTCGATCCCAGCCTCTTGGAGCGCAACAAGCGGCGCATCAAGGCCCTGGTGGAGACCGGCAAGGCGCGCAAGCTCGATCGCGACATCCGGCTGATGCCCGGCACCGTGCTCACCCGGGAGTACCAGGGGATCGAGCACCGGGTGACGGTCGCCCAGGACGGACAGTATGAGTTCGAGGGCAGGCGCTACCCGAGCCTGTCCATGATCGCCCGCGAGATCACCGGCACCCGCTGGTCCGGGCCGCTCTTCTTCGGCGTGAAGGCACCGGCCAAGGCGAAGAATCCGAAGAAGCAGGGAGGTCGGCGATGAACGAAGCCCTGAAGCGCCGCCTGCGCTGCGCCGTCTACACTCGGAAGTCCACCGACGAGGGGCTCGACCAGGAGTACAACTCCATCGACGCCCAGCGTGACGCCGGCCACGCCTACATCGCCAGCCAGCGCGCGGAGGGCTGGATTCCGGTGGCCGACGACTACGACGATCCCGCCTTCTCCGGTGGCAACATGGACCGGCCGGCGCTCAAGCGGCTGCTGGCCGACATCGAGGCCGGCAGGATCGACATCGTGGTGGTCTACAAGATCGATCGCCTGACGCGATCGCTGACTGACTTCTCGCGAATGATCGACGTCTTCGAGCGCCACGGGGTCTCCTTCGTCTCGGTCACCCAGCAGTTCAACACCACCACCTCGATGGGGCGGTTGATGCTCAACATCCTGCTCTCCTTCGCCCAGTTCGAGCGCGAGGTGACCGGCGAGCGCATCCGCGACAAGATCGCCGCCAGCAAGCGCAAGGGCATGTGGATGGGTGGCGTGCCGCCGCTCGGCTACGACGTCGAGAACCGGCGGTTGGTGCCCAACGAGCGCGAGGCCAAGATCGTCCGCCACATCTTCCAGCGCTTCGTCGAGCTCGGGTCCTCGACCCTGCTCGTGAAGGAGCTGCGCCTCGACGGCGTGACCTCCAAGGCCTGGACTACCCAAGACGGGCGGGTGCGCGATGGCAAGCCCATCGACAAGAGCCTCGTCTACAAGATCCTCAACAACCGCGTCTACCTGGGCGAGATCCGCCATCGCGATCAGTGGTATCCGGGCGAACACCCGCCCGTCGTCGAGCGCAGGCTGTGGGATGCCGCCCAGGCGATCCTCGCGCAGAACTCGCGTGTGCGAGGCAACAACACCCGCGCCCGGGTGCCGTTCCTGCTCAAGGGGATCGTCGTGGGGATCGATGGCCGGGCGCTCACGCCCTGGTCCACGCGCAAGAAGAACGGACGTATCTACCGCTACTACCTGCCGACGCGGGAGAACAAGGAGCACGCCGGCGCCTCCGGGCTGCCGCGCCTGCCGGCCGGTGAACTGGAGGCCGCCGTGCTGGAGCAGATGCGCCGGGTGCTGCGCGCCCCGGCCATGGTCGCCGGGGTGGCCGAGCGCGCCGCCCGGCTCGACCCCTCCCTGGACGAGGCCCAGGTCACGGTGGCCATGACCCGGCTGGATGCGATTTGGGATCAGCTCTTCCCGGCCGAGCAGCAGCGCATCGTGCGGCTCCTCATCGACAAGGTGATCGTCTCGCCGGACGACATCGAGGTGCGGTTCCGGCCCAACGGCATCGAGGTGCTCGCCCTGGAGCTGCGCCCCGAGCCCGCCCCGGAAACCCTTGAGGAGGCCGTGGCATGAATGAAATCTTGATCGACAAGACCGGTCAGCCAGAGGTGATCACCGCGAGCGACGGCAGCCTTACCATCGCTGTGCCGATCCGGATCAAGCGCCGCGGCAGCCGCAAGGCCGTGGCCCTTCCGGACGGCAGCGCTGTCCAGCCCCGTCCCTGGGATGACACGCCGACGCCGATCCAGCTCGCGCTCGCCCGCGGCCACCGCTGGCTGGCGATGGTGGAGTCCGGCGAGGCGCGCACGCTATCCGAGGTGGCCGAGCGCGAGGGGATGGATCGGGCCTATGTGAGTCGGATGGTGAACCTCACCACCCTGGCGCCGGACATCGTCGCCGCCATCCTCGACGAGACCCTGCCGCCGGAGGTGACCCTGTTTGATCTGGCGTCGGGGACGCCGCTGTTGTGGGATGAGCAGCGAGCCATCATCGATCGCTGATTGCCGCCGGCTCTGACCCTTCAGGTTGGCTTACTTGTCGAGAGACCAGCCGGAGGCCTTGATCAGCTGCAGAACCCGTCCGACTTGGGATGAGGCCGGAGTGGTATCGATGAACGGGAAGAGTTCCTTCAGCATGTCGCCGAAGGTCAAGATCTCGATGGGGTTACCGCCGAGATGCTCACGAAACGTCGCGTTGTCCTGCCAGGCCGATCGGCTGCCGATGACTTTCGTGACGGCCGTGATGTAGGTGAACGAGGACGAACCCGTCAGTTCGGCGACCATCGTCCTGAACGCTGCGGCCCACTTCTCCCTGGTCAGTTCGCGAAACCCGCGCCAGGCCTCACGCCCCGAGACCACCTTGTTCTTGGCGATCGCATCGACCCAGTATTCGGGACGAAAGCCACCCTGCCAGCTCTTGCAGCTCACGACCATCACCCGACGCGCGCCGTCGAGTCGCGGATGGATGCCGATCACGTCGATGTCGCTATGCACGGCATCCTGGCGGGTGTCGTACTCCACATGATCGCCGGCAGGTCGAAACTTGATGTTGTGCCGGGTGAAGTACCCTTTGTGCTGCAGGTACTCGTCCACCATTTGTTCGAGGATGTCCTCTTTCATGCCTGTCCGCCCTCGCGATCGATCCGTTGGCTGGCAAATCCCTCGAACTCAGGCCGGAGGCGGCACTGCAGAAATGCCTCGAGGAGGTTGAGGACGTGGACACCGAGCGACGCATCGAGGATGAAGTTCACCCGATCGGTGTGCTCCCTGATCCAGCCGGGGACGTTCGTTTCGTTCAGGCCGGCGACGCCGATGCGCTCGCCGTGTTTGATCAAGGAGGCTGCCAGAGTGCTCTTCGCGCTGCCGGCGTTGTAGTGTTGAGCCGTGTAGCGAGCAGCGCTGTTGGGGCCGACCTTCCCGACCTTCAGCACATGAGGCCCAAACGAGAAGACGTACACCGCCATGGTGCCGGGCGGTAATGTCTTGGGCGGCACGTGCGGCGCAGGGCACCGCTCGATCGCGATGGCATCAAGCGCCAACGAGACGCCAGCCATGCCGGCGACACGGTGAAAATCCTCCAAGAGCAGATCGGGATTCCAGGTCATCGGCCCGATTCCTCGCCGCTCGACATCCACCCGTTTCCGGCAAGCCATGTTTGCGGAAATGCAGCACCTTGCTGGAGCGCGTCCAGCGGGAATGACAGGAAGGCACGCAGACCGGCAACGACCTCGGAAAGCTGAAGCTCGTCCAAGGCATTCTTCCTCAAGAATGCTTGCCACTGAGTCTGCTTCTGCCGATCCTGCGCGAATTCGTCGCTCAATCCGAAAGGGACGCCATCCGGCAGGGGTGTCCTGCGGCGCTCGAAGGTGGCGTGGATCGCCTTGCACAGGAGCGCGCCGTCGAAGTCGGTGTAGCGCGACAAGATCCAGAGGTCGAAGTAATTCTTCATGCGGCTATTGGCGATGCCGAGTGACACCAGCGCCTCCAGTTTCTCGGCGACGACCGTGTAGCGGGGGTAGGCACGCAGCTTCGGGGCAGGCATGTCCGGCAGCATCACCGGGTAATCGACAGCCTCGGGGCCGGGTGTCACGGCGTCACCGAAACCCACGTCGACCTGTACGTGGCATCGGGCACCGTCCAACAGTCCGAGGAGCGTGACCCGGACACCGGAGTAGTTGGCTTCCTTGCGGATCTCCTCCGCGTGTACCGAGTCAGGCTGGAAGCGTATGCCGTCGTCCAGTTCCACCGCACAGATCTCCCGAAACGCCGCCTCGACATGCGGAATCTCGGCCGAGCCGAAGCCCAGCAGGTCGGCGTCGCGTGTCGGACGATGCGGGATGTCGAACCACAAGTCGAACAGCAGCGCACCTTTCAGCAGGAACTGGTCGGCGTGGGGGGAGATGCTGAGCCGGTAAAGCAGGCGCTCAAGCGCATAGCGGGTCAAGATCAGATTGAAGTCTTGCCGGGTCTCGCGGGCGCGGTTGAGCAGGCGGGTGCGTACCGAGGCGGCGGTGTTGCGGCTGCTCACGTCAGGCTCTCCAAGTAGGGACGCATGACATTGGCCACCCGGCACAGCTGGGCAGACCGCCACAGCTCGTCCATGCCCACGCGTTTTCCTTTCCAGGCCTCACGCAGCGCCTCCAGCGCGACATCCAGGCCGATCTTGTTGCGGTACTTGAAGCAGTCAGCCACCGTGCGGGCGACGTTGGTCACGCGCACCGGCACACCATCGATGAGGTGCTCCTCGACCCCCTCCGTCAGCGCGGCGCCAGAGAAGCGCACGATGCGCAGCGGGGGATAGTCCATCTTTGGCGCGCGTGCCTTGTTGGGAATTGCCAGCCAGACCTCGAACGGCGACTGTGTGGTGAGTTCATGTAGGCGCAGTGCCGACAGCAGGCAGACGATGGCTTGCGGGTGCTTGCGTGCCACCTCGGAGAGTACGCCGTGTTCCGAGACGGCCCGGTCCGGAATTGCGTACAGGCCCCGTCCCACGCGCTGGAGCAGCCCTTGCCGCACCAGCCGCGTGAGGGCGATCGTGGGCAGCCCACGCTCATTGAGATCGCGTGGGCGAATAAGGCCGCGCTGGGCGGCAAGATCCAGAATGCTCTGGTGCGAACTGTCCATGTCGTCATAATGTTGCGAAACGTCGGTAGTTGTCAAGAACTACCGACAAAACACAACGGCCATGGTTTCCTTTGCCTGCCGATGCCGCAATCCAACCGTTTGATTCGTCAGCACGTAACCCATTGATCTGTATAGGTCCACGTTGCGGCCTCTGCGGACTTCGGCCCTTAGCCGGCGAGCGAGGCTGGAGAGAAGAATGGCCAGGAGAGAGCGAAATGGGGCCGAGATGGGCGAGACGACCGGAGGAAGGAAGTCCGCAGGAATCCGCAGGAGTCCCCGCGAACACGCGGGAGCGCGCAAGAAAAAAGGCCAACAGCGAACTGTTGACCTTTGTGTATTGGTGGCCAGGGACGGAATCGAACCGCCGACACGGGGATTTTCAGTCCCCTGCTCTACCAACTGAGCTACCTGGCCGTGTTGGCGAGGCGCGCATGATACGGACTAGGGCCGCCTGGCGCAAGCATCTGTATGCGTCCAGCCCCATGCACAAAGATGGCCTGCCAGGTGCCGCGCCGAGGGCAGGTCGTGCGGGCTGCGTCAGTCGGCCAGTCCGCGCAATAGCTCGTTCACGCTGGTTTTGCTGCGGGTTTTTTCATCGACCTGCTTGACGATGACCGCGCAGTACAGGGAGTGGCTGCCATCGCTGGCCGGCAAGGCACCGGATACGACCACGCTATACGGTGGCACCTTGCCGTAGCTCACCTCGCCTGTCATGCGGTTGTAGATCCGTGTACTCTGCCCGAGGAACACGCCCATGCCGATCACGCTGTGGTGCCCCACCACGACGCCTTCCACCACTTCCGAGCGAGCGCCGATGAAGCAGTGATCTTCGATGATGGTGGGATTGGCCTGCAGCGGTTCCAGCACGCCGCCGATCCCGACGCCACCCGACAGGTGGCAGTGCTTGCCGATCTGAGCACAGGAACCGACGGTGGCCCAGGTATCGACCATCGTGCCTTCGCCGACGTAGGCGCCGATATTGACGAAGCTGGGCATCAGCACCACGTCTCGGCCGATATGGCTGCCGGCACGCACGATCGCGCCTGGCACCACACGGGCACCCACGGCACGGAAGGCCTCGGCATCGAACCCTGCAAAGCGCGCCGGCACCTTGTCCCAGAACGGCGCCGGCTGGGCGTCGATCACCTGCATGTCCTGAGTACGGAAATACAGCAGCACCGCTTTTTTGAGCCATTGGTTGACACGCCAGCCGCCTTGGCCATCCGGCTCGGCCACGCGCAACTGGCCGCTCTCCAGCCCGGCGATGGCCTGCTCCACCGCCGGCCGCACCCGGATTTCGATGTCGTCGGGCGTCAGCTCGGCGCGGCGTTCCCAGGCGTCTTCCAGAACGGCGCGCAGGGTCGAGTGGGGTTGATTCATCGTCGATCTCCGTCGAGCACCGCCAGCAAGGCTGCGCGCAAGGCGTCGCGTCGGGCTGGCGACAGGGGTTGGTTGTTGGAATCGCTGACCAGCAGCAGGTCTTCGGCCCGCTCGCCGAAGGTGGCAATGCGTGCGTCATGCACGCGCAGCCCCTGGGCGCGCAGCACATGGGCGACATCCGCCAATAGACCGGAGCGGTCGGTGCAGATCAGGTCGATACGGGTGCCACCGGGCAGGTCGGTGAACTCCAGCTGGGTCGGCACGCGGAAATGGCGCAGATGAGTCGGCTGGCTGCGCCGGGCCGGCCGCAACTGCTCAAGATCCCCCTCCAGCGCCCGCGCCAGGGTCGCCGCCAGCAATGCCGGCTCCGGCGCCTGCCGCTGCTCGGCGGGCAAGACGTGGAAGGTGTCGAAGATGGTGCCGTTGGGGCCATCCAGTGCGCGCGCCTGCAGCACGCTCATGCCCAGGCGGTCGAGGGTGATCACAATGGCGGCAAACAGACCATCGCGATCCGGCATGTGCACCAGGACGTCCAGCCCATCGCGGCCATCGCGGCCAGGCATGGCGCGGGCGGCAACCACGTTCGATCCTGCGGGTGCGGCATGCAGCGCCGTTGCCTGCCAGGCGATCTGGTCGGGACGGCTGCGCAGGAAATTTTCCTCCGGCATGCGGGCAAACAGGGCTTCGATGACCCGTTCCTCATAGCCCTCGGCCAGCAGCAGGGCACGTGCCGCGGCGCGGTTTTCCGCCACCCGTTCGGCCACCGCCACCGGCTGGCCAAGACCACGCCGCAGGGCCAGCCGGGTGGCGGCATGCAGATCCGCCAGCAGGCGATCCTTCCAGCTGTTCCACAGCTTGGGCGAGGTGCCGGCGATATCGGCACAGGTCAGCAGGTAGAGGTGATCCAGACGCTGGCGATCGGCCACTGCGCGGGCAAAGCGCTGGATCACCTCCGGGTCGGTGATGTCCTGTTTTTGTGCCGTCAACGACATCAGCAGATGGTTGCGCACCAGCCATTCCACCAGGTCGGTATCCGCTTCCGACAGACCGTGCGCCTGACAGAACGCACGCGCATCCTGCGCCCCGAGTTCGGAGTGATCGCCTCCGCGCCCTTTGCCGATGTCGTGGAACAGCCCGGCCAGTAGCAGCAGCTCCGGCTTGCGCAACGACGGCCAGACCTGATGCGCCGTCGAAAATCGCGGATCCGCCTGACCGCTGGCAAAGCTCTCGAGATTGCGCAATACCGCCAGGGTGTGCTGGTCCACGGTGAACACGTGGAACAGGTCGAACTGCATGCGTCCGGATACCTGCTGGAATGCCGGAATCCAGCGCCCCAGCACACCGGCACGCGCCATGCGTTCCAGCGTGCGCACCGGCTGCGGCCCGCGCAGCAGGGCCATGAATGCGTCCCGCAAGGCCTGCGGTGCCTGCGTGTAGGCTGGAATCTGCGGCAGCGCCTGGGCCAACTCGCGTGCCGTCTGCGAGTGCAGGCCACGCATGTCGGGATCGGATGCCCAGGCAGCAAACAAGGCAAACACGTGCGCCGCATCCTGCTCCAGCCAGCCGGGCTGGCGCGCCGCCAGATAGCCGCCACGGCGCTCGAAATGGGAGTCGATAGGGGTCACGGTCAGGGTGCCGGCAAAATGCTCCTCGAACCGCTGCAGCAGGCGGTCGCCGATCCGGCGCACCACCGCAGCGCTGCGATAGAAGCCCTGCATCATCTGCTCGACGGCAAGCGCCTGACCGTCATCCCGATACCCCATGCGCGCGGCCAGTGCTTTCTGGTAGTCGAAGCGCAAACGCTCCTCACGCCGCCCGGCCACCAGATGCAGGCCGTAACGCAGCTGGCACAGGGCACGTCGCTCGCGCTCCAGTGCCGCCGCTTCATCCCACCCCAGCCGGCCCAGCTCAATCAACCGGTCCAGCGCGTGCACCCCGAAACTGCGCAGCGCAAGCCAGCCCAGCAGATGCAGGTCACGCAACCCACCTGGGCCATCTTTCAGATTGGGTTCGAGGTTGTCGGAGGTATCGCCAAAGCGGGCATGACGCTGCCGCTGCTCTTCGCACTTGGCCTGAAAATAGGCGTGCGCAGGCCAAACCTTGGTCGGCGCGATGGCCTCGGCCAGAGCGGCGACCTGCCGCGCATCCGCCTGCAGGGCACGCGCCTCGATCAGCGCGGTCAGCACGGTCTGGTCGGCAGCTGCCTCGGTGCATTGGGCAGACGAGCGCACCGCATGGCTGGCCTGCAGCCCGGCATCCCACAGCAGGGCAAACAGCCGGGCCAGGGCCGGTTCAAAGTGGCGCTGGGCGTCCGGTTCGGCCAGCACCAAAAGGTCGATATCGGAATGCGGGAACAGCTCACCCCGGCCATACCCACCGACCGCAAACAGGGCCAGCGGCGCGTCCTCAGGGATGCAGCGCTGCCAGGCCGCGCGTACCCACCGATCGACGGCACGCGCGCGCATGGCCACCAAACGGTCGGCCGGCCGGCCAGCATCGAATCGCCGCGCCAGACGGGCGTCGGTCTCGGCAAGCGCGGTCCGCGCCGTGGCCGCCCAGGCCGCATCGTCCGTCGTCGGCGTGCTCACAGCTCGTTATCGTCCCCCGGCAGGCGGGTGAGGATCTCCACGCCGTCGCGGGTCACGGCCACGGTGTGCTCCCACTGCGCCGACAGCTTGCGGTCCTTGGTGACCACGGTCCAGCCGTCTGGCAACAAACGGGTATGCCGGCTGCCCTCGTTGATCATCGGCTCGATGGTGAAGGTCATCCCTTCCTGGAGCACCAGCCCCTCGCCGGGGCGGCCGTAATGCAGCACCTGCGGGTCATCGTGATAGACCTTGCCGATGCCATGGCCGCAGTACTCCCGCACCACCGAGAAGCGATGCGATTCGGCATAGCTCTGGATGGCATGACCGATATCGCCCAGGGTGGCGCCCGGCCGTACCGCACGGATGCCACGGAACATCGCCTCCCGGGTCACCTCCACCAGCCGCCGCGCCATCACCGACGGGGTACCGACGAAATACATCCGGCTGGTATCGCCATGCCAGCCATCCTTGATGACAGTGACATCGATGTTGAGGATGTCCCCGTCCTTGAGCACCTTGGTCGGGCTGGGGATGCCATGACAGATGACATTATTGACCGAGGTGCAGATGGTCTTGGGGAACCCGCGGTACCCCAGGTTGGCCGGGATCGCGCCCTGCACGTTGACGATGTGATCGTGGCAGATGCGGTCGAGCTCTTCGGTGGTCACGCCCGGTTTGACATAGGGGGCGACCACCTGCAGCACTTCGGCGGCCAGACGGCCAGCCTCGCGCATCTTTTCGATCTCGGCGGGGGTTTTCAGATGGATAGTCATGGCCGGGATTATCCCCCATTTGCTCCGCCCCGGCAGCCACCGCTATACTTCTTCGGCTTTACCGCCGCCACGCCGGGCGACACCGGCGAATTCACACCCACCGGCAATCCCTGCTCCGGGGTGCCCGCGCAAGCGGGTTCGGCAGCAGTGACGGTGGGGAGGCCCAACCCCGGAATCCAGCGCCCACTGCCCTCGGGCTCAGCGCAGCGCCTTCATCACTGGCGTGGATTCCATCACCAAAACGGAGTTTGCAATGCCCCAGATCACCATGCGCCAGATGCTGGAAGCCGGCGTCCACTTCGGACACCAGACCCGCTACTGGAACCCCAAGATGGCACCGTACATCTTCGGTGCCCGCGGCAAGATCCACATCATCAACCTGGAAAAGACCGTGCCGCTGTTCAACGACGCGATGAACTTCATCAGCGGCGTGGCCCAGAAGCGCGGCATCGTGCTGTTCGTCGGCACTAAGCGCAGCGCGCGCGATGTCGTCAAGGAAGAAGCCGAACGCTGCGGCATGCCATACATGACCCAGCGCTGGCTGGGCGGCACCCTGACCAATTTCGCCACCGTCAAGAAGTCGGTGGCCCGCCTGAAGGAGCTGGAAGCCGCCGAGACCGACGGTACCTTCGCCAAGCTGGTCAAGCACGAAGTGATGGCCCTGCGCCGTGAGCGCGAGAAGCTGCAGGCGTCGCTGGGTGGCATCAAGGACATGCAGCGTCTGCCCGACGCGCTGTTCGTGATCGACATCGGCCACGAAGACATCGCCGTCAAGGAAGCCAAGAAGCTCGGCATCCCCGTGGTGGCAGTGGTCGATACCAACTACGACCCGACCCTGGTGGACTACCCGATCCCGGGCAATGACGACGCCATCCGCGCCGTGCAGCTGTACGCCCGCGCCGCTGCCGACGCGGTGCTGGAGGGCAAGGCGGCGGCTCCCAATGCCGCAGTCGTGCGTGAAGAGGAGTTCGTCGAAGTCGTGGACGGTGACGGCGAGGCCGAGGCCAAGCCGGCCCGCCGCAACGGCAAGAAGGGCGCGTAACCGCCCCGTTACAGCATCACGTCAACCTGTACGGCCCGATCCTGACCGGATCTGGCGCCGTGCAAGGCCGGCGGAAGGGCCGGCCGGGCATCCGCCTACCGGCCCTTCATCCACCCCCACTCCGCTGGAGAGGGGTTTTTCCGCATTCATAGCAGAGGCAACCCCATGGCTGAAATCACCGCTTCCCTGGTCAAGGAACTGCGCGAGCGCACCGGCGCCGGGATGATGGAGTGCAAGAAGGCGCTCACCCAGAACAATGGCGACATCGACGCTGCGGCCGAGTGGCTGCGCAAGCAGGGCCTGGCCAAGGCCGACAAGAAATCCAGCCGGGTGGCGGCCGAAGGCCGCATCGCGCTGGCCCAGGACGGCGGCAAGGCCGTTCTGGTGGAAGTCAACTCGGAAACCGACTTCGTCGCCAACGACAGCAACTTCAAGGCGTTCGCCGAGGCTGTCGCGCAGGCGGCCCTGAGCTCTGGCGCCACCGACGTGGACACCCTCAAGGCAGCCCGCGTGGCCAGCGGCGAGACCGTGGAAGAGGCCCGTGCCGCTGCGGTCGCCAAGCTCGGTGAAAACATCCAGGTGCGCCGCATGGTGCGCGTGGACAGCGCCCACACCGTCGGCGCCTACGTGCATGGCGGCAAGATTGGCGTGCTGGTCGAGCTGGCCGGCGGCAACGCCGACCTGGCCCGCGGCCTGGCGATGCACATCGCGGCCATGAACCCGCCCTACAACAAGGCCGCCGATGTGCCGGCCGAGTTCATCGCCAAGGAAAAGGAAATCGAGCTGGCCAAGATGAGCGAAAAGGACAAGGCCAAGCCAGCCGACATCCTGGAAAAGATCATCACCGGCAAGCTCAACAAGATCATCAACGAGGTCACCCTGTACGGCCAGCCCTATGTGCTGGACGGCGACAAGACCGTCGAAGCCGTGGTCAAGGCCGCCGGCGCCGATGTGATCGGCTTCAGCCGGCTGGTGGTGGGCGAAGGCATCGAAAAGGTGCAGGAAGACTACCTGACCGAAGTCGCCAAGGCCATGCAGGTCTGATCCGCCGACAGTATTCGGCCGGTCAACCCTGATCTGTGTCACGAAAACCCGCCGCAAGGCGGGTTTTCGTCCATACGTGTCCGCATTTTTCAATCGCTCGCGCCATACTATCCGGACACCACAGGATGAAGCGCGATGCGACCGGAACTGGAAGCCACCTTACTGCATTGCCGGAATCTGCCGTCACCCCCAGGCGTGGCGCTGCAGATCATCGAACTCGCACAGGACCCCAATGCCAGCCTGGCCGACGCCGCACGGGTGGTGGCCATGGATCCGGCCCTGAGTGCGCGCATCCTGCGCATGGCCAACTCCCCGCTCTACGCCACCCGCCGACGGGCCACTACCCTGGCCCAGGCCATGAGCACACTGGGCGTCAACGCCACCCTCAGTCTGGCGCTAGGGTTTTCGCTCATGCAAGGCCTGCGTGGTCGCGGCAGCGCCATCGAACTGCAGGAACAGCTCTGGAAACGCAGCGTGCTGGCAGCCGTCATCGCCCGCCTGCTCGCCCAGCACGCAGGCACCGGGCGCAGCGACATCGCCCTGCTGGGCGGTTTGCTGCAGGATATCGGCAAGCTGGCGCTGCTGCACGCGCTCTCGGACGGGTATGCCCGCTTGCATGCGCAGGCGATCGGCAACGACGCCCTGCTGGCGCTGGAACGGGCTGCCTATGGCGATGATCACGCCAGCATCGGCGCCTGGCTGGCGCGGCGCTGGAATCTGCCAGCGGTGCTGGTCGAGGCCATTGCCTGCAGCGAAGCCCCAGCCCCCGTGGACGACCCTCTGGCGCGCTGCGTACAGGTGTCCGGCCCCATTGCCGATCTATGGCTAGCCGGCGATGAACCCGACGACCACCTCATCGAGCAGGCCCAGACTTGGCTTGCCACTTGCCCGGCGGACCCCCCGCCCACCCTGGATGTCCTGCTTCCGGAAATTGCCGCCGCGCTACCGGACATCAACGCCATCTTCGACATCCATATCGACAGCCCGACCCATCTGCAGGCGATCGGGGAACATGCGCGCGAGCTGCTGATCCTGCGCAACCTGCGGCAGATCCAAGAAATGGCGCAAGCCCGTGACGACACGCTGGCCCTGCAGGCGCGTATGCGCGAGCTCACCGAGCAGTCCCGGCGCGACCCCCTGACCGGCGTATACAACCGCCTGCACATGCAGGCGCAGCTCGAGCAGGCCTTCAACGATGCCGGTCAGGACCGATTGCTGAGCTTGGCCATGATTGATCTGGACGACTTCAAGCAGATCAACGACCGTCATGGTCATCTGCTGGGCGATCAGGTCTTGCATCAGTTTGCCCAAAGCCTGCACCGCAATCTGCGCGACAGTGATCTCGTGGCCCGCTATGGCGGCGAGGAATTTCTGGTGCTGCTGCCGGATACCGACGAGACCGCTGCCCAACAGGCACTGGAGCGCCTGCTGCAGACCGTGACCCGACTGCCGATGGCCGTGGTTGATGGCCAACCCTTGCATGTCAGCTTTTCGGCCGGTATCGCCACCCACAATGGCAAGGCTGGCGCCTTCCCGAACCTACACGCTCTGATCGAGGCCGCTGACAACGCGCTGTATCGCGCCAAGCACTTGGGTCGCCAGCGGATCTGTCAGCACACGCCCTGAACCTGCGCGTCAGTCGCAGCTTAAGCCTCGCTTTCCGCTAAACTTTGGGGGATTTCTCCCGCTTGAGGCCTGCCATGTCCGAACTCCTCTATCGCCGTGTCCTGCTGAAGCTCTCCGGGGAGGCGCTGATGGGGGAAGAGGACTATGGCATCGACCCCAAAGTGCTGACCCGCATCGCCCGCGAGGTCATGGAAGCCCACGACGCCGGCGCCGAAGTGGCGCTGGTGATTGGCGGCGGCAACATCTTCCGCGGTGCCGGGCTGGCGGCTGGCGGCATGGATCGGGTCACCGGCGACCACATGGGCATGCTGGCCACGGTCATCAATGCACTGGCCATGCAGGACGCATTGGAAAAGCTCGGCGGCAAGTGCCGGGTGATGAGCGCCATCAAGATCAACGACGTCTGCGAGGACTACATCCGCCGGCGCGCCGTGCGCCATCTGGAAAAGGGCCGGATCACCATCTTCGCCGCCGGCACGGGCAACCCCTTCTTCACCACCGACTCTGGCGCTGCACTGCGGGCAATCGAAATCAATGCTGACCTGCTGCTGAAAGCCA
The DNA here is from genome assembly GCF_900129205.1 of Thermomonas hydrothermalis. Taxonomy (GTDB): domain Bacteria; phylum Pseudomonadota; class Gammaproteobacteria; order Xanthomonadales; family Xanthomonadaceae; genus Thermomonas; species Thermomonas hydrothermalis. Next base: position 35,124 of record NZ_FQUK01000010.1, on the reverse strand, counting down.
CCAAGGTGGACGGCGTCTATGACAAAGACCCCAAACAGCATCCTGACGCCGTCAAGCTGGATGAGCTGACGTACGAAGAGGTCATCGCCCGCAACCTGCAGGTCATGGACACCGCCGCGTTTGCGCTGTGTCGCGATGCCCGTCTGCCACTGCGCGTCTTCGACATGGCCCAGCCGGGCGCGCTGCTGCGCATCCTGCATGGCGAAAAGATCGGCACGTTGGTGCGCGCCCGCAACTAAAGCCCACCCCTGCCATGCGGCCCGGTGGCAGCCGCCTGCCGGCTGCATGGATTGCCTATAATCGTGCGTTTGAGACCATTTCCCGGAGCCACGCCGCCATGTTGAACGAGATCAAGAAAGACGCCCAGGCCCGCATGGCCAAGAGCATCGAGGCGTTGCGCCACAACCTGGTCAAGGTGCGCACCGGTCGCGCCTCGACCGGCCTTGTCGATTCGATCAAGGTGATGGCCTATGGCAGCGAAGTGCCGTTGTCGCAGGTCGCAAGCGTCTCCGTGTCGGATGCCCGCTCACTGGTGATCACGCCCTGGGACAAGAGCGTGGTCGGTGCGATCGAGAAAGCCATCCTCGCCTCTGATCTGGGCCTGACCCCGAACACTGCCGGCACCACCATCCGCCTCAATCTGCCCGCACTCACCGAAGAGCGTCGCCGCGAACTGGCCAAGGTCGTCCACGGCGAGGGCGAAGACGCCAAGGTGGCGATTCGCAACATCCGTCGCGATGCCAATCACCACATCAAGGAACTGCTGAAGAGCAAGCAGATCACCGAGGACGAAAGCGCACGCGCCGAAGCCGAGATCCAGAAGATCACTGACGCCGCAATCAAAGACGTGGATGAGGTGGTCAAGGCCAAGGAAGCCGAGCTGATGTCGGTCTAAGCAGCTGATCGTCTGCCTTATGACCTGTCATCAGCGAATGCGGGACATCACCGCATGAATGCACCGGCCCAACCCGCGCCGGTTCCTCGTCACCTGGCCATCATCATGGACGGCAATGGCCGCTGGGCACAGCAGCGCCATCGCCCGCGCCTGGTCGGTCATCGCGCCGGCGCCCGCGCAGTCAGACGCTGCGTGGCGTTCTGCCTGCAACGCGGCATTCAGGCCCTGACCCTGTTTGCCTTCTCCAGCGAAAACTGGAACCGGCCGCAGGAGGAAGTCAGTGGCCTGATGAAGCTGTTCCTCAGGGCACTGGAACGCGAGGTGGACACGCTGCACCAGCAGCAGGTGCAGGTGCGCTTCATCGGGGCGCGTGAACGCTTCGATCCGGCAATCCGCGCCCGGATGCAGGCCGCAGAGGCCCTGACGGCCAGTAACACTCGGCTGGTTCTGTCCATTGCCGCCAGCTACGGCGGTCGTCAGGACATCACCGCGGCGGCACGAGCGCTGGCCGTCGAAGTCGCAGCCGGTCGCCTGCGCCCGGAGCAGATCGACGAGGAACGCCTGGGCGCGCACATGGCGCTGGCCGACCTGCCGGCGCCGGATCTGTTCATCCGCACCGGTGGGGAACTGCGGATCAGTAATTTCCTGCTCTGGCAACTGGCCTATACCGAACTGTGGTTCACCCCGACGCTGTGGCCCGACGTCGATGCGGCCGTCCTGGATCAGGCCCTGGCCGACTATGCCCGCCGGGAACGCCGGTTCGGGCTGACCACCGATCAGATCCGCAGCCTTGCACCGGAGCCGCACCCATGACCCGGACCCGACTGCTTGCCGCGCTGGTCATGGCACCGGTGGCGATTGCCGCCGTTCTCTGGCTGCCGACCGGATGGCTGATGCTGCCCAGCGCCGTGGTCATGCTGCTGGCACTCTGGGAATGGCTGCGCCTGGCCGATGTCGAGGACACCCTGGCGCGCAGCATCCTGCTGGCCTGCAATCTGGCCCTGATGGTGGCACTGGTCTGGGGCTCGCGCTCCCATCACACCAGTGCCTTGCCGCTGTTCCAGCTGGTCGTGGTGCTGGGCGTGCTGTGGTGGCTGCTGGCACTGCTGTGGCTGCGTCATTACGACTTTGCCGCGCGTCATGACGGCAGCGCCCGCATGCTCAAGCTGGCCGCCGGCACGGCGGCGGTCGTCCCCGCCTGGTGTGCGCTGGCATTGATCCACGCCAGCCAGCCCAATGGCCATCGTTGGCTGCTGCTGGCGCTCGGGCTGGTCTGGGCGGCCGACAGCGGGGCGTATTTCACTGGCCGGCGATTCGGCGGACGTTGGTTCGGCGGCCGCCGGCTGGCGCCGCGGATCAGCCCCAACAAGACATGGGAAGGCGTGGTCGGCGGCGTGGTGGCGGCGCTGCTGATCGCCCTGCCCGGCGCGTTGCTGCTGGGAGCAACCCCCGCCCAACTCCCCGGCATCCTGCTGGTATCCGCATTCACCGTGCTGTTTTCGGTGGTGGGCGATCTGCTGGAAAGCCTGCTCAAACGCCACGCCGGGCTGAAGGATTCAGGCGACCTGATTCCTGGCCACGGCGGCATGCTGGATCGGCTGGACAGCGTACTGGCTGCGTTGCCGGTATTCGCGCTTGGCAAGATCTGGCTGGGGTTCTAAGACCATGCAGCAGATTGCCGTCCTGGGTGCCACCGGCTCGATCGGCACCTCCGCGCTGGATGTGATCGCACGTCACCCGCAGGCCATGCGCGCCAGCGTCCTGGCGGCCGGTCGCCAGGTCGATGCCCTGCTTGCGCTGTGCCGGCAGCATCGCCCCGACCATGCGGTGATCGCCGATCCGGCGCTCTACCCGCGCCTGCGCGACGGCTTGCGCGAGGCGGGCCTGCCGACTCAGGCCCATGCCGGCGATGACGCCCTGCAGTCGCTGGTGCATGGTGACGCCTGCCAGACCGTGGTAGCCGCCATCGTGGGGGCCGCCGGGTTGCCCTCCACCCTGGCCGCTGCTCGCGCAGGCAAGCGACTGCTGCTGGCCAATAAGGAATCGCTGGTGCTGGCGGGCGAGCTGCTGATGGGCACGGCGCAGGCCCACGGCGCCCGCATCATTCCGATCGACAGCGAGCACAACGCCATCTTCCAGTGCCTGGCCGACGGCAACCCGCCGGCGCGGATCACGCTGACCGCCTCGGGCGGGCCCTTCCGGGGCTGGACCCGGAACGCCTTGGCGACGGTGACGCCGGCCCAGGCGGTGGCCCATCCGAAATGGTCGATGGGCCCGAAGATCTCGGTCGATTCCGCCACCCTGATGAACAAGGGGCTGGAAGTGATCGAGGCGCATCACCTGTTCTCGCTGCCCGCCAGCGCCATCCGCGTGCTGGTGCATCCGCAGTCGCTGGTGCACTCCCTGGTCGATTTCATCGATGGCAGTACGCTGGCCCAGCTCGGCCTGCCCGACATGCGCACCGCATTGGCGGTCGGCCTGGCCTGGCCGCAGCGGATTCGCTCTGGGGTCGCCGCACTCGACCTGCTCACGCAGGGCGGACGGCTGGAGTTCGAGGCGCCGGATCCGACCGCATTTCCCTGCCTGGATCTTGCGTACGCCGCGCTGCAGGCCGGTGGCACAGCGCCTGCCGTGCTCAACGCCGCCAACGAGCAGGCGGTTTCAGCCTTTCTTCAGGGCCGGATTGGTTTTCTGGACATCCCCGACACTGTCGCCGCGACCCTCGACGCCCTCCCCGTGCAACCCGCCGACTCCCTCGACGCCCTGCTTGCCGCTGATGCTCGCGCCCGTCGCCTGGCGGACACCCACATCACCCGCATTTCCGGAGCCCGTGCATGAGCGGATTGATGGGATCGGTGTGGTGGCTGCTGATCGCCCTCGGCGTGCTGATCACCTTCCACGAATTCGGCCATTTCTGGGTGGCACGTCGCTGCGGCGTCAAGGTGCTGCGGTTCTCGATCGGCTTCGGCCCGCCGCTGTGGCGCTGGCAGGGCCGCGACGGCACCGAATACGTGATCGCCGCCCTGCCGCTGGGCGGCTATGTGCGCATGCTGGACGAGCGCGAAGGCGAGGTGCCGGCACACGAACGTGACCGCGCCTTCAACCGTAAACCGGTCTGGCAGCGCATGGCGATCGTCGCGGCCGGCCCGTTGGCCAACCTGCTGCTGGCCTTCTTGCTGCTGTGGGCGATGCTGGTGCTCGGCCGTCCTGATTACGCGCCGGTGGTGGGCCAGGCCAAGGCCATCGCCGCCGAAGCCGGGCTGCAGCCGGGCGACCGCATCATGCAGGTCGGCGACCGCCAAACGCCCACCTGGAGCGAGCTGCAGATGGCCCTGCTGACCGCCGCACTGGATCGGCAACCGGTCACGCTTGCGATTCAGCGTGAACCCGACCAAACCCTGTCGCGCACCCTGCCGCTGCACCATCTGCCCGCCAACACCAATGAGCTGCAGGCACTGGCCGCCATCGGCCTGATTCCGCGGCACCTCTTGGTGCCGGCCGTGGTCGGCAGCGTGCGTGAAGGGTCGCCGGCCTGGGGCAAACTGGCAGAAGGTGACCGCATCACCGCCATCGACGCGTCTCCGGTGTCCACGTTCGAGGACATCGCCCCGCTGGTGCAGGCATTGGGCATGCGCGGGGGGCCTGGCATGGTCGAAGTCGAACGTGATGGCCAGCGACTGGCGCTAGAGATCACGCCAGAACGCAACCCGGATGGCAAAGGCCAGCCGCAATGGCTGCTAGGCATTACCAGCGCCCCCGCCGGCCCACCGCCCCGCGACGCCGTGCTGCGCTTGCCCCCCCTGGCAGCCGTACCAGCGGCCGCGCGGGAGACCGGCTACCAGGTCAGGCAACTGGTGACCACGCTCACGCACGCCCTGACCGGACACGTCGCGGTGGAGAACACCGTGGCCGGTCCGATCACCATTGCCCGCGCCGCCAATGCCTTCGCCCAGCGCGGTCCGGCCTGGTTCCTGAACTTCCTGGCCCTGCTGTCGGTCAGCCTGGCGCTGCTCAACCTGTTGCCGATTCCCGTCTTGGACGGGGGTCACCTGCTGTATTACCTTATCGAGCTGATCACCCGCCGTCCCCTGGACGAACGGGTGATGGCCGTGGGGCAGTACATCGGGCTTGCGATCATTGCGGGTCTGATGGGACTGGCCTTCTACAACGACATCCTGCACCTGATGTCGTAACCCATGGGCGTTTGGGGCGTTTTCCCAAGCCCACCGACCAGGGATGGTCGGACGCGCAGCAGGCATGCCCGTGCCTGCCGCGCACCGCACAATCCTGGGCCTGGCCCAGCGTTGTGCACGGTCTGGCAACCTCCGCCCGGAGTTGCCCTGGCCATTTTCGAGTTTTTCTGCCGGCCGGCGCTGCTGTCCGCGCACCCACCCCGCCGCACACCTTTGCAGGTGTTCCGGCAGGCCGCCACGCACAACAGGAAGTTCCGCATGCCCCGACCCTTGTCCCGCCGCCTGCTGTCCCTCGCCCTGGCCTCGGCGCTTGCGCTGCCGGCATGGGCACAGACGGCGATCACCCCCTTCACGGTCACCGATATTCGTATCGACGGCCTGCAGCGGATCAACCCCGGCACCGTGCTGACCTACCTGCCGATCGAACGCGGTGACACCGTCGATCAAGGCAAGGCCGCCGAGGCGCTGCGCGCTCTGTACAAGACCGGCTTCTTCCAGGACGTGCGGCTGGCGCACGATGGCGGCATCCTGGTGATCAGCGTGGTCGAACGCCCGGCCATCAACAAGTTGACCATCACCGGCAACAAGGACCTCAAGACCGAGGATCTGCTCAAAGGCCTGAAGGAAATCGGCCTGGCCGAAGGCGAGACCTTCAACCCCCTGGATCTGGATCGGGTGACCCAGGAGCTGACCCGGCAATACAACAACCGCGGCAAATACGGGGTGCAGATCACACCCAGCGTCGAGCGGCTGGATCGCAACCGGATCAACCTGACCCTGACCATCAAGGAAGGCAAGGCGGCCAAGATCCGCCACATCAACCTGATCGGCAACGAATCATTCAGCGACAAGGAGATCACCAAGGACTGGGAATCGCATACCAGCAACTGGCTGAGCTGGTACAAGCGCGATGACCAGTACTCGCGTGAGAAGCTCTCGGGCGACATCGAAAAGCTCAATTCCTGGTATCTAGATCGCGGCTACGTCGATTTCAGTCTGGATTCCACCCAGGTGGCGATCAGCGCCGATCGCAAAGACATGTTCATCACCGCTGGCCTGACCGAAGGCCAGGTGTACACCTTCGCTGATATCACCGTCTCCGGTGACACCGTGCTGCCGAAGGAAGACATCGAAAAGATCGCCGGCATCATCAAGCCGGGCACCACCTTCTCGCGTGCCCTGCTGGAGTACGTCTCCAATGCCATCACCCTGCGGCTGGCCAACATTGGCTATGCCTTCGCCCGGGTCAATCCGGCGCCGGTGATCGACCGCGACAAACGTACCGTCGCGATCGACTTCCAGGTTCAGCCCGGGCCGCGCGTGATGGTCCGCAGGATCGTGTTCAAGGGCAACACCCGCACCGCTGACGTGGTGCTGCGCCGGGAAATGCGCCAATTCGAAGACACCTGGTATTCGCAGGCCGCGATCGACCGCAGCAAGGTGCGTCTGGATCGACTGGGCTATTTCGAGTCGGTGGACGTGGACACCAAGCCAGTCCCCGGCAGCGATGACCAGGTGGACGTGATCTACACCGTCAAGGAAACCACGTCCGGCAGCATCACCGCAGGCATCGGCTACTCCCAGCTGACCGGCATGAACCTGTCGCTGGCACTGTCCGAAAACAACTTCCTGGGAACCGGCAACCGCACTTCGCTGGCCCTGACCCGCAACACTTACCAGAAACGCTACGACTTCTCCTTCGTCAACCCCTATTTCACTGACGATGGCGTCTCGCTGGGCTACAACCTGTGGTGGCGTGAGTTCGATTACTCCAACTTCAACGTCGCCCAGTACTCCAGTAACAGCGGTGCGTTCCAGATTTTCCTGGGTGTGCCGCTGAGCGAAAGCGATTCCGTGTCGCTGATGCTGGGAATCGATTCCAATCAGATCCTGGCCTATCAGGGCACCACCCCACAGCCGCTGGTGGATTACGTGGATGCCGTCGGTCATCGCACTTTCCATTCCTGGCGCGCCCAACTCGGCTGGGGACGCGACACCCGCAACAACTACTTCACGCCGGTGGTCGGCACCACCCAGAACCTGGTGCTGGAAGCCACCCTGCCAGGCTCCACTGTCGAGTACTACAAGCTTAGCTATGACATCGCCAAGTACTGGCCGCTGAGCCAGTCGCTGGTGCTCAAGACCGGGCTCAACCTGGGCTACGGCAATTCGTATGGCAAGTCCTACGTCCGCAATATCTGCTTCACACCGCCAACCCTGGTCGATACCAACAATGACGGCATCGGCGACACCTGGGTGCCAGGCCCGGCTCCCAGCAATCCCTGTCTGAAAACCTCCAGCGATTACGTCAAGACCGTCACCGCCAAGGGCTTGCCGTTCTTTGAGAACTTCTACGCGGGCGGCATTTCCTCCAATGGCCGCGTGCGCGGCTTCATGGACAACACCCTGGGGCCATCGTGGACGTCGACCTACGGCTACAAGCAGCCGCTGGGTGGCTCATTCCTGCTCGCCGGCTCGGTGGAAACGATTTTCCCCAAACTGTTCGACAGCCCGTCGGCTCGGGTATCGGCGTTCTTCGATTTCGGCAACGTGTTCGACGGCTACAACAACTTCCGCGCCAACGATCTGCGTGCATCGGCCGGCGTGGCACTGCTGTGGCGCTCGCCGATGGGGCCGCTGTCGATCAGCTATGCCATACCGATTCGCAAGAAGAACGGCGACCAGATCGAACGACTGCAGTTCAACTTCGGCGGTCAGCTCTAAGCGGGGCATCGGCATGGGGGGAGCCGCCTATTCCGCATCCGGGCTGGCCGAACGGTTTGGTCTGAAACTGCACGGCGAGGATCGCCAGGTGACCGGCGTGGCGACCCTGGCCGATGCCACGCCATCGCAGCTCGCGTTTCTGGCCAACCCGCGTTATCGCAGCCAGCTTGGTCAAACCCAGGCGGGCGTCGTGGTGATGCGGGCCGATGACGCGCATGCGTTTTCCGGTACCGCCTTGCTGGCCCGCGATCCATATGCCGCCTTTGCGAAGATCGCGGCACTGTTCGAGCCCCGCCCGGTGCGTCAGCCGGGTGTCCATGCAAGTGCCGTGATCGCACCCGATGCCGTGATCGACCCCAGCGCCAGCATCGGGCCGCTGGTGAGCGTCGGGGCAGGCAGCCGCATCGAGGCGGGCGCAGTGATCGGCCCAGGCTGTGTGATCGGGGAAGACTGCCACATCGGTCAGGACTGCACGCTGGTCGCCCGGGTCACCCTGGTCACGCGCGTGCGCCTGGGGCGGCGCGTGCTGATCCACCCGGGCGCAGTGCTGGGTGCGGACGGGTTTGGACTGGCCATGGATCAGGGGCACTGGATCAAGGTGCCGCAGCTGGGCGGCGTGGTGGTCGGCGACGATTGCGAAATCGGCGCCAATACCACCATCGATCGCGGTGCGCTGGGCGATACCGTGCTGGAAGAGGACGTGCGCCTGGACAACCAGATCCAGATCGGCCACAACGTGCGCATCGGCGCACATACGGCCATGGCCGGCTGCTCTGCGGTCGCCGGCAGCGCCAAGATCGGCCGGTACTGCCTGGTCGGCGGTGGCGCCGGCATTCTCGGCCACCTGGAAGTCTGCGACCGGGTGACGATCACCGCGATGTCGCTGGTCACCCACTCCATCCGTCAGCCCGGCGAGTATTCTTCCGGCACACCGCTGATGGACAACCGTAGCTGGCGCAAAAGCGCCGCCCGCTTCAAACAACTCGACCGCATTGCCCGACGCTTACCGGGCAGCGGCAAGGACGACGAATGAACGACGCGACTGCATCCGTGCACCTGCCTGTGACAAGCGCCGAAATCGAACAGCTGCTGCCACACCGCTACCCCTTCCTGCTGGTCGACCGGGTGGTCGAGTTCGAGAAAGACAAGCGCGTATTGGCCTACAAGAACGTCAGCTATAACGAGCCGTTCTTCACCGGCCACTTCCCTGGCCACAAGGTGATGCCAGGCGTATTGGTGGTGGAAGCGCTGGCCCAGGCGGGCGGGTTGCTCACCCAACTCTCGCGCGACCCAGGCGCCGGTGAGGGTCAGATTTTCTATCTGGTCAAGGTGGACAACGCCAAGTTCACCCGCATGGTGGTGCCGGGCGACCGGTTGGAGCTGGAGGTGGTGCTCAAGCGCCGCATCCGCAACATGGCCCAATATGCCGGCATTGCCCGTGTGGACGGCGAACAGGCCGCCTGTGCCGAAATCCTGTGCGCAGCTGCTCGCAATTGACCCCAATGACCACCGACCTCATCCATCACACTGCTGTCATCCATCCCGGCGCCCGTCTGGGTGCGGGCGTGGAGGTGGGGGCGTATGCGGTGATCGGCGATGCCGTGGAAATCGGCGACGGCACCCGGATCGGCCCGCACTGCATCATTGAGGGACCGACCCGGATCGGCCGCAACAACCGCATCTATGGCCATGCGGCCATCGGCGGTGAGCCGCAGGACAAGAAATACCGCGGTGAACCGGTGGCGCTGGAGATCGGTGACGGCAACACCATCCGCGAGTTCGTCACCATCAACCGTGGCACCGGCGGCGGCGGTGGCATCACCCGCGTCGGCAGCCGTAACTGGATTCTGGCCTATTGCCACATCGCCCATGACTGCAGCGTCGGCGATGACTGCGTGTTTTCCAACAACGCCACACTCGCCGGCCATGTCACTGTCGGCAACCATGTCATCTTGAGTGGCTTTTCCGGAGTGCACCAGTTCTGCCGGATTGGCGACCACGCGTTCATCGGCATGGGCGCCTTCGTCAACGGCGACGTCCCACCCTACCTGATGGTGGCGCAGGAAAAGTACGCACGACCACGCGGCATCAATATCGAAGGCCTCAAGCGGCGCGGCTTCGATGCCACCCGCATCGCCGCAATCAAGCGCGCCTACCGCGCGCTGTACATGGGCGACGCCAAGCTGGACGATGCCAAGACGCAAATCGCCGAGATCGCCGCGGCCAGCGACGATGTGCGCGCGTTCCTCGAGTTCATCGACGCCGGCGAGCGACCGCTGCTGCGGTGAATGCGATCGACTTCGTCGTGATCGAGACGGGGGCGCACTCCAAGTCACTCCACATCCTTCGCGTTGTGGGAACATGCCTCCGCCTCGGCCGCGATCGGTTTGAAGCACGGGACGCTGTATGACGGTTCGCATTGCCCTTTGCGCTGGCGAAACCTCTGGCGACCAGCTCGGCGCCGGGCTGGTCGAAGCACTGCGCGCGCGCTTCCCCAATGCACAGTTCGCCGGGATCGGCGGCGATGCCATGCGCACCGCAGGCGTAGACACCTGGTGGGACGCCAGCGACCTGGCGGTGATGGGGCTGACCGAGGTCCTGGCGCATCTGCCGCGCTTGCTGAAGCTGCGCAGGACGTTCCGCCAGCGGGTATTGGACTGGCAACCCGATGTGTTTGTCGGCATCGATGCACCCGACTTCAACCTCGGCGTGGAACGCTGGCTGAAACAGCGCGGTGTGCGCACCGTGCACGATGTTAGCCCCTCGGTTTGGGCCTGGCGGGAACACCGCGCAGCGAAGATCGGCGCGAGTGCCGATCGCGTGCTCTGCCTGTTTCCGATGGAGCCACCGATCTACGCAAAGCACGGCGTGGATGCCATATTCATCGGTCACCCGCTGGCCGATGCGATCCCGCTGCACCCGGATCGTGCCGCTGCCCGCGCCGCACTGGGCGAGCCAGAGGATGCCCCGATCCTGGCGCTGCTGCCCGGCAGCCGGCTGGGCGAAATCCGCCGCCTGTTGCCGGTCTTTACTGATGCCGCCCGCCGCCTGGCGACGGACATACCGGGGTTGCGCGTAGTGGTGCCGGCCGCAAATGCGCAGTGTCACGCCGCCATCCATGAATCTCTGGGCGATGCCACCGATATTCGTGTTGTCGCCGGTCAGGCGCAGGCCGCCATGATCGCCAGCGATGTGGTGCTGCTGGCCTCTGGCACGGCCGCACTGGAAGCCATGCTGTGCAAGCGGCCGATGGTGGTTGGCCACCGGATTGCCCCGCTCACCTACCGCATCGTCCAACTGTTCGGCCTGCTGAAGTCCGCCCACGTCAGCCTGCCCAATGTACTGGCCGGCGAGGCACTCATCCCCGAGCTGCTGCAGGACGACTGCACGCCGGACAAGCTGCACGCCGAGCTGCTGCGGTGGTTCCGCGATGCCGACGCGGTGGCCGCACTGCAGCCCCGCTTTCTGGCCTTGCACGAAATCCTGCGCCGCGACGCCTCCCAGCGCGCCGCCGACGCCATCGCCGAGGTGCTGCAATCGCGATGAGTCTGCGTATCGCCGGAATCGACGAAGCCGGACGCGGCCCCCTGGCAGGCCCGCTGGTGGTGGCGGCGGTGGTGTTCCCGCCGGGCCGCTGCCCGGTCAATGGCCTGGACGACTCCAAGGCCCTGACCGAACGCATGCGCGAACAGCTCTATCCACGCATCATCGAGCGTGCACTGGCGTGGAAGATCGTGTTCATCGAGGCCGATGAGATTGACCGTCGCAATATCTTCCAGGCCACCATGCACGGCATGCGCGAGGCCCTACTGGGCGTGGCACATGCCGCCGACTGTGCGCGCATCGATGGCAACCGCTTGCCGCAGGATCTCCCCTGCCCAGCCGAGGCCTGGGTCGGCGGCGATGCCCGTGATCGCAGCATCATGGCCGCCTCGATCCTGGCCAAGGTTGCCCGCGACCGGCGCATGCGGGAGCTCCACGATGTCTACCCGCAGTACGGCTTCGACCGCCACAAGGGGTACCCCAGCCCGGCCCATCTGGACGCACTGCGCCGCTACGGGCCCAGCCCGCAGCATCGGCGCAGCTTCGCGCCAGTCCGCGCCGCGCTGGCGCAGGTGCCGATACAGACATTACTCCCCGGTATTCCTGCCGGCTGAGCCGACAGCGTTGCAGCGATCTGTCAAGACCTTGCCGGAGCTGGCCCACCGGCCTACCCTGCAAGTTCACCACGCGGCCACGCGATGCCTGTACGTTTCGTTCACCTGCACCTGCACACCGAGTTCTCGCTCGTGGATTCCACCATCCGCGTGCCCGAGAAACCTGACTATGCGCGCCCGGAAAAGGCGGGCGACCGTCCCAACTTGCTCAGCCGCGCGCTGGAGCTTGGGCTGCCGGCGCTGGCTGTGACCGATCGCAACAACCTGTTCGCCTTGGTGAAGTTCTACAAGGCAGCGGAAAGCGTGGGCATCAAGCCCATCGCCGGCAGCGACGTGATGATCGCCGACGGCGGCGACGCCCCCTCGCTGCTCACCCTGCTCTGCCGTGACCGCACCGGCTATCTGAGCCTGTCGCGTCTGCTCAGCCGGGCCTGGCTGGAAGGCCACCGCGGTGATGGCGTTGCCATCGAACCGGAATGGCTGCGCGAAGAACATGCCGGCCTGTTCGCACTTGCGGGTCGCCAGAGCCTGGCCGGGCGACTGGCGCTGGCCGGCCGTCACGATCTGGCCCTGGCCCAGCTGCGCGCCTGGCGCGATGTGTTCGGCGAAGACCTGCATCTGGAGCTGACCCGCACCGGCCGTGAGGGCGAGGAGGCGTTCAACCGGTTTGCCTTGCACGCCGCCGCGTCCCTGGGCCTGCCGGTCGTCGCCAGCAATGACGTGCGCTTTCTCGATGCTGCCGGCTTCGAGGCACACGAAGCGCGGGTGTGCATCGCCAGTGGCCGCATCCTGAACGATCCACGCCGACCGCGTGAGTACAGCCGCGAGCAGTACCTGAAATCCACCGAGGCGATGGTCGAGCTGTTCGCCGACGTGCCTGACGCGCTCGACAACACCGTGGCATTGGCGCAGCGCTGCAATATCGAACTCCGGCTGGGCACTTACTTCCTGCCGGCCTACCCGGTGCCCTCCGACGAGACCCTGGACAGCTGGATCCGCAAGCAGGCGAAAGAGGGGCTGGACGCACGCCTGGCCCGGCATCCGCTGGCGCCCGGCAAGACTCGCGCCGATTACGACGCCCGCCTGGAGTTCGAGCTGGACACCATCTGCAAGATGGGCTTCTCCGGCTACTTCCTGATCGTGGCCGACTTCATCCAGTGGGGGAAATCACAGGGCATCCCGATCGGCCCTGGCCGTGGCTCCGGCGCCGGCTCGCTGGTGGCCTGGGCGCTGCAGATCACCGATCTCGACCCGCTGCCCTACAACCTGCTGTTCGAGCGCTTCCTCAACCCGGAACGCGTGTCGATGCCGGACTTCGACATCGACTTCTGCATGGATCGGCGCGACGAGGTGATCGAATACGTCGCCCGCAAATATGGCCGCGACCGCGTCAGCCAGATCATCACCTACGGCACGATGGCCGCCAAAGCGGTGCTGCGCGACGCCGGGCGCGTGCTGGGGCTGAGCTACGGCATGGTGGACGGTGTCGCCAAGCTGGTGCCCAACATCTTGGGCATCAGCCTCAAGGACGCCCTAGGCCGCGGCAAAGGCGGACGCGAAAGCGAAATGGCCTCGCCGGAGCTGATCCAGCGCTACGAAACCGAAGACGAGGTGCGTGACCTGGTCGATCTGGCGCTGCAACTGGAAGACCTCACCCGCAACGCCGGCAAGCACGCTGGCGGCGTGGTGATCGCGCCCTCGCCGCTGACCGACTTCTGCCCGCTGTTTGCCGAACACGATCACGGCACGCTCGGCAAGAACCCGGTCACCCAGTTTGACAAGGACGACGTGGAAGCGGTGGGGCTGGTCAAGTTCGACTTCCTCGGCCTGCGCACACTCACCATCATCGACTGGGCAGTCAAGGCCATCAACGCACGGCGTGCACGTGAAGGCGCCGAGCCGATCGACATCAGCGCTATCCCGCTGGACGATGCCAGCGTCTATCGCGACATCTTCGCCAGCGGCAATACCGGCTCGGTGTTCCAGTTCGAATCCGCCGGCATGCGGCGCGCGTTGAAGGATGCCAAGCCTGACCGGTTCGAAGATCTGATCGCCCTGAATGCGCTATACCGCCCGGGGCCGATGGAAATGATCCCCTCGTTCGTGGCTCGTAAACACGGGCGCGAAGAGTTCGAGTACCCCGATCCGCGCACCCGGGACATGCTCCAGGAGACCTACGGCATCATGGTCTACCAGGAGCAGGTGATGCAGATGGCACAGATCGTCGGCGGTTACTCGCTGGGCGGCGCCGACCTGCTGCGCCGGGCGATGGGCAAGAAGATTCCGGCGGAAATGGCCAAACACCGCCAGATGTTCCGCGAAGGCGCCGCCAAGAATGGCGTGGATGAGCGCAAGGCGGATGAAATCTTCGACCTGATGGAGAAGTTCGCCGGCTACGGCTTCAACAAGTCGCATGCCGCTGCCTACTCGCTGGTCGCCTACCAGACCGCGTGGCTGAAAAAACATTACCCAGCCGAGTTCATGGCCGCCACGTTGTCCAGCGACATGGACAAGACCGACAAGGTGGTGGGCTTTCTGGAGGAAGCGCGCAATCTGGGTCTGACCATCCTGCCGCCGGACGTCAATGCCTCCGGCTACCGGTTTACCGCCATCGACGCCACCACCCTGCGCTACGGGCTGGGCGCAGTGAAAGGCGTCGGCCAGGGGGTGTGCGAGGCCATCGAAACAGCCCGCCAGGCGGGCGGCCCGTTCCGCGACCTGCTCGACTTCTGCCAGCGGGTCTCTGCCGCCGGCCTCAACCGCCGCACGCTGGAAGCGCTGATTCACGCTGGCGCGATGGACGGCCTGGCGGTCAACCGAGCCTCGCTGATGCTGCAACTGCCGGAAGTGCTCAAAGCCACCGAGCAGATCGCCCGCAACCGCGAATCCGGGCTGTTTGACATGTTCGGTGGGGGCGGCGACATCCGGGTGGACTTGCCTGTGACCTCGGAGTGGCCCTTGTCACGCCGGCTGCAAGGCGAACGCGAAACGCTGGGGCTCTACCTCAGCGGGCACCCGATGGATCCTTACCGCGAGGACGTGGTCAGGCTGGTCGGCCACGACCTGTCGATGCTGCAAACCCTGTGGGAACGCGGCGCAACACCAGCACGCGGCGGTCAGGAGGGCGGCCGCGGCGGCTACCGGCCTGGCGTGCCGACCGTGGTTGCCGGGCTGGTCACGGCTATCCGTAAGCGCGGCGACGGGCAGGCGTTCGTGCAACTGGAAGACGGTCGCGGCCGGATCGAATGCGGTTTCTTCGGCGACCAGTGGAGCGAGATCGCCCCGCTGCTTACCCGTGACCGCCTGCTGATAGTCGAAGGCCAGCTGCGCGAGGACGAGTTCAACGGCGGCTTCTCGCTCCGCGCCAACCGTTGCTGGGACTATGCCGAGCTATGCCGCCATCAGGCCCAGCGCATCTCGCTGCGGATCGACCTGCGCGCAAGTGGTGCGCTTGCCCAGCTTGAAGCCCTGCTGGCCGCGCATTCCGGCCCGATTCCGCTGCTGCTGGAGGCCACGACCGCCGCTGGTCGCGGCCGCCTGCTCTTCAATGATGGACGCGGCCTGCAGATGTCGCCCGATCTTCCCGCCCTGCTGCGCAGCCTGCCAGGTGTCAGTGCGGTCAGCGTGCAGATGGCGCGCCCCTGGGCAGGCACTGCCTGATTGCGTGCGCACTCCACCAGACGTCTCGGTACGGTATCGGCCGGTGCGCTAAACTCGCCCGGATGAACCCGAACTATCTCGACTTCGAGCAGCCCATCGCCGATCTGGAAGCCAAAATCCAGGCCCTGCGCCAGGCCAGCCAGGCGCCCGGGCTGGACATCGACGGCGAAGTGCGCGCCTTGCAGGAAAAGCTGCGCAAGCGCACCGCGGCCATCTTCCGCGACCTCACCCCGTGGCAGGTCTCGCAGCTGGCCCGGCACCCGCAGCGCCCTTACACCCTGGACTACATCAAGGTGATGTGCGAGGAGTTCCAGGAACTGGCCGGCGACCGCGCCTTTGCTGATGATCCCGCCATCGTCGGCGGGCTGGCCCGCATTGATGGACAGGCGGTCCTGGTGGTCGGCCATGAAAAAGGCCGCGACACCAAAACCAAGGTCCGGCGCAACTTCGGCATGCCCAAGCCGGAGGGCTACCGCAAGGCGCTGCGGCTGTTCAAGCTGGCCGAGCGCTTCGGCCTGCCGATTCTCACCTTCATCGACACCCCGGGCGCCTGGCCCGGCATCGATGCCGAAGAACGCGGCCAATCCGAGGCGATCGCCCGCAACCTGCTGGAAATGGCCGAACTGCGCGTACCAATCGTATGCACGGTGATCGGCGAAGGCGGCAGCGGCGGCGCGCTGGCCATCGGCGTCGGCGATCGCACCCTGATGCTGGAATACAGCACCTATTCGGTCATCAGCCCGGAAGGCTGCGCCTCGATCCTCTGGCGCGATGCCGCCAAAGCCAAGGACGCGGCCGAACAGCTTGGCCTGACCGCCCGCCGGCTGAAAGAATTGGGTCTGATCGACAAAGTCGTGCGCGAACCGATCGGCGGTGCCCACCGCAACCCGGTACAGATGGCCAAGCGTCTGAAAGCGGTGCTGCTCAACGAACTCAATGCCCTGCAGAACGTGCCCATCGACACCTTGCTGCAACGCCGCTACCAGCGCCTGCGCAGCTATGGTGCCTACGAGAAGCATTGAAGAAGGCAGTCAAGTTCCGGACACGTCCACCCTGGGCCTGCTCGCACAGGCCGTGACCCACGGATGCGACATACGCGAACGCAATCGCCTGCGCGATGGTTTCGCGGCCCCACCATCCCCGTTCGGCGCCTGCCGACGTGGTGAGGCGTGCGGTCACCACCTCTGCCTCGCCCGCTGCCTTTGCTAGAGTTCCGACGCCGGCAAACCGCCGGTGTCTATGGGGAGCGTTCAATGATCATCAAGCGTATCGATGTGTTATCCGCAGGCAAGGTCGCGGCCATCATCTCAGCCATGCTCGGTCTGCTGGTTGGAATCCTGATGTTCGTCTTTGGCAGTGTGTTTGGCGCCATCCTGGGGGCCGCGATGGGGCACAGCAATAGCGGTGCGTTCGCTGGCGGGTTCATGGGGCTGATCATCATGCCGATCCTGTACGGGATCTTCGGGTTCATCGGCGGGGTGATCCAGGCGCTCCTGTACAACCTCGCGGCCGGCTTTGTCGGCGGGATCCGCATCGACACCGAGTAAGGGCCTTGACGCCGCGCCAGCCGGCGCGGCGTTTCCACCCCCCCCATGCCCATCTCTACCTTCCACCCACACTGGCAACCCGCCCGACGTCCCGGGCCGGTGCTGGTGGGCTACAGCGGCGGCATGGATTCTTCCGTGCTGCTGCATCTGCTCGCCCAAGATGCGCAACTGCGCCAGCAGGGCCTGCGCGCAGTGCACATCCACCACGGCCTGCATCCGCAGGCCGATGCCTGGGCGGATCACTGCCGGCAGGTCTGCGCAGGCTGGGATATCCCGTTGCTCGTGCTGTCGGTGCAGGTCGAGCGTGACAGCCCGCTTGGTCTGGAAGGCGCGGCGCGGCAGGCACGCCATGCCGCCTTCGCGCAGGTATTGGCCGCCGACGAGATCCTGGCCCTGGCACACCATGCCGATGACCAGGCCGAAACCCTGCTGCTACGCCTGCTGCGCGGCGCTGGGGTAGAGGGGCTGGCGGCGATGCGACCGTGGCGCAGATATGCACACGGCTGGCTCTGGCGGCCCCTGCTGGGGCTGCCGCGCGCCTGCCTGGCTGACTACGCCCTGCAGCACGGCCTACGCTGGGTACATGACCCGGACAATACCAACCTGGCGTTCGACCGCGCCTACCTGCGCCACCAGGTGATGCCCCAGCTACGGCAGCGCTGGCCACAGGCGGCAAGCCAAATGGCGCGAAGTGCCGCGCTGTGCGCCGAAGCCTGTGACCTGCTTGATCCAGACGATGCCGATGCGCTGGCCACCGCCCAGCGCGCACCGGATCTGCTGCACGTCCCCACTCTGCTCGCCATGCCTGCCGGACGCCGGGCCCGGGTCTTGCGACGCTGGATCCATCACGTGGGGCTGCCGCCGCTACCGGCCCGCGGCATTGCCTGTTGCGAGACCACCCTGTTCAACGCAAGCCCAGATGCCCGCGCCTGCTTCGACTGGCAGGGGGCGCGTCTGCAACGCTGGCGCGACCTGTTGCATGCCGGCTGGCAGCGGCCACCGCTGCCCCCCGACTGGCAGACCGAATGGGATGGCCGCACACCGTTGCGGCTGCCAACCGGCGACACCTTGCATTTGACCGGCGCGGCCGCGTTCGAGCACCCCCTAAGGGTGCATGCTCGCCGCGGCGGCGAACGGATCTGGCTGCCGGGCCGGCGCCACTCGCATTCGCTCAAACACGCGCTCCAGGAGGCCAACATTCCGCCCTGGCTGCGCGTGCGCATGCCGCTGCTCTCCGATGGCGAGTGTCTACTGGCGGCCGGCGACCGCCTGCTCGCCGAGCCCCTGGCGACCTGGCTTGCAGCCCATGGGGCCCGGCTCAACTGGTCGCTGCTGACGTAAACTTCCGGCATGCACACGACACCCGACTCCCAGGACACCTCCCCGGTCAGTGATTTCGAACGCTCGATGAAGGAGCTGGAATCACTGGTCTCCCGACTGGAATCCGGCGACATGACGCTGGAGCAGTCGCTGGATGCCTACGCCCGCGGCGTCGCCCTGTACAACCGCTGCAAAGCGGCCCTGGATGAAGCCGAGCTGCGGGTTCGCCAGTTGTCCGATCCGGCGCGCCCCGAGCAGTCCAGCGAGTTCACCAGCGGCAGCGATGACTGAGGCTGACCTTACCCGCTGGCGCCAGCGCGTCGAAGCGGCGCTGGCCCGCGCCCTGCCCGATCCGGCCCTGCCGCCGCAGCGGCTGCATGCCGCCATGCGACATGGCGTACTCAACGGCGGCAAACGCATGCGCCCACTGCTGGTCTACGCCACCGGCACTGCCTTGGGTGTCGAGGAAGCCGCGCTGGATGCCGCCGCGACCGCTGTGGAACTGGTGCACTGTTATTCGCTGATCCATGACGACCTGCCGGCCATGGACGACGATGCCCTGCGCCGTGGCCAACCCACCGTGCACGTGGCGTTTGACGACGCCACTGCGATCCTGGCCGGCGATGCCTTGCAGGCGCTGGCCTTCGAAGTATTGGCGCACGCCCCGCAGCCTGCCGCGACCCGGCTGACCATGCTGCAGACATTGGCCCATGCCGCCGGCCCAGCCGGCATGTGCGGCGGTCAGGCACTCGACATCGACGCCACCGGTCGGCGGATCGAGCTGGCCGAGCTGGAACGCCTGCATGCCTGCAAGACCGGCGCCTTGTTGCACTGCGCCATTCGTCTCGGTGCATTGGCCGGCGATGCCACCCCGGCACAGCACGCCGCACTGGATACCTTCGCCGCCGCACTCGGCCTGGCCTTCCAAATCCGTGACGACCTGCTGGACATCGAGGGCGACGCGGCCACGCTGGGCAAGACGGCCGGCAAAGACGCCGCCCAGGACAAAGCGACCTTCCCCGCCCTGCTGGGCCTTGATGCCAGCCGTGCACGCCTGTCTGAACTGGCCGTCACCATGCAGCAGGCACTGGCGGCACTGGATGCCGATACCCGCGCGCTGACGGCGCTGGCGCGTCAGGCCATCGAACGCCAGCACTGAATGCGCGTGCGCGACCATTGCGCGCACCTCACCATCGCTGGCCTGGGACGCACCGGCTGAAGCAAAGCCACTGGCTTAACGCCTTGGCGGCTGATGCTGGCGATTACCGTCGCGCCCACCGGAACGTGCCGGCTTGGTGCCGGTATGGGCATGGGCATGCGCTTCACCATTCCGCGCCCTGGCGTGCGGACGCCGGCTACGCGACTGGCGCGGGGCCTGTTCGAACGGGCGCACATCCGTGCGAATGGCTCGACTGGGCGCATACCCTGGCACCACATCCATCGCGATCTCGCAGCCCAACAAGGTTTGAATCTGACGCAGCAGATGCGCTTCGTCCGGCGACACCAGCGAGATCGCCTCGCCGTTGGCACCGTTGCGGCCGGTACGGCCGATGCGATGGACATAATCCTCGGCCACCATCGGCAGATCGTGGTTGATCACCAACGGCAGTTCGGGGATGTCCAGACCACGTGCGGCCACGTCGGTGGCGACCAGGATGCGGATCTTGCCGCTCTTGAACTCGTTGAGCGCCTTCTGGCGCGCCGCCTGGCTCTTGTTGCCGTGGATCGCCAGGGCCGGCAGGCCAGCGTTTTCCAGCTGTTCGGCCAACCGGTTGCAGCCATGCTTGGTCTTGCCGAAGACCAGCACCTGCTCGGTATGCCGACGCGCCAAGATATCGATCAGCAACGCACGCTTGTTCGAAGCATCCACCGGGTGCGCACGATGGGCAATGGTCTGCGCCACCGTGTTCTGGGCGGCCACCTGCACTTCACGCGGATTCTTCAGGAACTCCAGCGCCAGCGCCTTGATGCGTGGCTCGAAAGTGGCGGAGAACAGCAGCGTCTGGCGCTGTTTGGGTACACGGTTGACGATACGCTTGATCGCCGGCAAAAACCCCATGTCGAGCATGCGGTCGGCCTCATCCAGCACCAGAACCGAAACGCCATCGAGCGACACGCTGACGCGCTCCAGATGATCGATCAGCCGGCCAGGGCAGGCCACCAGCACATCCACACCACGCCTGAGTTGATCGACTTGCGGCTGCATCCCCACGCCGCCGAACAAGGTGGTGACATTGAGGCGGAGATGGCGCCCGTAGGTTTTGAAGCTGTCGGCGACCTGCACCGCCAGCTCACGCGTCGGCACCAGAATCAGCGCCTGCGGCCGACGCGGGCCAGCGGGCGGTGTCTGCCGGGACAGCCGATCGAGGACGGGCAGCGCAAACGCGGCGGTCTTGCCGGTGCCAGTCTGGGCACTGCCCAGCACGTCATGCCCGGCAAGCACCAGCGGAATGGCCTGGGACTGGATGGAGGTGGGGGTGGCATAGCCGTGATCGGCCAGCGCGCGCAGCAACGCAGGCGCAAGGCCCAGAGATTGAAACGACATGTGGAACTCCTTGGAGATCCCGCAGTGTGCGGGAGAGCCCAGGCGTTCCTGTGAAACCGCGCCGCAGGCAGAGGTGGCACGACGCCGGTGATCCGGGCCGTGTCTGCGCGACGAAAGGCGTTACGGGTGAAAGCCGCAGAAGCGGCCGGCTCGATCAGGAAACACGCGACCTTCGTGACGAAGGCGGATCAGCCGTGCGCAGAACGCAAGCATTGTACGTCATGACAGACCCACATGGCACATATGGCACACATGGACCATTCACACAGACATCCAGTCTGATCTGCATGCGCCACGCACGGCAGGTGTTGCCACTCAAAGCATCCGCTTGAGCGTGTCGTCGCGACGCACCCAGTGGTGATACAGCGCCGCCAGCACGTGCAAGCCGATCACCCAGTAGAACGCCTCGCCGATGCTGCCATGCAGATCTTCCAGCTGGTGCGCCAGCGCTTCGTTCTCAGGCAGCAGCGCCGGCAGGGCGATGCCGGTGAACGGGATCATCACCGCCTTGCCGTCGCTCCACGCCGTGGCCATGCCCAACAGCGGCATGACGATGAAAAAAGCGTACAGCGCCAGATGCGTAAGCTTCGACAGCAGCGCGCTGATCGTGTCCAGCGGCGGGGTAATCGGCGGCGCGCCATGCCGCAACCGGCTGGCGATCCGCCACCAGGCCAGCAGGAAGATGGTGATCCCGGCCCAGAAGTGGCCCTGCATCATCGCAAAGCGGCCACCACTGCCACGCGGAAACAGGCCGCGCTGCTCGATCAGCACATACGCCAGCACCACGAGCAGTGCCATCCACCAGTGCAGATGCCGTTGGATTCGACTGTAGCGTGCAACGATCGGATTGAGCATGGCCATAGCTTCCTGATGAATTGGATTTACGCTAACGCATTCAACGTTGCCGACGCCATCCCCTGCCTGCCCCCCCCTTCTGCATCCCACACCATGCCCACCCGCCCCCATTTCGACATCATCATCGCCGGCGCAAGCTTCTCCGGCGTGGCCTGCGCCATTTCGGCAGCCCGCCGCGGGCTGCGGGTATGCGTACTGGAACGCAAGCAGGATCCAGGAGAGAAACTTCATACCACCGGCATCATCGTCAAAGAAGCTGCGGAACAGACCCTGCTCAACGCCTTGCCCACCAACGCCACGCGGCGCGTGGAGAGGGTCTGCCTGTACTCGCCTCGTCTGAAGCAACTACGTCTGACTGCGCCTGGCTACTATTTCCTGACCACGGATACCCCCCAGGTCATGCGCTGGCTGGCCAGCCAACTCCATGAACACGGGGTCGAGTTGCGCCTGGGCCAGCCGTTCCGCGACGCCTGCCGCCGCGCTGGAGGATGGGATGTCACCGACGTCGGCACCACGCACTATTTAGTGGGCGCCGATGGCGCCCGCTCGCAGGTCGCACGCAAATGCGGGCTTGGGCTGGTCCGGAATTTTCTTTATGGCGTCGAATACGAATTCCAAGGCGCCGATCTTGTCGATTCCGACGCACTGCACTGTTTCATCAGCAAACGCTATGCGCCGGGCTATATTGGCTGGTTTGCGCAGAATCCTTGCGGCGTGCAGGCAGGGCTGGCCCTTCGACACAACCCCGCACATGCGCGCCTCCCCGATATCGACGGCTTCCTTGCGCACACGAAAGCGATTACCGGACTCCCCCTGTCTATGAAACCGTGTCATGTGCGCGCCGGCTTGATTCCCTGCTCCGGCCCAGTGCGCACCCTTGCCAACGACCGCGCCATTCTCACTGGCGATGCCGCAGGCATCGTCTCACCGGTCACCGCAGGCGGCATCCACTCGGCCTGGGATCATGGCTGGCGGGTCGGCGCCGCCATTGCTGCACACCTGCTCGATCAGGGCCCGCCAGCCGAGCAGGCTGCCATCGACGCCGCACCCCGCTTTTACACCAAGCGGCTACTGCGCTGGACATTCGACAAGTTTCAAATGGATTGGCCGTTCGACCTACTTCTGCATTCCTTGCCGCTGCGCTGGGCGGCAGAAACCATATATTTTCACCACCGCCGGGCAGACCAGAAACATGTGTCTGCACAGCCGTGAGTGCTGGGTGACTTTGGCAGAACGCCAGCGATGCCTCACTCGACCTTCAACAGCGCATCCAGATCCGCGTCCTTGCGCGCCCATAGGTCATTCATCCACTGCTGGAAACGCACCCGGAACGCACGGTCGTTCTGGTAATCCCCGCCGACAAGCTCGGCCGGGATCGGCCATTGGCGGATACGCACGCGGACTTCCGGCACGCGGTCGGCGAACAGATCGAGCATGCTCGGTACACCGGCAGGATAGGCAATGGTGACATCCAGAATGGCATTCAGCCCCTGCCCCATGGCTTCGAGCACAAATGCCACGCCACCTGACTTGGGTTTGAGCAGGTGCCGGTAAGGCGAACCTTGCCGCGCGTGCTTGTCAGCAGAGAAACGGGTGCCTTCGACGAAGTTCATGATGGCCACCGGAATCTCACGGAACTTGGCGCAGGCACGCCGGGTCACGGCAATGTCGCGGCCAGCCAGCGCCGGATTACGCGCGATCTGCTTGGGCGTGTAGCGGCCCATGAACGGGAAATCCAGCGCCCACCAGGCCAGCCCCAGCAGCGGCACCCAGAACAGCTGCCGCTTGAGGAAAAACCGCAACAGCGGGATGCGCCGGTTGAACACTTTTTGCAACACCACGATGTCGACCCAGCTCTGGTGGTTGGCCAGCACCAGGTAATGACCATCGCGCTGCAAATCGACCGCCCCATCCACCACCAGCCGGGTCTTGGTGAAGCGATCCCAAAGCCAGTTGTTGAAGCCAATCCAGGACTCGGCGATACCGGTCAAAAGCGGGTCGCACCGGCGCTTCAGGCTGCGTCCGGGCAACAGCGCCTTCAGCAAGGCCACCAGTAGCAGCGGAACGACATGAACCACCGTACTGATGCACAGCAAGATCAGCGGGATCAGGGCTCGAATCAACGCCATCGCGCTCACATTTGCAAAAACGGGCGCATGATTGTCGCGCAATCTAGCCGGCATGACTGCACCGCTATCATGTCCTGATGCCGCGCCCCAGCACCCCCTTGCTCACCCGACCCCTGGCCGATGCCCTGCACGCAGCACGGGCACAGGGGCACACGCACTGGCACGCCTCGTTCGATCTGGGCCGCAGCCAGGAAACGGTCATGCTGACCGAGGACGGCTGGGACTGGCGCGGCAAGCGCCTGCCCTACCCGCAACCGCTCAAGGATCGCACCCTGTACTTTTGGGATGGCGAGACGTTCGCACCAATCGCGCGCTACACCGGCCAGCTGATCAAACTGGTGCCCACCGAATGGGACGTCCCGACCTTCGAGATCGACGGCATCAAGATGCTGCCGACGTCAAAACAGTCGCCACTGGACGATGCGCGCCGCAAGGTGGCCCTGATCCAGCCGCGTGGCAAAACCGTGCTGGATACCTGTGGTGGGCTGGGCTATTTCGCCGCCTGCTGCCTCGAGTCAGGGGTGGCGGCGATTGCGTCGTTCGAGAAGAACGAGGACGTGTTGTGGCTGCGCACCCTCAACCCGTGGTCGCCTGATCCTGAGGCCAGCGGTGGGCGTCTGCGGCTGACCCACGCCGACATCGTGCAGGTGCTGCCGACCCTGCCTGATGCTGCATTCGATGCCATCCTGCACGACCCGCCGCGCTTTGGGATCGCCGGCGAGCTGTACTCGCAGGCGTTCTATCAACAGCTGTTCCGGGTGCTGCGGCCCGGCGGCCAACTGTTCCACTACACCGGCAGCCCCAACAAGCTGACCTCCGGCCGCGACGTACCAGGCGAGGTCATCCGCCGGCTGACACGCGCGGGATTCCGGGCAGAGCGGGCGCTGGACGGCGTGCTGGCCATCCGGCGCTGACCGCATGGCGGCCACGGGCGGCGCAGCACACCGTGCCGGATCAACGTATGTTGGAAATCGAGTTCTTGGCCGTATCGTGTTTGGTTTTCAGACGCCCCGCCTTGACCTCGAACGCCTGCACGATACGCACTTGGCGCCCCGGTGCTTCACCGGCCGCAGCGGGCGGCTGCACGACCAGGGTGAGCAGATACTCGCCCTCCGCCAGCGGCTCGGTGACATCGATCCGGCCCGGGGCGACAGTCTTGCTGGACAACGGCAATGCCTGGCCAGACACGCGTGCATACCCTGCTGAGGCAGCCGTCCCACCTGGCATGTTGCTCAACCCGCTCGAAACCACTGCGGACACGATCCCGGCGCCCGGAATCACCCCGCCGACCTGCGCCGCAGGTTGGCTGCCAGTCTGCGGCGCACCCGGGCCCAGCGTCATCGCCTTCAGATCAGCGCGGATGGCGTCTCCTTCGGGGAAGGTGATGACACAGGCATCGGCCTGACAGGCGATATCGATCGTCATCTGCGCGCCGCTGGCCACGGCATTCCCTGCCTGCTGCAAACCGGCATTGACCTTTTCGCCAAACGTCGCCCCTTGCGATTGCTTGGCCACCGAGACATTCATCGAAATGCGATTGGGCATACCGCTGTCGATCTTCATCCCAGCCCATGCCGGGGAGACGGCACCAAGCACCCACAAGAGCCCGACTGGAATCACTGCCTGAAGACACTTCATTTGCCACCTCCAAATCCATGCTGGTTTGACGACTCTACGCCTGTCCCGGCCCGCTGGCATGGCGCCGCCTGGCGTTGTGGCGTAGGATGCGGGGACGCTCTGCACTGGCAGAGGCTTTTGTTCTATCGCCCAATCGCCAGGTTTTTTTTCACACCTGGGCCAAATCGGGTCAGCCCCGCTTTCCGCTCCCCTACATTGCGGGCCCTGTCGCACCGTCCTCAAGCGTCGCCCATCGTGGTGACGCCTGAGCCCACATCCATCCTGGAGGTTGTGCATGCCCCGCAAACACGACGAAAAACCATCCACACCACCATCCGCTGCATCCAGTCGGACCAGCGCCCTGTTCAAAGGGCGCAAACCGGCCGAACGCAGCGCGGCGATGACCCGGGAGCGGATCGCCGAGCACATGGAGGCCTTCCAAAGGGCTGGCGGCACCATCGAAGTACTGGGCACCACACGCGCTCTGCAGCGCATCGGCCTGCCCGAAGACCCGCCCAGCCCCACGCCCGCACCCACGCCCAGTCAGGGGCGTTCGCGCAAATCCCGATGACCCAGGAGCCCTGGCGTGCAAAAACCCAACTACGCATTCGAAAAGCGTCAGCGCGAACTGGCCAAGAAAAAGAAACAGGACGAGAAGGACGCACGTAAGCGCGAAGCCCGTGCCACATCCACCGTCAGCCAGACCGACTCAACCAGCGCGCCTGCCGCACCTGCCCTCGACTCCCCTCGGGTACACCTGCGCAAGCACAGGTGATCAACACCCGGCTCGACCTCTACCATTGCGCCCCTCATTCAGACTGCGCTTGCAGCATCCGGACACGTCCCGATGCGTGATGGCAGGATTGGCGTATGGAACCTCTCCCACCCCACCCGCTCCCCTCCGAACTGGACACCGCCGCGACCCTGCTCATGCAGGGCCGCCTGGTCGGCCTACCCACCGAAACCGTCTATGGGCTGGCCGCCGACGCCCGTAACCCGGACGCGGTGCGCGCGATCTTCGCACTCAAACAGCGCCCGGCCGATCATCCGCTGATCGTGCACATCGGCACCGTGGACGAGCTGCGGGAATGGGCAACCGAGGTACCGCCCGCCGCGCTGACGCTGGCGCGCACGTTCTGGCCCGGCCCCCTGACCATGGTGCTGCCGGCACGCCCCGACGTGCCCCGCGTGGTCACCGGCGGGCTGGATACGGTGGCGCTGCGGATGCCGGCGCATCCGGTGGCACTGGCGCTGCTGCGCCGCCTCGGGCGCGGGGTCGCCGCGCCATCGGCCAACCGCCATCTGCGGGTCAGCCCGACCACCGCCGCCCATGTGCGTGAGGAGTTCGGGGATGCCCTGCCGCTGGTGCTGGATGGCGGCCCCTGCACGGTCGGCATCGAATCCACCATCGTCGATTTGAGTCATGACAGGCTGCGCATCCTGCGCCCGGGTGCGATCAGCGCCGCCCAGATCGCCGACTGCCTGCAGCGCGAGGTCAGCCTGCAACCCGCCGCCGGCACCCGTGCGCCCGGCCTGATGAAGCGCCACTACAGTCCGCGTGCGCAGGTGGAATGTGTCGCCACCCATGCCCTGCCCGAACGGGTTGCACACCATCTGATGGCCGGCCTGCGGGTTGCGCAACTCTCGGCCGCAGCGCCCGCCCAGCCCCACCCTGCGCTGGTCTGGCTGGCCGCAGGCGAGACGCTTGATGCCCGCATGCAGCGGCTGTATGGCCTGCTGCGGGAAGCCGACATCCTGGGTGTCGATGTGGTGGTGGCGGAACTGCCGGAAGGCGACGGCCCCGCCGACGCCCTGCGCGACCGTCTGCTGCGTGCCGCCGGCCAGGGCAGCGTGCCGACGGATTGACCCCACGCGCCCAGAAATCCAGGCCATACCCAGCGCCGTAAGGGCACACCGGCAGGTCTGCCTGCCGAGATACATCGACAGCGTTTGCTGTCATGGGCAAGAATCCTTCCGCCACCTCACGCTGCCCGACATGGCCAGACTCCAGTTTTTTCGCAATCGTTGGCGCTTCACCGCGGTGCTCGCTGCCGGACTTCTGGCCCTCTGGGGTCTGCCGAAGCTACGCGGCCCAGTGCTGCCCGGCTATCAGGTGCAGTCCGGCCCGCTGATACAAAGCGTGGTGGCCACCGGTCGAGTGGCGGCACCTTCGCGGGTTCAGATCAGCCCGGAGATCACTGGCCTGGTTCAGGAACGCCGGGTGCGCGAGGGCGATCACGTCGCCGCTGGTGATGTGCTGATCGTGTTGCGGGCCGACGACCTCAAGGCGCGACGCGACCAGGCCCGCGCCGCACTTGCGGCCCTGCAGCAGGCCGAGCGACCGAACGCGCTGGCCCGACTTCGCCAGACCGAGGCGCAACTGGCGCAGGCCGAGCGCGAGCTCCAGCGCCGGCGTGACCTCTCCACCCGTCAACTCATCGCCCGGGAAAGCGTCGAGCAGGCCGAACAGGCGGTCATCGCGGCCCGTACTGCCGTGGAGCAGGCGCGGCTCACTGCCCGCACGCTGGCCGATGACGGCGCCCGTGAGGCACAGGCGCGCAAAGAACTGGAGGCCGCCGAGGCCGCCCTGGCACGTGCGGTGATCCGCGCCCCGATCGCCGGCACGGTGCTCACCCGCCGTGTCGAACCCGGCGATACGGTGCGCCCCGGCATGGTGCTGCTGGAGATCGCGGCGGATGCCCCCGACGAAATCCTGCTGCCGGTGGACGAGAAGCTCATCGCCCCGATCAAACCCGGCCAGACGGCCACCTGTATCGCCGACGCCTTCCCGACCCGTCCGTTCCAGGCCATCGTCGATCGCATCGCACCGGTGGTGGACCCCGCCCGTGGCAGTGTCGATGTGCGCCTGCGGATCACACCGGCGGTCGATTTTCTGCGCCAGGACATGACGGTGACCGTCACCGTGCGCACCGGGGAGCGTTCACAGGCGCTGGTGATTCCCAACGATGCGCTGCTTCCAGTTGAGAACGGCAGCGACCGGGCGCGTGTGCTGGTGGTGCGGGATGGCCGGGTGCAGCCGGTCACCGTGACCTTGGGATTGCGCGGGACGGCGATGAGCGAGATCACCTCCGGTCTGCGCGCTGGTGAACACGTCCTGGCCGTGGCGGCGCTGCCGCCTGACACCCTGCCGAACGCGGGTGCGCGCGTGCGGGTGGAGCCGCAACAGTCACCTTCCGACAACGCGTCCACGCGTCGCGAACTGCCGGTGAAGTTCAACTAAGGCGATGTGGACCGAGACTGTCATCGCGCTGCGGTTTCTGCGTCAGGGACGCGCACAGACGCTGCTGATCCTGTTTGGCATCACCGTCGGCGTCGCCGTGATCGTGTTCGTCACCGCGCTGATTTCCGGGCTGCAGGCCAACGTCATCCAGCGCACGCTGGGCACCCAGGCGCATATCCGGATCAGCGCCCCGGACCAGGAAAACCGGATTGCCCCAGCGCCGCCGGGCACGCTGCACCTGATCCTGGAAGACCGCCGCGCCCAGGTGTTGCGCACCATCCTCAACTGGCCACAGGTGTTGGCGGTGCTGGATCACACCCCCGACATCGTCGCGGTCTCCCCCATCGTCTCCGGCCCGGCGTTGGCACGCCGGGGTCAGGCGGTCAAATCGGTGGCCCTGATCGGTGTGGATCTGCCACGCTACCAACGCATCATCCCGCTTGATCGCAATCTGGTGGCAGGCCGGCTGGACGTGGCCTCTGGCAATGCCCTGATCGGCAGCGAGCTGGCCCGCGAGCTAGGGCTGCGGCCGGGCGGCAAACTGCGTCTGGACGCCGGTGACGGCCGCGAGGCGGTGGTCAACGTCGCCGGGATTTTCGAACTGGGCGTGCGCGATCTGGATGCCCGCTATGTCTATCTCGACCTCAAGCAGGCGCAATCCCTGCTGGGGCTGCCCGGCGGGGTCACCGTCATCGATGTCACCGTGCGCGAGCTGTTCTCCGCCAACCGCACCGCGGCCCGTCTCCGTGGCCTGACCGGGCTGAAGGCGGAGAGCTGGATGGAAACCAACGCCCAGCTGATGAACGCGCTCAGCTCGCAAAGCATGTCCACCCGGATGATCAGCCTCTTCGTGGCACTGTCGGTGGCGCTGGGGATCGCCAGTGTGCTGGCGGTCAGCGTCACCCAGCGTACCCGCGAGATCGGCATTCTGCGCGCCATGGGCGCCCGCCGCCGGCAGATGCTGCGGGTGTTTCTGGTGCAAGGCGCCGTGCTGGGCCTGATCGGCTCACTGTTCGGGGCGCTGGCCGGGCTTGGCCTGGTTGCCGCATTCAACACCTTCGGGCCGAAGCTGTTCTATATCCCGCTCCCACCGGCCCTGATCCCGGCCGCCATGGTGCTGGCCACGCTGGCGGGCGTGGTGGCCGCGGCCGTGCCCGCCTCACGCGCTGCGCGCCTGGATCCGGTGGAGGCCATCCGCCATGTCTGAGCCCCGCGAGGTGCTGCGGCTGTCCGGCCTGCGCAAGTCCTACAACGTCGGAAAACCCAATGCCTTCGAGGTGCTGCATGGCATCGATCTGCGTCTGGATGGCGCGGATTTCACGGCACTCATCGGCCCGTCCGGCTCCGGCAAGAGCACCCTGCTCAACCAGATCGGCCTGCTCGACTCACCCACCGAGGGCGAGCTGTTTCTGCTGGGGCAGCCCACCCGCGGCATCGACGATGAAACCCGAACCCGCCTGCGCGCCCGCCACATCGGGTTCGTGTTCCAGTTCCATCACCTGATCAACGCCTTTACCGCACTGGAAAACGTGCTGATGCCGGTGATGCTGGCCCGTGGCAAGCCAGACCCGGACACGGTGGAACGCGCTCGCGCCCTGCTGGCCGACGTCGGGCTGGAAACGCTGGCGGATCGCAAACCCGACCAGCTCTCCGGCGGCCAGCAACAACGGGTGGCGATCGCCCGGGCCCTGATCACCCGGCCCGCGCTCGTGCTGGCCGACGAACCCACCGGCAACCTCGATACGCAAAGCGCCGACGAAGTGTTTGAGTTGCTGCGCCGGTTCAATCGCCAACATGGCTGTGCAGTGCTGGTCGTGACCCATGATCCGCGCCTGGCAGCGCGCTGCGACCGCATCATTACGCTGGTGGACGGACGTATCGAAAGCGACGTTCGCCGCTGACCCCGCCCTGGTCTGCGGCCGGCACGCGCGTGGGCATCATAGACATTCGGCCGATGACATTCGTCATCTGTCTGACGCGCGGCAAGGCGGTATAGTCCCTGCACACAGTCATGCCGGCATCCGGCCCGGCCAGTCAGGGAGACCACCATGGGTTTGATTCAGGCAGTTCGCGGCGCAGTCGGCGGAGCACTGGCCGACCAGTGGCAGGATTTCTACACCATTCCCGACCGGCTCCCGCCCACCGCGGCGCTGTTTGCCGCGGTTCCGCGTGGCAGCAATGCCGGCCGCGGTTCCAATCTGCACGGCTCCAGCAACATCATCAGCAACGGCTCGAAGATCGTGGTGCCGGAAGGCTATGGCCTGTTGCTGATGCAAGACGGCAAGATCACCGCCCTGGTCGCCGAGCCGGGCGGCTATGAATGGCGCTCGGATGCCTTGCAGTCGAAGTCGGTCTTTGCCGGCGACGGCCTGCTCGACCCGCTGGTGATGCAAAGCTGGGAACGCTTCAAGTTCGGTGGACAACCGGGCACCCAGCAGCTGGCCTTCTTCGTGTCGCTCAAGGAACTGCCGGACAACCGGTTCGGCACCCAGTCGGAGATCTACTGGGACGATGCTTTCCTCAATACCCAGGTCGGCGCGATCACCCGTGGCACCTACACGCTGCGGATCGTTGACCCGATCCTGTTCGTGAAAAACTTCGTCCCGGCCAGCTACCTCCAGCCGGGCCGAGTGTTCGACTTCACGGATCTGGACAACCCGGCCGCCGAACAGCTGTTCAATGAAGTGGTGGCATCGCTGGCGCCGGCGTTCTCGCGCTATACCAACGACCCGGCCAAGGGCAACCGCATCACCCGCATCCAGCAGGACTCGGTGGGCTTTGCGCAGAGCCTGTCGGAGGCGGTGGAAGCGGCATACCAGTGGCGCTCACAGCGCGGCCTGGAAATCGTCAAGACCGCCATCCTGTCGATCGAATACGACGCCAACACCCGCGAGCTTCTGAAAACCGTCCAGCGCGCCGATGCCCTGTCCGGTGCCCGCGGCAATGCCAACCTTCAGGCCAGCGTTGCCCAGGGCATGCAGGCAGCCGGTGAACATGGCGGCGCCGCCGGGATCATGGGGCTGGGCATGGCCTCGGGCATGCTGGGTGGGCTTGGCGCCTTGCAGCAGCCCACGGCACCAGCGGCCGAAGATCCCGTGGCCAAGCTCAAGAAAGCCAAGGAGATGCTGGACATGGGCCTGATCACCCAGGCCGACTACGACACGCTGAAAGCCAAAACCCTGGGCCTGTAACGCGCTGCGGCCATGACCGGCCATCCTTTGCCCCCCTCGCCACCTACCGGCCCGGGCTCGCCCCGCGATGTGCCCCCCATCCCGGATGGGCCGGCGCCAGACCGCCTGCCCGGTGTGTCCGGTGATGTCTCAAGCGAACCTGCTCCGGCCATTCCGGATCACGCAGATGCCACGGTGAAAGATGGCCTGAACCGCTGCCCGAAGTGCGGCGCCAGCGACATCCGCCAGAAGCCTGGCAGTGACATGCTGATCTGCCTGTTCTGCCGGCATACCTGGCAGGGTGAACGGGTGGAAGAAGCGCTGGGGCTGGGTGACGGCATCGAACACCTGCGCGGCACCGTCACGACTGCCGGCGCCCGTGAAATCGATGCTGGCACCAGCGATCTGCGCAGCTTCAAATGCGCCGGCTGCGGTGCCGAGGTGACCATCAACACCCAGACCAGCATGACCGCACGCTGTCACTGGTGCCGGCATGTGTTCGGCGTCAACGAGCAGATCGAAAACGGCGCCGTCCCCGACGCCGTGTTGCCCTTCCGCATCCGCAAGGAAGACGCCATCGCCCGTATCCGCCAGTTCGTGGACAAGCGGCGCCTGTTTGCCCTGAAAGACTTTCTCGAACAGTTCACACCGGAAAATGTGGTGGGGGTGTATCTGCCCTACATGATCGTGGACGCCAATGCCAGCGCCGCACTGGCAGGCTTCGGCGAAATCCAGACCCGCCGCTACACCGTCGGTTCCGGCAACGACCGCAAGACCTACTACGACGCCGACGTATACCAGCTGGAACGGGCGCTGGACTTCACCGTCGATGACCTGCCGCTGGAGTCCTCGCGAACCCGCCGCAATCTCGACACCCGGGTCAACACCCAGAACATCATCAACGCCATCCTGCCATTCGATACCAAGAACGCCGTCAAGTGGAACGCGTCCTATCTGGTCGGCTACAGCACGGAGAAACGCGATCTCAACGTCACCGACCTGCAGCCCGCGCTGGAAGATCAGCTGCTGTCGATCGCCCGCGCCCAGGTGGAAGATTCGGTGCGCCGCTACGACCGCGGCGTCCGCTGGGAAGAGGAAGGCCTTGACCTGCATGGCAGCCGCTGGGTGTCGATGGCCATGCCGGTCTGGCTGTATTCCTATCACCAGCCCGGCCCCAACGGCGGAATGCTGCATTACATCGCCGTCAACGGCCGCACCGGCGAGACCATGGGGAGCGTGCCAGTGCAGCACTGGAAGCTGTTGCTGGCCGCACTCACCGTCGGCACCGTACTGGAGACCATCGTGATCTGGCTGTTGGGGAATTCCACATGAGCGGTGATCACAGCGGCTGGCTGCTTCTCCTCGGCCCGGCCGGCGCAGCCGGCTTTTACTGGGCGATGTACCGCTATTACCGCAACACCGACAAATCGCATGCGTTCGAGCGCGAAACCGAGGTTCGGCGTCTGTCGCTGACAGGCGCTGAACACGACATCAAGGTGGATGAAATCCGAGGCACCCGTGAGTCCCGCATCCGCGGCGACAACCTGCGCGACTACCGCCGCCGGGTGCGGCGCGTGCCTTACCGCAAGACCTAAATCGGTTTACGCAAAAGACAAAGACAACATCGGGCGCAATCAACTGCCCAGCGACGTCAATACGCCCACCGCCAGCTCGGCCCAAAGGTAAAGAAACACCGCGAGCACGGCCAGCCCCACCTTCCAGCGGTGCCGTGCCGACACCCGACGTGCCATCAGCACGAACGCCCAACCCGCTGTCAAAAGCAGCGTCCCCATGACAAGGAAGTCACCGACCGTCCAGTGCACCCCGAGGTCGAACTGCATGGCCAGCAGCGGAATGAGCAGCAGCGCGCCTGCGGCCAAGGCAATCCAAATAAAGACGCGGTTGTGCACGATCAGGCGGTCGAATACTTCAGCCATTGTGCTTCTCCTGAAGCCGATTTCGGGCTTTGCTGGACACCGCGGCGACCGGGAAGTCTCCCTGCAAAGCCTCAATCAGCGGGCAGCGCCGCGCTGCATGCGGTTGCCGGCAATCCCGAATCAGCGCCTGCAAGGCGGCTTCCATCCGGCGCAACTCCCGCAACCACGACCGCACATCGGCAAGCCGATGCTCGGCCTGCTCGCGCACCTCGTCACAGTGATCGCCGTCTTCCAGCCGCAACAGGCCAGCCACTTCGTCCAGGCTGAACCCCAGCCGTTGCGCTGACTTGATGAAGCGCAAACGCATCAGGGCGTCATGCCCATAGCGGCGGATGCTGCCATACGCACGCTTGGGCAACGGCAGCAGCCCTCTGCGCTGGTAAAAGCGGACGGTTTCCACATGCACACCAGCCGCCTGGGCCAGGGCGCCGATGGTCAGGTTTGACGCTCCCTGCGGCATGCCTTGACTCCGTACTGGACTCCGGACTGAACATTAGCGCAGTCCCCATTGAAGGAGAACCCGATGACGAAGCCACCAGCACGCACCGGGCGCGGCACGCTTGCCGTCGGCGGACTGGCCGCCATCCTCGCCTCGACCTGCTGCCTGGGGCCGCTGGTGCTGGTCGCACTCGGCTTTAGCGGCGCCTGGATCGGTAACCTGACCGTGCTGGAGCCCTACCGGCCATTCTTTATCGGCGTTGCGCTGATCGCCCTTTTCTTCGCCTGGCGACGCATCTTCCGGCCAGCGGCCGCCTGCCAACCGGGCGAGGTCTGCGCCATTCCGCAGGTGCGCAGCACCTACAAGCTGATGTTCTGGATCGTGACCGGCCTGGTCGTGATTGCGCGGCTCAATCGCGATTCCAGTGGAAACGGTTCATGTCTGATGGGGAGCATGGAGCCAAGGGTGACG
Organism: Thermomonas hydrothermalis; assembly: GCF_900129205.1. GTDB lineage: Bacteria > Pseudomonadota > Gammaproteobacteria > Xanthomonadales > Xanthomonadaceae > Thermomonas > Thermomonas hydrothermalis. The sequence goes on along the minus strand of NZ_FQUK01000010.1, from coordinate 224 downwards.
GGGTAGATGCCTGAGCTTGGCGCACAGCAGGTAGCTGATGGCGATCAGGTTGGCGTCAGTGCGATAGCCCTTGGCGCGGGCCTTGGCGGCCTGGATCTGGGCGTTGAAGGCCTCGACCTGGCCGTTGGACAGGCCGGTGTCGAAATGCCGCAGGATGCCGGTGAGGTGGTCGCGGATGGTGGCACCGAGCTTCTTGAAGGGCGTCAGCCGACACCGTCGTGCCC
>NZ_FQUK01000069.1 GCF_900129205.1 Thermomonas hydrothermalis | reverse complement strand
GTCTCGACGCGCGCATCGGGCCGAGGTGTCTCTCGAAGAGACTTGAGGTGATATGGTCAAGCCGCACGGATCATTAGTACAGGTTAGCTCAACGCATTACTGCGCTTACACACCCTGCCTATCAACCACCTGGTCTTGATGGGTCCTTCAGGGGGCTTGAAGCCCCGGGAGATCTCATCTTGAGGCGCGCTTCCCGCTTAGATGCTTTCAGCGGTTATCGCTTCCGAACATAGCTACCCGGCAGTGCCACTGGCGTGACAACCGGAACACCAGAGGTTCGTCCACTCCGGTCCTCTCGTACTAGGAGCAGCCCCTCTCAAATCTCCAACGCCCACGACAGATAGGGACCGAACTGTCTCACGACGTTCTGAACCCAGCTCGCGTACCACTTTAAATGGCGAACAGCCATACCCTTGGGACCGACTACAGCCCCAGGATGTGATGAGCCGACATCGAGGTGCCAAACACCGCCGTCGATATGAACTCTTGGGCGGTATCAGCCTGTTATCCCCGGAGTACCTTTTATCCGTTGAGCGATGGCCCTTCCATACAGAACCACCGGATCACTAAGTCCTACTTTCGTACCTGCTTGATCCGTCGATCTTGCAGTCAAGCACGCTTATGCCTTTGCACACAGTGCGCGATGTCCGACCGCGCTGAGCGTACCTTCGAGCTCCTCCGTTACTCTTTGGGAGGAGACCGCCCCAGTCAAACTACCCACCATACACGGTCCCCGACCCGGATCACGGGCCTAGGTTAGAACGTCAAGCACATCAGGGTGGTATTTCAAGGTCGGCTCCACCACAACTGGCGTCATGGTTTCACAGCCTCCCACCTATCCTACACAGACGAACTCAACGTTCAGTGTAAAGCTGTAGTAAAGGTTCACGGGGTCTTTCCGTCTTGCCGCGGGAACGCTGCATCTTCACAGCGATTTCAATTTCACTGAGTCTCGGGTGGAGACAGCGCCGCTGTCGTTACGCCATTCGTGCAGGTCGGAACTTACCCGACAAGGAATTTCGCTACCTTAGGACCGTTATAGTTACGGCCGCCGTTTACTGGGGCTTCGATCAAGAGCTTCGCCTTGCGGCTAACCCCATCACTTAACCTTCCAGCACCGGGCAGGCGTCACACCCTATACGTCCACTTTCGTGTTTGCAGAGTGCTGTGTTTTTGATAAACAGTCGCAGCGGCCTGGTATCTGCGGCCTCCCTCAGCTATTCACCATGGGAGGCGCACCTTCTCCCGAAGTTACGGTGCCATTTTGCCTAGTTCCTTCACCCGAGTTCTCTCAAGCGCCTGAGAATTCTCATCCTGTCCACCTGTGTCGGTTTACGGTACGGTCTGCACAAGCTGAAGCTTAGGAGCTTTTCCTGGAAGCGTGATATCAGCAGCTCTGTCCTAATGGACTCGTCCTTGGTCTCAACGTTGCCTCCCCGGATTTGCCTAAGGAGACCGCCTCAACCCTCTCACCGGGACAACCAACGCCCGGCCTGCCTAACCTTCTCCGTCCCTCCATCGCACTTGTGCGAGGTGCTGGAATATTAACCAGCTTCCCATCGACTACGCTTTTCAGCCTCGCCTTAGGGGCCGACTCACCCTGCGTCGATTAACGTTGCGCAAGGAAACCTTGGACTTTCGGCGTGCGGGCTTTTCACCCGCATTATCGTTACTCATGTCAGCATTCGCACTTCCGATACCTCCAGCAGACCTCTCGATCCACCTTCACAGGCGTACGGAACGCTCCTCTACCGCGCACACCGAAGTGTGCACCCCAAGCTTCGGTTCGACGCTTAGCCCCGTTAAATCTTCCGCGCAGACCGACTCGACCAGTGAGCTATTACGCTTTCTTTAAAGGGTGGCTGCTTCTAAGCCAACCTCCTGGCTGTCTGTGCCTTTCCACATCGTTTTCCACTTAGCGCCGATTTGGGACCTTAGCTGTGGGTCTGGGTTGTTTCCCTTTTCACGACGGACGTTAGCACCCGCCGTGTGTCTCCCATGCAGTCCGTCTCGGTATTCGGAGTTTGCCATGGTTTGGTAAGTCGCAATGACCCCCTAGCCATAACAGTGCTCTACCCCCGAGAGGATTCACATGAGGCGCTACCTAAATAGCTTTCGAGGAGAACCAGCTATCTCCGGGTTCGATTAGCTTTTCACTCCTAATCACACCTCATCCCCGACCTTTGCAACGGGCGTGGGTTCGGGCCTCCAGTCAGTGTTACCTGACCTTCACCCTGGGCATGACTAGATCACCCGGTTTCGGGTCTACTGCCTGCGACTATGCGCCCTTATCAGACTCGGTTTCCCTTCGCCTCCCCTACACGGTTAAGCTTGCCACAAACAGTAAGTCGCTGACCCATTATACAAAAGGTACGCCGTCACCCTTGCGGGCTCCGACTGCTTGTACGCACACGGTTTCAGGATCTATTTCACTCCCTTCACCAGGGTTCTTTTCGCCTTTCCCTCACGGTACTGGTTCACTATCGGTCGGTCAGGAGTATTTAGCCTTGGAGGATGGTCCCCCCATGTTCAGACAGGGTTTCACGTGCCCCGCCCTACTCACTTTCATCAATCAGGCCCTTTCGCATACGGGGCTATCACCCTCTATGGCCACCCTTTCCAGAGTGTTCTGCTAGAACCTGATCAACTTTTGGGCTAATCCGCGTTCGCTCGTCACTACTTACGGAATCTCGGTTGATTTCTTTTCCTCCGGGTACTTAGATATTTCAGTTCCCCGGGTTCGCCTCGTACACCTATGAATTCAGTGCACGATACCCTTGCGGGTGGGTTTCCCCATTCGGACATCGCCGGATCAACGCTTGTTGCCAACTCCCCGACGCTTTTCGCAGGCTGCCACGTCCTTCATCGCCTCTGACCGCCAAGGCATCCACCGTGTGCGCTTGTTCGCTTGACCATATCACCCCAAGTCACCTCGGAACGATACGTCGCTCGCGAACTCACGACGATCACTTCAATAAGGCAGCTTACGCTGCCCGCCTCAGCCTCTTACACGACACGTCGTCGACATTCGTCTCAAACGCTCGCGACTTCCCAATTTTCAATGAGCTCGCCCAGGCCGCAACGCCAGGACGCCTAAATCTTTTCGTGTGCGCCTCATTCAGAGTGGTGGGTCTGGGAGGACTCGAACCACCGGCCTCACCCTTATCAGGGGTGCGCTCTAACCACCTGAGCTACAGACCCAACGTGTCTTGTCTTTCAGTGGTGGAGCCTGTCGGAATCGAACCGACGACCCCCTGCTTGCAAAGCAGGTGCTCTCCCAGCTGAGCTAAGGCCCCGTTGTCTCACGGGACTCGCGAGCTACCCTCGCGATCTCTCTCTGAATGCAGGTTACTTGTGCGGACGCCTGACCAGGCGTTGCCATCATCTCAAAAGGAGGTGATCCAGCCGCACCTTCCGGTACGGCTACCTTGTTACGACTTCACCCCAGTCATCGGCCACACCGTGGCAAGCGCCCTCCTTGCGGTTAAGCTACCTGCTTCTGGTGCAACAGACTCCCATGGTGTGACGGGCGGTGTGTACAAGGCCCGGGAACGTATTCACCGCAGCAATGCTGATCTGCGATTACTAGCGATTCCGACTTCATGGAGTCGAGTTGCAGACTCCAATCCGGACTGAGATGGGGTTTCTGGGATTGGCTCCGCCTCGCGGCATCGCAGCCCTCTGTCCCCACCATTGTAGTACGTGTGTAGCCCTGGCCGTAAGGGCCATGATGACTTGACGTCATCCCCACCTTCCTCCGGCTTGTCGCCGGCGGTCTCCTTAGAGTTCCCACCTTTACGTGCTGGCAACTAAGGACAAGGGTTGCGCTCGTTGCGGGACTTAACCCAACATCTCACGACACGAGCTGACGACAGCCATGCAGCACCTGTGTCACGGTTCCCGAAGGCACTCCCACATCTCTGCAGGATTCCGTGCATGTCAAGGCCAGGTAAGGTTCTGCGCGTTGCATCGAATTAAACCACATACTCCACCGCTTGTGCGGGCCCCCGTCAATTCCTTTGAGTTTCAGTCTTGCGACCGTACTCCCCAGGCGGCGAACTTAACGCGTTAGCTTCGAGACTGAGCGCCAAAGTGCACCCAACCTCCAGTTCGCATCGTTTAGGGCGTGGACTACCAGGGTATCTAATCCTGTTTGCTCCCCACGCTTTCGTGCCTCAGTGTCAGTGCTGGTCCAGGTAGCCGCCTTCGCCACGAATGTTCCTCCCGATCTCTACGCATTTCACTGCTACACCGGGAATTCCACTACCCTCTACCGCACTCTAGCCCGCCAGTTTCCAATGCCATTCCCAGGTTGAGCCCAGGGCTTTCACATCAGACTTAGCAGACCACCTACGCACGCTTTACGCCCAGTAATTCCGAGTAACGCTTGCACCCTTCGTATTACCGCGGCTGCTGGCACGAAGTTAGCCGGTGCTTATTCTTCCGGTACCGTCAACACATCCAGGTATTAGCCAGATGCTTTTCTTCCCGGACAAAAGAGCTTTACAACCCGAAGGCCTTCTTCACTCACGCGGCATGGCTGGATCAGGGTTGCCCCCATTGTCCAATATTCCCTACTGCTGCCTCCCGTAGGAGTCTGGGCCGTGTCTCAGTCCCAGTGTGGCTGATCATCCTCTCAGACCAGCTACGGATCGTCGCCTTGGTGGGCCTTTACCCCGCCAACTAGCTAATCCGACATGGGCTCATCCAATCGCGCCAGGCCCGAAGGTCCCCGGCTTTCCCCCGAAGGGCGCATGCGGTATTAGCGTAAGTTTCCCTACGTTATCCCCCACGACTGGGCAGATTCCCATGTATTCCTCACCCGTCCGCCACTCGCCACCCATGGAGCAAGCTCCACTGTGCTGCCGTCCGACTTGCATGTATTAGGCCTGCCGCCAGCGTTCACTCTGAGCCAGGATCAAACTCTTCACTTAAAGTCTTCGAGGCCAAAGCCTCTAATGCTTCGAAGCGCAAAGCCTGACCAGACCCAATTACTCGCTGTACGTGTACTTGCGTACGAATACAAAGAATTGAGGTTCTGTTCAGACATCTGCTATGGACAACATCCACAGCCAGACGCCCGCACAAGTCACCTGCGCACACTGTCAAAGATCGCAAAGCCAGGCCGCAACGCCTACCTCTCTACCTCAGCGCCGTAGCGCCCGAGGGAGCCCAACATCATACAGGGGTTTTCATGTCTGTCAACACCCTGCGAGGCCGCCTCTCTC
>NZ_FQUK01000045.1 GCF_900129205.1 Thermomonas hydrothermalis | reverse complement strand
CTCGCGGCAGGCCACGCGCGGCACCCGGCAGTGGATGAAGGCCTTGAACTGGAAGAAGTGCAGATGCTGCCAGGTGCGCTCCACCCGGTCGTGCACCGGCTGGTCCGCCGCCCCGCAGACCGGACAGGCCAGCCGGGCCGTATCGCACGACACCTCGAAGTGGATCGCCCCCTCATCCGGACGAAACGACACGCTGTCTACCGCCCACGGCGGCGTCAGCCCCAAAGCCTGGGTGAAGAGTTGTTCTTGCATCCGCCAAGGCTGACATCATCCGGCGGCCCGTTCCACACCAGACGCGATGGAGCCACAAAGATTAGATGCTTGGTCATCGGCTATCTCCCCTGTGGTGCCTAACGCCTGAATTAAGCCGCGCCGCGAAGCGGCGTCGGCTTGAATGAATTGTTAGCGAGCAAACCGTACATCTGTCACTTGTATGGATGCCTTGCCCTCTGTGCCGTAATAGTCAGCATAGCTCTTCTTGCTACGTATGCCGCCGGGTGGGATTGCGTCAACGAATGTGAAGTCGGACGCGATTAGCTTTCCATCCTTGTCGTAAGTCGTCATCTCAAGGCGAACACTTTCAATGTACTTGTCAGTCAAGTTGCGTACATTGGCATTCCATTCGACAGCTCCTTTTGTGCCAAAGTCCGGATCTACGGCCCAGTTCCAATCTTCAATCTTGACCGAAGACAGAGAGGCAGAACTTCGTGCGCCGCCCGAAGGTGAGTCCACTGCACTCAACAGAAAAAGTCCGAGCGTGAGTATGAGGACAATAATTGAAGCGGCCCTTGCTCGTTCCCGGCGGAAGATGGCAATCACTGCGCAAGCGATTGTTCCAAAGAGAGGCAGAACAAGTATTAGGCGAGGAGTGAACAAGCAGAGAAGAAAGCCAAAAGCAGCTAGGACCGTGAATACGGGACTACGGCTTTTCTTCGTTTGCTCCTGTGTCGGGGCCGATGGCAAGGGTGGCGCCGAAGACAAGGGAATGAGTGGGTGGCCGCAGTGTGGGCAACTTGCGGCCTGATCTGATGTGGTGCCGCCACATTCTGGACAGTTTTTCAGCATGCGATGAGCTCCCCTTTGCTCGCTAACACCTGAGTTAAGCCGCGCCGCGAAGCGGCGTCGGCTTGAATGAATTGTTAGATGCCAGCCCGGTCAATGTGCGCTGACCTTGGATAGCAGATTTAGAACGGCGACGCCACTAACGATAAGTCCCATGCCAACGAACGCCCACAAGTCTAGTTTCTGGCCATGGAAGATCCAAGCGATAGCTGCCACAAGTACGATGCCGAGGCCAGCCCAAACAGCATAAGCAATGCCGACCGGGATGGACTTGAGTGCGAGAGAGAGGAAATAGAACGCAAGCCCGTAGCCAGCCACAACTACAACAGAAGGAACTAACTTGGTGAATCCATGGCTGGACTTCAGTGCGGAAGTTGCGACGACCTCACCAAAGATTGCAATAGCCAGAAAGAGCCAGTTCTTCACGTGCAATCTCCTCTACGGCATGAAGGAGAAATAGTAGTGGCTATGAGTTGCCAAAAACAGTCTTGCGGCTATCGATTTTCTGTGAGCATACGCAACGCCAAATCTGGCATCTAACTACGAGTAGACCCCAATACGGGGTGTAGAGCGGATCATCCCAGTGCCTGAGGGGGCTGTCAAGCTCTGGATTCCTACCCCAAAACGCTGCACTTGCCGATGGCGCGTGGTGTCCGGGTCGCGATCATTGAGGGTGTTCGGCACACGGCAGACCCTGCGATGACATATCACGGCGAAGAGACCCTGAGTAAAGGCAGAGGTGGGGCGGGTTCGCCGCCGCGTCTGTTCGACGAAATTCGCGCGCGATTGCGCTTGAAACATTACAGTTTGCGCACGGAACAGGCATATCTGTACTGGATTCGCCGGTTCATCCTGGCCAATGGCAAGCGCCACCCGCGGACATTGAACGGGGCGGTGGTCGAAGCGTTTCTGTCGCGGCTGGCCACGCAGGACAAGGTGGCGGCCAGCACCCAGAACCAGGCGCTGTCGGCGCTGCTGTTTCTGTACCGCGAGGTGCTGGCAATGGACCTGCCGTGGATGGAGAACATCGTGCGCGCCAAGCGCCCGCAGCGGGTGCCGGTGGTGCTCTCGCGCGGCGAGGTGGCGCGGCTGATGCAGCGCCTGTCCGGGCGCGAGTGGCTGATGGCGAGCCTGCTATACGGCAGTGGCCTGCGGCTGATGGAATGCCTGCGTTTGCGGGTGAAGGACGTGGATTTCGAGCGCCACGAAATCACCGTGCGCGACGGCAAGGGCGGCAAGGACCGGCGCACGATGCTGCCGTCGGCCCTGAGCGAGCCCCTTCGGCGCCAGCGCGAGGATGTGCGGGTGCTGCATGCGCGCGATCTGGCCGACGGGTTCGGCGCGGTGTGGCTGCCGCATGCGCTGGCGCGCAAGTATCCGAATGCCGCGCGCGAACTCGCCTGGCAGTATCTGTTCCCGGCCGCGCGCCGCAGCGTGGACCCGCGCGATGGCGCCGAGCGGCGCCATCATCTGGACGAAAAGGTGCTCCAGCGCGCGGTGCGTGCGGCGGCGCAGGCGGCAGGGCTGGCCAAGCCGGTCAGCCCGCACACCCTGCGGCACTCGTTTGCCACGCATCTGCTGGAAGCGGGTTACGACATCCGCACCGTGCAGGAGTTGTTGGGCCACAAGGACGTGACCACTACCCAGATCTACACCCACGTGCTCAACCGCGGCGCGCACGGGGTGCGCAGTCCGCTGGATGCCGCGTGATTCCTCAGTTGCCGGCCGGGGCGACGTGCAGGGTGGCGCTGGGCGCGACCCCGCGTTCCAGTGCCTCCAGGCGGACCTGCCACGGGCCGAAGGTGGCCGCGTTCGCCCCGCGGTCCGGCAGTGGGTTGGTGTGCAGGCTGGCCTCCTGCGCGGGGCCGCGCGCCGGCTGCCAGCGCAGCGCGATCTCGGCATCGCCGGCCCAGATGCACTGCACGCCGGGCGGGCAGCGCGAGTCGTTGACCAGGCGCAGGTAGGTCAGGCGGCTGCCGTCGTCCAGCGTGGCGGCTTCGCCGACGCCAAGGACGAGGGTGCGCGCGGCCGGGGGCGGCGGGGGGGCGGGCGGAGTTGGCGTGGTCGGCGGGGGCATGGGGGCCTCGGGATGGAAGGATGCGGCCGGGGTGGCAGTGCAGCCGGCCAGCAGGACCAGCGGAAGCAGGAGCGAAAGCGGGCGCATGGCGGCTCCCTGAGAATGTGACGGGAGGAATTGGGGAGGGTATAGCACGCCCGGCGTCAATCGTCGCTGTCGGCATCCGGGGCGCGGCGCGAGGCCAGTCGGTCGGCCAGTCGGGTGGGCTCGGGCAGACGATAAGCGGTGGTGAAGCGCATCACCAGTTCCGGGGCCGAGGCCATCGCCACCCGATGGCCGGGCGAGACGACCAGCGGCAGGCAGCCACGCTTGCTGCGCAGCAGCCAGCCGATCTGTTCGCGGCCGTCGCGCAGCGGGGTGAAGGCGCCGCGCATATCGTGCAGGGCCATGCGCGATTCTCCCACCAGCACCGACTTGGCGACGCCGATGCTGGGCAGGCCGCTGATGACGCCGAAATGCGCGGCCACGCCCAGCCGGCGCGGGTGGGCGATGCCCTGGCCGTCGATCAGGGCGAGGTCCGGCGCGGTCGGCAGCAGGGCGAGGGCGGCCAGCAGTGCCGGCAGCTCGCGGAAGCTGAGCAGGCCGGGCACATAAGGCATACGGGTGGGCAGGCGCGCCACCTGCCGATCGAGCACGGCGAGGCTGTCGGCATCCAGCAGCACCGCGGCGGCTCGGGTGGTGACGCCGTCGTCCTCGAAGCCGACGTCGAACCCGGCCACGGTGCGCAGCGGGCGCACGAAGCTGTCGCGCAGCACGACCTGGCGCGCCAGTGCCTCCTGCTCGGCGCGCAGCGCTTCGGTGTCGCCGGTCCAGTCTGGGATGAGCGCGGTCATCGGTGGATTGTAGAGCCGGCGCCAGGCAGCGTGTCGGCGGGTTCTCGCCTGGGTCCCCATCGATCAGCTTTCCCATCGGGTTTTTCCTCATTTGACTGCCCGTCAGCCCCAAGCCGCGCTCATCAGCGTGGCGAGATCTCGCCGCGAGAGCACTTCTGTAAACTCGCGCCAGTCCTTCTCCGGCGGCATCATCGTGCCGGTGTAACGCAGATCAAAACCTGTCGCTTTCTTCTGGGCGTTGATGTACTCGTCCAGCTTCTCACCGAGGGATTCGATGTCCTCGATCCATTCATCTTTGATGGTGTCGGGCAGGGACCCGAACAGGTCGTAGCGATTTCGCATCCGCTCGGACAGCCGCTCGTAGATCTTCTCGTCCACGGTCTGCTCGAACACCAGGTTGAGCATGTCGACAGTCTCGCGCCTCTGGCCGAAGCGCTTGATTCGTCCGATGCGCTGTTCCAGGCGCGTCGGGTTCCAGGGCAGGTCCACGTTGATCAGCGTGCCGAGGGTTTGCAGGTTGAGACCTTCGCACGCGGCATCGGTGGCTACCATGATCCGGATTTGGTGCTCGGCCACCATGCGCTTCAGGGTCTCGCGCTCCACCGCGACGCTGTCACCACGCTGATAGAGGCGGCTACGCCCCGCTCCGGCGTAAAGACCGATGGCCTCATCTGGATAACGGACCGCCAGTTCATCCGCGAGCCATTTCGCGGTGTCGTAGTACTGACTGAAGATGATCACGCCGAGTTCGAGCCACCTCTCCTTATCCAGGAAGTGGATGACGGCCTCCATCTTGGGGTCCGCGTCGAGCCGTTGAAGTCTGTCGATGAGACGTTCGAGAACTTCACGTTCCTCCTGCGTTTCAACGGCCAGGTCGGCTTCGAACTCGTCTCTCTCTTCATGCACGGCCTCCCCTTGCAACAGTCGTCGAGCTGTCGCGAGTCCGGCTTGGATGCTGGAGCAAATGCGCTGCTCCAGCATGTTCTTCATGAACCCGCTGCCCTTGCCGCGTTTGGCGAGTGCCTTGCCAAAGGCGCGTGCCTGGCTATAGGCCTCGCGGAAGTCTTCTGAAGTTCGAAGCGCCTTGCCCTCGAACAGGACGTCGAAGATCCGCGGTTCGGCCACCTTGGAGCGATCCGGGTGAATCTCGACCCCGACCCGTGTTAGCAGGTTCGCGTCTTCCAGCTGCTGTCGTTTACGAAGCACGACGTGCCTGACCAACGGGTTCTCACGTTGGAACAACGTTGCTCCGGCGATGCGCCGCTCTAGTTCCTCTTCCAGGATCTCTCGCGTCTCCTCGGCGAGATCGGTCAAGGGGCGATTGGTTTGCCATTCTCCGTTGGTTAGCCCCAAGTCTTGCCGGATGGCCGAGAACAGTTTACGGGCACGTGGCTCGCTGGTGGACTCGACGCGCGGCAGCGGAGATCGCAGCAACTCCCAGGCATGGCCGGGGTCCAGTACCTCTTGGCGACCAGCCAAGATCTCCAGCACTTCATCGGGCCGATGCCATGCCGCCAGGTCATGCCCCAAGACGAAGTGCCCTCGGCCTTGGTGCAGGATACCCAACAGGTCCCAGAGGTCTCTCGGATCAGTTTGGATGGGCGTCGCCGTGCCGAGCAACACATGGTCCGCCCGGGCGGCGACTTCGCGCATGAAGGCCAGCAGTTCGTTCGGCGTTCCGGCGTCCCTGCCGAAGCCTTGGCGCGTGCGCGCCTTGTGAGCCTCGTCCAGGATCACCACGCCGAACCTCAAGCCCAGCAGGTGCTGCTTCTCCAACGAGTCGCGCATCATGAGGCCCGTGGACACGATGCCGATACGAAGCGGACAGCGTGCGATCTGCTCGCGGCCCGCTGCAGAGATGGCGCGCTCGTCCGCATCCAGCCACACCTTGCGTACCGTATCCCAGCGTGCGGTCGGGATGCCGAGCTTATCCAGCATCTCGGTCTGCCATTGCTCGGTGAGGGTGGCCGGCGCAAAGATCACGACCGGGCGTCGTGGCCCGTTTTCGCGATCAGAGAGCAGACACAGCGTCAATGCTGCGGTGGCCAGCGATAGCGTCTTGCCCAGTCCTACCTCATCGGCCAGCAACAGCCTCACCACGCCGTAGAGCCGGTGGTGGCGCAAACACTCGGTCAAGAATCCTTGCTGCCATGGCTGCAACTGCTGCCCCTCGCGGTACAGCGGGGACTCGATCAGCGCGGCCGGCGCAAGGTTCTCGTCCTCATCAATCTCGTCGAAGACCACTTCGCGGCGATAGCCACGGCGATGCACTTCTCGGATGACCGCCTGGGGCAGCGGCTTGGCCGCATTCCACAGGAAGTCGAACTCCTCCTCGATCCAGGCCACCCCCTCGGGGGACTCGTCCTCCCACAGGATCTCGTAGTGCCGCTGCCAGCCACTGCGGGTTTCGTTCATAGACCCGATGAAGCCGAGTCGCCGTCCGTCCGCTAGCGTGATCACACCGGCCTTGCCATGCACGAATCCGCAGATGTCGTCTGGTGCAACCCGCACGGCCTGACCGTGCCGCTGCAGGAAGGCATCCAAGCGGCGGTAACGGTCACGGTGCAGGAGCGCTTCGGCCTCCAGAGCGCGCTCATTCCAGCGACCCAGCATCTTGCTTTCGCGCAACTGGGCTACCTTGAGGTCATCCGGATGGATATCGACGTTGCAGACGATCTTGACCTCGGGGATGCCCTCCAGCGCCTCGCCGGCCACCTCGAACAGGGAGCTGGTGAAGTAGCCGGCAATGCGCTTGTAACTGCGTGCGCCAGCCAGATGCTGCAGCAGGAAGCTGGCATCCAGCCGATGAGTGCGTGAAGAAAAGCGCCGGATGCTCATCCGCCGGCCCTCAGGCGCCGAAGCGCAGGTTCTTCAAGCGCGCGCCCAGCACCTCGGCGGCGCTGCGCACGTTTGGTTCCGTGGACTTGCGCTCGATGAAGGCCAGCATGTCCACCAGTAGAGGACGCACCTCCAGGAAGTCGGCCATCTCGTTCTTGATCTGTTCGACGATGACCTGCGGCTCGGTGTCCTTCAGTATCTGCTGCAGGGCAATGATGATCCGGCCCAGCTTGGTGACGCCGATCTCCGTGGACTCGGTCAAATCGCGGGAGGCGAACTCAGTCACGCGCTTGAGCCGCGCGTGATTGGGGCGCATGTCGCCCATCACGCGGCTGTAGTCCTCCACACGGAAGGCTTTGGCGAAATTCTGGTAGTTGTCCAGCTTGGTCGAACCGGTCGTCTCCATGTCCAGCATGCGCAACACGAAGCGCTCGATGCCGGTGAGCTTGGCCCAGGTGTCCGGGGCCAGGCCTTCGGGCACCAGCAGGCTCGACGCCGTTTCTGCCGCCTGTTGGACGATCTCGTCCACGACCGTCACTTCTCCGCGCGCCCGCGGGCGGAGAGCAAACGTCGTCACGTCCTCGCCGCCGATGTGGGTGTAGGCGGTGAGCACCTTGAGCGCCGCCGCATAGCCCGCCATTTGCAGGTCGGAGTCGTTGAACACCGGCTCGCCGTGATGTGCCCTCACTGTGTCGTTGAGGTGCATCATGGTTTCGATCTGCCGCGCCACCTCCTGCCGCACGGCAGGCAAGATGCGCTGCTTGAACCCCGTGCGCTCGCCGGCGGGTCGCTTCTTGAGCATCAGGATCACCGTGCCCTGCACATAGCCGCCTTTCTTGAGTTCGGAGGTCGTCTCGGTGGCGATGTACCAGGCGGCCACCACCTGTAGGCCCGCCGCCCAGAAGATGCCGATCAAATCGCTCCACACCCCAGTGTCCTGGTGCGTGAACATCACGCACTGCAGGCCGTTGTCGGGCATGTGCTCGGCCATCGCCCGGTAGGCGGCCACCATGCCGCGCCGGAAGTCTTCACCCGCGCCCTTGATCGCCAGCGCCCGCCGCGAGTCCCAGACCCATTCGTCGAACGGCTTGGGCGGATTCTTGCGCAGCCAGGCGATGAAGAACTCGGTGATCTCGTGGTAGTTGACCGCGTCGGCGTAGGGGGGGTCGGTGATCCAGAACTCGCAGCGCTGTTGGGGCTGATCGGCAGTGGCGGAGACGATGGTTTTCTCCACCGTGGGCAGTGGCGCTTCCGCCATCTTGAACGACGAAGCCCCGAACCCGAGCCAGGCCCGTGTGGCGTAGTTGTAGAAGGTGTTGAGGGCTTGGTTCGAGAACACGCCTTTGGGGCCACCCAGTCCGCCGCCCTGCGCCGTTGCCCAACGACACAACTTCGAATTGAAGTCCGCCGCCTTGGCCACGTTCAGCCAGCCCAGCGGGGCCGCGTCAGTCGCGCGCCAGTACTTGAGCATCAGCGCTTGCAACAGCAACTGCCGCGCATTGAACAAATGATGCCAATGCGTCCAGCCGCGCTCGCGGAATAAGCGCGTGGTCTCGTCCCCCGGCTCGATGGCCATGTCCGGCACCAGGCCTTCCGCCTGCCAGCGGGTAAGGTTCTTGCCGACGATCGCTTCCACCTGGCGCTCGCGCGCGAGGTCCGCCTCGGTGGGTGCGGCAAACCAGGTCTCCTGGCGAGCGGCATCAATCGTTTCCTTCTTGATCCACTGAATGCAGTACAGCCGCTCTTGGAAGATGTCATCCGGCCGCGGCTTGAAGTCGCTCTTCTCCCAGCGGCGCAAACGGTTGCCCGTCGTGCCATCAGGCAGCCGATAGTCGCCGCGCAGGGTCTTGATCGGAGTGCGGTAGGTCTTGCCATCGAGCTGATAGACCATGTCGCCGTCTTGCACCGTGCCGGTCTCGGCCGCTGCGATGGCTTTTGCCGAGGCGCCGGTGACGACCTCGATGTCAAAGCGCTTCTGGGCAGGGTTCGGCACCAGCTTGGCAATGGCGCCTTGCTTGGGCGAGATTACCCAACTGGGGGCGAGCGGCACCCTCCAGCCGGTTTCCGGGCAGCGTGCCTCCAGGCAGTAGAGGTAGGCCTTGGCGCGGTTGCCGTGTTCGTCGTGCTCGACGCCTAACCGCGTGATCTCGGCATCCACCTCGGCAAACACCCGCTGCTGCGCGGACTCCAGGGCGGTGCGCCGGTCGCCCGGGGCACCGATGACATTGAGCGCGCCCCAGGTGAGCATGCAGGCGATGGGGTTGAGATCAGAGGCATAGGCATCGCACCCGATGCGTGCTGCTTCGAAGGGGATGGATCCGCCACCGCTGAAGGTGTCGCCCACGCGCGGGCGGTGGCCATAGCGCAGGATGCCCAATTGCTCGATGAGCTCCGGGAACGAATGGGCATCGATGCCCAAATGCGCGTAGTGGCGGTTGACCTTGGGCCACACTGGTGCGTAGAGCCAATCGGGATCGACCTCTTCAGGGCGTTTGCACAGGCTCGCTTTCTCTTCGTAGCTTCCGAGAGTGGCCAGCAATTTGCGATAGATCACCAGCCTGTCGTCATCGCTCAGATCGCGCTTCCACCGCAGCGAGATGCCCTCGGCATCCACATCCATCGGAAACCGCATCCAGCGAATATCACCTCCGGTGACATCGCTCCTCTTGATGGTTGCCTTGAAATAGTCCCAAGGTTCATCAAGCTGGATACGCGCAGCGATCTCGGATGGCGATATGGCATTCGCCGCGAGCGCCCGCCGCGCCAGCCCCTCGTCGTCGAAGGACATGAGCGCTTCGAACACCGCCAGATCCGCCTCAGGGTCATCGGTGGGCGGCAAGAGGCTGCCCAGCACGATGGCACGCACCAGAATCAAGGGCTTCCTGCCCTTCCAGTAGGAGCCCAGACCCGTCAGGGTCTGCGCCGCCACCGCCTTGCGTTCGGTCTGCGCCTCGAAGGACACCTTCTGCGCCGGAAAGACCGTCTCGATCAGAGCCGGGGCATCCTTCAGCGCCAGTGGGGTGAGGGTTGTTCTTGTTTGTGCATGCATGGCGAGGTGATCTTCAAGCGGTCGCTGCCTGCACCCAGCCTTGGGCGGCCAGTCTGTCGGCGGCGATGGCGATCTGTCGGAGCGTGAACTGGCGCTTGCGCTGGTTCCAGGCGTGGATGCGGGCGGCCACGTCGTCGAGCTGGCTGACCCCCTCGTGCGTCATGACCCAATGCACGGTCGAGAGCAGCTCGAGGCCATAGGGCGACTCGAAACCTTCGATGAGGCGGGTGACGCGCTCGAAGCGTTGGCGGCTGTCGGCATGTTGGTCGAGGAAGGCGGATGCCTCCTGGATAGCGCCGGGAACCAGCGTCAGGGGCTTGTCCGGCGCATCACCGCCGTCGGCGTAACCGGCGATCAGGTGCCCCTCGACCGCGCGCAGCACGTGGCGCAGGTTCTCGGCGTAGGGGCCATAAGGCGCCTTGACGTATTTCAAGCGCAGCGGCTCTCCTGCCTCCTGCATGAAGTACATCAGCTTGTGCACCTCCAGCAAGGTGACAAAGGGGTCGAGCAAGCCGCCGAGATAACGGTGGATCAACTCGACCAAGGCTGCGCGTCCTGCGGTCATGGTCGGCACTTCGCGCACATGGGCCATCTTGTCCGTGGTGGGCGCGCCGTTGGGCTCGAACACGAGCACGTGCACGTCCTCCAGTTGCCCCAGCGCTCGCTCGATGCGTGGACGCACCTCGCTCCAGTCCAAGCCCCCCAGGCCGCTGCCCAGCGGTGGTATGGCGATGCAGCGGATGCCCTTGTCGCGAATGACCCGAACCAGATCGACCAAGCCTGCGTCGATGTCCTCGATGCGGCTCTTGCCGCGCCAGTGGCGCTTGGTGGGGAAGTTGATGATGAAGCGCGGCGGCGTGAGCTGTCCCGTCTCGAAGACAAACATGCGGCCCGGCTGCACGGCCTCGCGCTTACAGGCCGCCTCGTAAGCCTTGAAGTTCTCAGGGAAGGCGTTCTTGAACTGCAAGGCGATCCCGCGCCCCATCACGCCGACGCAGTTGACGGTGTTGACCAGAGCGTCCGCCTCGCATTTGAGGATGTCGCCTGAGGTGAACTCGATCATGGCTGTGATCCTCTCATGTCTCAGTAGTACCAATCCGGGCGGATTTCGACCGTAGGTCGGTGTCCGTTGACCGGAAGGGCGTTCACAACTTGCTGGTAGATCGTGCGATTGAGCACGCCAACGCGCTCGATCAGGTGCCAGGGAAAGCTGTGCTCCAGCAGAAACTCGGCTTGCTTGCCTTCCTTGCACTGCCGCCAATCCCGCGCTTGAACAGCCACCCAGTCGATTTCGTCGAGGCGTGCCAAATCGCAACGGTCCTCGAAGAAGTACGAACCAGCGTTCGAGAGGGTGAAGGCCCACCGCCTCTGTTGGGCTTGTGCCCAAGCAACGGTGGCATGCAGATCGGCTTCGAAATGCAGGATCGGGGCCTGTCCACCGCGATAGCCAAGCTCCGGATGATTGCCCTGGTGGATCAGGTACAACATCACCGAGCGCGGGCAGAAGTAGAACGGCACGCAGTCGCCCACGTGCAGGCCGGGGTGGCTGTTCAATGACAGGGTTAAGCGCCGCTGCTTGATGCCGCTCATTCCGATGGTCGTCCCAGCAGGCGCTCGCCGATTGACCTCCGCGTCGCACCAGAGGAAGCCATCGGCCACGATGGAGGGCAAACGATCCACATGGGCGATGTGGTAGATCTTGGGCTGCGGGGGTACGAGGCCGTTGGTCATGCCGTGTCGTCCCCAAACAGGTCCAGCGATGGCCGGTTGTCGTCGCGGTCGTTGCGGCCGCGGCGGGCGCGGGTGCCGAGCAAATCGCTCTGCGCGACATCACCCAGGGCATGCTGAAGCGCGATGCGCCACCCCTTGCCGGCGTCCATGACGCCGCCAGTCGCCATGGCGGTCATGCCAAACAGCCACCAGCGCTCCTCGGGCCGAAGCGCCAGCCAGTTCCTCACGGCGACGGGGATCTTGGATGCCTCCATCTGCTCGACGGCCCAGGCCAGGACGCAAAGCTCCTTGCCGAGCAGCCTATCCACAGGGTTCTCGCCGATCTTCCATGCACTGGGCTTCAATCCGTGCGCGGTGAGGCGTGCGTTGAAGGCCCGCTGCACCTCGGCACGGATGGCCGTCCAGCGCGGCCGGTCGAGCAAGACGCGGTCGATCACCGCGGTGTCCGCCGAGGCCGATTGCAGCCCGAGGTACTCGCTGATCTGAACCTTGCCCGTGCTGCTCTTGGGGATGAGCACCTTGAAGTGATGCGGGTCCGAGGTCGCGGGCACCCCGAAGCCCAGCGTATGCTGGACTTGCACACGCCCTGCTGGCGTCCGGTGTGCTGCGGCCTTGGCGCGCGTCATGGTCATTCCTCCTGGCTCACGTCGCCCGGCTTGAGCTCAACACCAGCAATCTTCGCGAACTCCTTGAGCGCAAAGCCCGTGTCGAACTGAATGCCTTCAGCGATGGCGATGTTGACCAAGGCTTCGGGCTCACCCAGAACGTCGCGAAGGCTGTTGACGACGCCTTCGATCATGGCGGCCGTGACCTCGCGCTCCTGGAAACGCACGGTCACGGTGTTTTCGCCTTCGCCGATCTCGATGCGAACGCCCTTGAAACGCGTTCCGGGCTGATCGCGGAAGCGATTGATGACCCCGAACACACGGTCGGTGGTGTCCAGAGACACGCGCTTGCTCTGCAGGCGGGCCGGCTTGGCATCGACGATCTGGACCGTCTTATCGCCGCTGGCCGGGATCTGGAAGTCGGCCGTCTTGTTGGCTTCGCCCGCCCGTGCAAACACCAGCAGGCGATAAGCGCCAGGGCCAATCTCGAAGGGGCCGTCGTACCGAGTGCCGTCCTTAGGGTTGGACCCGTCCAGTGTGTAGTAGAGATTTGCCCGCGGGGTGGCCTCGAGGCGCACACGGCGCTTGTCGGCAGCCGGTTCGACCTGGTGACGGATCTTCAGGTCGGCCAACCAGCGCACGGCTGGAGCGCTTTCATGTTGCCCAGTGGTGTCCTTCACCCAGAAGTAGAGGGTCCCCTCCGTCGTCGTGAAGTTGTCGAGGTCATCGACCTTCTGGTCCTTGTCCGTGACCTCGGGCTTGGTCGACCAATAGACCACCGGGCTGTCGCCCGCATGGCGAGGCGTCAGACTCAACACCGTCTCTCCCGAGTCGGCCTTGACGTTGACGACGGACACATTGACCGTGGCCTTGTCCTTGGGGAAGGGGCCTTTCTCGATGTAGCCGTCTTCACCGAGACGCCAGCGACCTTGCTTCAACGCCTCCGTCTTGAGGGCGTCGAGGCCGCTCGCGCCCGGCATCCAGGGCCAGATGGGCGAGCACTTGGCGCGCGTGACGACGTCCTTCCACGGCGTGCGGCGGTTGTCCTTGCCGGAGGGCCAGAGGTACTCCTCGGCCTGCGCGAAGTACTCGTCCAGGTTGTCCTTCGTCAGCTCTCGCACGAGCTTGTAATCCGCTCTGGGGCTTGCGAGCAGACTCTCGATCTGAGCTTCGGCGGACTGATCGCCCTGGCCGATCTTCAGCCCCTGATCGATGGTGACGCCGGCTAAAACGTCGCGGCCATCGACCGGGTCGTTCACCGGGAAGTAGAGGCGGTTGTAGGCGGCCGATAGGGCCTTGCCGAAGCGGTCTTCCGCTTCTTCCAGGCGGTCGCGCGCTTCTTCGAACAGCGTGTCACCAGGGCGAAGCCGCTTGTGGATCTGCTCGATGGCGTAGAGCTCACGCAGACGCTCCTCGACAGCATCCGCCAACAGGCTATCCTGACCCGTGAGCACCAGCAGGTTGTTTTTCTCCTGCTGATAGTCAAAGAAGTTCTGAAGTTCGCTCGGAGGAACCTTGCCATCGGGCTTGATGACGATGAGCGTCCGCGGGCCGGAGAGCTTCAATTCATCGAGCTTGGGCAGGACCTGCACATCCTGGTATGCAATCTTGCGAACCGGCTCAAGGATGCCGGTGAGACGATTGATCAGCGCCTGATCGATCTTGGGCTGAGGGACCTCCTTAGCGTTGCGCTCGATCTGGCGCGAGAGGTTCTCCGTTTCCTTGATAAAGAAGCGTTGCTCTTCACGGTGCAGGTACCAGGCGGCCTCCCGCAGCCGCTGCATAGCCTGAAGGAATTCGTCAGGCTTGCGCTGCGGGGCAGCCAGGAACTCGATGAGCTCGCTCTCGGAAAGGCCGATCCGCCCCCCAACCGCGCGGGACAGGCTCGAGGCCAGCAGCAGGGTCATCACCTGTCGCGCGGCATCAGAGCCCAGCTCGTCGTCGATGTGTTCGGCAATTGCGTTGCCGTTGTCGGCGATGTCCCGCGTGACGGCCGGCATCAGCTTCGGTGCGATGCGTTCGATCTCGTCCTTGACCTGCTCGTCGTTGAGGTTGAGATGCTGCGTGCCGATCAGGAAGACGTCATCCGTCTCGCGCTCCTCGACGCTCTTGAGGAGTCGGGCGGTAAACTGCATCAGGCCACGGGTTTGGCGGAACCCTTCGTTCTCCTTGAACAGCGCGACAAGGTGCTTGAACGAGGGGTGGAAGGGGTAGGTCTCGCGCACCTGCTCGGCAATCTGCTCGATGCTGCTGGCCACGATGTAGCCGCCGTCTTCGGCCTTCTTGATCTGCTGGGCGTACTCTTCGGCCACATCCGCGATGACGCGCTCGTCGGGCAGCTCGTCGATGAGCCGCTTCTTGAGGATCTCGTAGATCTCGTTGCCGGCCAGTTGCACCGGTGTGATGGTCATCGCTTGACGGCGCGTCTCCTGCTGCAGATTGGAGATTGCGTCGGCAAGGGCCTTCGTCTGCGCCTTGTAACTACCCGAGAGATTCGCAACGACAATGGCGCAGTTGGGCAACTCCAGCGCCGCGCTCATCAAGCTGGAGAGGCTGTAGACCACCATGTTGGCCAGCGTGCCCTGACCGAACACCTGGGTGCTGGCGTTGTCGAGATAGGGTGGCAGCTCGTCCAGCAGGATCAAGGTCGGCTTGTCGCCGATGATTTCCTTCCACTTGCGTTGATCGACGGCCTTGGGGCCGTTGGCCCAGTAGGGCTTGATGGCATCTTCGGCGCCAAGCTGGCTTGCGATCTCACCCCAGATGTAGTTGTCCGGATTGTTGCGACCGTTGAAGGCGGCGATACGTGCCGTGCCAAAGTCCACACGGGCAGCGAGATCGGGAGGGAGGATATCGGAACGCAGGTGCGGGTGACGCGCCAGCAGGCCGAGCGCGATCATCATGTGCGTCTTACCGCCACCCATGGCTTGGGTGAGCTCGAAGACCGCCTGATCTGACTTGCCCGACAAGCGCAGCAGCCCCTCGCGGAACAGCTGCTCCATGCCGTGCGTGACGAAGTTGCGCGAGAAGAACTCCCGCCCGTCTCCCTCGTCATTGATGAGTTCTGCCAGATTCTCGATCCCCTGGCTCATCCGGTAGTCCCGGATGATCGGATTGAACCGGCAGGCCTGCTTGACCGTCTTGATCATGAGCGCACTCCGCTGTTGTTCTCGGCTTCGTCGGAGGGCGGAATCTCGATCCCGCGCTGCTCGCAATAGTCGCGAATCAGGACCTCGACCATGTTGGCGATGGACCGATGTTCGAGATTCGCCGCGAGGCGCAGCGCTTCCTTGAGAGCGGGATCGATCCGAAAGGTCAGCGTAGCGGTCTTGCTTGCGGCCATAGCCTCTCCGGAAGCCACTGCAAATGTACTGCATTCTACAGTATCGACTCGGCTTCGGCAATGCGATGCAAGTCGGCAATCCGCCTCGGTCTGCTGCCTTGCCGAAGCTCGGGATGGGTGGCTCTCCAGGCGTTTGGAGGGAAGTGGCGGGGGTGACCGGCGTCATGGACTGACGTTGTTGTTGGCAGGAGTCTCATGAACGCGCTGTTCTGCCAAGAAGCCAAGCTCGGCATAGCGCTGACGCGTTACTCAACGACTCTCTGGCGGCCAAATCGTCGAATCCACGCCCTCAAGGCCAAGGAGTTACTATCTGGCTCGGGATTGGGGCGCGGGTTCGGTTCCGTGTTCCGCCACCAAACACAAGGGCTCGGAAAATCGGCTCAATCGCGATTCCAGTGGAAACGGTTCATGTCTGATGGGGAGCATGGAGCCAAGGGTGACGGGGTAGATGCCTGAGCTTGGCGCACAGCAGGTAGCTGATGGCGATCAGGTTGGCGTCAGTGCGATAGCCCTTGGCGCGGGCCTTGGCGGCCTGGATCTGGGCGTTGAAGGCCTCGACCTGGCCGTTGGACAGGCCGGTGTCGAAATGCCGCAGGATGCCGGTGAGGTGGTCGCGGATGGTGGCACCGAGCTTCTTGAAGGGCGTCAGCCGACACCGTCGTGCCCAAGAGACC
>NZ_FQUK01000015.1 GCF_900129205.1 Thermomonas hydrothermalis | reverse complement strand
AGACGGTCTCGCTCTATACCCTCGATGGGCGCATCACCGTGCCCATGCGTCTCGGCGAACACCAGCGTCGCATTCTCGGATCTGGCCAGCCGAAGGAGGCGGAGCTGGTCTTGCGCAAAGGGCAGTGGTTCTTCAACCTCGTCGTCGAGACTGACGACGCGCAACCTGTGGCTTCCGGCCCCGTGATGGGCGTGGATGTCGGAGAAAACAACCTCGCCGCCCACAGCTTGGGCAGGGTCTTCGGCGGCGAGCGATTGCGCGACAAGCGCGACCGTTACCTTGCCCTGCGCCGCCGTCTTCAGTCCAACGGCAGCCAGAGCGCGAAACAGAAGCTCCGGCAGGTCTCCGGCAAGGAGATGCGGCGCGTGAAGCACATTAACCACGAAACGAGCAAGGCCATTGTTCAGGCGGCGATTGATGCCGGCATCGCCAAGATCACGATGGAAGACCTGACGCATATCCGGGAGCGGATCAAGGCGGGCAAGCGCATGCGTGGCCGCCTGCACCGCTGGGCATGGCGACAGTTGCAGACCTTCGTCGAATACAAGGCCAAGGCTGCGGGCATCGCCGTCGAGTACGCCAACCCGGCCTACACCAGCCAGACCTGCTCGTGTTGTGGAGAGTTGGGGAAGCGCTCGAAACATCGTTTCGAGTGCCCTCACTGTGGTCTCCGGGCGCACAGCGACTTGAACGCAAGTCGGAACCTTGCCCGGATCGGCAGCGGTGCCCCGCTGTCGAGGGCGGTCGTAAATACGCCTGATGTTGGGAGTGTGGATATGGGCAACCATGTCTGCGCTTCACAATAAAGCCTGCGACTTCAGTCGCGGGTTATTTACCAGCCTGGGCAGCTTCGGCCAGGTGCCGCAGATCGCCCGCCGCGAGGTCAATACCGCGGTGCTGGTGGACGACGGCCAGACCGTGGTGATCGGCGGTGTCTATGAGTTCAGTGACACCACCGACATCTCCAAGGTGCCGTTCCTGGGCGATGTGCCGATCCTGGGCAACCTGTTCAAGAACAAGAATCGCACCAAGAGCAAGGCCGAGCTGCTGGTGTTCATCACCCCCAAGGTCATGCGCGTGGCGCAGCGCTGATCCACGTGCAGATGCGAACGAAACGGGAGCCGTAAGGCTCCCGTTTCGTTTTCCGGCAAGTTCAGCGAACCTTTGCGTGGTGTGGCGGTCGAATGGCCGGTTGCGTTTCCGATTGAGCTCAAGCCCTGCATGGACATGACCCAGACCCCGCCCGCGTCCCTCCACGCCCGCTTCCAGCAGCTGCGCGACGTGCTGCAGCAGGACATCCTGGGCCAGTCGGCGCTGGTCGAGCGCTTGCTGATTGCCCTGCTGGCCGATGGTCATTTGCTGGTGGAAGGGGCGCCCGGGTTGGCCAAGACCACCGCCATTCGTGCGCTGGCCGGGCATCTGGAGGCCTCGTTTGCGCGCTTGCAGTTCACGCCGGATCTGCTGCCGGCGGACCTGACCGGAACCGAGGTCTGGCGCCCGCAGGAGGGGCGTTTCGAGTTCCAGCCGGGGCCTGTGTTCCATTCCCTGTTGCTGGCCGACGAGATCAACCGTGCGCCAGCCAAGGTGCAGTCGGCCTTGCTGGAGGCGATGGGTGAGCGACAGGTGACCGTCGGCAGACACACCTACCCGCTGCCGCCGTTGTTTCTGGTGATGGCGACCCAGAACCCGATCGAGCAGGAAGGCACGTTCCCGTTGCCGGAGGCGCAGCTCGACCGTTTCCTGATGTATGTGCGGATCGGTTACCCGCAGGCCGATGCCGAGGCCGGCATCCTGCGGCTGGCCCGCGAGCGCGCCCGCGGTGCATTGCAGGCGGTGGCTGCGCCGCCATCGCTGCACATCACCCAGGACGAAGTCTTTGCGGCACGCCGTGCGGTGCTGGATCTCCACATGGCGCCGGCGTTGGAGCGCTATCTGATCGAGCTGGTGCTGGCCTCGCGCAGCCCGGAGCGCTACGACGCTGCGTTGGCGCGGCGGATTGCCTGGGGCGCCAGCCCGCGCGGCTCGATCGCACTGGAACGCTGTGCGCGGGCGCGCGCCTGGCTCGAAGGGCGGGATTACGTCACGCCCGAGGACGTGCATGCCGTCGCCCCGGACGTGCTGCGGCATCGCGTCCTGCCAAGTTTCGAGGCCACCGCCGAAGGCTGGGATGGTGCCAGGCTGGTGGAGGAGCTGCTGCGGCGGGTGCCGCTGCCTTGAGCGGATGGACGGAGGCGTGATGACCGGGACGCCTGCGATCACGGCAGCGGCGAACCTGCCGGCGGATGGCGTGCGGCCGAGTCTGGCCGAGCTGATCGCGCTGCACGCCCGCGTGCAGGGCCGGCATCCGGCCCGGCGTGGCGCCTACGGATGGCAGGGGCACGCCCTGTCCACCCTGCGCGGGCGCGGGATGGAATACGCGGAATCGCGCGAGTATGCGCCGGGGGATGATGCCCGCCACATCGACTGGCGGCTGACCGCGCGCAGCGGACGGCTGCACACCAAGCTGTTCCAGGCCGAGCGTGAACGCCTCACGTTGATCCTGGCCGACACCGCGCCGGCGCTCTATTTCGGGACGCGGGTGCGGTTCAAGTCAGTACAGGCGGCCCGCGCCGGTGCGGTGATGGCCTGGCTGGCACAGCGCGACGGTGATCGTGTGGCCGCGTTGCGCGGCAGCCACCGCGACGCGCTGGTGGCGCCGGCCGGTGGTCGGCGCGGTGTCTTGCGCGTGCTGGATGCACTGGTGCGCTGGTATGCCACCCCGGCGCAGACTGAGGTCGACGCGGAGGCAGGCCTTGGGCGGGCGGTGGAGCATGCACTGCGGCTGCTGCGGCCCGGGGCGCGGGTATTGGTGCTGGCCGATCCGGCCAGCATCGCCACGGTCGCACCGGCGCAGTGGGCGGCACTGGCACGGTTCGATGCCAGCGCGGTGCTGCTCACCGATCCGCTTGAGCGGGAGCCACCGCAGGCGCGGCGGATGTTTGCGCTGGCCGATGGCAGCCGGGTGGCGTTGGCACTGGAGACGGCCTCGGTTCGGCAACGTTGGCAGCAGACGTTCGCGCACACCCTGGCGCAGGCACAGGCCATGTTGCAGCAGGCGGGCGTGCGGGTGGCGGTGCTGTCATCCGAACAGGACAGCGATGCCTGGCTGGGGGTGCTGGATACCCCGCGTGGGAGGCGGCGATGAACGGGGCGCCGATGTTGCCGCTGCGCGATGTCCAGGCCGGTACGCCACCACCGTGGTGGCCGCCGGCCCCCGGCTGGCTGTGGCTTGGCGCGGCGGTGCTGGCGGTGGCCGTGGCTGTCGCCATCTGGTCTGTGCGCAGGCGGCGCAAGGCGGCGCGCTGGCGTCGATATTTCGATCAGGTGGTGGCCGAGGCCGGCACGCCAGCAGAACGGCTGGCCGCGATCTCGGCGCTGCTGCGCCGTGCCGCCCGGCGGCTCGATCCGCAGGCCGACCGACTGCAAGGCGAGGCCTGGCTGCATCTGCTCGACCAGGGGCTGTCGCCCCCGGCGTTCGCAGCCGGGCCTGGGCGCCTGCTGATCGACGATCTGTACCGGCCGCAGGTGGATCCTGCCGCGTTGGCGGCGCTGCACGCATTGGCACGGCGGCGGTTTGTGCAGTGGATGGTGCGGTCATGACGGTCGGGGATCTGTGGCCGGCGCTGGACGGGCTGGTGTTTGCCTGGCCGTGGCTGTTGCTGGCGGTGCCGCTGCCCTGGTGGGTCGCCCGCCTGTGGCCGGTCCAGCACATGTCTGGCCCGGCCTTGCGGGTGCCCTGGGCAGGCACGCTGCAGCGGATCGCTGGTCAGCCCGACACCGTTCACGGCGTGCCGTGGCTGGCCGGGCTGGCCTGGGTGTTGCTATGCCTGGCGGCCGCGCGGCCGCAGCAGCCGGGGCCGCCGTTGGCCCCACCACAATCCGGACGCGAGCTGATGGTGGCGCTGGATCTGTCGGCCAGCATGGGTGAGGAGGACATGGTGCTCGGCGGGCGCCCGGTCGATCGGCTGACGGCGGCGCGGGCGGTGCTGGCGGATTTCCTGGCCCGGCGCAGCGGCGATCGGGTCGGCCTGATCGTATTCGGTGACCGGGCCTACGTCCTCACCCCGCTGACTGCCGATCTGGCCAGCGTGCGCCAGCAGCTGGCCACCACCGCGCTCGGGTTGGCCGGGCGGGCGACCGCGCTGGGGGATGCAATCGCGCTGGCGGTCAAACGCCTGCAATCGGTGCCGGCGCGTGACCGCGTGCTGATCTTGCTGACCGACGGCGTCAACACCGCCGGCGTGCTGGAACCGGAGAAGGCGGCCGCCATCGCTCGCGATGCCGGCGTGCGTATCCACACCATCGCCTTCGGCGGTGAGGGCGACCGCCTGACCGTGTTCGGATTCCAGCTCCCGCTGGGCGGCGGCGACGAGGTGGACGAAGCGGGGCTGGCGCGGATTGCCGCCTTGACCGGAGGCCGGTTTTTCCGAGCGCGTAACACCGAGGAACTGGCCGCCATCTATGCCGAACTCGACCGTCTGGAGCCCGTGGTGCATGCCGGCCGGGTGGTGAGACCGATGCAGGAACGCTATCCGTGGCCGCTGGCGGCGGCGCTTGGGCTGGGGCTGCTTTCGATCTGGCGGGGGCGGCGGGCATGAGCGCGCAGTTGGCCCAGCTGTGGTCGCAGCTGCAGTTTCTTCGGCCACTGTGGCTGCTGGCGCTCCCGTTGCTGCCGCTGCTGGCGTGGTGGCGTGTGCGTGCCGTTCGCCGACGGGGCGGGTGGGCGCAGGATGTGGATGCGCATCTGCTGCCGCATCTGTTGGTGCGTGAACCACAGGGCCTGGGCCGGGCATGGCAGGACGTGCTGGGCTGGGTGGGCATGGCGCTGGTGATCCTGGCGCTGGCCGGGCCCAGCCTGCACACGCGGGCGCAGCCGCTGTGGCAGAACCGGCAGCCGCTGGTGGTGGCGCTGGATCTGTCGCAGGCCATGCACGGCCGCGACCTGCCACCGGATCGGCTCAGTCAGGCCCGTGCCAAGCTGGCCACGCTGCTGCGCCAACGCCAGGGTGGCGAAGTTGCATTGGTGGTATTCGCTGACGATGCGTATACCGTGGCGCCGCTGACATTCGATGCGGCCAACGTCGCCCTGTTTCTGGATGCGCTGGCGCCGGAGGTGATGCCGGCCGATGGGCATCGGGTCGATCGGGCCATCGACTGGTCACGGAAGTTGCTTCGCCAAGCCGGGCTTCCCCGTGGCGAGATCCTGCTGTTGACCGATCGTGCCAACCCGGCGGCGTTTGCTGCGGCCGCCCGCGCTCGCGCGGACGGATATCGGGTGTCGGTGCTTGGCGTGGGGCGCGCTTCCGGCGGACTGGATGAGGTGGCGCTGCAGACGTTGGCGGCCCGTGGCGGCGGGCGATACCAGCCGATCAGTCCCGGCGATGCCGACCTGCGGGCACTGGGGGTGCTGGACCCGGGACAGATGTCGGCCGCACCCGGCGACGGCACGGCACGGCTCAGGCAGGACGAAGGCTACTGGCTGTTGCCGTTGGCAATGCTTTGCCTGCTGCCGTGGCTGCGTCGTGGGGCGGGCGTGCTGGCGGTGCTGGTGCTGCTGTGGGGGCCGTCGCTGCCGGCGCAGGCGCAGACGTCGGTGCAGGGAGATGCCTGGCATCGCCCGGATCAGATCGCCTATGCGCGCCGGCAGCAGGGGGTGGAGGCCTACCGGCGTGGCGACTATGCGCGCGCAGCGGCTGTGTTTGCCGGGCTGCCGGATGCACTCAGCCAATACGACCTGGGCAATGCGCTGGCGCAGCAGGGCCGATACGACGAGGCCATCGCCGCCTATGACCGCGCGCTGCGGTTGGACCCCGGGTTGGCCGATGCCCGTTACAACCGGGCGCTGGTCGAGGCTGCACGCCAACGGCAGCGCGTGTCGCAACCGCCTGCGCAAGGGCAACAAAACCCGCAGGGCCAGCAGAACTCGCAGGGGCAGCAGAACTCGCAGAGCCAGCAGAACCCGCAAGGGCAGCAGAACTCGCAAGAGCAGCAGAACTCGCAAGGGCGGTCGGGTGTGCAGGGCCGCCCGCAAGGCCGGCAGGAATCCCCCCAACCGCAGGCACGACCCGCATCGCAAACACGCCAGCAAGTCCAGCAGCAGGCCCAGCAACAGGCGCAGGCCGATGCCGCGCTGCGGGCACGGCTGCAGGCCGCACTGGCGCGGCAGTCGGGGGGAAGACGCACGACGGCGGAGTCCGATCACGTTGGACAGGAAACCCCGGAGCAGCGTGCGCGCCGGCTGGCCAATCAGGCCTGGTTGCAGCGTGTGCCTGACGATCCCGGTGCCCTGTTGCGGGCGCGCCTGTGGCTGGAGGCGCAGCGTCGGCAGGTGCAGGGGGAGGGCCCATGAGGTGTTGGCTGCGCGGCCTGATGCTGATGGCGCTGCTACTGCCGCTTGTGGCGCTGGGGCAGACTCGGGCCTGGCTGGATCGCGATCAGATCAGCATGGGCGAGACGGTGGCGCTCAACATCGCCACCGATCAGCCGGTGACGCAGATCGATACGACCCCGTTGCGTGCCAGTTTCGACCTGGGCGGCCAAAGTGTGCGCCGCAGCTTCGAATGGGTGAATGGCCGAATGCGCCGACAGACCGTGTTTGCGCTGGGCCTGCGGCCGCGCGGGCCAGGGGTCTGGAGCGTGCCAGCGTTGCAGGTCGGTGCCGACCGCACCGCACCGCTGCGACTGGTGGTGCGCCCGCCGACGGTGGAGCCGGCCCAGCCCGAGTCTGACCTGTTCGTGGACATGGCCACCGACACGCGTCGGCCCTACGTGCAGCAGACGGTCGGAGTGACGGTGCGGGTGCATCACGCCATCCCGTTGCTGTCCGGCCAGCTCGATCTGGACGCGCCGCCGGGCATGACCCTGCAACGGCTGGGCGAGGATCTCACCTATGACCGCATGCTGGGCGGGCGGCGCTATCACGTGATCGAGCGGCGCTACCTGTTGATCCCGGAGCGCAGCGGGTCGCTGCTGCTGCCGGGGGCGCGCCTGAACGCACTGCGCCCGGACGGGGCAAGCGGATGGTTGGGTGATTTCGATACCGCCCCAGTGTCGGCAGCCGCGCCGGCGATCCTGCTGGACGTGCAGCCGATCCCGGCCACGGCGCCGCAGCCGTGGCTGCCGCTCCATGCGCTGCACCTGCGTTATCTGCACACACCCACCCAGGCGGTGACCGGGACTGCCGTGAATGTGGACGTGGAGGCGCAGGCGGATGGGGCCACAGCAGCGCAGATGCCGGCGCTGGAATGGCCGGCATCGCCAGCGGTGCAGGTCTTCGCAGAGCCGCCGCAGGTGGAAGAACGCTTTCTCGATGGCCGGCCACAGACGTTTGTGCGGCGTCGTTTTGCGCTGGTGCCGCAGCAGCCGGGCATGGTCGTGCTGTCGGGGCCGCGGCTGCCCTGGTGGAATGCCGAGCGCGGGCGTGCCGAAGTGGCGGCGCTGCCGCCGTTGCGGTTACAGGTGGCAGCAGGGCAGGCCGGGCCGGTCACGCAGCCGGCGACACCTCCGATGGCTCCTGCGACCTTGCCGTCTCCCGCCAACAAGGCGCTGGCTCCAGCGAGTCCAGACAAGCACGTCGGCGATGACTGGCGGTGGTTGCCGTGGGTGGGGTTGGGCCTGTGTCTGGTGCTGGTCACCCTCGATGCGCACCGGCGCAGGCGCGCCCGGTCGCCCGCGCCGACATCGGCGGTGGTGGCGCGTGGGCCGACGCTGGCGCAGGCGCTGGATCAGGGCGACCTGGAGGCAATCGCCCAGGCGTTGCGCACGGCTGCGGGGGTGGCCGATCTGGAGGCCGTCTGCGCCCGGCTGGCACAGCCGGAACAGGTGCAGGCCGTGCAGATGTTGCAGGCGGCACGGTGGGGGAACGGCGCACCTGCGGCGGCGCTGGCTGCATTGCGGCGTGCGTTTGCAGGCGGGCCGCGCTGGCAGACGCGGGCTGAGGCAATGGATCCGCTGCCACCGCTGTATCCGGACTGAGCCGGCAAGCAGGCACAAGGGCATTTGCTAAGCTGCCGGTCTGATTCGGTCGATTAAGAGCACGCGCACGATGCACACCACCGAGACTGCCGCTGCCGCGCCCGCCAAGGGCATGCCCCTGCATCTGAAAGTGGGGATCGGCTTTCTGCTGGGTACCCTGCTGGGAATTGCCGTGCACCTGGTGGCACCGGATGCCGAGTGGGTGCGGATGGTGATCGACTACGCGGCGCGGCCGTTCGGCACCATCTTTCTCAACCTGCTGTTCATGATGGTGGTGCCGCTGATCTTCTCGGCGCTGGTGCTGGGCGTGGCCGAACTGGGCGATGTGGCCAGTCTTGGCCGGCTGGGCTGGCGCACGCTGACCTACACCGCGGTGGTGACCGGCATCGCGGTGTTGATCGGTCTAGTCATGGCCAACCTGTTGCAGCCGGGTGTGCACATGGACCCGGCCATGGTCGAGCAGGCCTTGAGCAGCAATGCCGACAAGACCACCACCATCGTCGAAAAAGGCCGGGAACTGCGCCTGGTCGACATCATCGTCAACATCGTCCCGCACAACATCGTGGGTGCGATGGGCGATGACAGCAAGAAGTTGGGCATCGTGTTCTTCGCCCTGATGTTCGGTGTCGGCCTGGTGATGCGGCCCACGCCGGGGACGCAGGCGTTCAAGAACACCCTGCACGGCCTGTTTGAGGTGTGCATGCACCTGATTGGCATGTTCGTGAAGCTGGCGCCCTACGCGGTGGCCTGCTTCATGTTCATCCTGTGCGCGCAGATGGGCTGGGAGGTGCTGGTCGGGCTGGGGTGGTTCGTGCTCACTGTGGTGCTGGCGCTGGCCATCCACGGCTTTGTGGTGCTGCCACTGTGGGTGAAGTTCATGGGGGGCATGAGCGTCCGCGCCTTTTTCCGCGGTGTGCAGGAAGCCTCATTGACCGCGTTTGCCACCGCTTCGTCGGCGGCGACGCTGCCGGTGACGCTGCGGGTGGGCGAGGAAAACCTCAAGCTGCCGCGCAAGATCAGCCGGTTCGTGCTGACCGTGGGCGCATCGGCCAGCCACCACGGCTCGGCGCTGTTCGAGGGCATCACCGTGCTGTTTCTGGCGCAGGTCTACGGCATGCATCTGCCGTTGGGCGAGCAGGTGCTGGTGCTGATCCTGTGCATCCTGGGCGGCATCGGTACCGCCAGCATTCCGTCCGGCTCGCTGCCGGTGATTGCGATGATCTGCGGCATCGTGGGACTCAAGCCTGAGGGCATCGGCATCATCCTCGGCGTCAACACGTTCCTCGACATGTGCCGCACTTCACTCAACGTGACCGGCGATCTGGCGATGGCGGTGGTGGTTGCCAAGCAGAGCGGCCAGCAGGACCTGGATGATGCCGTTGCGGAGAAGCTGGACGACATCGTGCGCTAAGGCGTTTGATGCCGTCCAAGGTGTCACGGCGCCACACAGTGCTGGCTGGCAGGGGCCCCGGCGTTGAATTGACGACGCACCCATTGGGGTGGGTGGATGGATGCGAGCGGCTTTGCATCGGGTGCTTGGCATCAATCGAGTGTCATGCGCTCGCGACGCTCGCTCGGGGCAGTCGCGACAGCGCCCGGTCGGAGATGGGACAATAAGCGCACCTTCCCGTATCCGCCCGACCCATGACGACGCCCAGCCGCCGCGACCTCGCCAACGCCATCCGTTTCCTTGCCATCGATGCGGTGCAGGCCGCCAACTCCGGCCATCCCGGCATGCCGATGGGCATGGCCGACATTGCCGAAGTGCTCTGGAACGACTTTCTGAAGGTCAATCCTGCCGACCCGGGCTGGGTGGATCGTGACCGTTTCGTGCTGTCCAACGGGCATGGGTCGATGCTGCAGTACGCGTTGCTGCATCTGACCGGCTTCGATGTGTCGATCGACGACATCCGCCAGTTCCGCCAACTCGGCAGCAAGACGCCTGGGCATCCGGAAAATCACGTCACCCCGGGCGTGGAGACCACCACCGGCCCGCTCGGGCAGGGGCTGGCCAATGCAGTGGGCATGGCGCTGGCCGAGAAATTGCTGGCGCAGCGCTACAACCGTGACGGGCACACCATCGTCGATCACCGCACCTGGGTGTTTCTGGGTGACGGCTGCCTGATGGAAGGCATCAGCCACGAAGCGGCCTCGCTGGCCGGCACCTGGGGCCTGGGCAAGCTGGTGGCGTTCTGGGATGACAACCACATCAGCATCGACGGCAATACCGACGGCTGGTTCACCGACGACACGCCCCGGCGCTTCGAAGCCTACGGCTGGAACGTGATTCGCAACGTGGACGGCCACGACCCGGTGGAAATCAGGACCGCCATCGAGACGGCGCTTAAGTCCACGGATCGCCCGACCCTGATCTGCTGCCGCACCACGATCGGGTTTGGCTCGCCCAACAAGGCCGGGAAAGAGTCCAGCCATGGTGCCCCGTTGGGCAAGGACGAGGTGGCCGCCACCCGTGCCGCGCTGGGCTGGCCGTATGCGCCCTTCGAGATTCCGCAGGCCATCTACGACGGCTGGCGTGCGCGCGACCGCGCCGCGGCCCAGGCGGACTGGGCGGCCCGCTTTGCTGCCTACAAGGCCGCATTTCCGATGTTGGCGGCGGAGTTCGAACGCCGGATGTCCGGGGCGCTGCCCGAGAACTTTGCTGCGCTCGCCGAGGCATTCATTGCCCGTGTGCAGCAGGAAGGCCCGGCGATTGCCAGCCGCAAGGCCTCGCAGAACACCCTCGAAGCGTTCGCCCCGCAGTTGCCGGAGCTGGTCGGCGGTTCGGCCGATCTGGCTCATTCCAACCTGACCCTGTGGAAGGGCAGCAAGTCGGTGACCAGCCGCGATCCGGATGCCAACTACGTGTACTACGGTGTGCGCGAGTTTGGCATGAGTGCCATCAGCAACGGCCTGGCCCTGCACGGCGGGTTCATTCCCTTCGATGCCACCTTCCTGGTGTTTTCCGACTACGCCCGTAATGCGGTGCGCATGAGTGCACTGATGGGGCTGCGGGTCGTGCACGTCTACACCCACGATTCGATCGGGCTGGGTGAGGATGGCCCCACCCATCAGCCAGTGGAGCATCTGGCCTCGCTGCGCTACATCCCCAACAACGATGTCTGGCGTCCCTGTGATGCGGTCGAGTCGGCAGTGGCCTGGCGCTGCGCACTGGAACGTCGGGACGGGCCTTCCTGCCTGGTGTTCAGCCGGCAGACCCTGCCGCATCAGCCGCGTGATGCCGCCCAGGTGGCGGCCATCGCCCGTGGTGGCTATGTGCTCAAAGACAGCGTGGGCGCCCCGGAGGTCATCCTGATTGCCACCGGCAGCGAAGTGGCGCTGGCCATGCAGGCCGCGGCAACACTGGGCGAGACGGTGCGGGTGGTGTCGATGCCGTCGGTGGAGGTGTTCGAGCGCCAGGATGCGGCCTACCGCGAATCGGTGCTGCCGAAGGCCTGCCGCAAGCGCGTCGCCGTGGAAGCGGGCGTCACCGGGTTCTGGCGCCAGTACGTGGGCCTGGATGGCGCGGTGCTGGGCATCGACACGTTCGGCGCCAGTGCGCCTGCCGAGGCGCTGTTCCCGCACTTCGGGCTGACCGTCGAGCGTTTGATCGAGGTCATCCGCGCGCTCTGACCGGTGCGCTAAGCTGCCCGCACCATGATCCTGCGCTCCCGCCCGTTCCAGTTCTGGATGGCTCGCCTGGCGCTGGCGGCCATCCTGCTGGTGTCGGTGATGCCGACGCTCAGCCGCTGGCTGGAGAGCCGTGCAGCGGGTGCACCGGATGCAGTGCTGGCGCTGTGCACGACGGATGGGCTGACCTGGGCCAAGCCCGCCCGCCTGTTCGACGATGGTGCGGGCAAGGCCCCCGCGCCGGCCGGCACGCTGCCGGATGCCGCCTGTGCCTACTGCCCGCTGCTGGCCTCGCTGGCGCCGCTGCTGCTGGCGGTGCTGGCCTGGCTATTGCCGATGCTGCCGCGCGCACTACTGCCAGCGCGCGGCAGTGCCGTGCCACACGCCCCCCCCCTGTCTGCGCGGGCTGGGTGCCCGCGGGCCGCCGATCCTGCTCTGAAATCACCGACGTATCTGCACGACGAGGCGCTTGCTGCCTCGTCTTCACCCGCGATTTGGAGCCAATTCGATAGTGGCGCTCAATGGCGGATGAAGCTCAACTTCACCTATTGAGGTGGTTGTGTGCCCAGCGATTCCGGGTGCCGCGGTATGCGGCACCCGGTTCGCTTCAGCCTGACGAGGAGGCAATGCCATGAACAAGACGATCGCGACCGCATTGGCCCTGGGGCTGGTCTGGTCGGTATGTGCAGCGCAGGGTGCCGGGGTTCGGGTGCAAGACCCCTGGCTGCGCGCGACACCGCCGGGTGCCACTGTGGCCGGCGGGTTCCTCACTCTGATCAACGATGGCAGCCAGCCAGACCGCCTGGTGCGGGTGGAGAGTCCGCTGGCGGCCCGGGTGGAATTGCATGAAACCCGCGCCGAGGGCGGCACCATGCGGATGCGCGCATTGCCGGGTGGCCTGACCGTGCCGGCACACGGCCAAGTTGTGCTCAAGCCGGGCAGCTATCACCTGATGTTCATCCAGCCGACCCAGGCGCTTGCGGCCGGGATGCAGGTGCAGGCCACGCTGGTGTTCGAGCACGCCGGGCAGGTGCCGGTCACTTTTGTGGTGCGTCCGATGGGTGCGCGTTGATCTGGTGGGAGGTGCGGCCCAGCATCGAACGCGCAGATGTTGGGTCATTTTGCCGGGGGTGAAACCGGGTTTTTCGCAGGGGTATGCGCCGTTTCCGGGCGGATATAGTGCGAGCCTGAAAAATTATCCGGGTATAAAACAAAACGGTCGATCGTGTCGTTTGTCGATCGCGCCCGGATGTGTTCCCATAGCGCTTTCTTCGTTGCGGAGTGGCGACCATGGCCGAGCTGAAGCAAGCGCGCGTCCCCGATATCGGCGGGCATACCGATGTTCCGGTCATTGAGCTTTTGGTGCAGCCCGGTGATCGGGTGAGCAAGGATCAGGGGCTGGTGACGCTGGAGTCGGACAAGGCGACGATGGAAGTGCCGTCGCCGTTTTCCGGCATCGTCCGGGAGTTGAAGGTCAAGCTCGGCGACACCGTATCGGAAGGAACGGTGGTGGCCCTGATCGAAGCGGATGAAGCGGGTGGTGGCGAGACTGCGGCTGCCGCTGCATCGTCTCCCGCACCCGCACCCGCACCCGCACCCGCACCCGCACCCGCACCCGCACCCGCACCCGCACCTGCACCTGCACCTGCACCTGCACCTGCACCTGCGCCCGTGACTGCAGAGGAAGGTGGGGCCCCGGTGCCGGCGCTGGCACCGGTGGCCGAGCCGGGGCAGCCGGGGATTCCGCCGATGCGGTTCGAGGCCGACGCGGTGCTGCCGACCAAAGTGCCGTATGCCAGCCCGGCGGTGCGTCTGTTTGCGCGCGAGTTGGGGGTGGATCTGTTCCAGGTTCGGGGTAGCGGCCGCGGTGGGCGGATCCTGAAGGAAGACGTGCAGGCGTTCGTGAAGGCGGCGCTGGCCGGCGGCGTGACAGCGGCGCCGGCGGCTGCGCCGACGGCAGGCGGCGGACTCAACCTGATCCCCTGGCCGAAGGTGGACTTCGCCAAGTTCGGTGCGATCGAAAGCAAGCCGCTGTCGCGCATCCAGAAGATTTCCGGCGCCAATCTGGCGCGGAACTGGGCGATGATTCCGCATGTCACCCAGTTCGACAGTGCCGACATCACCGAGCTGGAGGCGCTGCGGGTGGCGTTGAACCAGGAGCATGCCAAGGCCATCGCCGCCGGCCGGCAGGGCAAGCTGACCATGCTGGCGTTTTTGATCAAGGCCTGCGTTGCAGCACTCAAGGCGTTCCCGCATTTCAACGCCTCGCTGGACGGCGACACCCTGATCCTCAAGAAGTATTTCCATATCGGCTTTGCCGCCGACACGCCGAATGGGCTGGTGGTGCCGGTGCTGCGGGATGCCGATCGCAAGGGCGTGCTGGAAATCGCCACCGAGATGGGCGAGCTGGCGGCACTGGCGCGCGAGGGCAAGCTCAAGCCCGAGCAGATGCAGGGCGGCTGCTTCACCATCAGCTCGCTGGGCGGAATCGGTGGTACTGCCTTCACCCCGATCATCAACGCGCCGGAAGTGGCCATCCTGGGCGTGTCGAAAGCCGAGATGAAGCCGGTTTGGGACGGCACGCAGTTCCAGCCGCGGCTGATGCTGCCGCTGTCGCTGTCCTATGACCACCGGGTGATCGATGGCGCCGATGCCGCCCGCTTCACCACCTATCTTGGGCAGCTGCTGGCCGACCTGCGTCGGGCCATGCTTTGAGTCGAAGGAGAACGCGCATGGCTGA
The DNA here is from genome assembly GCF_900129205.1 of Thermomonas hydrothermalis. Taxonomy (GTDB): domain Bacteria; phylum Pseudomonadota; class Gammaproteobacteria; order Xanthomonadales; family Xanthomonadaceae; genus Thermomonas; species Thermomonas hydrothermalis. The sequence continues at coordinate 42,549 of NZ_FQUK01000015.1, read as the reverse complement.
GATCGAAAGCAAGGTTCCTGACATCGGCGGCCACACGGATGTGCCGGTGATCGAAGTGCTGGTGGCGGTGGGCGACACGGTCAAGAAAGGCCAAGGGCTGGTCACGCTGGAGTCCGACAAGGCCACCATGGAAGTGCCGGCAGACGCCGATGGTGTGGTCAAGGCGTTGAAGGTCAAGCTGGGTGACACCGTGTCGGAAGGCAGTGTGATCGCGCTGATCGAAACGGCCGCCGAGGCGGTCGCAGTGACGCCTGCGCCGGCGGCATCCGCCCCCGCACCCGCAAGCCCGCCTGCGAAAGCGGCGGCAGCGCCGTCAGCACCGCAGGCGGCTGCCGTCTCGGGCCGCAAGGCCGACATCGAGTGCGCGATGGTGGTGATCGGTGCTGGCCCCGGCGGCTATACCGCCGCCTTCCGCAGCGCCGATCTCGGTCTCGACACCGTGCTGGTCGAGCGCTACCCCACGCTGGGTGGTGTGTGTCTCAACGTCGGCTGCATTCCGTCCAAGGCGTTGCTGCATGCCGCCGAAGTGATCGACCAGGCTGCGCACGCCAGTGAGTTTGGCGTCCAGTTCGGCCCGCCGACGATCAACCTCGACGCGCTGCGTGACTACAAGAACAAGGTCGTCGGCCAGCTCACCAAGGGCCTGGCGGGTATGGCCAAGCAACGCAAGGTGCGCGTCGTGCAAGGCGTGGCGAAGTTTGTCTCGCCCCACGAGCTTGAGATCAGTGCGGCGGATGGCAGCACCCAACTGTTGCGGTTTGCCCAGTGCATCATCGCCGCGGGTAGCCAGCCGGTGAAGCTGCCGGCGTTTCCGTGGGGCGATCCGCGCATCATGGATTCCACCGATGCGCTTGCGCTCGCCGAAGTGCCGAAGACACTGCTGGTGGTTGGTGGCGGCATCATCGGGCTGGAGATGGCTACGGTCTATCGCGCACTGGGTGCGCAGGTCACCGTGGTCGAGTTCATGCCGCAGCTGATGCCGGGCGCGGATGCTGATCTGGTCAAGCCATTGGCCGATCGTCTATCGAGACAGGGCGTGGCGATCCACCTCAAGACCAAGGTGGTCGAGGCAAAGGCGCAGAAAAACGGGATTGCCTGTACGTTCGAGGGTGAGTCCATCCCCGAAACCAAGCTGTTCGATCGCGTGCTGGTGGCGGTCGGGCGCAGTGCCAACGGTGGCACGCTGGATGCCGAAAAAGCCGGCGTGCGTGTCGGTGAGCGCGGGTTGATCCCGGTGGATGCGCAGATGCGCACCAATGTGCCGCACATCTTTGCCATCGGCGATCTGGTCGGTCAGCCGATGCTGGCGCACAAGGCCACCCACGAGGGCAAGCTGGCGGCCGAAGTCGCGGCGGGGCACAAGAAATCCTGGGTGGCACGGGTGATCCCGTCGGTGGCCTACACCGATCCGGAAATCGCCTGGGTGGGCGTCACCGAGACCGAAGCCAAGGCCAAGGGGCTCAAGGTCGGTGTGGGCAAGTTCCCGTGGGCGGCCTCGGGCCGCGCCATCGGCCTGGCGCGCACGGAAGGCTTCACCAAGTTGGTGTTCGATGAGGCCACCCATCGCGTGATCGGCGGCGGCATCGTCGGCGTGCATGCCGGTGAGCTGATCGCCGAAATCGCGCTGGCCATCGAGATGGGCTGCGAGGTGGAGGACATCGCCCACACCATCCACCCGCATCCGACCTTGAGCGAATCGGTGGGCATGGCGGCCGAGGTCTACGACGGCAGCATCACCGATCTGTATCTGCCCCGGCGCGGCTGAGCCGGCCGGGTCTCATGCTGGCTTGACGAGGTTTGAACGCCGCCCCACAGGCGTTGTCAGCCCACGTCGAGCTCAGCGCCGTGGATCGGGCGGTTGCCGCACCGCCCGACAGGCTGTTAGACTTTCGCGGCTTTGGTGAGCGGGGTGCCGCTCGCCGGGGCGGCCAACCCTCTCCATTGGTCCTGCTCGGGAAACATCCGCGTGCTGAACTCCGCCAAGGCAGGTTGGCGGCTGGCGCTGCGGGCGGTGGCTTTCCAAGTCGCCGCCGCGCTGGCGACCGCCGCTGCCGGCATGACCCTCGGGCCGCGCGCTGCCCTGGCGGCGCTGGCCGGAGGTGGAACGCTGGCGCTGGGAAGCCTGGTGGCAGCCTGGGGAGCGTTCGGAGTGGGTGTCTCGAGTGGTGGCGTCGCGCTCGCGCGCCTGCTGCTGGGGACGGCGGTCAAGTGGTTGATCGTGGTCGTCGGGTTGTACCTGGCGATGGCGGTCTGGAAGCTGCCGCCGGTGTCGGTGCTGGCTGGGGCGGCGATGGCCGCGGCGGCGTTTCTGGTGTCGATGAGATTCGTGGCAAAGCGCAGTACGACGAGGACGAACGCGTGATCCTGGAAGCAATGGGGTTGGCTCCCGAAGGTGGCGAAGGCGGCGGCCTGACCGGCTACATCGTCCACCACCTCACTCACAACACCACCACCGTCGCCGGTGATGCCGGGTTTCACCTGGATTCCTGGGCGATCGCGCTGGGCCTGGGTCTGCTGGCCTGCCTGTGGCTGTGGCTGTATGCGCGCAAGGCGACCTCGGGCGTGCCGAGTAAGGGCCAGGCATTCGTGGAGCTGGTGGTCGAGTTCGTCGATTCCCAGGTCAAGGACACCTTCCATGGCGACCGCCGCTTCATCGCGCCGTTGGCGCTGACCATCTTTGTCTGGGTCGCGTTCATGAACGCGATGGACTTGCTGCCGCTGGATCTTCCCGCTGCCTTGATCACTGCGGTGGCGGGGCCGGAGGTGGCGCACCATACCTACCTGCGCGTGGTGCCGACGGCTGACATCAACACTACGTTTGCGTTGTCGGTCACCGTGTTCCTGCTGGTGATCTTCTATTCGATCAAGGCCAAGGGCGGCTGGGGCTTCGTCAAGGAGCTGTTCACCGCGCCGTTCCATGCCCACGGCGTGCTCGGCAAGATCGTGCTGGCGGTGCCGAACCTGTTCTTGAACCTGGTCGAGTACCTGTCCAAGCCGGTCAGTCTAGGGATGCGACTGTTCGGTAACATGTACGCTGGCGAGCTGGTCTTCATGCTGATCGCCGGGCTGTTCATGTCGTGGGCGACCTTCCTGCCCGGCGTTCTGTTCCAGTCGGTGTGGGCGATCTTCCACATCCTGATCATCCTGCTGCAGGCCTTCATTTTCATGGTGCTGAGCGTCGTCTATCTGGCGATGGCGCACGAGCATCACTGAAGCCGTCTGCGGCACACCGCGTTTCGCTGTTCACCGTTCCACCCCTTCAACACTGTTCAGTACCAAAACCGGAGATTCACCATGGAATTCATCGCCAACGTCCAGGCTTTCACCGCCGTCGCCATCGGCATCATCGTCGCCCTGGGTGCGCTGGGCGCCGCTCTTGGTATCGGCGTCATGGGTAGCAAGTTCCTCGAGGCCGCTGCCCGTCAGCCGGAGCTGGTGCCGATGCTGCAGGGCCGCATGTTCCTGCTCGCCGGCCTGATCGATGCGGCGTTCCTGATCGGCGTGGGTGTGGCGATGATGTTCGCGTTCGCCAACCCGCTGCTGGCCGCCGTCCAGGCGGCGACCGGCGCCTGATCCCGGCTGTTCGTGGTGCGCGCGGCGAGATGCGCGCACCGGCTGCACTGCGCCGCGGCATGCCGTCGCGGCGTTGCCCAGCGGGCGCCACGGTGTGGCGTCCGTTCGACATCCAAGGTACGACATGAACCCGACCTTCATGACATTGCTGGGCCAGATGATCTCGTTCGCGATCCTCATCTGGTTCACCGTCAAGTTCATCTGGCCGCCGTTGATGCAGGCGATCGAAGAGCGCCAGCGCAAGATCGCCGAAGGCCTGGCGGCCGCTGACAATGCGCAGAAGAGCCTGGCCATGGCCGATGCCAAGGCGGCGGAAGAACTGAAGGCCGCCCGCGCCAAGGCCAATGAAATCATCGACCAGGCCCATCAGCGTGCCAACCAGATCATCGATCAGGCCAAGCAGGAAGCCATTGCCGAGGCAAACCGGCAGAAGGCGCTGGCTGAGGCCGAGATCGAGGCGGCGGTCAATCGTGCCAAGGAAGAACTGCGCAAGCAGGTGGCTGCCCTGGCGGTTGCCGGTGCCGAGCGTCTGCTCCAGCGCGAGATCAACGCCAACGACCAGAAGGCGCTGATCGACGATCTGGCGGCCCAGCTCTGAGGGGGCATCGATGAGCCAGGCCTTGACCCTCGCCCGCCCCTATGCCCGCGCCGCCTTTGCGGTCGCGCGTGATGCCGGTGCGCTGCCTGCCTGGGCCGACGCGCTGGCGTTCGCCGCGCGCGTGGCGGCCGATCCGCAGGTTTCCCACCTGCTCGGCCATCCGCGGCTGACCCGCGAGGAGGCGATTCTGCTGCTGGCACCGGACGGTGCCGACGAGACGTTCCGCAATTTCCTCGGGCTGCTGTTCGACAATCGCCGCCTCGGGCTGCTGCCGGAGATTTCCGGGCTGTTCGATGCGCTGCGGCTGGACGCCGAACAGGTGGTTCGGGCGCGGATCGTCTCCGCAGCGGCGCTGGGCGAGGCAGAGCTGGCCAGTCTCAAGGCGGCGCTGCGGCGGCGCTTTGGCCGTGAGGTCGCGGTCGATCTGGCGGTCGATCCCGACCTGCTGGGCGGCGCGGTCATCGATGCCGGCGATGTCGTCATCGATGGCTCGCTGAAAGGCAAGTTGCAGCGCCTGCAGGCCGCGCTCACGCAATAACCCGTTCGATCCAACACTTTTGAACCAGGCCGGCGGCGACGCAGGCTTCCAAGGAAACCAAGATGGCCACCACCACGCTCAACCCGTCCGAAATCAGCGAACTGATCAAGACCCGTATCGAGAAGGTCAAGCTCGCCGCCGAGGCCCGCAACGAAGGCACGGTCACCTCGGTGTCCGACGGCATCGTGCGCATCCACGGCCTGGCCGATGCGATGCAGGGTGAAATGATCGAACTGCCCGGCAACACCTACGCGCTGGCGCTGAACCTCGAGCGCGACTCGGTCGGCGCGGTGGTGCTGGGTGATTACGAGCACCTGCGCGAAGGCGACGTGGCCAAGACCACGGGCCAGATCCTGTCGGTTCCGGTCGGTCCCGAGCTGCTGGGGCGCGTGGTCAACGCCCTGGGCGAGCCGATCGACGGCAAGGGCCCGATCGACGCCAAGCTGACCTCGCCGGTCGAAGCCATCGCCCCGGGCGTGGTGTGGCGTAAGTCGGTCAGCCAGCCGGTGCAGACCGGTTACAAGGCGGTGGACAGCATGATTCCAATCGGCCGCGGCCAGCGCGAGCTGATCATCGGTGACCGCCAGACCGGCAAGACCGCGCTGGCGATCGACACCATCATCAACCAGAAGCGCTCGGGCATTAAATGCATCTACGTGGCGATCGGTCAGAAGAACTCGACCATCGCCAGCATCGTGCGCAAGCTGGAAGAGCACGGCGCGATGGAATACACCACCGTCGTGGCGGCCTCGGCCTCCGAGTCGGCGGCGATGCAGTACATCAGCGCCTATGCCGGTTGCGCGATGGGTGAGTACTTCCGTGACCGTGGCGAGGACGCCCTGATCATTTACGACGACCTGTCCAAGCAGGCCGTGGCTTATCGTCAGATCTCGCTGCTGCTGCGCCGTCCGCCGGGTCGTGAGGCCTATCCGGGCGACGTGTTCTACCTGCATTCGCGCTTGCTGGAGCGCGCTGCGCGGGTGAACGAGGAGTATGTCGAGCGCTTCACCAATGGCGCGGTCAAGGGCAAGACCGGTTCGCTGACGGCGCTGCCGATCATCGAAACCCAGGCCGGCGACGTGTCCGCGTTCGTGCCGACCAACGTGATCTCGATCACCGACGGCCAGATCTTCCTGGAAACCGACCTGTTCAACGCCGGTATCCGTCCGGCCGTGAACGCCGGTATTTCGGTGTCGCGCGTGGGTGGTGCGGCGCAGACCAAGATCATGAAGAAGCTGTCGGGCGGTATCCGTATCGCGCTGGCGCAGTACCGTGAGCTGGCGGCGTTTGCGCAGTTCGCGTCTGACCTCGATGACGCCACCCGCAAGCAGCTGGAGCGCGGCCAGCGCGTCACCGAGCTGATGAAGCAGAAGCAGTACGCCCCGATGTCGGTGGCGCAGCAGGCGCTGTCGATCTATGCGGTCGACAAGGGCTATCTGGACGACGTGCCGGTCAACAAGGTGCTGGCGTTCGAGGCCGGTCTGCAGGCGCATTTCGCCAATACTGCCGCCGAGCTGATGGCCACCATCGACCGCACCGGCGACTGGAATGACGAGATCGAAGCCGCGTTCAAGAAGGGCATCGAGGAGTTCAAGGCTACCGGTAGCTGGTAATCCCTGACCCCGCCCGACGCTCACACGAGGGTCGGGCGTTTCGGGGGGCAAGACATGGCCGGATTCCCGCCCAGGCGGGGCGAGCACAGAGAACGAGCATGGCAGGCGGACGCGAAATCAAAACCAAGATCAAGAGCGTGCAGAACACCCGCAAGGTGACGCGCGCGCTGGAGATGGTCTCGGCCTCCAAGATCCGCAAGGCGCAGGACCGGATGAAGGCCTCGCGTCCGTATGCGCGGGCGATGAAGCAGCTGATCGGTCATCTGGCCCAGGCCAACTCCGAGTACCGGCATCCCTATCTGGTGCAGCGTGCGCAGATCCGGCGCGTCGGCTACATCGTGGTCTCCTCCGACCGTGGTCTGGCCGGCGGCCTGAACAACAACATGTTCCGCAAGCTGCTGGCCGAGTTCCGTACCCTGCAGCAGCAGGGGATCGAGGTGGACGTGGTCACCATCGGCCAGAAGGCGTCGGTGTTCTTCCGGCGGGTCAAGGTCGGCATGCTGGCGTCGGTCACCCATCTTGGTGATACCCCGAAGGTCGAGCAGCTGATTGGTGTGGTCAAGGTCATGCTGGACGCCTATACCGCCGGTGCGGTGGACAAGGTGTTCCTGGCCTACAACGACTTCGTCAACACCATGACCCAGCGGGTCACCTTCGACCAGTTGCTGCCGTTGCCGCCGGCACAGACCCCGGTGGCCAAGCACGATTGGGACTACATCTATGAACCCGATGCACCCACCGTGCTGGATCACGTGCTGACCCGTTACATCGAGTCGCTGGTGTACCAGGCGGTGATGGAAAACGTGGCCTCCGAACACGCCGCCCGAATGGTGGCGATGAAGGCCGCCAGCGACAACGCCACCAAGCTGATCGGCACGCTGAACCTCGTCTACAACAAGGCGCGGCAGGCAGCGATCACCCAGGAAATTTCGGAAATCGTGGGCGGCGCGGCCGCGGTCTGACCGGTCACCGTACTCCAGGCAATCCCGTAGCAGCATTCAAGAGTTCCCGAGGAAACAGGTATGAGCAACCAGGGCAAGGTCGTACAGATCATCGGCGCGGTCGTCGACGTCGAATTCCCGCGTGAAAGCGTGCCGAAGGTGTACGACGCGCTGAAGGTGCAGGGCACCGACATCACGCTGGAAGTGCAGCAGCAGCTGGGCGATGGCGTGGTGCGCACGATCGCCCTGGGCTCCACCGACGGCCTCAAGCGTGGCCTGATCGCCGAGAACACCGGCCGCGCCATCGCGGTGCCGGTCGGCAAGGCCACCCTGGGCCGGATCATGGACGTGCTGGGCAACCCGATCGACGAAATCGGCCCGATCCAGGCCGAGCAGACCTGGGAAATCCATCGTCCGGCGCCCAGCTACGAAGATCAGGCGGCGACCACTGAGCTGCTGGAAACCGGCATCAAGGTGATCGACCTGATGTGCCCGTTCGCCAAGGGCGGTAAGGTCGGCCTGTTCGGCGGTGCCGGCGTCGGCAAGACCGTCAACATGATGGAGCTGATCAACAACATCGCCACCGAGCACAGCGGTCTGTCGGTGTTTACCGGCGTGGGTGAGCGCACCCGCGAGGGCAACGACTTCTACCACGAGATGCAGGAAGCCGGCGTGGTGAACATCCAGTCGCCGGAGAAGTCCAAGGTGGCGATGGTCTACGGCCAGATGAACGAGCCGCCGGGCAACCGTCTGCGCGTGGCGCTGACCGGTCTGACCATGGCCGAATACTTCCGCGATGAAGGCCGCGACGTGCTGCTGTTCATCGACAACATCTACCGTTACACCCTGGCCGGCACCGAGGTGTCGGCGCTGCTCGGCCGTATGCCGTCGGCGGTGGGTTACCAGCCGACTCTGGCGGAAGAAATGGGCGTGCTGCAGGAGCGCATCACCTCCACCAAGGTGGGTTCGATCACCTCGATCCAGGCGGTGTACGTGCCCGCCGACGACCTGACCGACCCGTCACCGGCCACCACCTTCGCCCACCTGGACGCCACCGTGGTGCTGAGCCGCAACATCGCCGCGCTGGGTATCTATCCGGCGGTCGACCCGCTGGATTCCACCAGCCGTCAGATGGATCCGAACGTGATCGGCAACGAGCACTACGAGACCGCCCAGCGGGTCCGCCAGACCCTGCAGAAGTACAAGGATCTCAAGGACATCATCGCCATTCTGGGTATGGACGAGCTGTCCGAGGACGACAAGCTGGTGGTGGCGCGTGCTCGCAAGATCGAGCGCTTCTTCAGCCAGCCGTTCCACGTGGCCGAAGTCTTCACCGGCAGCCCGGGCAAGTACGTGCCGCTGAAGGAGACCATCCGCGGCTTCAAGGGCATCGTCGATGGCGACTACGATCACCTGCCGGAGCAGGCGTTCTACATGGTCGGCACCATCGACGAGGCGGTCGAGAAGGGCAACAAGCTGCTGGCGGCGGCCTGATCCGCAGGCACTGAACGCGAGGAATCCCGATGGCATCCACCATCCGTTGCGACATCGTCAGCGCCGAGGCCGAGATCTTCCACGGCGAGGCCGAGCTGGTCGTTGCCACCGGCGAGCTCGGTGAGCTGGGCATTGCGCCCAGGCACGCGCCGCTGATCACCCGCCTCAAGCCCGGCAAGGTGGTGGTGACCCTGCCGGGGGGCGAGAAGCTCGACTTCGCGGTGTCCGGCGGCATCCTCGAAGTGCAGCCCACCGTGGTGACGGTGTTGGCCGACACGGCGGTGCGGGCGGAGGAAATCGATGAAGCCGCGGTGCGGGCGGCCAAGGAAGAGGCCGAGCGCATCCTCGCCCGGCGCGCCGAACCGATGGAGATCGCCGAGGCGCAGAAGCGGCTGGCCGAAGTCACCGCCCAGTTGCAGGCGTTGGAGCGCCTGCGCAAGACGCTCAAGCACTGACACGATCCAAAAAATCGAGCACGCTGGCACAGGCCCCGCACCGCGGGGCCTGTGTCGTTCCGGCCGGTGCGCAGGCGTTCAGGCCAGAGTCGAACGACGATGCGATGATCCTGTCATTCCATCCGTGCCGGAGATGCGTCATGCCCAAGCCCCGCAACCTGCTGGCAGCGGCCCTGCTGGCCATATCGACCTTGACGCTGGCCGCATGTGCCAGTGGCCCCAGTGTTCGCACTGACCGGGATCCCGCCGCCGATTTCGGCCAGTACCGCACCTTCAGTTTCTATAAGCCCATCGCGATGGAGCAGGCCGGATATTCGTCATGGATTTCCGAGCGCATCCGTGAAGATGTTCGCCGCGAAATGGAAGCGCGCGGTTATCGGTATCAGCCGGAGGGCGGCGACCTGCTGGTCAATTTCCAGCTCGTGCAGCAGGAGCGAACCGAGCTATGGAGCGTGCCGCGCGCCAGCTTTGAGTGGGTTTACAGCTATCACAGCCGCGGTTACGTGGCGGTGCCGATCTGGTATGACGAGCCACAGCTCAGCCGGTATCGCGAAGGGGTCCTGACGGTGGATCTGGTCGATGGGCAGCGGCACCGGTTGGTGTGGACGGCTGCGGTCAGTACGCCGGAAGGCAGCAAGCGGGCCCCAGAAAAACGGTTGGCGGCGATCGATCAGGCCATTACCGCCATGTTTGCCAAGTACCCGTACCGCGCCGCCAACTAAAAAAACGGTGCAGGCGGCTGAACGTCGCCTGCGCCGGGTAAATGCATGTGCGGGCACCGCTGGGTCGCCCGCCGTGCCAAGCGGCAGGCAGGCGGCCTGACGGACGGTCAGAAATTCGGCTTGTCGCTGCTGCCCTGATAGCGCGCGATGGCGTCGATAATCAGCTGGCGTGCCTGTGCAGCGCCTTCCCAGCCAGACAGTTTGACCCACTTGCCCGGTTCGAGATCCTTGTAGTGCTCGAAGAAGTGGCCGATGCGCTGCAGCCAGTGCGGGGTGACCTTGCTGATGTCGTCGATGTGGGTATAGCCGGCGAACACCTTGTCCACCGGCACGGCCAGGATCTTTTCGTCGCCACCGGCCTCGTCGGTCATCTTCAGTACGCCGACCGGCCGGCAGCGGATCACTGACCCTGGCACCAGCGGCAGCGGCAGGATCACCAGCACGTCGACCGGATCGCCGTCGTCGCACAGGGTGTGGGGCACATAGCCGTAGTTGCACGGATAGCGCATCGGGGTGGACAGGATGCGATCGACGAAGATCGCACCGGAAGCCTTGTCCACCTCGTACTTGACCGGTTCGGCGTCTTTGGGGATTTCGATGATGACGTTGATTTCATCCGGCGGGTTTTTGCCGGTAGGGACGAGGTCCAGACCCATGGGAAGCTCCAGTCGTGGGCGCACCCGGCCGGGTGCGCATGTGTGGGAGGGAGCTGATCATTTTACCGGTTGCGCGTGCCGGCGTTGCACGTGCCGTATCCTTGCCAGCGCCGCCGGGTGATGGCGGCAGCGCGCATAAGGAGCCGAGATCACGCCATGACCCAGTCCCTTCGCATCGCGATGGCGCAGTTCGATTTTCCGGTGGGGGATGTCGCCGGCAATGCGGCGCGTATCGCCGAGATGATCGCCTTTGCCCGCGACGAGTTCGCGGCCGACATCGTGCTGTTTCCGGAACTGGCGCTGTCCGGCTATCCCCCGGAAGACCTGCTGTACCGGCCGGCGTTCCTGTGCGAATGCGAGGCGGCGATGGTCCGCCTGGCACAGGCGGCGACCGGGATCGTCGCGGTGGTGGGCTGGCCACAGTCGGCCGGCAGCGTGGTGTACAACGCCGCCAGTGTCCTGCGCGACGGCGCCATCGCAGCCACCTACCGCAAGCGTGAGCTGCCCAACTACGCAGTGTTTGATGAGCGCCGCTGGTTCGATGTCGATCCGGATCGCGAGGATTGCGTGTTCGAGGTCAATGGCGTGCCGGTGGGCGTGTTGGTCTGCGAGGATCTCTGGTTCCCGGAACCGATCGCCGCCACCGTGGGCAAAGGGGCGCAGCTGGTGCTGGTGCCCAATGCCTCGCCGTATGAGCATGACAAGCATGCCGAGCGTGATGCGCTGCTGGCGCGGCGTGCGCGTGAGACGGGCGCCGGGATCGTCTACCTCAACCTGGTCGGCGGACAGGATGCGCTGGTGTTCGACGGTGCAAGCCTGGTTGCCGATGGCGATGGCCATGTGCACCCGGCGGCGGTGGCCTTTGAGGAGCAATGGCTGGTGGTGGAGTACGAGCCCGAGAGCCGCCGGTTCGCGCCGTTGCAATGGACGGTGGATGGCGATGAAAGCCGCGAGGCGCTGGCCTGGCGAGCGGTGGTGCGTGGCACCCGCGACTACTGCCAAAAAAACGGATTCAAAAAGGCCTGGCTGGGGTTATCCGGCGGCATCGACTCGGCGCTGGTGCTCACCGCGGCGGTGGACGCGCTGGGGGCACACAACGTGACCGCAGTGCGGATGCCGTCGCGTTACACCGCCGGTTTGTCGAATGACCTGGCGCAGATGCAGTGCGAGGCGTTGGGGGTGCGGCTGATGACGTTGCCGATCGAGGCACCGTTCTCCGCCTATCTGGACACCCTGGCGGACACCTTTGCCGGTCTGCCCGTGGACACCACCGAAGAAAACCTGCAGTCGCGCGTGCGCGGCACGCTGATGATGGCGCTGGTCAACAAGTTCGGCGGGCTGCTTCTGACCACCGGCAACAAGAGCGAGTACGCCGTGGGCTACGCCACCATCTACGGCGATATGTGCGGCGGCTACGCGCCGATCAAGGACCTGTACAAGACCGAAGTGTTTGCGCTGGCGCGCTGGCGTAACACGGTGGGGGATGCCGTCATCCCGCAGGCGGTGATCGATCGGCCGCCCTCGGCGGAATTGCGTGAAAACCAGAAAGACCAGGACTCGCTGCCGCCCTATGACGTGCTGGATGCGATCCTGCTGCGGCATATCGACCAGGAGCAGTCACGGGCCGAGATCGTCGCCGCCGGCTTCGATGCCGCCACCGTGGATCGGGTGCTGCATCTGGTGCGGATCAGCGAATGGAAACGCCATCAGGCAGCGCCTGGCCCCAAGGTCAGCCGGCGTGCGTTTGGTCGCGAACGGCGCTATCCGATTAGTAACGGCTGGCGTGAATGAGTGGGGGATGCCCGCTGCGGCCGTGACCCGGCGCGGCCGTCGCCATGCGCAGACCGGGCCGCAGGCAGGTCAGGCAGTGCTGGTGTTTGCGGTGTCTGGGCTTGATGTTTGCGCGTAGCGTGCCACGCACGGGTCCATGATCCGCCGCCACAGGGGCGGGCACAGTGCTAGCACGACGGCGGTGGCGTAACCGAACGGCAGTTGCGGGCTTTCGTCGAAATGACGCAGCACCTGATAGCGCCGTGCCGGGTGGGCATGATGATCCGAGTGGCGCTGCAGATTGAACAGCAGCAGATTGGTGACCAGGAAGTCCGAGTTCCACGAGTGCCGCGGGTTGACGCGCTCGTAGCGGCCATCGGCAAGCAGGCGCCGCTGCAGGCCGTAATGCTCGATGTAGTTGATGATTTCCAGCAGGCAGACGGCCACCAGCGCCTGCCCGGCAAAGTAGATCAGGCCTTGCCAGGTGCCTGCGATCAGCACACATGCCAGTGCCCAAAAGGCCGAGGCGGCGTACCAGACCAGCAGCTCGCTGCGCCAGATGCGATTGCCCGGCGCGCCACGCCGGACGGCGCGGGCGCGATCCAGCGCGAAGGCCTTCGGGATGTTGTGGCGCAGTGCCCGCGCAAGGAAGGCGTAAACGGTCTGGCCAGGCCGGGCGGTCGAGGTGTCGCGCGGGGTGGCCACGTCCACGTGGTGGCCATAGACATGCTCGATCTTGAACGAGCCGTACAGCACCGTGGACAGCAGCAAGCCGCCGGCCCATTGTTCCAGACGGGATGTCTTGTGGATCAGCTCATGGGCGATGTTGATGCCCAGGATGCCGCCAATACAGCCCATCGAGATGATCCAGCCGGCTGCACCGATCGGGCCAAACGGGGCGGTCGCAAATACCCATGCGCCCCACAGCATCAGGCCGATCTGCAGCGGCACGCAGGCCAGCGGCAGCGCCGCGTAGAAGAGCGAATGCTCCAGCTGCGGCACGGTCGCATCAGGAGGATTGCGGGTATCGCGGCCAACCAGGTGATCGATGATCGGGATGATCACGAAGTAAAACACCGGCGGGAACCATGCCCAGGCATCCCAGTGGCCCAGCCGACCGGCCATCCAGGCACTGACCACGGGCGGCAGGGCGGCGACCACAATGGACAGCAGGAACCCCCAGCGATAGGGGGACGCCGATACCAGGGCGGCAATCGCGTGCGACATGGCGGGGATGCCTGACTCCACTGGCGCAGACGCTAGCACGCAGGGGCCAAGCGGGCAAACGCCGGGCGAAGGTAGCGATGGCTGGGGGGCGACCGTGTGGCCGTCTGCGGCCGGTCAGGGCGATGGCCGGTGGTTGTGGGGAGGTCGCAGGTTCAGCGCACGTCCGGACTGAACGGGTTGAGCCGCTTGATCACGCTCGGCGACTTGGGCCAGCGCCCCTTAAGCCAGGGATGCTGCGGGTCGTTCTGCTCCAGCACCCGGCGCGCATCGGCGGCCAGGGTTTTTTCGCCCATGCGGGTATAGGCCTCGGCCAGCAGGGCCACGGCGTCATTCTGCGATTCGCTTTGCGGGTAGGTTTCCAGCAGATAGGTCGCACGCTCGGCGGCCGACACCCAGGCGCCGCGCCGCAGGTAATACAGGCCGGTATTCAGCTCAAACCGTGCGAACTGATTGCGCAGATAGACCATGCGTTGCCGCGCATCGGCGGCATAGCGGCTGTTGGGGTAGCGGGTGATCAGGGTATTGAAGTCGTTGTACGCCTGCAGCGGCGCATCCAAATCGCGGTTGCTAGTGTCCAGGTTGAACGTGCGCGCCAGGAACACGGTATTGCGCGCCATGTTGGTCAGGCCGCGCAGGTAGTACATGTACGCAATGTTGCGGTGGGTGGGGTAGGTGCGGATGAAGCGGTCGATGGTGGAGATGGCGTCTTCGTGCTTGCCGGACTTGTACTGCGCGTAGGCCTGCTCCATCAGGGCCTGCTCGGCATAGGGGCCATACGGGTACTGGGCGATCAGGCGGCCGAAGGTTTCGCTGGCGGTGCTCCAGTTGCCGTGTTCCATCTGGCTGTGAGCACGGTCGTACAGCTCGCCGACCGGCACGCCCTCATTGCGGTTTTTCTTGCCCTTGAACAAGCCCTTGCCGCCGGAGCAGCCGGCAACGGTCAGGACGAGCACGAGCACGAGCACGGTGCGCAGCAGGGAGGAGCGGGCAGTCATGGGCATCGAATGGGCGCCAGGGGCAAGAAGGCTGGATAATAGCAGCCCCACTTCAATCAGGCCCGAACGCGCCAAGCGGCGCGCTGCCCATGACCGACGTCGAACTTCGTACCGCCCGCATTCCCGAGGACGCTGCCGGCGGCCGCCTGGATGCGGTCCTGGCCGGGCTGTTCCCCGAGTATTCGCGATCACGGCTGGCGGCCTGGATCAAGGCGGGCGATGTCACCGTGGACGGGACCCCAGCACGTCCGCGCGACCCGGTGCTCGGGGGCGAGACGGTGGTGCTGCGGGTGCAGCCGACGGTCCAGACCCATGCCGAGGCCGAGCCGATCACGCTGGAGCTGCTGTACGAGGATCCGCATGTGTTCGTCCTCAACAAGCCGGCCGGGCTGGTGGTGCATCCAGGCGCAGGCAATCCGGCCGGCACCCTGGTCAACGCGCTGCTGCATCGCGATCCGGCGCTGGCCCAGCTGCCGCGTGCCGGTATCGTCCACCGCCTGGACAAAGACACCAGCGGCGTCATGGTGGTGGCGCGCACGCTGGCGGCGCACACCGCGCTGGTGGCGCAGCTGTCCGCCCGCGACGTGCATCGCCAGTATCTGGCCATCGTGGTCGGTGCCCTGGTGTCGGGGGGCACGGTCAACGCCCCGATCGATCGGCATCCCCGCGACCGGCTGCGGATGGCCGTGCGCGAGGATGGCAAGGACGCGGTGACCCATTACCGCCTGCGCCGGCGCTACCGTGCGCATACCGCGCTCGAATGCCGGCTGGAGACCGGGCGGACCCACCAGATCCGCGTGCACATGGCGCACCTGAAGCATCCGATCGTCGGTGACCCGCTCTATGGCGGATCGCTGAAGTTGCCCAAGGGGGCGTCGGAGGCGCTCATCACCGCCCTGCGCGGTTTTCGTCGGCAGGCCCTGCATGCCGAGGTGCTGGAGTTTTCCCATCCGATCACCGGTCAGCCGGTGCGTTGCCAGGCGCCGGTGCCGGAGGACATGCGCCAGCTCATGCAGCTGTTGGAGGACGACGCCCTCGCCCATGCCGCGGCGGAGCGTGCGCGCCAATGAGCGCCTTTTTGCCCGCCGACTGGCCGGCACCGCCCGGTGTGCGGGCAGGGACGACACTGCGGCACGGGTTGGGCGTATCGGCGTCGCCGTTTGATCATTTCAATCTTGGCAGCCGGTGTGGGGATGCCACCGCTGCGGTGAATGAAAACCGGCGGCAGCTGGCGGCGGCACTGGCGTTGCCGTCGCCGCCACGCTGGCTGCGCCAGGTGCATGGGGTGCGGGTGGTGGTCGAGCCGGGGCTGGACGAACCCGAGGCCGATGCCGCGGTGACCGCCACGCCGGGCACGGTGCTGGCCATCCTCACCGCCGACTGCCTGCCGGTGGTGCTGGCGGCCTGTGATGGCGACGAGATCGCCGCGGCCCACGCCGGCTGGCGCGGGCTGGCCGCCGGCGTGCTGGAGGCCACGGTGACCGCGATGCAGACGCCGCCCGCGCGGCTGCGGGCCTGGCTGGGGCCGGGCGCAGGGCCGGATGCCTACGAAGTGGGCGACGAGGTGCGTGAGGCCTTCCTGGCCCGGGATTCGGCGGCTGCGACGGCCTTTGTGCCGACCCGCCCCGGGCATTGGCGGGTCGATCTGTATGCCCTGGCGCGGCAACGGCTGATCAGTGCGGGGCTCGTGCCGGAGGCCATCCATGGCGGACAGCACTGCACCATCCGAGAGCGCGACCGGTTTTTTTCCCATCGCCGTGACGGGCAAAGCGGTCGTATGGCCACGCTGGCCTGGATCCACCCCGCCAGCTGAAGCGCCGCCTGCCGGGAAATATCGGGTGCGATTTTCGTTTTAGCGCATCTGCATCTTGAAATACCGGCCAGCGACCGCATGTGGTAGGCATTGGCTGCATCCGCGGCCCGGACTTCAGGAACTTTCCCATGCGAATGGACAAACTCACTTCGCGTTTCCAGCAGGCGTTGAGCGATGCGCAGTCGCTGGCCGTTGGGCGCGACCACAATTTCATCGAACCCGTGCACCTTTTACTGGCGTTGCTCGACCAGCAAGGCGGTGGCACCCGACCCCTGCTGGCACAGGCGGGCGTCAATGTGCCGGTGCTGCGCGAGCGCTTGACCGAGGCATTGGACAAGCTGCCCAAGGTCACCGGTCAGGCCGGCAATGTGCAGGTCAGCAATGACCTGATCCGTCTGCTCAACGTCACCGACAAGTTGGCCCAGCAGCGTGGCGATTCCTATATCGCCAGCGAACTGTTCCTGCTGGCAGCGTTGGAGGACAGTGGCGATGCCGGGCGTGCGCTCAAGGCGGCCGGCGCGGACAAGGCAAAGCTGCAGGCAGCCATCGAAAAAATGCGCGGAGGCGAAAAAGTGACCGACGAAAATGCGGAAGACACCCGGCAGGCGCTGGAGAAATACACCATCGATCTGACCGCGCGCGCCGAGGCCGGCAAGCTCGACCCGGTGATCGGGCGCGACGAGGAAATCCGTCGCACCATCCAGGTGCTGCAGCGGCGCACCAAGAACAACCCGGTGCTGATCGGTGAGCCTGGCGTGGGCAAGACCGCGATCGTCGAAGGGCTGGCCCAGCGTATCGTCAATGGCGAAGTGCCGGAAGGGCTGCGTGGCAAGCGCCTGCTCAGCCTGGACATGGGCTCGCTGATTGCCGGCGCCAAGTTCCGCGGCGAGTTCGAAGAGCGTCTGAAGGCCGTGCTCAATGATCTGGCCAAGAACGAAGGCCAGATCATCCTGTTCATCGACGAGCTGCACACCATGGTCGGTGCCGGCAAGGCCGAAGGGGCGATGGATGCTGGCAACATGCTCAAGCCAGCGCTGGCGCGCGGGGAGCTGCACTGCATCGGCGCCACCACGCTGGACGAGTACCGCAAGTACATCGAAAAAGATGCCGCGCTGGAGCGTCGCTTCCAGAAGGTGTACGTGGGTGAGCCGAGCGTGGAGGACACCATCGCCATCCTGCGTGGCCTGAAGGAGCGCTATGCGCTGCACCATGGTGTGGAGATCACCGATCCGGCGATCATCGCGGCGGCCACCCTGTCGCATCGCTACATTCCCGACCGTCAGCTGCCCGATAAGGCCATCGACCTGATCGATGAGGCGGCCAGCCGTATCCGCATGGAGATCGACTCCAAGCCGGAAGAACTCGATCGCAAGGAACGCCGGCTGATCCAGCTCAAGATTCAGCGCGAGGCACTGAAAAAGGAAAAAGACCCAGAATCCAAGCAGCGGCTTGCCGATCTTGAAAAAGAGATCGCACAGCTGGAGCGCGAGTACGCCGATCTGGAAGAAATCTGGAAGGCGGAAAAAGCCACCCTGCAGGGCGCGACCAAAATCAAGGAGCAGATCGAGCAGGCCAAGCTCGAACTGGAAGCCGCGCAGCGCCGGCAGGACTATGCGCGCATGAGCGAGATTCAGTACGGCATCATTCCGCAGCTGGAAAAGCAGCTCAAAGCCGCGCAGGAAGTTGAGCAGAAGGGCTTCAAGCTGCTCCAGGACAAGGTGACGGCAGAAGAAGTCGCGCAGGTGGTCTCGCGCTGGACCGGTATTCCGGTCAGCAAGATGCTGGAGAGCGAGCGCGAGAAACTGCTGAAGATGGAAGAGGCCCTGCACGCCCGCGTGGTGGGCCAGGAAGAGGCCATCAAGGTGGTGTCCGATGCGGTGCGCCGTTCGCGTGCCGGGTTGTCTGATCCCAACCGGCCCAGTGGCTCGTTCCTGTTCCTGGGCCCCACTGGCGTGGGCAAGACCGAGCTGTGCAAGGCACTGGCGGAGTTTTTGTTCGACAGTCAGGATGCGATGGTGCGCATCGACATGAGCGAGTTCATGGAGAAGCACGCCGTCAGCCGCCTGATCGGTGCGCCTCCGGGCTACGTCGGCTATGAGGAAGGTGGTTACCTCACCGAAGCGGTGCGGCGCCGTCCCTACAGCGTGATTCTGCTGGACGAGGTGGAGAAAGCGCATCCGGACGTGTTCAACGTGCTGTTGCAGGTGCTCGACGACGGTCGCCTGACCGATGGCCAGGGCCGCACGGTGGACTTCCGCAACACGGTCATCGTGATGACTTCCAACCTGGGCAGCCAGATGATCCAGGAAATGGCCGGGGAAGACTCGCCCGAGGCCTACACCAAGATGAAGGCAGCGGTGATGGGCGTGGTGCAGGCGCACTTCCGTCCGGAGTTCATCAACCGGCTGGACGACATCGTGGTGTTCCACCCGCTGGACAAGGCGCAGATCAAGCAGATCGCCCGCATCCAGTTGCGCGGTCTGGAGAAGCGTCTGGGCGAACGTGGCATGCGGCTGGAGGTCACCGACAAGGCGCTCGAGTTGCTGGCCAACGTCGGTTTCGATCCGGTGTACGGCGCACGTCCGCTCAAGCGGGCGATCCAGCACCAGATCGAAAACCCGCTGGCCCAGGAAATCCTGGCCGGGCATTTCACCAGTGGCGACACCGTCAAGGTGGACGCCGAGGGGGGCAGGCTGGTGTTCGTGAAGTAAGCCCGATGCCGGGTGCCCATTGGGGCGCCCGGCTCACATTGGCAGGCATTGCCACAGAACAGGCGCCGGGGTTCCGGCGCCTGTTTGCGTTTCAGGAGGTGGCCTGCGGGGGTGTGCGCGCGGGCCGGTACGGTGGCGTGGCCAGCACCATATCGGCCAGCGAGTAGGCCAGCTCGCGCTCGGCCAGCACGGCGGCATCCGCGCCGTGGGCGAGCAGATACTTGACCTCGCCTTCGCTGTGGGCCCGTGCCAGTACCGTGATGGCAGGATTGAGGGCGCGCAGGTGGGCGATGGTTTCGCCACCCTCCAGCGCCCGCGGAATCGCCAGAATCGCAAGTTTGGCCAGCTCGGGCCGGGCGCTGGCCAGCACCTGTGGAAGCACCGCGTTGCCGCGGATGGCCGGGAAACCAGCGGCGCGTGCGGCATGCACACGCTCAATGTCTTCCTCGATCAGCACGACCGGCACATGGCGTTCACGCAGCAGCCGCAGCAGGTCACGGCCAACCCGGCCGTAGCCGATCACGATGATGTGGTCGCGCAGATCGGCGGGCAGCGGCGGCACTTCCAGGCAGGCCTGTTCGCGGCGTTTGCGGACCTGTCGCAACAGCATGGCCACCAGCAGCGGGTTGAGGACGATTGACAGCAGCGCGCCGGCCAGCACCAGATCCCGCACTTCCGGCTGCAGCAGGTGAAGCGAAAGGGCAAGCCCCATCACGATGAAGGAAAACTCGCCGATCTGGGCCAGGGTGGCGGCGGCCAGGCGGGCATCTTCATCGCGCTCGCCCAGCATGCGCAGGCCCCACCAGCTGAGGGCGCCTTTGACGACCACGATCAGAAACACGGTCAGCGCCACCTGCAGGGGTTGCCGGAGCAGGATGGCCGGATCGAACAGCATGCCGACCGACACGAAGAACAGCACGGCAAACGCATCGCGCAGGGGCAGGGAGTCGTTGGCGGCCTTGTGCGAGAACTCGGACTCGTTGAGCAGCATGCCGGCGAAGAACGCGCCCAGCGCGAACGACACCCCAAACAGCTCCGCCGCCGCAAACGCCACGCCCATCGCGGTGGCCAGCACGCACAGGGTGAACAGTTCGCGCGAGCCGGTGCCGGCCACCCGCGCCAGGATCCAGGGCATCACCCGGCGCCCCACCACCAGCATGAAGGCCAAAAATACGGCCAGCTTCAGCACGGTTTCGCCCAGGCGCAGCCACAGGCCGGCGAGCGAGGCCGCATGGCCGCCAGCGGCCAGGGGCGGCAACAGCAGCAGTGCCAGCACCATGGCGATGTCTTCCACCACCACCCAGCCGACGGTGACCTGGCCAACCCGCGAATCCAGCAGGCGATGTTCTTCCAGGGTGCGCAGCAGCACCACCGTACTGGCCACCGAGAGCGCCAGGCCAAACACCAGTCCGTTGCTGTCAGTCCAGCCGGACAGCCGCCCCACACCCCAGCCCAATGCCGTCATCAACAGGATGCGCAACAGAGCGCCGGGGATGGCCACCGTGCGCACCTGCAGCAGGTCCTGCAAGGAGAAATGCAGGCCCACGCCGAACATCAGCAGGATCACGCCGACTTCGGCCAACTGCGGGGCCAGGGTCTGATCGCCCACCAGCGCCGGCATGAACGGGCCGACCACCACGCCGGCCAGCAGGTACCCGGCCAGGGGGGACATCCGCAGCCGTTGTGCCAACAGGCCAAAGCCAAAGGCCAGCACGAAGGCGAGACAAAGCAAGGTGATCAGAGACGTTGAGTGCGGCATGGGGCATCCGGACGTGCGCTCAACGGGATGATCGCATGCCGGGCTTGCACATACGACGACGCCCCGGCGGGCCGGGGCGTCGATGGGTGGCAGTCAGGCGTCAGATCACCATTTGTATGAAATCCGTCCGTAGTAATAGGCGCCGTTGAAGCCAAACGGGCTCTGGGTCGGCCAGATCAACTGGCCGGAGTTGGTGTTCGGCGGGATGACTTTGTCCGGGTAGGTGTCGAACACGTTGTCGGCACCGAGCGCGAACTCCCAGCCGCCGGTGTTGTAACGGGCGCTGAGATCGGTCAGCCATTTGGCACCGAAGGTTTGGTCGAGGGTGGGGTTATTGTTACGGACGGTGAACTTGCCATAGCGGCTGACGATTGCACCAAGCGTCCAGGAACCCACCTTCCAGTCCGCGCCAAGCATGAACTTGTCACGCGGTGCGCCGACTTCAAAGCGCGCCAGCTCGACCCGGCCGATTCGCAGTGCGGTGGGGTCGATGAGCTGCAGGGCCGGCGGATTGGGCGCCACCCGATCCACTTTGGTCTTGTTGTAGTTGTAGCTGAGCGTCCAATCGATACGGCTGGCTGCAAGCTGGGTGGTGTAGGTGGCCACCAGGTCGATGCCGGTGGTGGTGGTGTCCAGCGCGTTGGTGAAGTAGCGACCGCCGCCGACGGACGGGAAGCCGTTGGCATTGAGGTAGTTGCGCACTGCGGTGCTGGTGAGGTTTTCCGACAGGGTGATGCGGTCGGTCACCTTGATCCGGTAGGCATCGGCGGTCAAATACAGCCCATTGGCAGGGGTCAACACCAGACCCAGGCTGAGATTGCGGGATTTCTCCGGCTTCAGCGGTTCGGCCCCCAGCGCGATGCCGGCCGGGTTGGTCACCCGGAAGGTCACGATGTCATAGGGAATGCCGCCGATGAAGTTGGTGGAGGTGGTCTGGTAGAACTGTTGCTGCAGCGAAGGCGCATGGAAGCCGGTGCTGGCGGTGGCGCGCAGTGCCACCGCATCGTTGAACACGTAGCGCGTGCTCAGCTTGCCGGTGGTGGTGTTGCCGAAATCGCTGTAGCGCTCATGCCGCGCAGCCAGGCCGGCCGAGAGTTTGTCGGTCAGATCACCTTCCAGGCCCACATAGAACGAGGAGCTGTGACGGTCGAAGGTGCCGCTGTCGCTGGGCCGGAACCCAGGGAACACCTGTGCCCCGGAGGGGGTGGGGTTGCCGTTGAGCAGCACGCCGCCATTGATGTAGGAGTTGGGTTCGCCGGGTGTGATTTCAAACTGCTCGCCCCGCCACTCCAGGCCATAGGAGAGCGTGGCCGGATAAGCCAGTCCCAGATTCACCGGCCGGCTCAGATCGAGGTTGAGCACGTGCTGGGTGTACTTGAGCGTGCCGGCATAAAACTCGGTGGGTGAGCTGGGGCCCAGGCTGCGATTGAGCGAGTTCTTCACATCGAAGCGCAGGTCGTTGTAGCCATAGGTATAGCTGGCGTCAAAGCGGGTTTCGCCAATCGACGAGCGCATCCCCATCACGAACTGGTAGTCGTTGCTGGTGTTGAAGATCTTGGGCAGGAACCCGTTGGGGTAGATCGACGGGATGTTGCGGGAGTCGCCCGCGGCGCGGAAAAACCCGTTCGACAGCGTTTCCCGGTGGGTGTAGATGCCGTAGGAATAGAACGTGAGGTAGTCGGCCGGCTTCAGTTCACCGTTGAAGGTCAGCGAGCGGTTGTCCACTTCCGGGTCGCCCAGGCGCTGGACGGTCTGGCCAACCGGCGGCGAGCTTGGGGTCTGTGGGCCGGAATACGGCGTGGCCCGGTTGGTCTGGTTCTGGTGACCAAACTGCGCGGCCAGATGCACCTTGCCGCTGGCACCCAGCGCCAGTCCGGTATCGGCCATGACTTGGTATTTGCCACCATCGCCTTCCTTGTATTTGCCATAGGTGGCGGTGGCACTGCCGCCGCTGGCGGAGCCCTTCAGCACGATATTGACCACGCCAGCAATGGCGTCGGAACCGTACTGGGCCGAGGCGCCGTCGCGCAGGACTTCGACGCGCTCGATGGCAGCAATCGGGATGCTGTTGAGATCAGCCGGCGAGGAGCTGCGGCCCTGGCTGCCGTTGACATTCACCAGGGCGCCCAGGTGGTAGCGCTTGCCATTGACCAGCACCAGCACGTGATCCGGGGCGAGGCCGCGCAGCTGCGCCGGGCGCATGGCGTCAGTGCCGTCATTGATCGCGGCACGCGGGAAGTTGAGCGAGGGCAGGGCGCGTGAGAGCGCAGTGGCCAGCTCGGTGGTGCCGGTGGCTTGCAGCACTTCAGGTGTGATGATGTCGATGGGCGACTGCGATTCCGCCACGGTGCGGTCGGTCACGCGGGTGCCGGTGACAATCACCGTGTCGAGCGTGCGGGCGTCCTTTTTGCTCTCTGCGTTGTCTTGCGCAGTGGCGGGCAGGGTGACAAGCAGCGAGGACAGCGCGAGCGCAAGCGGGGTGATCCGAGGCATGGTCCTCTCCTTCATGAGCTGGGGTGGTGATTGCCTGTTTACCACCGGTTCAGTCTGGCTGCAAACCGCAGTGCGGAAATCCTGGAGGGCGCCGCCCTGGGCGGCAAAGGTGGCCGTCAGATCATGGGGACGGTGCGGGTAGAATCGCCCGCCCATGATTTCCTTCCGCAACTTCGCCCTGCGCCGGGGCGAGCGCCTGCTGCTGTCCAATCTCGATCTGACCTTGCATGCCGGCTGGCGGGTGGGGGTGGTCGGTCGCAACGGGGCCGGTAAATCCAGCTTGTTTGCTGCGCTGATGGGCCAGCTCGAACCCGACCAGGGGACACTGGAGGTACCGGTGCGCGCGCGCATTGCCGCGGTGGCGCAGGAAACACCGGCATTGCCAGAGCCGGCGCTCGACTTCGTCCTATCGGGCGATGGCGACGTGCATGCCGCCCTGCGCGCGGAGGCCGAGGCGCGGGCCGCCGGAGACTGGGAAGCGGTGGCGGCGGCACACCAGCGGCTGGAGGAGCTCAAGGGCTATGACGGGCTTGCCCGTGCCGGGCGCCTGCTGCATGGCCTGGGCTTCCCCGCGGAGACCCACGAGAAGCCGGTCGCGGATTTTTCCGGCGGCTGGCGGGTGCGCCTGAACGTGGCGCGGGCGCTGATGACGCCTTCCGATCTGTTGCTGCTCGACGAGCCCACCAACCACCTCGACCTCGATGCCGTGGTCTGGCTGGAGGACTGGTTGAAGCGCTACGACGGCACGCTGCTGGTGATCAGCCACGACCGCGAGTTCCTCGACAACGTGGCCACCCACATCCTGCACCTGCACGATGGCAAGGCGACGCTGTACGCAGGGAATTACACGGATTTCGAGCGCCAGCGTGCCGAGCAGTTGCGCCAGCAGCAGATCGCTTACGAAAAGGAGCAGGCCGAGCGCGCCCACCTGCAAGCGTTCATCGATCGCTTCCGGGCCAAGGCCAGCAAGGCGCGGCAGGCGCAGTCGCGGATCAAACGGCTGGAGAAGCTGGCGGGCACCGAGGCGGTGCGCGTCGAACGTGCCTTGCGCATTGAGTTTCCGGAACCGCTGAAGCTGCCCAACTCGCTGCTGTCGCTGCATGGGGTGGAGGCCGGTTACGGTGCCGACGCACGCATCCTGACACGGGTGAACATGGGGCTTGAGGTTGGCGACCGCATCGGTCTGCTCGGCCGCAACGGGGCCGGTAAATCGACGCTGGTCAAGACCCTGGTCGGCGAGCTCATGCCCCTGGCGGGCGAGCTGCGGGCGCATCCGGATCTGCGCATCGGCTACTTCGCACAGCACACGGTTGAGTCGCTGGTGGCCGGCACCTCGCCGTTGGAGCATCTGCGCGCGCTGGCGCCGGAGGCCAGCAATCAGGCGCTGCGCGATTTTCTCGGCAAATGGAACTTTCCTGGCGATCGCGCGTTTGAGGTCATCGACACCTTCAGCGGCGGCGAAAAGGCGCGGCTTGCATTGGCGCTGATCGCCTACCGGCGTCCGAACCTGTTGCTGCTCGACGAGCCCACCAACCACCTTGATCTCGATATGCGCGAGGCGCTGGCGGAGGCGCTGAGCGATTTCGAGGGGGCGCTGGTCTTGGTCAGCCATGACCGGCATCTGCTGGGCCTGGTCTGCGACCGCTACTGGCGTGTGGCTGACGGGCGGGTCGAGCCGTTCGAGGGCGATCTCGACGATTACGCGGCCTGGCTGCGGGCGCGGCCTGCCGAGGCAGGCGCTGCGGCTCAGGCCCGCACGGCAGCCCCCGTAGCGCCGGCCGCACGCACACCGCCCAAGCCCAAGGTCAATCCCTACAAGCTGCAAAATGCCGAGGCCGAAGTGGCCAGGCTTGAGGCCGAGCTGGCCGAATGCGAGGCCGAGCTGGCCGATCCTTCGGTGTGTACCGACCCGGCTCGGCTGGCCGAGCTGGGGCGGCGGCAGGTGCGGCTACGGCAGGCGCTGGATCAGGCCGAAGAGGCGCTGCTTGCACTGTATGCCGCCAGTTGAGGGGTCACGTTCAGTCTTTGAGGAAATACTCGACCGTGGTCACCACCCGGATCTTCTTGATCTGCGGGCTGCCGGCATCGCGGTTTTCGATGCTCACCACGCCCTGATTGGCGGTGCGGATTGGGGTGGCTTGAAATCCTGACCAGTGGCCCCACTATGGCAGCGGATTTGTTTCTTGACCAGGACTGCACGACACCATGCCGATCTATTCCTTTCGTTGCGATGCCTGTGGGCACGTCTTCGACCGTCTGCAGAAACTTTCCGATGCCGATCCGGACACCTGTCCGGCCTGCCAGGCCCAGGGCCGGGTACATCGCCGGCTGACCGCACCGCAGTTCCGTCTGGCTGGCGGTGGTTGGTACGAGACGGACTTCAAGAAGGACGGCGAGAAAAAGCGCAACCTCGCTGGCGATGGCGGTGCCGGCGAGGCCAAGTGCTCGGACTGCGGGGACAGCAAGGCCGGTGCCTGCTCCACCGCCGGCAAGACCGAGTCTGCCCCAGCCGCCTGACCGGCCGCCGGGCGCGGCGGTGCTGCCCGGGCTTCAACTCAAAAAGGCTGAACAACGCCGAGCCCGGCACATGTCCGGGCTCGGCGCATGCGAATCAAGCGCGCACGCGATTGGTTCGCCGCCGGCCATCAGGCCGACGGAAATCTCCGAACTGATCAGAGATTCCCTAAAATACCGGCTCTGCGCGCGGGCAGCTCGCCCGCGCGGTTGTTTTGCGGAGCCTGCATGCGTACCCATTTTTGCGGCCTGATCGACGAAACGTTGATCGGCCAGTCCGTGACCCTGTGTGGCTGGGCCGATGCCGCCCGCAACATGGGCCAGCTGGTCTTCATCGACCTGCGTGACCACGAAGGCATCGTTCAGATCGTCGCCGAGCCCACGCCGGCGGCGGACAATGCTGCCCTGCTCGAGGTGGCGGCCCGGGTTGGCTACGAAGACTGCCTGCGCGTCACCGGCACCGTGCGCCGGCGCCAGGCGGTCAACGACAAGATCAAGACCGGGCAGGTGGAAGTGGTGGCCGAGCGCATCGAGCTGCTCAACAAGGCCGAGCCGCTGCCGTTCCATCACCACGAGAACCCGGGCGAGGACATCCGCCTGAAGTACCGCTACCTCGACCTGCGCCGACCGGAGATGCAGCACAAGCTGCGCACCCGCACCCGGCTGGTCAGTGCGCTGCGCCGCTATCTGGATGCACGCGGGTTCCAGGACATCGAGACGCCGATCCTGACCAAGGCCACGCCGGAAGGTGCGCGCGACTTCCTGGTGCCGGCGCGCATGCATCCCGGCGAGTTCTACGCCCTGCCGCAGAGCCCGCAGCTGTTCAAGCAGATCCTGATGATGGCGGGCTTCGACCGCTACTATCAGATTGCCCGTTGCTTCCGCGACGAGGCGCTGCGCGCCGACCGCCAGCTGGAGTTCACCCAGCTCGACATGGAGTTTGCCTGGGTCACCGAGCGCGACGTGCAGGATCTCACCGAGGACATGATCCGTACCGTGTTCCGCGAGGTGATCGGGGTGGAGCTGGCCAACCCCTTCCCGCGCATGACCTATGCCGAGGCGATGCGTCGCTATGGCTCGGACAAGCCCGACCTGCGCATCGATCTTGAGCTTGTGGATGTGGCTGAACAGGTCAAGGACTGCGGCTTTGCCGTGTTCACCGCGGCCGCACGTGATCCCAATGGCCGGGTGGCGGCGCTGCGCATTCCGGGTGGGGCCACGTTGTCGCGCAAGCAGATCGACGACTATGCCGCGCATGCGGCCAAGTTCGGCGCCAAGGGGCTGGCGTACGCCAAGATCGACGGATCGGGGGCGGTCAGCTCGCCGATCGCCAAGTTCTTCGACGAGTCGGCGTTTGCCGCGTTGCTGGCACATGTCGGCGCGGGCAATGGCGATATCGTGTTTTTCGGTGCCGGGGCCTATGCCACCGTCTCCGAGTTCATGGGGGCGCTGCGGCTCAAGGCCGGGCGTGAGTTCAATCGGGTGCAGGACGGCTGGAAGCCGCTGTGGGTCACCGATTTCCCGATGTTCGAATGGGACGAGGACGCCCAGCGTTACGTGGCCTTGCATCACCCGTTCACCGCGCCGGCGGTGGACTCCATCGACGAGCTGCGTGCCAATGCCCGCACTGCGGTCAGCCGCGGCTATGACATGGTGCTCAACGGCAACGAAATCGGTGGCGGCTCGATTCGCATCCATCGGCCGCAGATGCAGGCGGCAGTGTTCGATCTGCTGGGCATCAGCCCTGAGGAACAGCGTGCCAAGTTCGGCTTCCTGCTGGATGCGCTCAAATACGGTGCGCCGCCGCATGGGGGCATCGCATTCGGCATCGACCGCATCGCTGCACTGATGGCCGGGACGGAGTCGATCCGGGACGTGATCGCCTTCCCCAAGACCACCACCGCCCAGTGTCTGATGACGGGCGCCCCTTCGCCGGTGGAGGAGGCGCAGCTGGCCGAGGTCCATATTCAGGTGCGACGGCCACAGCCGTGACGGTGACGATCCGCCCCGCTGTGCCTGACGATGCCGCCACCCTGGCGACGCTGGGGGCGGCCACGTTCGTGGAGGCGTTCGGGCATCTGTATCGGCCCGAGGATCTGCAGGCCTTTTTGCAGGAAAACCACACGCCCGCCGCGTACGCCAAGGCGTTGGCGGATCCTCGCTATGCGCTGTGGCTGGCCGAAGACGTAGCAGGCCAGGCCATCGGCTATGCCCAGGCCGGCCCCTGCGGGCTGCCGCACCCGGACGTGCAGCCTGAGGATGGCGAGCTCAAGCGGCTGTACGTCCGGGCCGGATACCAGAGCGGCGGCGTCGGACGTGCCCTGATGGACGCGGCGATGGCGTGGCTGCTGCGCGACGGCCCGCGTACCCTGTGGGTCAGCGTGTGGTCGGAGAACTTCGGCGCCCAGCGCTTCTACGCCCGCTATGGCTTTGCCTTCGCCGGTGAGTACGCCTTTATCGTGGGCCAGCAGCGCGACCGCGAATTCATGTACAGGCGGGAGCCGGTTCCGACGTGATCCAGCGGGTCCTGCTGCTGCACGGCCTGTTCAACCCGGCCTGGTGGCTGGTCCCGCTGGCGGGCGGCCTGCGCAAAGCGGGCCTTGAAGTCGATGTCTTCGGCTATCCGACGTTGGCCGGCGGGTCGGAACGGGCCATCGTGCGGCTGCAGGCCCGGCTGCGCGCCGCGCCCGTCGATGCCATCGTGGGCCACAGCCTGGGCGGGCTAGTCGCGCTGGAGGCTCTGCGCCTGGCCCCAGATGTGGATGTGGCACGGGTGGTCTGTCTGGGTTCGCCGCTGCGTGGCAGCGCGGTGGCGGCTGCGCTGGCGGACCGCCACTGGGGCGCCGCCCTGCTGGGCCGCCATGCGGCGCTGCTGCGCGCAGGCGTACCCGCCTGGCAGGGTGCGGCCGCGGTTGGGGTGGTGGCCGGCAACATCCCGCGCGGGCTGGGGCGCCTGTTTGCGGAGCTGGATGGGGAGCACGACGGCACGGTGGCGGTGGCCGAGACCCGGCTGCCGGGGATCGCCGCGCACTGCGTGGTGCAGGCCAGCCACACCGGGCTGGTGGTGTCGGCCGAGGCGAGGCGGCAGGTTCTGCGATTCCTGCAGGAGGGTCGATTCGAGCCCGCCGTCGGGCCGTCAGCCGTATAATCCGCCGCCTCGCAGACACTCCGGGATGTCCAATGGGACGTGGTCCTTCCATCGAAGCCCGCAAGAACGCGCAGGACGCGCTGCGCGGCAAGCTGTTCACCAAGATCATTCGTGAAATTTCCGTGGCTGTCCGCACCGGCGGCAGCGACCCGGCAGGCAACCCGCGGCTGCGCGCCGCCATCGACCGCGGTCTGGACGTCAACATGTCCAAGGACGTGATCGAGCGGGCGATCAAGAAGGCCGCCGGTGAGCTGGAAGGGGTCACCTACGAGGAAGTCCGCTATGAGGGCTACGGCCCGGGCGGGGTGGCGGTGATCGTCGATTGTCTGACCGATAACCGGGTGCGGACGGTGGCGGATGTCCGCCATGCGTTTTCCAAGTTCGGCGGAAATCTGGGAACCGAAGGCTCGGTGGCGTTCATGTTCAAGCGGCTGGGCGTGCTCAGCTACGCCCCCGGCGCGGACGAAGAAAAAATCACCGAGGCTGCGATCGAGGCCGGCGCCGACGATGTCATCGTGTATCCCGAGGATGGCGCCATCGACGTGATCACCTCGCCCGAGGCGTTTGCCCAGGTCAAGGCTGCGATGGAGGCCGCCGGGCTGGTGCCGGGGTTTGCCGAAATCACGATGCGCGCCGATACCGATACTGCGGTGGAAGGCGAAACTGCCGAACAGGTGCAGAAGCTGCTGCGCTGGTTGCAGGATCTGGACGACGTGCAGCACGTTTATTCCAACGCGGCCGGGCTGGGTTGAGCCGGTCGCCGATGCACGGTAGTCGATGATGCCCCTGCCCACGTCCGATGGCCGTCCTGCGCCGGTGCGCGTGCTTGGCATCGACCCCGGTTCGCAGCGCACCGGGGTGGGCATCATCGACATAGCGACCGATGGTCGGCTGACGCATGTGCATCATCAGCCTCTGATGCTGCTGCACGCCGAGTCCTTCCCGCTGCGGCTGCGGGCGCTTCTGGACGGACTGTGGGCGCTGATCGAACAGTTCCGTCCCGACGAAGTGGCGGTGGAGCAGGTGTTTTTGTCCAACAACGCGATGAGCGCACTCAAGCTGGGCCAGGCACGCGGTGCTGCGGTGGCCGCCTGTGTGGCGCGCGACCTGCCCGTCAGCGAGTACGCCGCCAAGGAAATCAAGCTGGCACTGGTGGGCAGCGGCGGCGCCGACAAACGGCAGGTGCAGCACATGGTGGCGGTGATGCTGGGGTTGTCCGGGCGTCTGCAGGCGGATGCCGCAGACGCGCTGGCGGTGGCCATTACCCACGCCCATGTCCGGGCAAGCGCGGCCCGTCTCGGCGTGGCCGAACGGCTGGCCTGGGGGCGTAAGGGCAGGGGGCGGCGATGATCGGACGGTTGAAAGGCATCCTTATTCACAAGGCGCCGCCGTGGCTCGTCCTCGACGTCCACGGTGTGGGCTACGAGCTGGAAGCGCCAATGAGCACTTTCTACGCGCTGCCCGAGCTGGGGCGTGAGGTGACGCTGTTCACCCATTACGCCCAAAAAGAGGACAGCGTGGCCCTGTACGGCTTTCTCAGCGAAGCCGAGCGACGTCTGTTTCGCGATGTCCAGAAGGTCAGCGGGATTGGTGCCAGGATCGCGCTTGCCGTGCTCTCGGGCGTCTCGGTCGAGGCGTTCGCGCAGCTGGTGCAGGCCGGGGACGTGGCGGCGCTGACCCGCATTCCGGGCATCGGCCGCAAGACGGCAGAACGCATGGTGGTGGAGCTGCGCGATCGTGCCGCCACATTCACCCAGGGCGCGCCCGGGGTGCCGGCGCGCCCGGGGGATGCCGTGGCCGAAGCGGTTTCGGCTCTGCAGGCATTGGGTTACAAGCCAGCCGAGGCCGAGCGCATGGCCAAGGCGGCATCCGGCGAAGGCGAGACCGCCGAAGCCATCATCCGCAAGGCGCTACAGTCCGCGTTGCGTTGACAAGGGGCGGCCGTACGCCGCCCGATCAGGAACCCTCCCATGGCAACACATTCGGCTTCTTCCCCTGTTCCGCCCGCCACTGGCCACGGGCATGAAACGCGGGACGAAATCGGCCTGTTCGGGCTGATCGTGGGCGCCATCGGCGTGGTGTTTGGCGACATCGGCACCAGCCCGCTGTACACGCTCAAGGAAGCGTTCTCGCCGCATTTTGGGCTGACCGCCAACCACGACACGGTGCTGGGCATTCTGTCGATGGTGTTCTGGGCGTTGATGATCACCGTCACCACCAAATACGTCACCATCTTGATGCGCGCCGACAACGACGGCGAGGGCGGCATCATGGCGCTGATGGCGCTGGCCCAGCGCACCCTGAAAAAAGGCTCGCGTGCGGCGTACTACGTCGGCATCCTGGGGATCTTCGGCGCCTCACTGTTCTTTGGTGACGGTGTCATCACGCCGGCCATTTCGGTGCTGTCGGCGATCGAGGGCCTGGAAGTGGTGGCGCCCAGCTTGCATCAATGGATCGTGCCGATCACGGTGCTGGTGCTGGTGGCGTTGTTTGCCAGCCAGCGCTATGGCACAGCCAAAGTGGGCAAGGTGTTCGGGCCGATCACCCTGCTGTGGTTTGCCTCGCTGGCGGCGGTGGGCGTGTTCAATACCCTGCAGGCCCCGGAAGTGCTGAAAGCCTTCAACCCGATGTGGGCGGCCCGGTTCTTTCTTGAGCATCATTTCCACGGCATTTTCATTCTCGGCGCCGTGGTGCTGGCGGTGACCGGCGGCGAGGCGCTGTACGCCGATATGGGGCACTTCGGGCCGCGACCGATCCGGCTGGCCTGGTACTTTTTCGTGCTGCCGGCGCTGATGCTGAACTACCTCGGGCAGGGGGCGCTGGTGCTGGGCGACCCGACCGCGATCCGCAACCCGTTCTACATCGGCGTGCCCGACTGGGCGCGCTGGCCGATGATCCTGCTGGCCACCGCCGCCACCGTGATCGCTTCGCAGGCGGTCATCACCGGCGCGTTCTCGGTGGCGCGGCAGGCCATGCAGCTGGGCTACATCCCGCGCATGCGGATCAAGCACACCTCCAGCGACACCATCGGCCAGATCTATGTGCCTGCCATCAACTGGACGTTGATGGTGCTGGTGGTGGCACTGGTGCTGGCCTTCCGCACATCGACCGCGCTGGCCACCGCCTATGGCATCTCGGTCTCGCTGACGATGTTGATCGACACGTTGCTGCTTGCGCTGGTGGCCTATGTGCTGTGGCCGCGCTGGCGACACTGGGTGCTGCCGTTGTGCGTGGTGTTTGCGGCGGTGGAGTGTGCGTTCGTGATCGCCAACGGCGCCAAGATTCCCGATGGCGGCTGGTTCCCGCTGGTGCTTGGGGTGGTGTTGTTCACCATGCTGCGCACCTGGAGGCGTGGGCGCGAACTGCTGAGCGCCGAGATGCGCAAAGAAGGCATCGAGCTCGCCACCTTCCTGCCGGGCCTGATGCTGGCCCCGCCGGTCCGGGTGCCGGGCACGGCCGTGTTTCTCACCGCCAATCCGGACATGGTGCCGCACGCTCTGCTGCACAACCTCAAGCACAACAAGGTGCTGCACGAACACAACGTGTTTTTGACCGTGGAAACGCTCAACGTGCCCTATGTGCCGAAAGACCGGCGGCTGAAGATCGAGTCGATCGGGGGCGATGATTTCTACCGCGTGATCGTGCGCTACGGGTTCATGGAAACCCCGGACGTGCCATTGGCACTGATGCAGTCGTGTGACCAGTGCGATCTGGTGTTCAACCCGATGGACACCACCTATTTCGTCAGTCGGGAAACCATCGTGCCAAGCCGCCACCGCGGCATGCCGATCTGGCGCGACAAGCTGTTTGCCTTCATGCATCGCAATGCCGCACCGGCCAGTAACTTCTTCCACATCCCCAGCAACCGGCTGGTCGAACTGGGGGCGCAGGTGGAAATCTGAGTGCGCCGGCGGGGCGCAGGGCCAGACAGTCCGATACCATACGGGCATGACCGATCCCCGCATCATCACGCCAGCGGCGACCCGTGAGGACGAGGCGCTGGAGGCCAGCATCCGGCCGCGCCGGCTGGACGATTATCTCGGCCAGCAACCTGTGCGCGAGCAGATGCGCATCTACATCGAAGCCGCCCGGCAGCGCGGCGAAGCGCTGGACCATGTGTTGATCTTCGGTCCGCCCGGCCTGGGCAAGACCACGCTGTCGCATGTCATCGCCAACGAGCTGGGGGTGAACCTGCGGGTCACGTCGGGCCCGGTGATCGAAAAGGCCGGTGATCTGGCGGCGCTGCTGACCAACCTGCAGCCGCGCGATGTGCTGTTCATCGACGAAATCCATCGCCTGTCGCCGGTGGTCGAGGAAATCCTGTATCCAGCGATGGAGGATTGCCAGATCGACATCATGATCGGCGAGGGGCCGGCCGCACGCTCGATCAAGCTGGATCTGCCGCCATTCACCCTGATCGGGGCGACCACCCGCGCCGGGCTTTTGACCGCACCACTGCGCGATCGTTTTGGCATCGTGCAGCGGCTGGAGTTCTACTCGGCGGAGGAGCTGACGCATATCGTCTGCCGCTCCGCGCAGATTCTTGGGATTCCTTGCGATGCGGCCGGCGCGGCAGAACTGGCACGGCGTTCGCGTGGCACGCCGCGGATTGCCAACCGGCTGCTGCGGCGGGTGCGCGACTATGCGCAGGTACGCGGCAGCGGGGTGATCGACGTGGCGACCGCACGTGCGGCGATGGACATGCTGAAAGTGGATCCGGAAGGCTTTGATGAGCTGGATCGCCGCCTGCTGGGAACCCTGATCGACGCGTTCGACGGCGGCCCGGTCGGGGTGGAATCGCTGGCGGCAGCGCTGAGCGAGGAGCGCGGCACGCTGGAGGATGTGATCGAGCCGTACCTGATCCAGCAGGGCTTTCTTGTGCGCACCGCGCGCGGCCGCATGGCTACGCCAAAGGCATACCGGCATCTGGGGTTTAAGCCCAAGGCCAGCACGCCGGGCTTGTTCGAGGCCGGGCATGACTGAGCCGTTCGTCTGGCCGGTGCGGGTCTATTGGGAGGATACCGACGCCGGCGGCGTGGTCTATCACGCGCAGTACCTGGCCTTCCTGGAGCGCGCACGCAGCGAATGGATGCGTGCACTTGGGCTGCAGCAGGACGAACTGCGGCGTGCATTCGACCTGGTGTTCGTGGTGCGGGCCATGCAGGTGGACTTCCGCGCCCCGGCGCGGCTGGACGATCAGCTTTCGGTCAGCGTGTCC
Organism: Thermomonas hydrothermalis; assembly: GCF_900129205.1. Taxonomy (GTDB): domain Bacteria; phylum Pseudomonadota; class Gammaproteobacteria; order Xanthomonadales; family Xanthomonadaceae; genus Thermomonas; species Thermomonas hydrothermalis. Next base: position 8,311 of record NZ_FQUK01000015.1, on the reverse strand, counting down.
CTGCTGGAATGCGGCGGCGCCAGTTTGCGTCTGGCGCAGCGGATCGAGCGCGACGGGGTGCTGCTGATCGCGGCGCAGGTTCATGTCGCCGCCGTCCGTGCCAGCACATTCCGCCCCTGTCGCCTGCCTGCGCCTGTTGTCGACCGTTTGCTACCGTTTCTGGAGACGCCTTGATGCTGCCCCAACCTTTGCTGCAATCCCTGCCGCAAGCCCTGCCTGACGCCCCCGAAGCGGCCTCGGTGGCGCTTGCAAACCCGTCTGCGCCACCGGCCGGCGCGGTGGCCGATCACGGTCTGGATATCCTGCAGCTAGTACTGCATGCCAGCCTTCCGGTGCAGCTGGTGATGGCGCTGTTGTTGCTGGCCTCGCTGTCGTCCTGGGTGATCATCCTGCGCAAGAAGCGGCTGCTGGATCGCGCCGAGCGCGAAGCCGACCGGTTCGAGGAGACGTTCTGGTCCGGGATCGAGCTGTCCAAGCTGTATGCCACCGCCACCGAGCGGCACCGGCAGATCGAGGGGTTGGAAGCGATCTTCGAGGCCGGCATGCGCGAGTTCAATCGCGCCCGCCAGCGCCGTGGCGTTGACGCACGCATGCTGCTGGAGAGCGCCCAGCGCGGCATGCGTGCTGCCACCTCACGCGAACTGGACGGGCTGGAGCGCAATCTCGAGTTTCTGGCCAACGTCGGCTCGATCAGCCCCTATGTCGGCCTGTTTGGCACGGTGTGGGGGATCATGGTGTCGTTCCAGGGGCTGGCCGCCATGAAGGAGGCCACCATCGCCACCGTCGCGCCTGGCATTTCCGAGGCGCTGGTGGCCACTGCCATGGGCCTGTTCGCGGCGATCCCGGCGGTCTGGGCCTACAACCGCTTTGCCACCCGCGTCGAGCGCATGGCGGTGCGGTACGACACCTTCGGCGAAGAGTTTTCCTCGGTGCTGCAGCGCCAGGTCCAGGAGGGCTGAGGCGGTGGCCGCTTCGCATCGTCGCCCACGCAAGCGCCGGCTGAAGGCCGAGATCAACGTCGTCCCCTACATCGACGTGATGCTGGTGCTGCTGATCATCTTCATGGTCACCGCACCGCTGCTCAACGTCGGTGTCGATGTGAACCTGCCGCAGGCCGATGCCAAGTCACTGGAGCAGAAACGCCACAAGCCGGTAGTGGTGCAGGTGTACCGGGATGGCCGACTGGCATTGACCTACGAAGGCGTGGATCGACCGCAGGTGATGGAGGCCTCGCAGCTGGTCGCCAAGGTGCGTGCCTTCGTCGCCGCCGACCCTGGGCTTGCCGTTTATGTGGCCGGCGATCGCGAGGTGAGTTACCAGCGGGTGTATGAGGTGCTGTCGCTGTTGCAGCAACAGGCCAACGTCGCCCGTGCCGGGCTGATGGGCGACCCGAAGCGTCAGTGAGGCCGGTGTGAAACAGACCCGCGCCGACACCGGCATCGCCATTGTCCAGGCCGTGCTGTTGCATGTGCTGCTGTTCCTGCTGCTGTTCGCCGGGTTGCGCTGGTCGCAGCAGACCACGGTGCTGGCGGCACCGGGGGAACCGATCGAGGCGGATCTGGTGACGGCGGACGAGCTCGGCGTCGATCTGCAGCGCGCCCTGCGGCGGTCGCCAACCCCGCCGCCGCAAAAGCAGGCGCCGTTGCCAAAGCCGCTGCCGGAACCGGCGCCTGCGCCATCTGCCCCGCACAAGGCCTTGCCGCCGCCGGTGCCTGAGCCGGCGCCGGTGGAACAGGAGAAAGTGCAGCGGGACGCGCCGTCGCCCGAGGTCGCCAAGCGTCCGCGGGAGCAGGAGGCTCGCCAGCGACAGCCCGATCAGACCGAGTTGAACGCACAACGCCAGGCCGAGCTGGAACGCCAGCGTCTGCGTCAGATCGAGGAGCTTCGCCGCCAGCGTGAGCAGGCCGCGCGTGAGCGCATCCAGGCCGAGATGCGGGCCCAGCAGCTGGCCGAAGCGCGCATGCCCGCGGCCACGCCGCCGCCGGGCAATCGCGGCAGCGATGACGACCTGCAAGCCCGTTACGCCGCCGCTTTACAACAGGCTATCGTCCGCCAGTGGACCCGGCCCGAGACCGTGCCACTCGGGCAGCGCTGTCGGCTCACCATCCATCAGATCCCCGGTGGCGAGGTCATCAGCGTGGACATCGCACCCAGCTGCCCGTATGACGCACTGGGGCGGCGTTCAGTGGAGGCCGCAGTGCTGAAAGCCTCGCCGCTGCCGTATGCGGGCTATGAGCGGGTTTTCAGCCGAGTGTTGGAGCTGAACTTTGTCGCCGAAGATCGCTGATGCGGCAAATCTCCCCTATGGTTCAATCGGTGCTGGCGTCAGCCACCGATGCGCCCCTTTGCCGGTGTGCTGGTGTTCATCCAGGCGTGATAAACGCTTGCCAATCTAGCCGTTCACCGTTGTCTTCGCCCAGGACGTCGTTGCCCTTGCCTATGCCTACGATCGGTTCCATTCGCCGCCTGCTGACTTGCCTCGTCCTGCTGTTAGGCGCGCCCTTGGCAGCGCAGGCCCAATCCAGAGGGCTGGAAATCGACATCGTCGGTGGTAACGCGGCGGCGCTGCCGATCGCGGTGGTGCCGTTCGCTGGCGACTGCGGCGGTGTCGATGTGGCCGGCGTGGTGCGCGCCGATCTGGCCCGTTCCGGGCAGTTCCGCAGCCCGGATCCGGCCACTCTGCCGGAGCGGCCCACCCAGGCCAGCGAAGTCGCCTATCCCACCTGGCGCATGCTCAAGCAGGATTTTCTGCTGGTGGGCCGCTGTCTGGCCTCGGGTGACACGTACCGCACCGAATACGAACTGTTCGACGTGGCCCGCCAGCAGCGCCTGCTGGGCTATGCGCTGATCGCGCCAGCTGCATCGATGCGCGATGTCGCCCATCAGATCAGCGATGCCGTGTACGAAAAAATCCTGGGCGTGCCTGGTGCGTTCTGGACCCGCATCGCCTACGTCACCGCCAGCGGTCTCGGGCGCAGTGCCCAGTATGCGCTGATGGTGGCGGATGCCGATGGCTACAACCCGCGCGCCGTGGTCACTTCCAGTGAACCCATCCTGTCGCCGGCATGGAGTCCGGATGGGCGTAAGCTGGCCTACGTCAGTTTCGAGGGGGGCAACTCCGGGATCTGGATCCAGGACGTGGCTAGCGGCAGCCGCGAACGCATCACCCGCTTCCGCGGCATCAATGGTGCGCCCCGGTTTTCACCGGATGGCACCCGGCTGGCGATGAGTCTGTCCAAGGGCGGCAACCCGGATATCTATGTGATGGATCTGGCCAGCCGTCAGCTCATCCAGTTGACCCACGAGTCCGGCATCGATACCGAGCCGGTGTGGAGCCCGGACGGTGCCACCCTGTACTTCACCTCGGATCGCGGCGGCCGGCCGCAGATCTATCAGATCCCGGCCAGCGGCGGCAGTGCCAGCCGGGTCACCTTCGAGGGCAGCTACAACGCCAGCCCCAGCCTGTCGCCCGATGGCAAAAAGCTGGCGACGGCGCAGGGGGCAGGCAATGTGTACCGCATCGCCCTGATGGATCGCAGCACCGGCAGTCCGCGTTGGAGCATGCTCTCGCCGGGTGCGCTGGATGAGTCGCCCAGCTTTGCGCCGAATGGTGCGATGCTGGTCTATGCCGCCCGCGAAGGCAGTCGCGGCGTGCTCTACACTGTTTCGGTCGATGGCCGGGTACGGCAGCGTCTGGAAGTGTCCGGCGGCGATGTGCGTGAGCCAGCCTGGTCCCCGTACCGGAAACATTGATCCCACATGCCCCGCGCCGGGGCGCTTGTACCATCCCGTTCTTGCCAAGGAGGAGTTGTCATGTCGAACACGTCCGGTGTCACCCGCATTCTCACCCTCGCGCTGCTGACCGTCGCCGTTGCGGCCGGCTGCAGCAAGAAGGTCAAGGAAACCCCGCCGGCCCCGATGCCGGAGCCGCCACAGGCCAGCACCGCGCCGGTGACTGAAGCGCCGCGTCCGGGGGTGTACACGCCCGCTGACCTGGATACCGATGCCTGCCTGCGCCAGCGCGTGGTGTATTTCGATTTCGATCAGGACGCGCTGAAGCCGGAGTTCACGGCGCTGATCGCCTGCCACGCCAAGTATCTGCGTGACCGGCCCTCGGCGCGTCTGCGGCTGGAAGGCAATGCCGACGAGCGCGGCAGCCGCGAATACAACCTCGGGCTGGGCGAGCGCCGTGGCAATGCCGTGTCTTCGGCGCTGCAGGCCAGCGGCGGCAGCGCAACCCAGCTGACCGTGGTCAGCTATGGCGAGGAACGTCCGGTCTGCGCCGAGCACGAAGAGTCGTGCTGGGCCAAGAACCGTCGTGTCGAGCTGATTTATACCGACAAGTGATGCGGATCGCTCTCGTGTCTCTGGCCGTGGCGGCGCTGCTGGCGCCGCCGTCGGCATCGGCGCAGCGTGCGCCCAGTCTGGCCGACCGGGTGGCCGCGCTGGAGCAGCGCATGGCCGGCGAGCAGAATGCGGTGGAGCTGGTCAACCAGATCACCCAGCTGCGCGCCGAGGTGCAAAGCCTGCGCGGCCAGGTGGAAGACCTGCAACATCAGCTGGAGCAGGCCCGGCAGGGGCAGCGGGCGCAGTATCTGGATTTGAGTGGTCGGCTCGACCGTCTGGAGGCCACCGGTGCCAGCACCGCGTCGCCGTCTGGTACGGCGGCGTCATCTCCTGGTGCGGCGACGGCGCCATCGTCCGCCACGCCTCCCCAGCCGGCCGGCGTGGCGGCTCCGGCCGTGCCCGCTCAGGACGAGCAAAGCGCCTACGCCAATGCCTTGGAGGCGCTCAAGACGGGTGACTACGTCGAGGCGGCGCGGCGTCTGCGCGCCTTCCTGGCCACCTATCCCGATGCCGCGCTGACCCCGAATGCCTTGTACTGGCTTGGGGAAAGCTATTACGTCACCCAGAACTACGCGCTGGCGGCGCAGCAGTTTGAGGCCTTGCTGGAACGCTACCCGATCCACGACAAGGCGCCGGGTGCGCTGCTCAAGCTGGGGCTGTCGCAGTACGGGCTCAAGCAGTTGCCACAGGCCGAGGCGACGTTGCGCCAAGTGGTGCAACGCTATCCGGGCAGCGATGTGGCCCGCACCGCCGAGGATCGGCTGCGGGCGATGGCGCTGACTAGCAACCGGTAGAATGTGCGCATGACTGCCGTCGCCGATGCGGCCGCCGCGTCGGCGGCCGGCCAGGCCGAGCGCCTGAAGCTCACCGAAATCTTCCTGTCGTTGCAGGGCGAGGCCCGCGACGTCGGTTGGCCCACCGTGTTCGTGCGCCTGACCGGCTGCCCGTTGCGGTGCCAGTACTGCGATACCGCCTACGCATTCCACGGCGGGCAGTGGTGGACGCTGGAGGCCATCCTGGCCGAAGTCGCCCGGTTCGACGTCCGGCATGTCTGCGTCACCGGCGGCGAACCGCTGGCGCAGAAGCGCTGCCTGCAGCTGCTCACACGCTTGTGCGATGCCGGCTACCACGTTTCGCTGGAAACCTCGGGCGCGCTCGACATCGCGGGCGTCGATCCGCGGGTGAGCCGGGTCGTGGACATCAAGACCCCGGGGTCGGGCGAGGAGGCGCGCAACCTGTGGGCCAATCTCGACCTGCTGACGCCGCACGACCAGGTCAAGTTCGTGATCTGCTCGCGTGCAGACTACGACTGGGCCTGCGCGGTGGTCGCCCGCCATCGCTTGCATACCCGCTGCGAGGTGTTGTTCTCGCCCAGCGCCGGCCAGCTTGAACCACGCACGCTGGCCGACTGGATCGTGGCCGACCGCTTGCCGGTGCGCTTTCAGATCCAGCTGCACAAGCTGTTGTGGAATGATGCCCCCGGCCACTGACACCATCTTTCTGCCCATGCTGACACCCACAAAACCCGCCGTCGTCCTCGTGTCCGGTGGCATGGATTCCGCGGTGGTTCTGGCCATCGCCCGGGAAGCTGGCTTTGCCCCGCATGCCCTGAGTGTGCGCTACGGCCAGCGGCATACCTCCGAGCTGGATGCCGCCGCCCGCGTCGCGCGCGCGCTGGGTGCTGTGGCGCATAAGACCGTGCATGTGGATCTGCGCAGCATCGGCGGCTCGGCGCTGACCGATGACATCGCAGTCCCCACCGACGCCGATGGCCATGTGATCGGGCAGGGCATCCCGTCCACCTACGTACCCGCGCGCAACACCATCATGCTGTCAGTAGCCTTGGGCTGGGCGGAAGTGCTGGGCGCCACCGACCTGTTCTGCGGGGTCAATGCAGTGGACTACTCCGGCTATCCGGACTGCCGGCCCGCCTTCATCACCGCGTTCGAAGCGCTGGCCAACCTGGCCACCAAGGCCGGGGTGGAAGGTCAAAAGTTCCGCGTGCACGCCCCGCTGCTGCATCTGTCCAAGGCTGAGATCGTGCGCGAAGGGCTGCGGCTGGGGGTGGATTTCGCACAGACCGTCAGCTGCTACCAGGCCGACCCCGAGGGACGCGCCTGTGGCCACTGCGACGCCTGCCGGCTGCGCGCGCAGGGCTTTGCCGACGCCGGGGTCGCCGACCCCACCCGCTACGTCAACGGCGCTCGGATCGGTTAGAATGCGCGCCCCGGCGCAAGGCCGGGCGCATCCTGTGGGCCGTTAGCTCAGTCGGTAGAGCATCGGACTTTTAATCCGCTGGTCGTTGGTTCGATTCCAACACGGCCCACCACTTCAGAGCAGTCGGTCTCGCATTCGGGCTCAACCCGCTGGTCGTTGGTTCGATTCCAACACGGCCCACCACTTCAGAGCAGTCGGCCTCGCATCCGGACTCAATCCGCTGGTTGAGTGGTTCGATGCCAGTACGGCACACCATCTCTACCAGATCCATCAGGCAGCCGGTCTTGCATCGCATCTGGGTGCTACGCGGTCAGACGACAGATGCATCAGTGTGCAAGCGGGATTAACGGAAACTTCATTTGTTTTTGTGGTTGTTGTAGCATCGGCAGGTCCACCCCTCCTCGTGACGGGGGGTTGCCGTCAGGGCGGGGTGGGCGTCTCTATTCACTCCATACCCTGGGGGTACACACAATGAAACGTTCGAAGTTGCGCGATGCCATCGTCATCGCCCTGATCGCAGGGGTTGGCGGGTTCTCCGCATCCGCCCTGGCACAAGAGGCCACCACCAACACCGGGACCGAGGCCAAGTAGGAGAAGAAGGCGACCGACCTGGACGCGATCGTCGTCACCGGTACGCGTATCCAGAGCCAGACCATCACGGCTTCCAGCCCGGTGGCTGAAATCAATCAGGAAGAGTTCAAGGTCACCGGTGCCACCCGTGTGGACGATCTGGTCAACCAGATGCCGCAGCTGTCGCCCTACTTTGACTCGTTCAACAACAACGGTGCCACCGGCTACCCCACCGCTAGCCTGCGCAATCTGGGCGACAACCGCACCCTGGTCCTGATCAACGGGCAGCGCGTGCAGCCGGGTACGGCCTTTGCGGTTGATATCAGCCAGGTTCCGGCTGGTCTGGTCAAGCGCGTCGATATTCTGACCGGCGGTGCTTCGGCCGTGTACGGTGCCGACGCGGTGGCAGGCGTGGTCAACTTCATCCTGGATGACCAGTTTGAGGGCTTCCAGGTCAATGCCGGCTGGTCCGCCTATCAGCACGACAACAACAACAGCTACGTGCAGAGCAAAATGGATGCGCGTGGCTTCACCTACCCGACCGGCAATTCCGGCTTTGACGGCAAGTCGCGCAATATCGATCTGATCTGGGGCAGCAGCTTCGCTGATGGGGCCGGCCACGCCACGGCCTGGCTGACTTGGCGCAAGAATGACCCGCTCTTCCAGGGGCAGCGAGACTACTCGTCGTGCGCGTTGAATGCCGGCGGGACGGCCTGCGGCGGTTCGGGTACCGCACCTGACCCCAACTTCCTGATCGAAGACGCAAGTGGGGCATACCAATACGACTACGCCCACCTGCTGTCTAACGGTCACTGGGCAGCAGGGCCGAGTTCGTTTTATAGCCTCTTTTCAATTTCGAGTGGGTAAGCTGGACCTGAGCAGGTACGGGATCGGGTATGACTGACAAGCTGTTTGAGGCTGCCTTGGGGGTCTCTCCGCCGTGGCAGGTGACGGGCGCGGACTTCGATTTGGCGGCCAAGACGCTCACCATCCGGGTGGACTTCATCGCCGGCAGCCGCTTCGCGCTGGCTGGCGTGGAGGGCCAGCATCCGGTTCACGACACCGTCGCCAAGCGTTACCGGCACCTGAACTTCTTCCAGCACGAGTGCTTCCTGGAAGTGCGTATCCCCCGGGTAAAGCTGCCCGATGGCAGCGTCCGCCAGGTCGATCCGCCGTG
>NZ_FQUK01000061.1 GCF_900129205.1 Thermomonas hydrothermalis | reverse complement strand
GCAACCTGCGGATTTCCGCCACCAGCCGTGGGTCGGTCTTGGGCGTGCGCCGGCGTTTGGGCGCGCAGGATCGAGCGGCCAAGGCGGCGGGATTGCCGCCCTGTTCGCGCAGGGCCTGCTTCCACCGGTAGAGCGTGCGCCGGGACACGTCGAAGGCGTCTTGGGTGGCTTCGAGGCCGTGTGTGTCCCAGAAGCGCAGGATGTGCAGCCTTCGTTGAGCGTCTTTGGGGGTCATTGCCCAAAGATGACCCAAGGCGGCTATTCGATAGAACCCCCGGATTCGGTACCCGGCATGGTGCACTTGCATGGCGCTCCTCCTGCTTCGAAGGAGTGCCAAAGGTGTTTGAACTTATGCAGTGTTCGTGTGGTACGCGAAGTGGTGGCCTACCGCCGGGCGGCAGGTCACGATGAGTGCGCTTCCAGGTCAGCGAGTGACGCCAGCTTCGGTTGCTGGTCAAGCTGGCGTGTGGACTGGGGCGGCCATGATCCTGCAGGCAGTTGAGGATCACGGCATGAGTTTGATGCGTCCAGGGTCGTAGTCTCTGGACGCAGACAAAGCACCCGGCCGGTAGCAGCGGCCGGGTGTCTTAGACAGCGAGTTGGATCGTTGCGCGACCGGCCGATTGGTCGGTCGTGCAATTGAGCCGGGTTACAGGCCGCCAGGCTTGCAGTCTTGACGCAGGAAGGTTTCGATCAGTGCCAGGGTCTGACGCTGGTGGCGTGGGTACCAAGGGAGGCTGTGTGGCATGTCCGGGATCAGTGCGAACTTGGCTGGCACCTTGTTCTTGACAGCATCGTAGAAGCCTTCGGCATGGAAGGCGGGCGTTCGCACGTCGCGGTCACCGACGTAAAGCAACACCGGGATGCTGGCCTTGTCGGTGTTTTGCATCGGATCCATGCCTTTCACTGTGCGCCCCTGGAGAATGCGCTGCAGGCGGTTTTCACTCCACGACCATCCCAGCTTGGCCAGATCGGTGACCGGGGCGCCGGCGATTGCGCACTGGAATGGGCCATTGGGCCGCACCACCGCCGCTGCTGCCGCAAAGCCCCCGTAGGAATAGCCGAAAATGGCTTCGCGCTTGGGGTCGGCAATGCCCTGTTTGACCAACCAGGCAGCGCCATCGTCGAGGTCATCCTGCATCTTCTGGCCCCACTCGGCATCACCGGCGAGCCAGAGTTTGCGGCCCAGTCCGGTCGAGCCGCGATACTGGGGGCGTAGCACGGCATAGCCGCGTGACGTCAGGAACGGGATCCAGCCGACAGGGTCCCACCCCATGTAGTCGCGCGCCCAGGGGCCGCCATGAGGAAGCACGATAGCGGGGAGGGGGCCTTGCGCGGGCGTCCAGCCCGCGGGCAGGTCGAGGATGGCCGGAATGGTCAGGCCATCGCGGGCGGTGTACTCCACCCAGCGCTGTTCGCCCACCCACTCGGGCTTGAAGTCCGGGCGCTGACTTCCCAGCGTGACGATCTGCTTGCGATCGACCAGGACATGGTAGGCCGGCGGATTCCGGTGGCTGGAGGTCGCAAACAGCACTCGGCTCAGGTTGTCGTCATAGCCGGTGATAGTCACCTCTTGGCCAGGAAAATTTTTCTTCAGCAGGATATGCAGCGCCTGCATCTGCGGGTCGACGTAGGTCACTTCCTGTGTCGGGCCATCGACCACAAACCCCAGGATCCTGCCGAAGTTGCTGGGCTGCCAGCCGAAGATCAGGCGAGCAATCGAATACTTCGGGTGGGCGAGTAGGGGCTCATCCTCGAACTTGTGGGTGCTGGGATCGTACATCCAGGCCTGGACTTTGTCCGAGAACAGGTCTGTCAGCACATAGAACTTGCCGCTCTTTTCGTCGCGGCCGACGATGTCGACGGTATAACGCTCGCTTAGCTTGCGTGTCAGCTCAGGGTGTACGACGAACTCGCCGGTGGCCGGGTCACGGATCAGTACTTGCTGCTCGTATTCCCCGCCGCCTAACGGCTCGAGTTGGGTTCGGGTCAAAAGCTCGCCGTTACGTGGGTCGAACAGGCCCGGACTGGAGCGACCACCACCCTTGAACAGCAGTTTGCTCTCCCCCGTGCGCAGGTTGTAAAGGAGGTAGTTGCTATTGAATGACGTTGCGTCGAACTGACTGATGATGACGTTGTCCGGGTCCAACGGCAGTGGATTGACCAGCGATGCAGTGCTGGTCAGCTCCAGGCAGCGGCGCAGGTCTTCGTTCATGTCGAGCTTGCTGGTTTTGGCAGCGAAGGCTTCGTCAAAATTTTTATGGGCAGTGTCGGTGATATAGGTCTTGGTGACGAAAGTCTTGGTTGCGCCAGTGCGCTTGCCCTCTCCGCACCCTCCCAGTTGCCCGGTCCATTCCTGGCGGGCGATCACCAGGATGCGATCAGCCTTCAGTGCGTTCGCGGCGATGAACTTCATCCGGTCCCCAGAGGGGGTGATCCGGGAGCCGGCGTCGAGGTGTCTCAGATCCCAGGATGCCAAGGCCGTGTCATCGCTCTTGCCAGGAACGGTCACCAGCGCAACCAGATTGCGACCATCACTGCTCATTGAGACCGACTGGATGGCCGGAGTGTGCGCTAGTACATCGATTGGAACGGGTTGCGTGGCACCGGCTTGAAAGCAGGTCAAGGCGAAGCAGGCGGCCAGCAGTCGGCCGAAAATCTTGTCATGCATTGATGGTGTCCCCTAGCGGTTACTTCTGCTTAGCCTAGCAAGGGAGTTGGGTAACTGCATGCTGCAGCATTCGCTTGCTGATGCATTCTTACGGAGTCAGTTGTGCATGTCGCTGGTGGTTGGTGAGCGTAAAATTCTGGCTTTCCGGTTGTCTGTGAATTCCCCATGCCCCGTCTCCCAGCCCATGCCGTCCAAGGCGAGCTCAAGCCGCTGCCCAATGTCCGCAATGTGATTGCCGTCGGTTCCGGCAAGGGCGGGGTGGGGAAGTCCACGGTGGCGGTCAATCTGGCGTTGGCACTGGCGGGTGAGGGGCTACGTGTCGGCGTCTTGGATGCCGATATCTATGGGCCGTCGGTGCCCATGATGCTGGGGCTGTCTGGCCGGCCTGACAGCCCGGACGGCAAAACCATCCTGCCCATGCGTGCGCATGGGATCGAGGCGATGTCGATCGGGTTGCTGGTGGATCAAGACACACCGATGATCTGGCGTGGGCCGATGGTGACCCAGGCATTGCAGCAAATGCTCCAGCAGACTGCCTGGGGCGATCTGGATGTGCTGCTGGTGGATCTGCCGCCAGGCACCGGCGATATCCAGCTGACCCTGGCGCAGAAGATCCCGGTGGCGGGGGCGGTGGTGGTCACCACGCCGCAGGACGTGGCCACCCTGGATGCCCGGCGGGCGCTGGCGATGTTCCAGAAGGTCGGCATCACCGTGCTGGGCGTGCTGGAGAACATGGCCGTGCATGTGTGCAGCCACTGCGGCCATGCCGAGCATGTGTTTGGCGAGGGCGGTGGTGAGCGGATGGCTGGGCAGTACGGCGTGCCGCTGTTGGGCGCGCTGCCGCTCCAGGGGCAGATCCGGGCGCAGGGCGATGCCGGGGTGCCGATCGTGGTGGCCCAGCCGGAATCGGCGGCTGCGCAGGCATTCCGTGATGCCGCTCGTGCCCTGCTGGAGCGGCTGGCGCAGCAACCCAAGGTGCGTTCCGGCATCCTGGCGTCGCTGCTGGACTGACCTGGTCGCTCTGGCGCGGTACACTCGCCGGCCACCCTGGCCTGTTGTCATCACGTCCCCATGAGCATCAAGAGCGACCGCTGGATCCGCCGCATGGCCGAGCAGCACGGCATGATCGAACCGTTCGAACCGGGCCAGATCAAGACCGCCGCCGATGGCCAGCGCATTGTCAGCTATGGCACCTCCAGCTATGGCTATGACGTGCGCTGCGCCCGCGAGTTCAAGGTGTTCACCAACATCAACTCGACCATCGTCGATCCCAAGCACTTCGATCCGAAGAGCTTCGTCGACGTCGAGGACGATGTCTGCATCATCCCGCCCAACTCATTCGCGCTGGCGCGCACGGTGGAGTACTTCCGCATCCCGCGCGACGTGCTGGTGGTGTGTCTGGGCAAGAGCACCTATGCCCGCTGCGGCATCATCGTCAACGTGACGCCGCTGGAGCCGGAATGGGAAGGACATGTGACGCTGGAGTTTTCCAACACCACGCCGCTGCCGGCCCGTATCTACGCCAATGAAGGCGTGGCGCAGATGCTGTTCTTCCAGGCCGATGCGGATGATGTCTGCGAAACCAGTTACCGCGATCGCGGTGGCAAGTACCAGGGCCAGACCGGCGTGACCTTGCCGCGGACGTGAGCCGTCTTCAGGCGGCGTCAAGCGCAGCGCGGAGTGCCCGCACCCGTTCGACCAGTTCCTCCGGCGCATACGGTCTGGCGTTCGCGGCGCCCCACACCGGGCGTGGCCAGGCGATGTCGTTATGAAAGCGGGCGATCACATGCACATGCAGCTGCGGCACCAGATTGCCCAGCGCTGCGACATTGAGCTTGTCCGGCTTGAACACTGCCTTCAGTGCCCGTGCGGCACGGTCGATTTCGGCACTGAGCTGGGTGCGCTGGTTGGCGTCGAGGTCGATCAGTTCCACCGCCTCGGGCACGCGCGGGATCAGGATCAGCCAGGGGTGATTGGCGTCATCCATCAGCCGCACCTCGCACAGCGGCCATTCGGTGACCGGGATGCTGTCATCGGCCAGTTGCGGGTGTAGTTCGTAGCGGGACGGGCGGGGCGTCGGGTGCATGGCGGGCCTCGACTCAATAAGCCGGGCGCAGCGCCCGGCGGAGGAAGGACAGGGTGCGCTCCAGTGCCAGCTCGGCGCTGGGCCGGTGGAAGTCCGCGCGCTGGTCGCAGTTGAAGCCGTGCCCCGCCGGGTAGACGTGCACTTCGGCCTCGGGATGGCGCTCACGGTGCAGCGCCACGTCATCCGCGGAAATGCTGGCGTCGTGCTCGCCGAAATGGAACAGCATGGGGGCGTGCAACTGTTCATTGAGGAAGGGCACCGTGCGCGCACCGTAATAACTGACCGCCGGCATCGACAGCCGGGTATTAGCCAGGTAGGCCACGGTGCCGCCCCAGCAATAGCCCACCACGCCGACCTTCCCGTATTCCTGCAGCTGGGCGGCGGCGGCCCGCACATCCTCCAGCGCGCGATCAAAGCCGAGTTTCTCCACCAAGTCGCGTCCATGTGCCACGCCGTCGGCGTCGTAGTGCAGCTGCACATCGTGCTCGAAATGATCGAAGAACGCCGGGGCCATCGCCACGTAGCCGTGCTCGGCAAAGGTGGCGCAGATCTGCCGGATGTGGGCATTCACGCCGAAGATTTCCTGCACCACCACCAGCGCGCCGTGAGGCGGTATGTGCGGTTGCGCCAGCCAGGCCCGGATGCGGCCGGTTGGGGTTTCCAGAGATATCCATTCGCTCATGGCCGATTCTCCCTCCGCGGTTGCCCAGATGGTACGCCTGCGCGGCCGGGCCGGCAGCCCCGCCGGTATACTACGCGGCCCTCCGGCGGTCCCGTCGCACAGCCTGCGCCCATGTCACAGCCTTCCCCGTCTGTCCAACCCAAAGTCGGTTTCGTCAGCCTCGGCTGCCCCAAGGCGCTGGTGGACTCCGAGCGCATCCTCACCCAGTTGCGGGTGGAGGGCTATGAGCTGGTGCAGACCTATGCCGACGCCGATGTGGTCGTGGTCAACACCTGCGGTTTCATTGATGCAGCGGTGGCCGAGTCGCTGGATGCCATCGGCGAGGCGCTGGCGGAAAACGGCAAGGTCATCGTCACCGGCTGCCTGGGCAAGCGTGCCGATCTGATCCGGCAGGCGCACCCCGACGTGCTGGCCATCAGTGGGCCGCAGGATTACGCCAGCGTGATGCAGGCGGTGCATGCCGTGTTGCCGCCCAAGCACGACCCGTTTCTGGATCTGGTGCCCGCCCACGGCCTGAAGCTGACCCCCAAGCATTACGCCTATCTCAAGATTTCCGAGGGCTGCAACCACCGCTGCAGCTTCTGCATCATCCCGTCCATGCGCGGCGATTTGGTGTCGCGGCCAGTGGATGAGGTGCTGCGCGAGGCAGAGGCACTGGTGCGGGGTGGGGTCAAGGAGCTGCTGGTGGTGTCGCAGGACACCAGCGCCTACGGGGTGGATCTCAAATATGCCCCGCGGCCGTGGCGCGATGGGATGTACGAAACACGCATGCGTGCCCTCTGCGAGGGCCTGGCCACGCTCGGTGTATGGGTGCGGCTGCATTACGTCTATCCCTATCCGCACGTGGATGAGGTGATTCCGCTGATGGCGGAGGGCAGGCTCCTGCCGTACCTCGACATCCCGTTCCAGCACGCCAGCCCCCGCATCCTGAAGCTGATGAAGCGGCCCGGCGCGGTGGACAAGACCCTGGAACGGATCCAGCGCTGGCGTGCGGCCTGCCCGGACCTGACCCTGCGCAGCACCTTCATCGTCGGCTTCCCCGGCGAAACCGAGGCCGAGTTTGAGGAACTGCTGGACTTTCTCGATGAGGCGCAGCTCGATCGCGTCGGCGCCTTCGCCTACTCCCCGGTGGAAGGCGCTGCGGCCAACGCGCTGCCCGACCCGGTGCCCGAGGAGGTCAAGCAGGAGCGCCTGGCCCGCTTCATGGAGCGGCAGGCGGCGATTTCCGAAGCGCGTCTGGCGGCCAAGGTCGGCAGCGTGCAGGAGGTGCTGGTGGATGCCATTGATGGCGAGCTTGCCATTGCTCGCTCGAAGGCGGACGCGCCGGAAATCGACGGTCTGGTGCAGATCCAGGACGGCCGCACTGCTGGCCTCAAACCCGGCGAGTTCGCCCAGGTGCGGATTCTGGGCAGCGACGAGCACGACCTCTACGGCGAAGTGGCCGCTGTCTGAGCCGCTCCAAGGCCCGGGTTGGGGCCGCCGCTTGTTCCGGAAATCGCGCCGCCCGTCGGCCCCGGCTGGACGTCCCGTTGCCCCGCCGCTAGGGTCAGGCTGTCGCATTCCGAGGATGTCCCGTGCTACGTCGTCCCCGCCCGCACCTGCCCGCCCCGTCCGCCGGCTTCACCCTGGTGGAGCTGATGGTGACGGTGGCAGTCATCGGCATTCTTGCCATGATCGCCGTTCCCGCGATGACGGCGTTGATCAACAACAGTCGGCTCAATGGCCAGGCCGAGGAAATGGTGGCCTCGCTGCAGCTGGCCCGGGCCGAGGCCATCCGGCGCAATGCCCGGGTGACGGTTTGCCCGAGCACGGACGGCTCGACGTGTGCAAATAGTTCCAGCTGGAGCGGGTGGGTGGTGCGTGGACGGGACAACACCACCGGCACGGACGACGTCATCCGCAGCAATGTGGTCGCCGGGGGCGTGCAGATCAGCGGTCCGGCGGCGGGCATCGTGTTCAAGCCCTCGGGCCTGATCGACAACCAGCAGACGGTGACGGTGTGCATGCCCGTCACCAGTCCGGAAATGAATCAACGCGTGCTGACGGTCATGGTCAGCGGCGTGGTGTCTTCTTCGAAAGTCAATGGTGGCGGAACATGTCCGTGAATGTCGTCCATGTCAGTCGTATCCGTCGAGTGCCGGCTGCTGGGCTGGGGCCGGCGCGTATGCGGGGGATGAGCCTGATTGAGGTCATGGTCTCGGTGCTGGTGCTGGCCGTCGGTCTGCTGGGTGTTGCGGCGATGCAGTCGCTTGCCCTGCGGGGTGGGCAGAGCGCGCTGGAAACCAGCCAGGCGGTGATGGCGACCAACACCATCATCGAGATGATGCGCGCCAATCCCACCGCCAACTACAACATCGGCAAAACCTGTACGGCCTCTGCCATTGCCGGCACCGATACCCGCGCCCAGGATTTGATAGCGTGGATCAATGGAATGAAGTCCACCATCGGTGCTGGCCCGGCGGATACCACGACCTGCGGCGAGATTATGGCTCCATCGCGTCTGGTGTGGAACGGGCCGCCGGATGATGTCAGCCTTGGCGGATGCAAGAACAACTCTTCACCCAGGCTTTGGGGCTGACGCCGCCGTGGGCGGTAGACAGCGTGTCGTTTCGTCCGGATGAGGGGGCGATCCACTTCGAGGTGTCGTGCGATACGGCCCGGCTGGCCTGTCCGGTCTGCGGGGCGGCGGACCAGCCGGTGCACGACCGGGTGGAGCGCACCTGGCAGCATCTGCACTTCTTCCAGTT
>NZ_FQUK01000002.1 GCF_900129205.1 Thermomonas hydrothermalis | reverse complement strand
CACGCGCGGCACCCGGCAGTGGATGAAGGCCTTGAACTGGAAGAAGTGCAGATGCTGCCAGGTGCGCTCCACCCGGTCGTGCACCGGCTGGTCCGCCGCCCCGCAGACCGGACAGGCCAGCCGGGCCGTATCGCACGACACCTCGAAGTGGATCGCCCCCTCATCCGGACGAAACGACACGCTGTCTACCGCCCACGGCGGCGTCAGCCCCAAAGCCTGGGTGAAGAGTTGTTCTTGCATCCGCCAAGGCTGACATCATCCGGCGGCCCGTTCCACACCAGACGCGATGGAGCCTGCGGATTTCCCGGCAGGAACTGGCGCGGCTGGTGGGCTGCTCGCGCGAGATGGCCGGGCGGGTGCTGAAGAAACTGCAGGCCGATGGCAAGCTGCATGCCCGCGGCAAGACCGTGGTGCTGTACGGCACGCGATAGAACAGAAGGTGATCCTGCGCATGAGCCACGCGTTTTCTCCCGGCCCCGATCTGGACGTGGATCTGCGCAATGCGGTGCCGGCCGATGCCGATGACGTCGCCCGTCTGCTGTGTGAGCTGGGCTACCCGTGCGACATCCAGGATGCCGCCGAACGGATCAGCACGATTCTCGCCAACGATCGCCAGGCCTTGGTGCTGGCGCGACGGCAGGGGGCGGTGTGCGGCCTGGTTGCGCTGGATTTCATGTACTACCTGCCACTGGGCACCACCACCTGCCGGGTCACGGCGCTGGTGGTCACGCCCAGTGCCCAGGGGCAGGGGATTGGCCGGGCATTGCTGAAAGAGGCCGAGCGTCGTGCCCGGGCGGGGGGCGCGGCGCGGATCGAACTCACCTCCGGCGCCCAGCGGACTGAGGCGCACGCCTTCTACCGCGCCTGCGGCTACAGCGACAGCTCGGTGCGTTTCGTCAAGCCTTTGGGATCGGCCTGACCGCTTCCGGTGTGGCGACCGGTTCACCGCCGCGCCCAGGGCAGCCCCAGTTGAGGATCGGTGTGCTGGGCGGCAGGACGCGCCGGAACATGCGCACCCGGCCGGGTTTGGGGTTGACCACGACCGGCCGGGCGGCTGCCTGCAACAGCGGCAGGTCGGCGCTGCTGTCGGAGTAGGCCACGGCGATCGGGCCGGTCAGGCCGGCGTCGTGCAGCATGCGCAGCTTCATCCGGTGGTGGCAGTGACGCTCTGCCACCATGCCGCCGAAGTGTGGGCCGAGCCGGGTGCCGATCACCGGCACGTCCTCGATATCGGCGGCACCGGCCAGGATCGCCCGTGCCAGCATCGGTGGCGCGCCGGTGGCCACCACCACCCGATCCCCATGCGCACGATGCTGGCGCAGCACCTCCAGGGCCTGTGGCAATAGCCGTGCCTGCAGCGCGTGGCGATGGGTGTGCACGTAGTGGTCGATCAGGGCGTCGAGCGTGCGCTGGTCGTGCACGCCTAGCGTGCCGGCCCAGACGAATGCGGAAATGCCGGCACGACGGGTCGGCAGGAATGCCACCAGCGGGCCGGCTACGGGCGCCAGCAGCAGCGCCAGCAGGCGGCGCCACCAGGCGCGTTCGATCAGCCAGCGGAACAGGTGGCTGCCGGAATCGCCGTGGTAGAGCGTGTGGTCAAAATCGAACACCACCAGCGGGGCATCGGCGCGGGCATCAGGCGCGGCCGCTGTCATGCAAACAGCTCCTGCAGCGCCGCCCCTGGATCCGGCTGGCGCATGAAGGCCTCACCCACCAGGAAGGCATGCACGCCGGCTTCGCGCATACAGGCGACATCGGCGCGGGTGAGGATGCCGCTTTCGGTCACCAGCAGGCGATCGGCAGGCACCGCTGCCTTGAGGTCCAGCGTGGTCTGCAGCGATACCTCGAACGTCTTCAGGTTGCGGTTGTTGATGCCCAGCAGGCGCGCCGGCACCGGCAGAGCGCGCTCCAGTTCGTCGAGATCGTGCACTTCCACCAGCACATCCATGCCTAGTTCGGCGGCGAGGAAAGCGAACTCGGACAGCCGGGTGTCGTCCAGCGCGGCGGCGATCAGCAGCACGCAGTCTGCGCCCAGTACGCGGGCTTCGTAGATCTGGTAGGGATCGATCACGAAGTCCTTGCGCAGCACCGGTAGCCCGCAGGCGGCGCGTGCCTGCTGCAGGTAGGTATCGCTGCCCTGGAAGAAATCGATGTCGGTCAGCACCGACAGGCAGGCTGCACCGGCGGCAGCGTAGCTGCGGGCGATCGCCGCCGGGTCGAAGTCGGCGCGAATCACGCCTTTGCTGGGGCTGGCTTTTTTCACCTCGGCGATCACGCCGGGCTGGCCGGATGCGATGCGTGTGGCCAGCGCATCGGCAAACCCGCGTACCGGCGGTGCCGAGGTGAGGCGTGCCTGCAGATCGGCCAGCGGCAGGTGGGCGGCACGTTCCGCCACTTCAGCATGCTTGCGGGCCAGGATGGTGTCGAGAATGGTGCTCACGAGGGTGTCGGGAGAGTGGGGTCAGGTCAGCCCGGCCAGTGTCCGGGTCGTGGCGATGTAGTCGTGCATGCGCGCACGGGCGCTGCCATCGGCAATCACGGCGCGCGCCCGTGCCAGGCCATCGGCGATGCTGTCGGCGATGCCAGCCGCATACAGCGCAGCGCCGGCATTGAGAGCAACGATGTCGCGGGCTGGGCCGGGCTGGTCGTTCAGCACGCCGCGCAGCATGGCGATCGATTGTTCGGGAGTGTCCACTTTCAGGTTGCGGCTGGCCGACATGGCGATACCGAAATCTTCCGGATGGATGTCGTATTCACGCACCTGGCCGTCGCGCAGTTCCGCCACCAGGGTGGCGGCGCCCAGGGAGATTTCGTCGATGCCGTCGCGGCCCCACACCACCAGCGCGCGCTCTGCGCCAAGTGCGCGCAGCACCCGCGCCTGGATACCGACCAGATCAGGATGGAACACCCCCATCAGGATGCTCGGTGCGCCAGCAGGGTTGGTCAGCGGCCCGAGAATGTTGAACAGCGTGCGCACCCCCAGCTCGCGCCGCACCGGTGCCACGACCTTCATCGCCGGGTGGTGAATGGGCGCGAACATGAAGCCGATGCCGGTGCGGGCAATCGCGTCGGCCACCTGTGCCGGTTGCAGTTCCACCACCGCGCCCAGGGCCTCCAGCGCATCGGCGCTGCCGGATTTGGACGACACGCTGCGGTTGCCATGCTTGGCCACCCGCGCGCCTGCGGCTGCCGCCACGAACATCGCACAGGTGGAGATGTTGAAGCTGTGCGCGCCGTCGCCACCAGTGCCGACGATATCGACCAGATGGCGGCGATCCTGCACCGGCACCGGCAAGGCGAACTCACGCAGCACCGACGCCGCGGCGGCGATTTCGTCCACGGTTTCCTTTTTCACCCGCAGGCCGGTGAGAATGGCGGCGGTCAGCACCGGGCTGACTTCGCCACGCATGATCTGGCGCATCAGAT
The DNA here is from genome assembly GCF_900129205.1 of Thermomonas hydrothermalis. GTDB lineage: Bacteria > Pseudomonadota > Gammaproteobacteria > Xanthomonadales > Xanthomonadaceae > Thermomonas > Thermomonas hydrothermalis. The sequence continues at coordinate 104,335 of NZ_FQUK01000002.1, read as the reverse complement.
CGACCATCTCGTCGAAGAAGATCTCGCGGTGCTCGATGGTGCGCTGCAGGGCTTGTTGCGGCGTGATGGGCATGACGGCAAGGCGTTATGACAGAGGGATGTAGTCACTGCCGGTGGTGATGCCGGCATGCGGGCCGGGCAGCAGGTGCACATGCAAACCGCCGATCGGGCCGAGCGGCAGGCAGGCATCGACCTCGAACAGGGCATCGCGGTGCGGCGAGTGCCAGTTGTGCCCGGCTGCGGCCAGCGCCTTGCGCTTGGCGTCTGCCAGCGTATCGGCCACCACCAGCACATAGCGGTGGTCTTCGCCGAACAGACCGTCCAGGTACCCGCCGAGATTGGCGAAATACAGGCGCGGTGCGTCGGCCGGCGGTGGCTCCGGGTGGAGGCGCACCTGCCAGCCGTCAACGCCATCCACCTCCATCCAGGCATCGATATGCAGCCCCTTGGCATCGCCAAACCACTGCTGCCGCAGTTGCGCGTGGGTGTTGGCGAGGCTGTCGGCCACTGCAAACACTACGTCGTGCAGTTCGACATGAGCACGTGGATGCGCCCCGCCGAGCAGCACCACGAACAGCCGGAGGGTGGGATCGAAGCAGGGGCCGGAAGCCGCTGTAATCATCGCGTGATTCGCTCCAGGAAGTTTTTCAGCAGAGCGTGGCCGTGCTGGGTGAGGATGGATTCAGGATGGAACTGCACGCCTTCGACCGGATGTTCGCGGTGGCGCAGGCCCATGATCGCCTCCATGGAGCCGTCGCTGTTTTCGGTCCACGCGGTGACTTCAAGGCAATCCGGCAGGCTGGACATGTCCACCACCAGCGAGTGGTAGCGAGTGGCTTCGAAGCGATCCGGCAGGCCGGCGAACACGCCCTTGCCGGTGTGGCGGATGTTCGATGTCTTGCCATGCATGATCCGGCCGGCACGCACCACCCGGCCGCCATAGGCCTGGCCGATGCTCTGGTGGCCCAGGCAGACGCCGAAGATGGGGATGCGGTGACCCAGCTGCTGGATCAGTGCGAGCGAAATGCCCGCCTCGTTGGGCGTGCAGGGGCCAGGGGAAATCACGATGCCTTGCGGCGCAAGTTCCGCGACCTCGTCCACCGTGAGTGCGTCATTGCGTTCCACCCGCACGTCTGCGCCCAGTTCCTGCAGGTACTGGACCAGGTTGAAGGTGAAGCTGTCGTAGTTGTCGAGCATCAAGAGCATGGCGGCCTGCAACTGCGCTGCGGGAACCGGTGGGGCCCGGCAGGATACCCCAAGCCCGGGTAGCGACTCACGCGGCTGCGGGCAGCAGCACCTGCACACGTAGCCCAGGGGCGTTGTCCAACAGCGTGACCTGGCCGCCATGGTGGCGCGCGATGGCGCGCACCAGACTCAGGCCCAGGCCGATACCTGGTGTGCCGCGGTGGGCTTCCAGCCGTTGGAAGCGGTCGAACACACGCTCGCGTTCGGTCTCGGGGATGCCGGGGCCTTGATCGGCTATCTGCAGGCGGATGCCAGAGGGGATCGATTCCAGTGTCACCTCCACGGTGCTGGCGGCGGGTGCGTACTTGAGTGCGTTGTCGAGCAGGTTCACCACCAGCTGGAACAGCTGGTCACGGTCGCCCCTGACGGATGCGGTTGCGTGCAGGCGGGTGTCCAGCCGGATGCCCCGCTCGGCACCGATCGGGGCGTACAACTCCACTGCATCGTCGATCACCGTGCGCAGATCCACCACCGGGGCATCGGTGTCCAGCGTCTGGGCTTCGATGCGGGCCAGTCGCAGCAGGGCGCCAAAGGCCTGCAGAAGCTGGTCGGTTTCGGCGACGGCACGTTCCAGCCGCAGCTGGACGGGCTCCGGCAGCGCCTGCTGGCGCAGCTCTTCGAGCTGGTTGCGCAAGCGTGTCAGCGGTGTACGCAGATCGTGGGCGATATGGTCGGTGGCGTGACGGACGCCGTCGAGCAGCTCCTCGATCCGATCCAGCATGGCATTGAACCGATGCGCGACCTGGTCGAAGGCATCGCCGCTGTGATCCAGCGGCGCGCGCAGCCCCAGTTCGCCGGCGCTGACCCGGGCGGCGGTGGCCTCCAGTCCACGCAGGCGCTGGGCCACCCAGCGCGAGGTCAGCCAGCCCACCAGTGCGGCCAGCACGGCGGCGATCAACAGTGCACGCAGCGCGGCCTCCTGCATCAGCCGGAGCAGACGGTCCTGGGCCTGTAGCCGGCGGCCGGTCAGTAATACTTCGCCACCGGGCAGGCGCTGTTCGAAGGCAATGACCCGCAGGGTATCGTCAGCGGACTCCGACGCATGTTCGCGGAACTCCACCCAACGTCCGTGCGGCCCTGGCAGGCTGGTGTCCGGACGCTGGCCGACCAGGGCGCTGCCATCGGCGGCGCTGAGCGCATACACCGCGTCTGGATCGCCGTCATCGCCCTGGATGCGCGCCTGCAGCTCTGCTAGCAGCCCAGCGCGGCCGCTTTCGCGGTAGGTATCGACCAGAGCCACGGCATCGGCACGCACCAGATCGCGGGTATCGTGCAGTAGCAGGCTGGAAACTGCGTAATACAGCCCGCCACCGATCAGCACCACCGCCGCCAGAAAGCTGCCCATCACCAGCAGGGCCAGGCGGGCGCTGGTGGAGGGCAGGAAGCGCTTCATTCCGAGAGCCGGTAGCCGGCACCACGCACGGTGTGCAGCATGGGTCGAGAGAAGCCCTGGTCGATCTTCTGCCGCAGCCGGCTGATGTGGACGTCGATCACGTTGGTCTGCGGATCGAAGTGGTAGTCCCACACACTCTCCAGCAGCATGGTGCGGGTCACCACCTGGCCGGCATGGCGCATCAGGTATTCCAGCAGGCGGAACTCGCGCGGTTGCAGCTCGATCCGGCGACCTTCACGCTGCGCCTGGCGCGCCAGCAGATCCAGTTCCAGATCACCGACCTTGAGCCGGGTCGGTTCGCGTTCGTTGTGCTGGCTGCGACGGACGATGCCGTCCAGGCGTGCACTTAGTTCGGCGTAGGCAAATGGTTTGACCAGGTAGTCGTCGGCACCGGCGCGCAGCCCCTCGACACGATGGTCGGTCTCGCCCAGGGCAGTCAACATCAGGATTGGCACCGAATTGCCGGCACCACGCAGGGTGCGCAGCAAGGTCATGCCGTCCAACCCGGGCAGCATGCGATCCAGCACCAATGCGTCGTAGGGTTCGGTGGTGGCAAGAAACAGCCCCTGCTTCCCGTCGCTGGCGTGATCCACGCTATGACCGTCCTCCCGCAGCCCTTTGCTGATGAAGGCAGCGGTGTGGGCATCGTCTTCGACCAGCAGAATGCGCATGGGCCCTCCTGGAAAAAGAATACCCCGCAAGCAGGCTGCCGCGGGGTATTACAAGCTGTAGGCGGCCGAGCAGTGAGGTGGGAGAAGCCCCGTCAGCAGACGGCCGCCTGCACGCAGAGGAACGGACGGTTTACTTCTTGGTCGGTGCGCTGTTGGCTGCATTGGCCGGCGCGGCGGCCTGCGCCTTGCCGTGCTTGTGGTGCTTGCGATGGTGCTTCTTGTGCATGGCCGGCTTGGCATCACTGCTGGCGCTGGCCGACGGGGTAGCGCTGCTGTTGGACTGGGCAGGAACGGCGGCGGCTGCAGTGCCGGCCAGAGCAGCCAGGGTCAGGCCGATCAGGGTCTTGCTCAGGGTCTTCATCGCGGAATCCTCGTTGGAGTGGGCGGGCTGGGAGGCTTCCCAGTGCAGGTGCAGGATGCGCCTGCGGGTCTCACCGCGCGCTTGCCGCCGGATGAACGTTTTTTAATGCAGGCGCTTACAGCCCCTTCGCCGCCTGCGCCACCGCGCGGAACAACGCGCGCCCCTTGTTCATGGTCTCGTCCCACTCCATCGCGGGGTCGGAGTCGTAGACGATGCCGGCACCGGCCTGCACGTATAGGCGGCCGTCCTGGATGACCGCGGTGCGGATGGCGATGGCGGTATCGGCATCGCCGTGCCAGCCGATGTAGCCGATCGCGCCCGCGTACACGTTGCGCTTGACCGGCTCCAACTGGCGGATGATTTCCAGCGCGCGGATCTTCGGCGCGCCGGACACGGTGCCGGCGGGGAAGGTGGCGCGCAGCACGTCGGCATAGCTCAACCCGTCCTTTAGGCGGCCGGTCACTTCGCTGACGATGTGCATGACGTGGCTGTAGCGCTCGATCACGAAACGCTCGCCGACCTCGACGCTGCCGGCCTGGGAAACGCGGCCGACGTCGTTGCGGCCAAGATCGATCAGCATCAGATGCTCGGCGCGTTCCTTCGGGTCGGCCAGCAGCTCGGCTTCCAGCGCCTGGTCTTCTGCCGCCGTGCGGCCGCGCGGGCGGGTGCCGGCGATCGGTCGCACCGTGACCTTGCCGCCCTGCAGGCGCACCAGGATCTCCGGCGAAGAGCCCACGACCTGGGTTCCGCCCACATCAAGGAAATACATGTAGGGCGACGGGTTCAGCGCGCGCAGGGCGCGGTAGACATCCACCGGGCGGGCGTGGAACGGCACGCTCAGGCGCTGGCTGAGCACGACCTGGAAGGCGTCGCCGGCGCGGATGTAGTCCTTCACCTGCTCCACTGCGGCGATGAAACCCTCGCGGGTGAAGCCACTGACGAAGTCGGTTTCGTCCAGCGCCTTGGGCTGCAGGGTTTCGGGATAGGGCGCGCCGCCGTGGCGCAGGCGATGCGTCAGCGCGTCCAGCCGGCGGTTGGCGCGTGCCCAGGCCTGCGGCTCGCGCGGGTCGGCGTGGACGATCAGGTACAGCCGGCCTTTGAGGTTGTCGAACACCGCCAGCGCGTCGCTGAGCATCAGCAGGATGTCGGGCGTGCCGAGTTCGTCCGGCTTTGTCTGCGCACGCAGGCGCGGTTCGATGTATTCGATGCATTCGAAGCCGAACCAGCCCACCAGCCCGCCGGTGAAGCCGGGCAGTCCTTCGAGTTGCGGCACCTTGTGGGCGGCGCGCAGACGCTCGACCTCGGCCAGCGGGTCGGCCACGTCGCGCGTTTCCACCACTTCGCCGTGTTCGCGCACGGACAGCGTATGGCCACGGAACTCGTACACCCGCCGCGCCGGCAGGCCGATGATGGAGTAGCGCCCGAAGCGCTCGCCGCCTTCGACCGATTCGAACAGGTAGGTATGCGGCCCGTCGGCCAGCTTCAGATAGACCGACAGCGGCGTGTCGAGATCGGACAGAACTTCCCGGACGACCGGGACGAGGGTGAAACCGTCAGCGGCGGACTGCTGGAATTGATCGTGCGTGGTCACGGAGCGGGGCCTTCAGAGAATGCATGGGGACGGACGAAGCGGCATTGCCACGCCACCATCGCCAACCATGCTCGAAAGAAGGAATCGCCCGGTCCATGCCGCCACTGTAGCGGCAGCCGGCGTCATCGCGCAAATGCAATTGGGTCATCAAACGGTCATCGGGCGTGCCGAGCATGGAAGGCCATCGCAAGGAGGATGGATGGGCAGGACGCCCTTGTCTTTGCAGGCAGCCGCGTGTCGGTCTGCCCACTCCACCCGGCCGGGATCGGCGGCCGGGTGGAGGGCTGTGGGGTCTCAGCGAGGCTTGGCTGGCGCCGGCGGCGGGACGGCCTGCGGACGCATGGCGTCGCGGGCGGCCTTGAACGGGTTGCCGGGGCGCCAATTGGGCCACTGCCCGTTATTGGCGAGTTGATCGCCCACGGTGTAGAGGGCCTGCAGATCCTCGACGATGCCGTCCAACTTCCAAGTGGCGGGATCGAACTGATCGGCCGGGGTGTGGTAGCGGTGCGTGGTGTAGTCGCGGGTGGCCGCTTCGCCGGCGGCGCGGCCGCCTTCCCGCAGGTCTTCGCCGCTGTCGATGTAGAGCGCCGGCACGCCGGCTTTGGCGAAGTTGAAGTGATCGGACCGGAAGTAATAGCCAGCGGCAGGGTTGGATTCCTCGCTCAGGCGGCGACCCTGGGCGCGCACGGCTTGCGCCAGCAGATCCTCCAGTTCGGAATTGCCTTTGCCGACCACGGTGATGTCGCGCGCCCTGCCAATCGGCGCCAGGGCATCGATGTTCATCACTGCCACGGTCTTGGCCAGTGGGATCACCGGATGGGTGACGTAGTACTTCGAGCCGAGCAGACCGGACTCCTCGAGGGTGACCGCCAGGAACAGGATCGAGCGCTTGGGTGGCGTCTTGGCATGGCGGAATGCTTCAGCCAGTTCGAGGATGCCGGCCACGCCGGTGGCGTTATCCACGGCGCCGTTGTAGATGTTGTCGCCGGGCTCGCCCTCGTGGGTGCCCAGGTGATCCCAGTGCGCCATGTAGAGGATGGCTTCGTCCGGGGCTTGGCTGCCGGGCAGCAGGCCGAGCACGTTGTGTGATTCGGCGGTGCTGACGGTGCTGTCCAGACGCACGGACGCCGTGGCGGGCAGCGCGACCGGGCGGAAACCGGGCCGGCTGGCGGCGGCGCGTAACTGGGCCAGATTCAGCCCGGCTGCCTTGAACAAGGCCTCGGCGGCTTCGCCGGTGATCCAGCCCTGGATCGGCAGGCGGGGGGCCGGATCGTCTTCCACGCGCAGGTCGTATTGCGGGCCAGACCAGGAATTGCGGACCACTTCCCAGCCATACGAGGCGCCCGGAGTGTCGTGGATGATCAGCGCGGCAGCGGCTCCTTTGCGCGCGGCTTCCTCGAACTTGTAGGTCCAGCGGCCGTAGTAGGTCATCCGTTCGCCGTCGAACAGGCGCGGGTCATGGGTGTGGAATCCAGGGTCATTGACCAGCATCACCACGGTCTTGCCCTTGACGTCCACCCCGGCGTAGTCATTCCAGCCACGCTCCGGCGCGTCCACGCCATAGCCGACGAACACCAGCGGGCTGTCCACGATGTCCACGCGGGTCTGGCCGGTGCGGGTGCCCACCACCATGTCGGTGCCGAAGGCCAGATCCTGGCGGGTCTCACCAATCTTCAGGTGCAGCACTGCATCCGGATGGGCGGTGGTGCGCAGCATCGGCACGGTCTGCACCCAGGATTCCCCATTGCCGGGCTGCAGGCCGATGCGAGCGAACTGTTGCTTGATGTACTCGATGGTCTTCTGCTCGCCGGCGCTGCCCGGGCCACGCCCGCCGAATGCATCGGAAGCCAGTTGTTCGACATGGGCGGCGAAATCGGCTGCGGTGATATCAGGCTGGAAGGCATGGTCACCGGCGACCGGTGCGCTGGTGTGCACGGTCGCGCTGACGTCACTGGCTGTGGCCGGTGTCTGCCCGGATCCGGATGGCGCGCAGGCGCACAGCAGCATGGCGAGCAACAACGGGGAGGTTCGCATGGGCAGGCTCCGCAAGGGTGAAGGGTGATTCTAGCCAGTGTTGGCGGAGAGGCAGCCGCCCGGCAGGGCACGTCGGCATCGCTACAATCCGCATTCCGTCACTGTTGCAGGCTTTGCCGTGTCCCAACCCGCATCGCGCCCCAAACCTGTCGTGCTGCTGATCCTGGATGGCTGGGGTCACCGCGAGGAGACCGCCGACAACGCCCTGGCGCTGGCCAATCTGCCGAACTGGCGTGCCCTGCTCGCACACTGCCCGCATACCCTGATCCACACCGAGGGCCGCTATGTCGGACTGCCGGACGGGCAGATGGGCAACTCGGAAGTCGGCCACATGAACCTCGGGGCCGGCCGGATCGTGTATCAGGATCTGACCCGGATTGATGCGGCGATCGAGGACGGCAGCTTTTTTGCCAATCCGGAGCTGACGGCCGCTTGTGCCGCGGTCAAGGACAATGGCGGCACCTTGCACGTGATGGGATTGCTGTCGCCCGGCGGTGTGCACAGCCACGAGCGGCATCTGTTTGCGATGCTCGAACTGGCCCACCAGGCGGGTGTGGCGCAGGTGGCGGTGCATGCGTTCCTGGATGGCCGCGATACTCCGCCGCAATCGGCAGAGGCCAGCCTGCGCGCCTTGCAGGCACTGTGCGCGCAACTGGGCAATGCCAGGGTGGCCTCACTCTGCGGGCGCTATTACGCAATGGACCGCGACAAGCGCTGGGAACGGGTGGCGCGTGCCTGGCAGGCGATCGTCGAGGCCGAGTCCGAGCATCGCGCTGACGATGCCCTGACCGCGTTGCAGGCAGCCTATGCGCGCGGCGAGACTGATGAGTTTGTCGCGCCCACTGTGCTCGCCGGTGCCCAGCCGATGCGTGATGGCGATGCCGTGGTGTTCATGAACTTCCGGGCCGACCGGGCGCGCCAGCTGACGGCCGCGTTCGTGGCGCCGGGGTTTTCCGGCTTTACGGCACGCCGCCCGGCGCTGGCACGGTTTGTCTGTCTCACCGAGTACGATGCCAGCCTGCCAGCCTCGGTGGCCTTCCCGCCGGAGGATCTGCGGCAGACCTTCGGTGAGGTGGTGGCAAACGCCGGTCTGACCCAGCTGCGCATTGCCGAGACCGAAAAATACGCGCATGTCACCTTCTTCTTCAGCGGTGGGCGTGAGGAGCCGTTCCCCGGCGAGGAGCGCATCCTGATCCCCAGCCCGAAGGTGGCCACCTACGATCTGCAACCGGAAATGAGCTGTCCCGCGCTCACCGACCGGCTGGTCGAGGCCATTGCCAGCGGCCGCTTCGATGCCATCATCTGCAACATCGCCAACCCCGACATGGTGGGGCACACCGGTGTGCTGGAAGCGGCGATCCGCGCGGCCGAAGCCGTGGATCAGGCGATCGGCAGAATCGTGGCAGCCGTGCGTGCGGCAGGCGGGGCGCTCATCATCACCGCCGACCACGGCAATCTGGAGATGATGCGCGACCCGGTCACCGGCCAACCGCATACCGCCCACACCGTGGGCCCGGTGCCACTGGTTTATGTCGGTGACCGGCGGGTGGCGTTGCGGGAGGAGGGGGCGCTACGCGACGTGGCGCCGACCCTACTGGCTTTGATGGGATTGCCACAGCCCATCGAGATGACCGGGCAGAGCCTGCTCGTGCCGGTGTGATGCGACGCCATGCCGCCATCTTCGTGTGTGTGCTGCCCCTGCTGGCACTGCCTGCAGGCGCAGTGGCACAGGCGGTCAACGATGCCCGCGAGGCCGAGCAGACGCTCAAGCGCGTCCGCAGCGAGCTGCGTCAGGTATCGGCGCAGCGGCGCCAGCTGGAAGGCCAGCGCGGGCAGGTCAGTCAGCGGCTGCGTCAGGTCGAACAGCAGATCACGCAGTTGCAGCGTGCCTTGCAGGACACCCAGGCGCAGCTGCAGGCCGATGCCGACGCACTGGCGCGACTCAAAGCCGAACGTGCCCGCCAGGCGGGCGCGCTGGATGCGCACAAAGCCGAGCTGGCCCGCCTGCTGCGCGCCGCCCAGGCGACCGGCGACGCACCGGCCCTGAAGGCGCTGCTGGCGCAGGATCGGGTCGATGAGGCGGCACAAAAGCTGGCCTATCAAGGCTATCTGCAGCGTGCCCAGGTCGAGCGGGTGCGCACGCTCAGCGGCGAAATCAGTCGTCTGCAGGCGCTGGAAGCCGAGATCGAAACGCGCCAGCAGGCATTGGATGCCGCACGCCAGCAGCAGGCCCGGCAGTTGGCCGGGTTGCAGCACGCCCGCCAGCAGCGTGCCGAGCTGCTGGCCGAACTGGAGCGTCAGTATCAGGACCGCAGTGCCCGCGAGCAGGCGCTAGGTCAGGACGCACGCGCCTTGCAGCAACTGCTGGCCCGCCTGCGTGCGGCTGCTGCCGAGGCCGAGCGACAGGCGCGCGCCAAGGCCGAAGCCGAGCGGCAGGCCCGCGCACGCGGCGCGCCGGTCGTCACGCCCCCAGCCAGGCCGCTGCAGCCGAGCCGGCAGGTGGGCGGCGCCAGTTGGCCGGTGGCCGGTGGCCTGCTGGCCGGTTATGGCGGGCGCATGCCCGATGGCCGGCGCAGCGATGGTGTGCTGATCGCCGCCACGGCGGGCACGCCGGTGCGCGCGGTGGCCGATGGCACGGTGGTGTTTGCCGACTGGATGACCGGCTACGGCAACATCCTCATCATCGACCACGGCAACGGCTACATGAGCCTGTATGCCCATGTGGCAGCACTCCTGGGCAAGCCAGGGCAGTCGGTTCGCCGCGGCGACAGCGTCGCCACGGTCGGCAGCACCGGTGGACAGGAGACGCCTGCGCTGTACTTCGAGCTGCGCCGCAATGGCAATCCGGTGGATCCTTCCGTCTGGCTGGGTCGGCCATGAGCGCCTGCGGTACAGCGCGGCCGGTCGCGGTGGGGCGTGGTCATGGCGGGTTGTTGCATGATCCTCGACACTCGTCCCTGGCAGATCCGTCCAGCCGCCGTCTTCGTCTTTTTGATCGAGAGTAAGTCATGCCACGCAATCCCCTTTCCCTGTGCATTGCCCTGGCCCTGGCGGTGATGCCGGGCCTGCTGGCCGCGCAAACCCCGCCAGCGCAGACGACTGTGCAGGGGCAGGCTGCTCCGGTCGCGACGCCAGCGCCGCCGGATGCCGACACACAGGATGCAGACGGGGAGCCACAGGCTCAGGATGACGATGGCGAAGATGTCGCCGCGCTGGCCGCCGCCAAGGTGCCGCTTGCCGAGATCCGTCGCTATGTCACCGTGTACAACGCAATCAAGCAGGCCTACGTGGATCCGGTCGATGATCACCGCCTGATGCAGATGGCGGTGCGTGGCCTGCTGTTCGACCTCGACCCGCACAGCGCCTATCTGGAAAAGGATGATGCGCAAGAGTTCGACGAACAAACCCGCGGCAGCTACGACGGTGTCGGGGTGGAGCTGCAGCAGCTGCCCGATGGCACCTTGCGGGTCATCGCGCCATTGGACGACAGCCCGGCCGCCCGCGCCGGACTGCGCAGCGGTGATCGCATCGTCGCCATCGACGGCAAGCTGCTGATTCCGGGCCAGAACGATGCCTCGGCGCCGTTGCGCGGCAAGGCCGGCACCAAGGTGGTGGTGCGGGTGCTGCGCGAGGGGGTGCGCGAGCCAATCGAGCTGACCCTGGTGCGCGACACCATCCGCACCACCAGCGTGCGTGGGCGGCTGCTGGAGCCGGGCTTTGGCTATCTCCGCATCGCCAGCTTTCAGGCCGATACGGCAGCGCAGTTCGTCAAGCAACTCGACGCCCTGCAGGCGTCCGGCCCACTGCGCGGGCTGGTGATCGACCTGCGCAGCAATCCCGGCGGATTGTTGATTGGGGCGGTCGAGATTGCCGACGAGCTGCTGGATCACGGCAACATCGTCAGCACGCGCGGGCGGGCCGCGATCGGCACCACCCGTTTCGAAGCCACCCCGGGCGATCGCCTGCACGGGGCGCCGGTGGTCGTGCTGGTGGATGCAGGGTCGGCCAGCGCCGCCGAAGTCCTGGCCGGCGCGCTGCAGGACAACCGGCGGGCGCGGGTGGTCGGCAGCCGCACCTTCGGCAAGGGGTCGGTGCAGACCCTGCTGCCACTGGACAATGGCGATGCCGTCAAGCTCACCACCGCGCGCTACTACACCCCGAGCGGACACTCGATCCAGGCGCGTGGCATCCAGCCCGATGTCGTCTTGCACCCGCAGGGCGGAAAACCAGCGCCAGCGCCGGTCAGCGAGGCCGAACTGCCTGGGCATCTGGCGGCCGAAGCCGGTGCTCTGGAAGGCGACAACGCGGGCGAGGTGTTGCCGGGGACGGCGCCGATTACGGCTGCGCTGCGCGAACTGAAAGCGATGGCAGGTGTGCCGGTTGCATCGGGCGGCAAACATGCGGGGCCGGCGAAAAAACCGGCCAAACCCGCCGGTCAGTAACCCCGCTCCCGTCGCAACCGGCGGGCGATGGCTGCCCTGGCCAGCAGGGCATAGCCAATGCCGAACAGAAAGCCGGCGATGTGCGCCGGCCAGGCGACCGCGCCGAAGGTGGGCCCGGCATAGGCAAACCCCACTTGCAATAAAGCCCACAGCCCGATCAGCAGGAACGCGGGAACCCGCACGAACTGCAGGAACAGCCCGAGTGGCAACACCACCCCCAGGCGTGCCCCCGGAAACAGCGCCAGATAGGCGCCGATCAGGGCCGACACGGCACCGCTGGCGCCGATGATGATGCGGTCTGGTGCTGGGATGGCCAGCACCGCCGCCAGGTTGGCGCATGCGCCGCCGAGCAGGAACAGCAGCAGCAAACGCCATCCGCCCATCACCCGCTCGGCTGCAACACCGAAGATCAGCAGAAAGACCAGGTTGCCCAGCAGGTGCAGCCAGTCGGCGTGCAGAAACAGCGCCGAGAACAGCCGCAATGCGCGGCCATCACCCAGGGCGCGCTGCCAGTCCGCCACGCTGTCCAGGCCCCCGCTGAGTACGCCCCAGTCCAGTGCCGAGGCCAGACGCCCGGCAGGTGCGTGCAGCGCAGCCAGGACATAGCTCAACCACAGTGCGGCAAAGAGCAGCGGGACGGCCCACAAAATCTGGCGGCGGGGGCGGCTGGGCAGGGCGACGAACATGGCGCTGTGGTGGGTTGAGAGACGATTGTTAGACAGGGATTAACAAAGTGCGTGGATGCGGTATAGTCACATACGGCGTCGTACAGGGAGGGGGACTCCGGTGCGCGCACTCGCAATCTGCGAAGCCGGCAGGATATCGCCGTTCGCAAGAACAAAATCCCTACCGTCAAGCATTCGGAGACATATCAAGATGGGTAACAACCGCACTATCCGCGCTTCGGCGCTGGCGCTGGCCGTGCTGGGTACGCTGTTCGTCGGCCAGGCGGCCGCGTCGGGGTTCCAGCTGCGTGAGCAGAGCGTCAAGAACCTTGGCAAGTCCAACGCCGGCAGCCTGGTGGGCAAGGACGCCTCGGTGGTCTCGCTCAACCCGGCGGCCATGGTCAACCTGGACAAGAACACCTTCCAGGCCGACATGACCGTGATCAATCTCAACGCCAAGTTCACCGGCGGCGGCACCATTCTGAACAATCCCGGTGCGCCTTTGACCGGCGGCAATGGTGGCGACCCGGGCGACCCGACCCCGGTACCCAATATGTCGGCGGTGTTCCCCATGCAGGGGGCGCTGGAAAAGCTGTACCTGGGTGTCAGCCTGGGCGCGCCGTTTGGTTTGGCCACCAAGTATGACCAGGGCTGGGTGGGCCGCTACCGTGCGATCGAGTCTGACGTCAAAACCATGGACCTGACCCTGTCGGCGGCGCTCAAGCTCAGCGACGGCGTGTCGATCGGTGCCGGCTTCATCTGGGAGCGCGCCGAGGCGACCCTGACCAAGGCCATCGACTTCGGTACCGCCATCTGCGCAGGGTCCGGTAACCCGGCCAATTGCTTCAATCCTGCCTATCCGTTCCAGCCGCAGGCGCTTGATGGCGGCTTCAAGGTCAAGGGCGCCGACAACAGCATCGGTTACGTGGTGGGCGCCCAGCTCGCCCCGACCGACCGGCTGGCGATCGGTGTCAGCTATCGCTCGGAGATCAAGCACGAGCTGAAGGGCTCGCTGTATTTCACCGGCGTGCCGGCGCTGCTGGGGAGCGATCCGCGCTTCGTCGATGGCCCCGGCGGTGCCCGTCTGGTCACCCCGAGTGTCACCACCGTCAGCGTGAAGTATGCGGTGGCCGACAACTTCCGGGTGCTGGCCGATTACCAGTACACCGGCTGGGATTCGCTGCAGGACGTCACCATCAAGCGTAGCAATGGCACGATTGTGGGCAGTGAGCCGTTCCACTGGAGCAACACCCACTTCTACTCGCTGGGTGCCGAGTATGATCTGTCGCCGGCGCTGACCCTGCGTGGCGGCATCGGTAAGGACAAGACGCCGACCCACGACACCTACCGCACCCCGCGTCTGCCCGATAACAACCGCACTTTGTTGTCGTTGGGCGCCACTTGGAACTTCAGTGATGCTCTCTCGTTCGATGCCGCGTACCAGCGGATCGATATCGACTCCCCGAGCATCAACCTGCCGGTGGATGCCGCGGCTGGCAATACTTCGACCCTGGCGGGCTGGTACTCGGGTCATGCCGACTTGATCGGCGTGTCGATGCAGTACCGCTTCTGATCCACGCGGTCTCATGTGACAAGAAAAAGCCCCGCTCCGGCGGGGCTTTTTCATTTCCAGGGGATCTGCGTCTGACCGCGCCGCATGTGACGCGGCGGGTCTGATGGGTGCAGGTCAGTCGCCTAGGGTCAGCAGGCTGGCGTTGCCGCCGGCGGCGGTGGTGTTGATGGTCACCGTCTTTTCGGTGGCAAACCGCGGCAGGTAGTGCGGGCCGCCGGCCTTGGGGCCGGTGCCGGACAGGCCCTGGCCACCGAACGGCTGCACGCCGACCACCGCGCCGATCTGATTGCGGTTGACGTAGATGTTGCCGACCTTGGCGCGTGCCACGATGCGCTCGACGGTGGCGTCGATGCGCGAGTGGATCCCCAGGGTCAGCCCATAGCCGGTGGCATTGATGGCGTCGATCACTGCGTCCAGTTCGTGTGCCTTCCAGCGCACCACGTGCAGGGCCGGGCCGAACTTTTCGCGGTCAAGCAGGGCGATCGATGGTAGTTCCCAGGCGGTGGGCGGGAAGAAGGTGCCGTGTTCGGTGCCCGGCGGCAGCGGGGTGCGGGCGATCAGGCGGGCCTGGCTGTCCATGCGGCGGGCGTGATCGTCGAGCACCTGGCAGGCGTCGGCATCGATCACCGGGCCGACATCGGTGGACAGCAGGGCCGGGTCACCGACCTTCAGCTCGGCCATCGCGCCGGCCAGCATGGCGATGACCTTGTCGGCGATGTCCTCCTGCACCAGCAACAGGCGCGCCGCCGAGCAACGCTGACCGGCCGAGGTGAAGGCAGAGGAGATCGCATCCTTGACCACCTGCTCGGGCAGGGCGGAGCTGTCCACGATCATCGCGTTCTGGCCGCCGGTTTCGGCGATCAGGGTGGCGATCGGGCCGCTGTCGCGATTGGCCAGGGCACGATGGATCAGGCGAGCCGTGTCGGTACCGCCGGTGAAGGCCACACCGGCCACACGCGGATCGCGGGTCAGCGCGGCGCCGACGCTGGCACCATCGCCGGGCACGAACTGCAGCACGTCCTGCGGGATACCGGCTTCATGCAGCAACTGCACTGCGGCATACCCGACCAGATTGGTCTGCTCGGCGGGTTTTGCGATCACGGTATTGCCGGCCACCAGGGCGGCTGCGACCTGGCCGGTGAAGATGGCCAGCGGGAAGTTCCACGGGCTGATGCAGACGAACACGCCGCGCCCGGACAGCTGCAGCTGGTTGGATTCGCCGGTCGGGCCGGGCAGGGGGATCGGGGCGAAATGCTCACGCGCCTGCAGCGCGTAATAGCGCAGAAAATCGACGGCCTCGCGCACTTCTGCCACGCTGTCGGCGATGGTCTTGCCGGCCTCTTTCACGCACATGGCCATGAACTGCGGCATGCGCGCCTCCAGCAGGTCGGCAGCGTGTTCGAGGATGGCGGCGCGCGAGGCGGCCGGGGTGGCGTCCCAGCCCGGCTGGGCGGCCACGGCATTGGCCAGGGCGCGTTCGACCGTGGCGGCATCGGCCGGCAGCCAGTGGCCCACCACCTCGCGCCGGTCGGCCGGGTTGGTCACAGGCTGCAGTTCGCCAGTGGGATTGGCGCCCGGCACCAGCGGGGCTGCGCGCCACTGGCCGATCGCGGTGGCATTCATGGCACTGGCCAGGCTGCGCAGTGCATCGTCGTTGGCAAGATTGATACCCATGGAGTTGTCTCGTGGCTGGTGCTGGCTGCGGTACAGAGCCACCGGCAGCGGGATGCGCGGATGCGGGATGTGTTCAAGGGCGGCGACGAACTCGACCGGATCGCGGACCAGTTCTTCCACCGGGATGGATTCATCGGTGATGCGGTTGACGAAGCTCGAGTTGGCGCCGTTTTCCAGCAACCGGCGCACCAGGTACGGCAGCAGGTCCTCGTGGCTGCCGACCGGCGCATACACGCGGCAGGGCACGTCCAGCCGGTCGGCCGGGATCACCTCGGCGTAGAGGTCGTCGCCCATGCCGTGCAGCTTCTGGAACTCGAAATCACGGCGGCCGCGCATCACCCGCGCCATCTGGTGCACGGTGGCGATGGTGTGGGCATTGTGGGTGGCGAACATGGGGTAGACCGCAGCGCCGGCATCCAGCAACCGACGGGCGTTGGCCAGGTAGCTGACGTCGGTGTTCTGCTTGCGGGTGAACAGCGGGTAGCCGGGCTGGCCATCCACCTGGGCGCGTTTGATTTCGGCGTCCCAGTAGGCGCCTTTGACCAGTCGTACCGGGATGCGGCGGCCCAGTTGGCCGGCCATGTGCACGATGTGGTCGATCACGAACGGCGCGCGTTTCTGGTAAGCCTGCACGACGATGCCGAAGCCGTTCCAGTCGCGCAGCGAGGGGTCTGCCATGACCTGGAAGATCAGGTCCAGCGATAGCTCCAGGCGGTCGGTTTCCTCGGCGTCGATGGTCAAGCCAATGCCGTACTGCTTGGCCAGCTGCGCCAGCTCCAGCAGGCGCTCACCCAGTTCTTTCAGCACCCGCGCACGCTTGGCGTGTTCATAGCGCGGATGCAGGGCCGACAGCTTGACCGAGATCGAAGGCGCGGCAAACACCGCATCCGGGTCGGCCGGGCGGTGCGGCGCGTAATCCTTGCCGATGGCGTGGATCGCGCGGCGATAGGCATCCAGATAGCGCAGGGCATCGGGGGCGGTCAGCGCGCCTTCGCCCAGCATGTCGAAGGAATAGCGGTAGCGTGCCGCCTCGCCCTTGCGGCTGCGTGCCAGGGCTTCTTCGATGGTGCGGCCGAGCACGAACTGGTGGCCCATGATTTTCATCGCCTGGCGCACGGCCAGACGCACCACGGGCTCACCCACTCGCGCAATCAGGCGCTGGAAGGCGCCATGGGCATCGCGGCGGGTGTCGTCGGCCAGTTCGACCAGCTTGCCGGTCAACATCAGGCCCCAGGTCGAGGCGTTGACCAGCAGCGAATCCGACTGGCCCAGGTGGCGCTTCCAGTCGGCCTCGCCGAGCTTGTCGCGGATCAGGGCATCGGCGGTGGCCTCATCGGGAATGCGCAACAAGGCCTCGGCCACACACATCAGCAGTACGCCTTCTTCGCTGCCGAGGTCGTACTGGCGCATGAACGCTTCCACTGCGCCTTGCTTGCGGGCGCGGGCACGCACCCGGCGCACCAGATCGGCCGCTACCGCCTGCGCGGCATCGCGATCGGCGTCAGGCAGGCGGGCCTGCTCCAGCAGTTCGCGCACATGGGTGGCTTCGTCACGGACCCAGGCCGCCGTGATCGCCGCGCGGGTGGCGGCGGGTGGCGGGGGCAGTTCAGGGGACAGGATCGGAGTGATGGCGGGTGTCGGGTGCATGCGGCCGTGGCCGGTTTGGGCGAGGCACATAGTGTAGTCGCGGCCAGGCTGCGCCCAACGTCGGTCAGGGGGATGGGCGGCGGGGATGGTTGCCGAGCACTTCGCGCGACAGTATCTTTGACTCAAGTCAAGACGTTGGTATCTGTTCAGCTTCTTGACAGACGGGGAGGACGCCGAGCGCAGATCAGCGCGACCCGGCGTGCCGGTACAGCACTGGAACCAACACAGGACAGGCGGGACTTGGCGTGATGACAACCGGTCGTTTGAAGCAACTGGCACTGGCGGCAGGCTGCGCCGCACTGCCTCTGCTGGCGCAGGCGCAGGATCCGGCGGCAGGGCCGGCCGATCCGCAGCCGTGGCAGCTCAACATGGGGCCGGGGGTCACCCCGACCGCGCAGGCGGCTTACGATGCTCACATGGCCGTGCTGATCGTCTGCGTGGCGATTGGGGTGGTGGTGTTTGGCGCCATGGCGATTGCCATCTTCCGGTTCCGCAAGTCGCGCGGTGCTGTGCCGGACACCAGCTTCACCCACAGCACCCGGCTCGAGCTGGTGTGGACCGCAATCCCAATCCTGATCCTGATCGGCCTGGCGTTTCCGGCCACTCGCGGCCTGCTGCGCATGTACGACGTGCGCGATGCCGAGATGACGGTGAAGGTCACCGGCTATCAGTGGATGTGGAAATACGAATATCTGGGCGAGGGCGTGGGCTTCACCAGTCGTCTGGCCCGCACGCATGACGCGCTGCGCCAGAGTGGCAAGGTGGTCACTGCGGCCGATGCGCCGCATTACCTGCTCGATGTTGACAATGCGTTGGTATTGCCGGTCGGCACCAAGGTGCGGTTTGTGCTGACCGCCGACGATGTCATCCATTCCTGGTGGGTGCCAGCGTTGGGCTGGAAGCAGGATGCAATCCCCGGCATCGTCAACGAGGCTTGGGCGCGCATCGAAAAACCGGGCATCTATCGCGGCCAGTGTGCTGAGCTGTGCGGTAAGGACCATGGCTTCATGCCGATCGTGGTGAAGGCGGTCAGCAAGGAAGAGTTCGCCCGCTGGCTGGCGGCGGAGAAAGCCAAACAGGCCGGTGCTGCCGCGGCCACCGCGGCCACCACGCCGCCGCCCCCGGCCCGCGTTCAGGCCGGTTGATCCACGTCACGCATTCCAGAGGGTTTCCCGTATGTCCGCCACCCATCCTGACGCCGTCGCCCATCACGACGCCCACGGCCATCATGCGCAGGGCTTCATCGAGCGCTGGCTGTTTTCGACCAATCACAAGGACATTGGCACCCTGTATCTGGTGTTCAGCTTTGTCATGGTGATCATCGGTGCCGCCCTGTCGGTCGGTATCCGCCTTGAGCTGGCCCAGCCTGGCTTGCAGTTCGTCAAGCCGGAGACGTTCAATCAACTGACCACGGTCCACGCGCTGGTGATGATCTTCGGCGCCGTGATGCCGGCGTTCGTGGGGCTGGCCAACTGGATGATCCCGTTGCAGATCGGTGCGCCCGACATGGCGCTGCCGCGCATGAACAATCTGTCGTTCTGGATCATGCCGTTCGCCTTCACCCTGCTGCTGATGACCTTCTTCCTGCCGGGCGGTGCAGTCGCAGGTGGTTGGACGCTGTATCCGCCGCTGGCGCTGCAGGGAGGGGCCAACCTGGCGTTCAGTATCTTTGCCATCCACATGATGGGGATCAGCTCGATCATGGGGGCGATCAACATCATCGCCACCATCCTCAACATGCGGGCGCCGGGCATCGACCTGCTGAAGATGCCGATCTTCTGCTGGACCTGGCTGATCACCGCCTTCCTGCTGATCGCGGTGATGCCGGTGCTGGCTGGTGCGGTGACCATGCTGCTGACCGACCGCTTCTTCTCCACCAGCTTCTTCAATGCGGCCGGTGGCGGTGATCCGGTGATGTACCAGCACATCTTCTGGTTCTTCGGTCACCCGGAGGTCTACATCATGATCCTGCCGGCCTTCGGCGTGGTCAGCGAGATCATCCCGACCTTCAGCCGCAAGCCGCTGTTTGGCTATCAGGCCATGGTGTACGCCACGGCGGCGATTGCATTCCTGTCGTTCATCGTGTGGGCCCACCACATGTTCGTGGTCGGCATGCCGCTGGGTGGCGAGCTGTACTTCATGTTCGCCACCATGCTGATCTCGATCCCGACTGGTGTGAAGGTGTTCAACTGGGTGACCACCATGTGGCGTGGCTCGCTCACCTTCGAGGTGCCGATGCTGTGGGCGATCGCATTCGTGGTGCTGTTCACCATTGGTGGCTTCTCTGGTCTGATGCTGGCGATCGTGCCAGCTGACTTCCAGTATCACGACACCTACTTTGTGGTTGCCCACTTCCACTACGTGCTGGTGACGGGCGCGCTGTTTGCCATCATTGCGGCCATCTACTACTGGTGGCCGAAGTGGACCGGGCGCATGTACAACCAGACCTGGGCCAAGGTCCACTTCTGGTGGAGCATCGTCTTCGTCAATCTGCTGTTCTTCCCGCAGCACTTCCTGGGCCTGGCCGGCATGCCGCGCCGGATCCCCGACTACAGCGTGGTGTTTGCCGACTGGAACCTGGTCAGCTCGATCGGCGCCTTCGGCATGTTCCTGACCCCGTTCATGATGGCGTTGATCTTGTGGCATTCGCTCCGGCATGGGGCGCGTGCCGAGGCGCGGGTCTGGGAAGGGGCGCGAGGTCTGGAATGGACGGTGCCCTCGCCAGCGCCGCATCACACCTTCGAGCGCCCGCCAGTGATCCGTGATGGAGACCTGGCCCACGGCGACGTGACGCATTGAGCCGCACGAGGACTCCCAGCATGGCCGAGACACCGCATATGCCGTCAGATCCCGCGACTCAGGATCCAGTGCTTGCGGCCAGCCGGCGGCGCGCGCGCCGCACGGCCTGGCTGCTGGCAGTGGTGGCGCTTGCGGTGTACGCCGCGTTTCTGCTGACCCAGGTGCGGGGGCATTGACGATGGCGGCAGCGCGCGGGCACGGAGTGTGGACCATGGCCGGCGTGGCGCTGCTGGCGTTTGGGTTTGCGTTCTCGATGGTGCCGCTGTACCGGTTGGTGTGCCAGAAAGTGTTTGGCGTGCGGCTGGAGCAGGGGCCGGTCGCCGGTGCGGCGCATCAGGCCGCTGCGTCCGGGCGCTGGGTGACGGTGGAGTTCGACGGTGCGGTCAACTCGAAGCTGCCATGGAAGTTCGCACCTGAGCAGACCGTGATGAAGGTGCAGGTCGGCCGCCCGTATCAGGCGTTGTATTACGCCCGTAACACGGCTGACCGCGCCATCGTCGGGAATGCCGTGCCGTCGGTGGCGCCAGCGCGGGCGTCCGGGTATTTCAACAAGACCGAGTGCTTCTGCTTTACCGCACAGACGCTGGCGCCGGGCGAATCGCGGGATATGCCGGTGCAGTTCGTGATCGATCCGGCCCTGCCGCCCGATATCAAGACCATCACGCTGTCCTACACCTTCTTCAAAAATGACGTCCTGACCGCTGCCCTGCAAACGCCGGCGGGTCAGCGTCAGGCCGCACGTGCCATCCCTTGACCCTTCGTCACTGACTGGAAACACCGCCCATGTCCAACACCAATGCCGCGCACGGCCACCACGATCCGGACATTTATTTCGTCCCGCCCGGCAGCAAAGCCCCGGTGCTGGTGTCGATCTCGATGTTCGTGCTGATGCTGGGCTTTGCCAGCTGGCTCAATGACGTCAGTTGGGGGCGCCCGGTGTTCTTTGCCGGTCTGGCGCTGCTGCTGGCCACCCTGTTCAAGTGGTTTGCTGAGGTCATCCGTGAATCGCTGGCGGGCCGCTACAACCGGCAGGTGGATGTGTCGTTCCGGATGGGGATGGTGTGGTTCATCTTCTCCGAGGTGATGTTCTTTGCTGCCTTTTTCAGTGCCCTGTTCTATGCCCGCCAGTTTGCGCTGCCGTGGCTGAGCGGCGAGGGCCACGGGGTGGCAACGCACGCCTTGCTGTGGCCGGATTTCTTCGGCGGCTGGCCTAGCAACGGGCCGGGGCAAGTGGGTGGCAGTTTCCAGACCATCCCGCCGTGGGGCCTGCCGCTGCTCAACACGCTGATCCTGCTGTCGTCCGGGGTCACCGTCACCATCGCCCACCATGCACTGAAGGCGGGCCGGCGCGGCACCCTGCTGCTGTTTTTGGGTTTGACCGTGCTGCTGGGCGCGCTGTTCCTGTACTTCCAGGCCACCGAGTACGCCCATGCCTATCACGCCCTCAACCTAACCCTGGGGTCGGGGATTTATGGCTCCACCTTCTTCATGCTGACCGGCTTCCACGGCGCCCATGTCACCTTGGGCACCCTGATGTTGCTGGTGATCTGGGTGCGCTGTGCCTTAGGCCATTTCAGCAAGGACAACCACTTCGCGTTTGAGGCGGTGGCCTGGTACTGGCACTTCGTGGACGTGGTTTGGCTGGGCCTGTTCCTGTTCGTCTACGTGCTCTGACCCAACCGGCCCGGACGCGTGCCGGCGCGCTGCGGCGTCAGCCCGGTGCGCGGCCAATGCCGTGCGGTACGATCCAGCCCAGCTTGATAGCGATGATCACCAGCACGATCAGCGTCACGCTGAGCGCGATGCGGCGTGTCAAAGCGTTGACCGTGCGCTTGCTGGCGCCCTTGTCGACCAGCAGGTAGTACAGCCCGGCACCAAGATTCCACAGGATCAGCAGCAGGAACCCGAGGATGAGCAGAAGTTTCAGTGATTCGCTCACGGGCGTCTCCGGGCCAGTTGAGAAGGGGCGGGTAGGCGCATTATTGCAGCAGGCGGAGGGATGGTGAGCAGTCGGAATCATCGACTGCTGGCAGGCTGGGCACTGGCGTTACTGCTGATGTCGGGGTTTGCCGCGCTCGGCAACTGGCAGCTGGCGCGCATGCAGGAAAAACAGCGGATGCTGGCGGCCGCGGCGCACGCGCTTGATCCTGCGCAGCGTCGGAGTCCGCAGCCGTTGCAACGGGCCGCCGATTCCGAACGCGCAAAGACTTACGATTGGGCCGCCGGGCACGGTGCCCTGCGCAAGACGACCGTCTGGCTGGACAATCAGGTGCATGCAGGACGCCCTGGTGTTCGCATGTATTGCCTGCTGCAGCCGGACACGGGGGGGCAGGCGGTATTGCTCGATGTCGGCTGGTGGCCCCTGGACGGGCAGCGACGGCTGCCTGCGGCGAGCTGTCCAGCAGTGGACAGCCAGGTGGTGCGTGGCCTGCTGGCACCGCCGCCGGCGGTGGGGCTGGCGCATGGGCCGGCACTCACCCGGCAGGCCGCTGGCCGCTGGCTGGCCGTCCGGCTGGTGCCGTCCGAGCTTGCAGCGGCGCTGCGGCTGGATGCCGGCATCGCGCCACGGGTGCTGCGGCTGGATCCGGATGTGCAGCCGGAAGATACCGGCGTGATGCGGGTACCGGGTCTGCGTGATCTGACCATCCTGCCCAATACCCTGCCGCCGGAGCGGCATCTGGGCTATGCGGTGCAGTGGTTCGGGCTGGCGCTGGCCACCCTGGTGGTGGCGCTGGTGTTGACCTTGCGGAGACAACGACATGACTGACGCTTCCCGGCCTGGGCGTTCGCCTCGCACGATCCTGCTGCTGATCCTGGCATTGACCCTGGGCAGCATGGGGCTGGCGGGTGTACTGCGGTTTTCCGGCTGGCGTCCGGCCAGTCTGCAGAACAAGGGCGAACTGCTGAACCCGTATGTCGATCTGCGCGATCATGCGTTGACGCTGACGGCGGGCGGGGTTTACCGCTGGCAGGACAGCCCGCGCACCTGGCGCATCGTGGTCATGCCGGAACAGTGCGATGGCGTGCGGCGTGCCGAGTGCGTGCGCCTACTCGTCACGCTGGATAAAGTCTGGCGCTTGCTTGGGCCGCAGGCCGGACGTGTGCATGTGGTGTGGGCGGGGGCATTGCCGATCGCCACCGAGGGTATGCCCGAAGTGCGCGCGATTCACCCCGACGCCCGTCTGCGCGCAGCGCTGGCGGCGCCAGCCGAGGGGCGCGGTGATCCGGTCTGGTTGATCGATCCGTATGGCTTCGTGGTGATGCGTTACCCTTCCGGGTTTGATCCGGCCGGGTTGCGTAGCGATCTGGCCCGACTGCTGAAGGTCAACTGATGAGTGTTCCCGCATCCTCTCCGTCGCGCCCGGTGCTGTACCGGCATTTCCACCGCATCGCCTGGCTTGCGGTGCTGCTCGCGGCTGCCTTGATCGTGTTCGGTGCTTTCGTGCGACTGTCCAATGCCGGCCTGAGCTGTCCGGACTGGCCGACCTGCTACGGCAAAGCCACCTGGCCGACCTCGGCGGCGCAGGTGCAGGATCATGCTGCGCTGGCGATCCGTCCGGTCGTCCCCGAGCGTGCCTGGCGCGAGCAGGTGCATCGGATGATCGCGGGCCTGCTCGGGGTGCTGGTGTTTTCACTGGCCCTACTGGCCACGCGCCGGCGTCGGCACGGCTGGTTACATGTGCTGGGCGCGGCAGCGGGTGTGGCACTGGCGATTCCGCTGTATATGCGCGGCCAGCATGGTGCGGCTTCGGTACTGGCCGCGGCGGCTGAACTGGCGCTGCTGGCTGGGGTCGTGCGCTGGTCGAACGTGGATCTGGCGCGGGTGTCCACCCTGACCCTGGCGGTGATCATCTTCCAGGCATTGCTGGGCATGTGGACGGTGACCTGGCTGCTCAAACCGATCGTCGTGATGGGGCATCTGCTGGGTGGCCTGACCACCTTTGCGCTGCTGGTGTGGACGGCTTGGCGTGCCACCGGCTGGTGGCTGTATTCGGCCGATGCGCGCCGGCTGCGCTGGCTGGTCGGGCTGGGGCTGTTGCTGCTGGCGCTGCAGATCGCGTTGGGCGGCTGGACCAGCGCCAACTACGCTGCACTGGCCTGTGGTACGGACTTCCCGACCTGTGCCGGCAGCTGGTGGCCGCCTCATGATTTCCGTGAGGGCTTCGTGCTTTGGCGCGGTATCGGCGTGGATTACGAAGGCGGCATTCTCGACAACCCGGCCCGCATCGCCATCCAGCTGACCCACCGGATGATGGCGGTGGTCGTGGTCCTCTATGTGCTGGCGCTCGGGCTGCGCCTGCTGCGCACACCGGGGCTACGCGGCTGGGGCGCGCTGCTGGCGGTGATGGTGTGCGTGCAGGCCGGGCTTGGCATCGCCAACGTCTGGTACTCGCTGCCGCTGCCGCTTGCGGTTTTGCACAATGCCGGCGCGGTGCTGTTGCTGTTCCTGCTGGTGAGCCTGCTGGCGCGGTTGCGTCCGCCGGAGCCATGATGATGGAGCGTTCTTCGCGCCTGGCGCAGTATTGGGCGGTGACCAAGCCGCGCATCGTGGCGCTGATCGTGTTCACCGCCGTGATCGGCATGCTGCTGGCAGTGCCTCCCGGTGCGCCGTGGCCGTGGGGTCGGATGCTGGCGGCCAGTGTCGGCATCTGGCTGGCGGCGGCCAGTGCCGCGGCGATCAATCATCTGCTCGACGCCCGCATCGACCGGCTGATGGCACGCACCGCGGAGCGTCCACTGGCCACTGGCGCGTTGCGGCCACCGCAGGTGCTGGTCTTTGCCCTGCTGCTGGCGTTGGCGTCGATGGCGATCCTGTTGCATTGGGTCAATGCCCTGTGCGCCGTGCTCACCTTTGCCGGGCTGATCGGGTATGCGGTCATCTACACCGGGTTTCTCAAGCGCGCCACGCCGCAGAACATCGTGATCGGCGGGCTGGCCGGGGCAGTGCCGCCGCTGTTGGGGTGGGCGGCGGTGACCGGCATGCAGGGCGAGTGGGACTGGGCGCACGCGCTGCTGCTGGTGCTGATCATCTTCGTGTGGACGCCGCCGCATTTCTGGGCGCTGGCGATCTTCCGCCGTGAAGACTATGCCCGCGCCCTGGTGCCGATGCTGCCAGTCACCCACGGCGTGACCTACACGCGCTGGCAGATCCTGCTGTACACCGTGTTGCTGGTGGTGGCCAGCGTGTTGCCGTGGGTGGCGCACATGAGTGGCCTGTTCTATCTCGGCGGGGCCCTGGTGCTGGGGGCGGTGTTCCTGTGGCATGCATGGCGGCTGCTCGATCCGCCCGATGAGTTTTTTGCCATGCGCACCTTCCGCTATTCGATCGTGTATCTGATGGCGCTGTTTGCATTCCTGTTGCTGGATCACTGGCTCCTGCCGCTGCTCACCCCTACCGCTCTGGAGTTCGTGCCACAGCCGTGAGCGATCTGTTTGCCGTCGCCGCGACCGGCGCCCGCACGCCGCTGGGCGTGCAGGCGGTGGTGCTGCATGGCGATGCGCTGGCATGTGCGGAGGCGCTGCTTGCCCAGATCGCGCAAATCGCCGCGCAGGCCCCGTTCCGCCAGTTGACCACACCGGGCGGGCGCCGGATCGGGGTGGAGATGACCAATTGCGGTGACTACGGCTGGTACAGCGATCGCCGCGGCTATCGCTATGTGTCGGTCGATCCCGTCACCGACCGGCCCTGGCCGGCGATGCCAGCGCTGTTTTTGACACTGGCCGAGCAGGCGGCTCAGGCTGCCGGGTTCCCCGGCTACCGGCCACAGGCCTGTCTGATCAATCGCTACCGGCCCGGGGTCGGCATGGCCCTGCACCAGGACCGCGATGAGGAGGATCGGCTGGCGCCGATCGTCTCGGTGTCGCTGGGTGTGCCGGCCGTGTTTCTCTGGGGTGGGGACACTCGCAGCAGTCGGCCATTGCAGGTTCCGCTGGTGCATGGTGACGTGGTGGTCTGGGGGGGTGTGGATCGCATGCGCTTTCACGGCGTGCGTCCGCTGGCACCGGCCTGGCACCCGGAGACCGGGGACTGCCGGTACAACCTCACCTTCCGCAAACTGCGTTGAGCCTGGGCAAAACCGGGAGGCAAACAGGCGCTGTCGCCGCTACAGTGCAGCCATGAGTGCCATGTCTGACACGCTGCCTGGACACAGGCCGACCGCGGCCGCATTGGTGGCCAATGCCTGCCGCCGCATCGAGCGCGCGACGATCCCGCCGCGGCTTGCAACCCTGGCCGCCGAGGCCGGGATGACTCCGCGCCAGTTCCAGCGCCTGTTCAAAACGGTGACCGGGATGACGCCACACGCCTACGCCCAGGCCCGGCGCGGCGAGCGCCTGCGCAATGCCCTGCAGCAGCCCGGTGTGGATGTGCTGGACGCGGCGTTTGCGGCCGGCTTCAACACCGCCAGCCGCTTTTATGCGCAGGCCGAGGGGCTACTGGGCATGGCCCCGGCCCGATTCCGTAAAGGCGGGGCCGGTGAGCGCATCCGCTTCGCGCTGGGGCAATGCAGTCTGGGCGCGTTGCTGGTGGCCGGAACCGACCGCGGGCTGTGTGCGATCTGGCTGGGCGACGATCCGGAGGCCTTGTTACGTGAGCTGCAGGAACGCTTCCCGCGGGTCTGTCTGGTCGGTGCCGATGCCGAGTTCGAGCGCTGGGTGGCCCAGGTCGTGGGGATGGTGGAGGCGCCGGGAATCGAGTGCGCGCTGCCGCTGGACATTCGCGGGACGGTGTTCCAGCAGCGGGTATGGCAGGCGCTGCGCGCCATCCCGCCCGGGCAGACCATGCACTATGCCCAGCTCGCCGCGGCGATCGGGCGGCCCAGCGCGGTGCGGGCGGTGGCGGCGGCGTGCGCCGCCAATCCGCTGGCGGTGGCGATTCCCTGCCACCGGGTGGTTCGCAGCGACGGTGCCCTGGCGGGATATCGCTGGGGGGTGGCGCGCAAGGCGGAGTTGCTGGCGCGCGAAGCGGCCGGGCACTGACGTCCCGGCCGGAATCACTCAGGCCACGGCGCGGGTCGTGCCGGGATGGGGCGCTGGGGCACAGGCGGCACGCAGCTCGGCGCTGTCGAAGTCGTCCACCATGATGGTGTCCAGCGTGATCGCACGCAGCGCCTCCAGCTGGGCACGCTCGTCGGCGGTGATGACGCCAAGCCGCACCGCCTCTTCGACCTGGGCCGGGAACTCCAGCGCGGTGATCTGACCGGACTTGAGCGCCTTGAGGAACTTGCGCTCCACCGGCTCGGCGGCGATGGCCTGGGCCAGATAGCTGTTGATGCGGCCGCCGGGATTGTTGTCACCGGGGGTGAGGAAGGCGCCCGCGGCCAGCCGGTCGCGCGCCTCGTTGGGGTTCATCAGCAGGTTGGCCACCCGCCGCGACAGCCGGTCACCCGGTGCCACTGCGCGCCGTCCCCACGGGAACACCAGCGGCCACAGCAGCCAGCCCAGCGGCCGGATCGGGAAGTTGCGCAGTGCCTGCGAGAGGGCCGATTCGATTTCGTACACGCTGTTATGGAAGGCCCAGGCCAGCAGCGGCTTGTCGGCGTCCGGGCAGCCTTCGTCGTGATGACGCTTGAGCACCGCCGCCATCATGTACAGGTGGCTGAGCACGTCGCCCAGACGGCCGGACAGGGACTCCTTGAACTTCAGCCGCCCGCCCAGCGCGCCCAGCGAGACATCGGTCAGCAGGGCCAGGTTGGCGGCATAGCGGTTGAGCTTGCGGAAGAACTTGCGGGTATAGGCATCGCCCGGCAGCCCGGTTTGCAGGCGCGCGCCGGTCAGACCAAACCACAGCGAACGCACCGCATTGGAAATCGCATTGCCGATGTGCGCATACAGCACCCCATCAAGCGCCTGCAGCCCGGCCCGGCTGTCCGGGTCCTGCGCCGCCCGCATCTCCTTGAGGATGTAGGGGTGGCAGAGAATCGAGCCCTGGCCGAAGATCAGCAGGCTGCGGGTCATGATGTTGGCGCCTTCCACCGTGATGGCGATCGGCGCGGCCTGCCAGCCACGGCCGGCAAAGTTGCGTGGGCCGAGCACGATGCCCTTGCCGCCGATGATGTCCATCACGTCCTTGGACACTTCGCGGGCAGCCGTGGTGCAGTGGTACTTGGCGATCGCAGACGGCACCGACGGCACGTCACCGCGATCCACCGCCGCGGCCGTGGCCTGCGACAGCGCGCTGATCACGTAAGCGCGGCCACCGATCCGGGCCAGCGCCTCCTCCACGCCTTCGAAACGGCCCACCGACAGACCGAACTGCTTGCGAATGCGGGCGTAGGCCCCGGTCACCACCGCGCCGGCCTTGGCGCCGCCGCTGGCGGTGGAGGGCAGGGTGATGGATCGGCCCACGGCCAGGCATTCGTTGAGCATGTTCCAGCCCTTGCCGGCCATGGCCACGCCGCCGATCAGCTGGCTGAGCGGGATGAACACTTCGCGGCCGTGGATCGGGCCGTTCTGGAACGGCGAGTTGAGCGGGAAATGGCGGCGGCCGATGTCCACCCCGGGGGTGTCACGCGGCAGCAGTGCCAGGGTAATGCCGATGTCTTTGGTGTCGCCCAGCAGGCCGTCCGGGTCATACATGCGGAAGGCCAGGCCGATCAGCGTCGCCACCGGGGCGAGGGTGATGTAGCGCTTGTCGAAGGTCAGCTTGACCCCGAGCACGTTGGCGCCGTTCCACTGGCCCTTGCAGACGATGCCGTAGTCCGGGATCGAGGTGGCATCAGAGCCTGCGAACGGGCCGGTCAGGCCGAAGCAGGGCACTTCGATACCGGCCGCCAGACGCGGCAGGTAGTAGTCCTTCTGTTCCTGGGTGCCGTAGCGATGGATCAGCTCGCCCGGGCCCAGCGAGTTGGGCACGCCGACGGTGGCGCTGACCACGCTGGAGATGGAGGCGATCTTTTGGATCACCTTGTGATGCGCCAGCGCCGAGAAGCCCAGGCCGCCGTATTCCTTCGGAATGATCATTCCGAAGAACTTGTTTTGCTTGAGGAAGTCCCACAGCTCCGGCGGCAGATCCGCGTGGACGTGGGTGATCTCCCAGTCGTTGATGCGCTTGCAGAGCTCTTCCACCGGGCCATCGAGGAACGCCTGCTCCTCAGGGGTGAGTTGCGGCTTGGGGTAGGCCAGCAGCTTGTGCCAGTCCGGCTTGCCGTTGAACAGGTCGCCTTCGAAGCCGACCGAGCCGGTTTCCAGCGCGATCCGCTCGGTCTGTGACAGCGGCGGCAGCGCCTTGCGCAGCACGCGCAACACCGGCGCGGTCAGCAATGGCTTGCGGATGGCCGGGATCAGCACGGGGACGGCCACCAGAAGCAGCATGGCGGCAGCCACCAGAGTGGCGGTGGGCGAGGCCCCCAGCAGCCCGCAGGCCACCAGCAGGCTGCCGGCCAGCGCCGCCCAGACCGCCAGGCGCAGGCGGTGATAGGCAGCAAAGGCGGTGGCAAGGATCAGGGCGAGAAAAGGCAGTGCAATGCTCATGACGGGGCTCCCGTGGCGCGGCAACTGGTGCAACGTGGTGAGGCGGTGGAGGCGGGAAACGGCCAGCCGGCGTGCCGGCGTATCCACCATACGCCTTAGTATGGCGATTGGATGTAAGCTGTCAATGCGCAACAATCGAGTGAAAACTCAGCATACTGCGCCCAGCCACCGCAGGGATTTCTTTCTTGATGACCGACACTGCCATTCGCAACGGCCGCCTGAGCGCCGAAGACTGGACTCTGGAAGCGCTTGACCAGATTGCCGAAGCCGGCCTGGCGTCAGTGGCGGTGGAGCCCCTGGCGCGCCGTTTGGGGGTGACCAAAGGCAGCTTTTACTGGCACTTCCCGTCCCGTGATGCCCTTCTGCAAGCGGCGCTTGAGCGCTGGGAGCGCGACGAGCAGGCCGCCTACGGTGCGCTGGAGTCCATCGCCAATCCCACCGAGCGTCTGCGTACTCTGTTTAAGTTGATCGCCCAGCACAGCAAGACCCACGTCATTTATTCCGAACTGCTCAAGGCGGCTGGTCACCCGGCGGTGGACGCGGTGCTGGCGCACGTGCTGGAGCGGCGCATCGGGTTTTTGTTCAAGTGCTTCCGTGAGGCCGGGTTGAGCCAGAAGGACGCCCTCAACCGCGCCCGCATGACCTACGCGATGTACGTGGGTGTGTTGCAGCTGGAGCTGCCGCGCTTCAAGAACCGCCAGCCGATCGAAGGCTTCGACGGCTACATCGAACACATGATGGCCACTCTGGTGCCGCCAGGCTGATCGGCCTTTCGGCCGGGCCGGGCCCGGCTGCGCCCTGATCTGAAATCGATTTCACCAAGCGCCTGATCCAGGCAAGGATGTCGACGCATGAGCAGCAGACTCGAATCGCTCAACACATGGGTGGCCGAGGTGGCACGCTTGACCCGCCCGCAGGCGGTGCACTGGTGCGATGGCTCGGAGGCCGAATACCGCGCATTGCTGGCCCGGATGCAGGCCGACGGCACCCTGTTGCCACTCAACCCGGACACCCACCCGGACAGCTATCTGCACCGCTCGCATCCCGACGATGTGGCACGGGTCGAGCATCTCACCTTCGTCTGCACTCGCGCGCGTGAGGATGCCGGCCCCAACAACAATTGGATGGCCCCGGCCGAGGCGCACGCCAAGATGGACGCCCTGTTCGATGGCTGCATGCAAGGACGCACCCTGTACGTCATCCCCTACTGCATGGGGCCGATCGATTCCCCGCTGTCGCGCTGCGGCGTCGAGATCACCGATTCGCCATACGTGGTGGCCAACATGCGGATCATGACCCGCATGGGCGCGCCGGCACTGGCGCGGATCGAACGCGAAGGCCACTTCGTCAAGGGCCTGCATTCCATTGGCGAGCTCGACCCCGAGCGCCGCTTCATCATGCATTTCCCGGAGGAGCTGACGATCAAGTCGTATGGCTCCGGTTATGGTGGCAATGCCCTGCTCGGCAAAAAATGCCACGCCCTGCGCATTGCCTCCTGGCAGGCCCGGCAGGAGGGCTGGTTGGCCGAGCACATGCTCATCGTCGGGGTGGAAACGCCCGACGGGCAGGTGCACTACATTGCCGCCGCGTTCCCCTCGGCCTGCGGCAAGACCAATCTGGCCATGCTGATCCCACCCGAGCGGTACCGCCGCGCTGGCTGGAAGGTGTGGACGATCGGCGATGACATCTGCTGGATGCGGCCCGGTCCGGACGGCAGGTTGTATGCCATCAACCCGGAGGCCGGGTTTTTCGGTGTGGCACCGGGCACCTCGGCACGCTCCAACCCGAACGCGATGGCCACGATCCGGGCCAACACCATCTTCACCAATGTCGCGCTGACGGCGGATCATCAGCCCTGGTGGGAGGGGATCGACGACGGCAAGCTGCCCGCCGTGGACTGGCGCGGCCGTCCGTACGACCCGGCCAACGGCCCGGCGGCGCATCCCAATGCGCGGTTCACCGTCAGCGCGAAACAGTGCCCCTCGTATTCGCCGATGGCGGAGCATCCGCAGGGCGTACCCATCAGCGCCATCGTGTTCGGTGGTCGGCGCGCCTCCCTGGTGCCGCTGGTCTTCCAGGCCCGCGATTGGGCGCACGGCGTGCTGATTGGAGCCTCGATGGGATCGGAGACCACCGCCGCTGCCACCGGTGCGGTCGGCGTCATGCGCCGCGATCCAATGGCGATGAAGCCGTTCTGCGGCTACAACTTCGCCGACTACTTCGCGCACTGGCTTTCGTTCGACCGGCCCGGCGCCCGCCTGCCCGCGATCTTCCACGTCAACTGGTTCCGCAAAGGGCAGGACGGCCGCTTCCTATGGCCGGGCTTTGGCGAGAACCTGCGCGTGCTCGAGTGGATCATCAAGCGTGTCAACGGCCAGGCGAGTGCAATCGACACCCCGATCGGCCTGCTGCCACGCCAGACCGATCTCGACCTCGAAGATCTGCCGCTGAGCGACGAAGCCCGCACCACCCTGTTCGAGTTCGACCGCGAAGGCTGGCGTGCGGAGCTGGCCAGCATCGGCCAGGAGCTTGACCGCTATGGCGCCCGCCTGCCGGCGGCGCTGCGCCAGCAGCAGCAACGCATCGCCAAGGCGCTGGGGTAAGCGCCGGCCCATGCCCATGCCGACGCCCGGCATGGGCTGCCACGCACCGGGCAGCACGGCGACCAGCGGCCGAACCTGAATGCGCAAATCTTTCCTGAATAGGGCCTGAGGCCCTTGTTAATGATTTGTTGACTGCTCTATAGTCGGGAAGCCTGGCCGCATCCGGCCTGGCAGCTGATGTTCAGCATCATCTCGTCACTTCATCCCGAAGGGGGTTACACACAATGGCTTCGAACTATCTTTCCAAGGGGATCAAGCGCAGCGCACTGGCGGTTGCCTTGGGTCTCTGCTTTGCGGGCGGCGTGCAGGCGCAGAGTACCTCCGGCGATATCGCCGGTAACGTGCCGGCAGCAAGCGGCAGCAAGGTCACTCTGAAGAGCTTGGCTACGGGTATCGTCCGTGAATATCCGGTCGATTCCACGGGTCGTTTCCGCATCTCGGCGCTGCCGATTGGTGCCTATGAGCTGACGCTGCCAAACGGCAGCACCACGCGGGTCAATGTGGTGGCGGGTCAGACCGTGACCGCCGATTTCAATAAGCCTGCCTCTGGTGCGGCCACCACCCTGGATGCCATCACCGTCCTGGGCGGTCAGATCAATGCGATCGACCTGACTAGCACCGAGACGCGCACCACCTTCACGGCAACTCAGCTGAACACCTTACCGGTTGCTCGCGATGTCACCAGCGTGTCACTGCTGACCCCGGGCACTGCGGCTAGCTCCAGCTACTTCGGGCCGGCTTCGTTCGGTGGTGCGTCGGCAGCTGAAAACAGCTACTACGTCAACGGCTTCAACGTCACTAATTTGTACGACATCCTGTCGTTTACGGAAATTCCGTATCAGGCGATCGATCAGTTGGACGTGCAGACCGGTGGTTATGGCGCCCGTTACGGCTTCTCGACTGGCGGCGTGACCAGTGTCAACGTCAAGCGTGGCACCAACGAGTTCAAAGGTGGCATCAGCTATACCTGGACGCCGAATTCGTTGCGCGAGCAGCCGAAGCCGGTTGCGCTGAACGATGGCACGATCTGGCGCAGCTATGACCAGAATGAGTCCAGCTCCAGCAATCTGAGCATCTGGGCTGGTGGTCCGATCGTCAAGGACAAGCTGTTCTTCTTTGCGTTGGCGTCCTATAGCAAGTCGGATTCGACTACGTTCGGTGCCCGCGGTTCCGGCTACCGCGCCGGTGGTTCGCCTGGCAATCCGCTGCCGTACTCCAGCTCTCTTTCCACCACTGCGAACGACTATGAGTCCACGCAGCCCTACTGGCTGCTGAAGCTTGATTGGTATCTGAACGATAACAATCACATCGAATATACGGGCTTCGACAATACCCGCAAGTCCACGTACTGGAACTATCGCGCACTTTACAGCGGGACCGGTCTGGATGCGACGCTGTCCAAGACCACTTACACCGGTCAGGAAAAGCTGGAGAATGGCGGCCACACTGATATCTTCAAGTGGACCAGCTATCTGACCGATAATCTGACCATGGCCCTCCAGTGGGGGCGTATGGATAATACCAATTCGGATTACACCATCGATCCGAGCGGCAAGCCGAATTACTACTATGGCGATGTGAATCAGCCGCCGAGCTGCCCATATGTCATTGACTACCGCGATGCCGCGTCGCCTTTCGGTGGCCAGTTGCCCGGTACCTGCGCCACGACCACGTCGGTCGACATCACCGGTGGTTACAACAAGCGCGATGCTGGGCGTATCGACTTCGAGTGGCAGCTTGGCGACCACAAGGTGAGTTTTGGTTATAGCGATGAGAGGTGGAAGTCGCGCCAAGGCTCCATCCAGGACATCTACTATTTCGGCGAAGATTACAATCTGCTGGATAACACCGCAGTCGGCGATCCTAATCCTCCGGATGGCACGATCGTCATCGATCGTATCTATTTCGCGACGGGCGGTAACGTCGAAATCGACCAGAAGTCTTGGTATTTGGAAGACAACTGGAACATCACCGACAACTTCATGCTTTACGCCGGTATCCGTAACGACTCGTTCGAAAACAAGAACAGTGCGGGTAAGACCTTCGTCAAGCAGGACAACATCTGGCAGCCGCGCCTCGGCTTCACCTGGGACGTACTGGGCAATGGTGACAGCAAGCTGTATGCGTCCGCGGGCCGCTACTCGCTGCCGATCGCAGCCAACGTTTCCCTCCGTGCGGCGTCCGCTTCGTACTACACCGAGAACGTGTATGTGTGGACTGGTGCGTTCGATCCGGCCAACGGCGCTCCGATCCTGGGCGGCTTCTACCGTGGCGGCATCTACAACGCCGTCTATAACGGCGAAGATGGTAGCGTGCCTGATGCGGCTGCCGTTGCGGACAAGAACCTGAAGCCGTATACCCAGAACGAGTTTATCCTCGGTTACCAGCAGCTGATGCATTCGGAAAATTCCTTCCTGGATGGCTGGCAGCTGGGTGTGAAGGCGACCTATCGCAAGATCGTCAACGCCATTGACGACACCTGTGATGTTCGCGCTGTCTACAATGCCGCAGTGGCGGCTGGTTACAGCGTGAGCAATTGGGCCAACCAGTGGACCTCGCCTGGCGGTATCCCCGGCTGCTATCTGTACAACCCGGGTCGCGATCTGAATATCCGTCTGGACGTGAACGTCGATGGTCATATTCGCGATCTGACCATTCCGGCCGCTGCTCTCGGCCCGAAGGCTAAGCGCGATTACAAGGCGGTGACGTTCAGCGCGGATAAGACGACCGAAAAGTGGTCGATCAGTGCGTCGTACACCTGGTCGAAGCTGTACGGCAACCTGGAAGGCTTGGTCAAGAGCACCAATGGTCAGGATGACACCGGTACCACCTCCGATTTTGATTTCAAGGAGCTCATGTACGGTGCGACCGGAGATCTGTTCAACGACCACCGTCACAGCATCAAGGTGTACGGCAGCTACAAGTTCACCCCCGAGTGGGAGATGGGCTTCAACATCCTGGCTCAGTCTGGTTCGCCCAAGTCGTGCCTAGGCGGCGGCCTTGGTAGCTTCGGTACTCAATACGGCTACACGGGCGTGTTCCATGCGTGCGATCCCAACGATCCGACCAAGATCACCCCGGTGGGTGCGGCAGGTCGTACGCCCTGGAACATCACGGTCAGCCCGAACGTGATCTATCGTCCGGCTTCGTTGCCGGGTCTCAGCATGCAGGTGAACGTGTTGAATATTTTCAACAAGATCGTTCCTACGCAGGTCTATGAAACCACCTACGGCATCACTGCTAGTGGTCAGGTCCGGAACTACTACAACTACGGGCAGCCGAAGTTCTTCAACACCCCGCGCTATGTGCGCTTCCAGGTGCAGTACGACTTCTGACGATTTGTTTCAACGAGGTACATTCATGCCGGCGCGCAAGCGCCGGCATTTTTTTGACTCGCTAAATCGCCAAGCAGCCTGACTGGCCAGAAGCGTTTGTGACCTGCCCCCATTTGCCATACCAGCAATTACTGGGAGAGCCCGGGGTTGAAGGGTACTTTGGGTTGATGGATTTGGATACGGTGGTTGGCAGCGAACTGGGCGGGTGGGATGCGGCCACAGCTGCTGTGCGGTCTGACCTCGTTGTCGTCGCGCCGCCACTCGTTGATCACGTCGCGGGCTTGGGCGAGTGACGTGAACCAGTGCTCGTTCAGGCACTCGTCGCGGAACTTGCCGTTGAAGCTCTCGATGTAGCCGTTTTGCATGGGGCGTCCGGGCTCGATCAGCAGGTGCGCGATGCCGTGCTGCTGGGTCCACGCGATGAAGACGCGACTGGTGAACTCGGGGCCGTGGTCGGTGCGTACGGCGCGCGGATAGCCGCGGAACCGGGCGGCTTGATCCAGGGCACGCACGACATAGGCGCCGCTGATGCCATGGTCGACGGTGATGTTGACGCACTCATGGGTGAAGTCATCGGCCACCGTCAGGCACTTCAAGCGGCGGCCGTTGGCCAGCGCGTCGCTGACAAAATCCATGCTCCAGACTGCATTGGGCGCGGCAGCAGGAGCCAGTGCCTGGCGCTCGCCGGGCGGCCTACGGATCTTCTTGCGACGGCGCACGGCCAGGTTTGCCTCGCGATAGAGGCGGTAGACCTTCTTATGGTTCACGGTCGGATACTCCAGGCGCAGCAGGTCGTGCAGACGGCGATAGCCGAACCTGCGGCGCACCTGTGCCAGTTCGATGATCCTGGCCGACAGCGCCTGCGTCGCAGGTGCCGGCTCGGGCGGATGGCGGAAGGCGTCGCGGGATAGCCCCGCAAGGCGGCAGGCCCGTCGCTCGCTCACGGCCGAAGCCTCCAGCATGCGGCGGACCGCCTCGCGTTTGCGTTGCGGGGCTAGCGTTTTACCCCGAAGCCGATCTTCAGCGCCTCGATGTCCAGGTGCGCTTCCGCCAGGAGCCGCTTCAGGCGGTTGTTCTCCAACTCCAGCGCCTTCAGGCGCTTGGCGTCTTCCACCTCCATGCCGCCGTACTTCGCACGCCACGCGTAGAAGCTGGCCGGACTGAAGCCATGTTGCCGGGCCAGCTCCGATACCGCCATGCCGGCCTCGGCCTGCTTGATGAACCCGATGATCTGTTCCGTGGCGAATCGACTTTTGCGCATGTCCGTCCTCTCTGAATGACGGACTCTACCTAGTTTCCTGTGGTACGGCTCTGTGGGGGCAGGTCACTGTGCCGCC
This sequence comes from Thermomonas hydrothermalis, assembly GCF_900129205.1. GTDB lineage: Bacteria > Pseudomonadota > Gammaproteobacteria > Xanthomonadales > Xanthomonadaceae > Thermomonas > Thermomonas hydrothermalis. Next base: position 67,494 of record NZ_FQUK01000002.1, on the reverse strand, counting down.
CGTCCTTACAACCCCAGATTATTGCCTTCCAGCACCCGTTCGGCGCGGTAGCTGGAGCGCACCAGTGGGCCGGCGACGGCTTCACGGAAGCCCTTGGACAGTGCCAGCTGGCGGTAGGCGCGGAATTCATCCGGGCTGACGAAGCGTTGCACCGGCAGGTGGTGTTTGCTCGGGCGCATGTACTGGCCGAAGGTGACGATGTCCACGTTGGCCTTGCGCATATCGTCCAGGGCCTGCTCGATTTCCTGGTCGGTTTCGCCCAGGCCCAGCATCAGGCTGGTCTTGGTCAGGGTCTGTGGGGCATGGCGCTTGGCGAAGGCCAGGACGTCCAGGGTCTGCTGGTAGCCGGCGCGCGGGTCGCGCACGGTGTGGGTGAGGCGCTCCACCGTTTCCAGATTCTGGGCGAAGACCTCCAGCCCGGCATCGAGCACGCAGGCCACATGGTCGGTGTTGCCTGCAAAGTCCGGGGTGAGCGCTTCGACGGCGGTGTCCGGGCAGCGGGCGTGAATGGCGCGGATGCAGGCGGCATAGTGGCTGGCGCCGCCGTCAGGCAGGTCGTCGCGATCGACCGAGGTCAGCACCACGTACTTCAGGCCCATCAGCGCCACCGCTTCGGCCACGTGTGCGGGTTCTTCCGGATCCAGCCAGCCGCGCGGGTTGCCGGTGGCGACCGCGCAGAACTTGCAGGCGCGGGTGCAGACCGCGCCCATCACCATCAGGGTGGCGGTGCCGTTGCTCCAGCATTCGGCGATGTTGGGGCAGCGCGACTCGGCACAGACGGTGTTGAGCCGGTGCCGGCGCACGATGTCCTGCACCGATTCGTAGGCTGCGCCGCTGGGCAGTTTGATCCGCAGCCACGGCGGCTTGCGGTCCACGTCCGGGACGGTGCTGTTGGCGTTGGGCTTGATGCCGCTTTTGATCGCGGTGGTGCCCTGTGGGGTGACGAACTTGCTGCCGTCGGGGATGGCGGGTTGGCTGGACATGGGGGTTCCGGTCGCGGCGCGTGCGTCAGCGCCAGCGGTTGATTGTATCGCGCAGGGTGCGGGCGGCGCGGGCGGCGGCTTCGGCATAGTCGGCGTCGCGGCTGGCGTACAGGATGCCGCGCGAGGCGTTGATCATCAGGCCGGTCCCGTCGGCGGTGGCGCCGTTTTCGACGACGGCCTGCACGTCACCACCCTGGGCGCCGACGCCGGGGATCAGCAGTGGCATGTCGCCGACGACGGCGCGGATGGCGCGTAGTTCCTGCGGGTAGGTGGCGCCCACGACCAGCGCGCAGTTGCCATCGGTATTCCAGTCGCGGGCGATGGTGCGGGCGATGCGCAGATACAGCGGCTCTCCACCCACGTCGAGTTCCTGGAAATCGCGTGCGCCGGGGTTGGAGGTGTGGCAGAGGAAGATGCAGCCGCGGTCGTTGTACTGCAGGAACGGGTCGGCGGAATCGCGCCCCATGTAGGGGTTCAGCGTCACCGCGTCGGCGCCGAAGCGCTCGAACGCTTCGCAGGCGTATTGCTGGGCGGTGCTGCCGATGTCGCCGCGTTTGGCGTCCAGGATGACCGGGATGTCGGGGTATTCGGCGTTGAGGTGGGCGATCAGCCGCTGCAGTTGCGCTTCGCCGCCATTGTGGGCGGCAAAGTAGGCGATCTGCGGCTTGAATGCGCAGGCATATTCTGCGGTGGCGTCACTGATGTCGCGGCAAAAATTGAACAGCGCATCATCATCGTCCACGAAGCGATCCGGAAACTTGGCCGGATCGGGATCAAGGCCGACACACAGCAGCGAGTCGGCCTGCTGCCAGCGTGCGCGGAGCTTGTCGATGAAGCCCATGGGATGTCCTCACCAGTGCAATGGAAAACGCCCACCATGCGGTGGGCGTGGCACAGTCATTTCAATGCCTTGAAGCGCAGCCGCTTCGGCCGGGCCTCGTCGCCCAGGCGCCGCTTCTTGTCTTCCTCGTACTCGCGGTAGTTGCCCTGGAAGAACTCCACATGCGAATCGCCTTCGAAGGCGAGGATGTGGGTGGCGATGCGGTCGAGGAACCAGCGGTCGTGACTGATCACGAAGGCATTGCCGGGGAACTCGAGCAGGGCATCTTCCAGTGCGCGCAGGGTTTCCACGTCGAGATCGTTGGAGGGCTCGTCGAGCAGCAGCACGTTGCCACCCTGCAACAAGGTCTTGGCCAGGTGCAGGCGACCGCGCTCGCCGCCGGACAGGGTGCCGACCAGTTTCTGCTGATCCGGGCCTTTGAAGTTGAAGCGACCGATGTAGGCGCGCGACTGGATCTCGATGCCGTTGATATTGAGGATGTCCAGCCCGCCGGAGACTTCCTGGAACACGGTGTTGTTGGGGTTGAGCGCGCCGCGGCTCTGATCCACGTAGGCCAGGTTCACGGTCGGGCCGATGATGATCTCGCCGGAATCCGGTTTTTCCTGGCCGGTGATCATCTTGAACAGGGTGGACTTGCCGGCACCGTTCGGGCCGATGATGCCGACGATGGCGCCGGGCGGCACGATGAAGGACAGGTCATCGATCAGCAGCCGGTCACCGAAGCGCTTGCTGACATGGCGGAACTCGATGACGTTGTTGCCCAGCCGTTCGCCCGGTGGAATGAAGATCTCGTTGGTCTCGTTGCGCTTCTGGTACTCGATGGACTGCAGCTCCTCCAGGCGGGCCAGGCGTGCCTTGCCCTTGCTGCGACCGCCCTTGGCATTCTGCCGCGCCCATTCCAGCTCTTTCTGGATGGCCTTCTGGCGCGCTTTTTCCTGATTTTCTTCCTGCCGCAGGCGCTCTTCCTTCTGCACCAGCCATTCGGTGTAGTTACCCTTCCACGGAATGCCGCGGCCGCGGTCGAGCTCGAGGATCCACTCGGCGGCATTGTCGAGGAAGTAGCGGTCGTGGGTGACGGCCACCACGGTGCCGGGATAGCGCTGCAGGAACTGTTCCAGCCACTCCACCGATTCCGCATCGAGGTGGTTGGTGGGCTCATCCAGCAGCAGCATGTCCGGCTTCTGCAGCAGCAGGCGGCACAGCGCCACGCGGCGCTTTTCGCCGCCGGACAGGGTGGCAATCCGGGCGTCCCACGGGGGCAGGCGCAGGGCATCGGCGGCGACTTCCAGCTGCTGTTCCAGGGTATGGGCATCGCCGCTGGCCAGAATCGCTTCCAGCCGTTCCTGCTCCTTGGCCAGTGCGTCGAAATCGGCATCCGGCTCGGCGTAGGCGGCATACACCCGTTCCAGCGCCGCCTGCGCCTGCAGGATCTCACCGACGCCTTCCTCCACGGCCTGACGCACGGTGTGCTCCGGATTGAGCTCCGGCTCCTGCGGCAGATAGCCGACCTTGATGCCGGGTTGCGGGCGTGCCTCGCCTTCGAAATCCTTGTCCACCCCGGCCATGATCTTCAGCACGGTGGACTTGCCGGCACCGTTGAGGCCCAGCAGGCCGATCTTCGCGCCCGGGAAGAAGGACAGGGAGATGTCCTTGATGATGTGCCGCTTGGGCGGCACCACCTTGGACACCCGGTTCATGGTGTAGATGTACTGCGAGGACATGCGGAATGCTCCGTGTAGGCCGCCGCGTCCGCGCAGGGGGCGCGGGCGGCTGCAAACGTGTGGGAATCGCACGATTATACCTGCCGGCGGCCGCCTCCCGGATCTGCGCTGGCTGCGTGAACGGTGCCTGTCAGCGGCTACTGCCGGTGGACTTAAGCCAGTTCTGGTTCAGTTGTCGCCGGCATGATCGGCTTTAAGTCCACCGCACCTGGAGAACGACCATGAAGCGCGTCCTGCTTGCCCTGCTGACTGCACCGCTGCTGCTGTCACTGCTGTCTGCGCCGGTGGCCGCCCATGACCGGCATGGGCACGACCGCGATGATCGCCGTGGCGATTGGTATGACCGCGATGATCACGACCGCGGCTGGCATCATGGGCCGCCGCACAAGACCAGGGTGATCTACGAGCGCGAGGTGGTGTACCGGCCGCTGCCGCCGCGGGTGGTGGTGTATCGGCCGCTACCGCCGCCGCGCTGGGTGCGGGGCGGGTATTACGCCGGCCCCGGCTATGCGCCGACCTATGTCGTGCACGACTGGCGCTATTACCAGCTGCCGCCGCCGCCGCGAGGCTATTACTGGCGGCGCAGCGAAGCCGGTGATTTCCTGCTGGTTGCGGTGGCCACCGGCATCATTGCCGACCTGATCCTGCATCACTGACTGCCCGCACCGGAATAGGTATCCGAAGGCGCCTGCGGGCGCCTTCGTCGTTCTTGTTTGCCTGCCAGCTCGAAGCGAAGGCCGGGACTATCCGGGCGCCGTTGTGGCAGAGGGCGATCGCCCGATGGGTTGCGTGGTTTGCGCGTGCCGAGGCGGCGGTGCCGCTGGTTGGATCAGGGCGCCCTTACGCCTGGTGCAGGAGTCGTTGCAGCAGCAGGCTGCTGGTGGCCACCGCAAGCCAGGTGCCCAGGCCCAGCAGCAGCGGGCGAGCGCCGGTGGCGAGCAGCCGGCGCAGGTCGGCGGACAGGCCAATCGCGGTCAGCGCCAGTACGATCAGGAACGAGGCAATCTGATGCAGCGGAGCCAGCCAGGCGGTGGGGACCACCCCGCTGCCGCGTAGGGCGGCGGCGGCCAGAAAGCCAAAGATGAACCAGGGCACGATCCCGCGCAGCGAGACCGGGCCAGTGCTGGCATTGCGCTGCCGCCAGGCCTGCCAGCCGGCCAGGGCCAGACAGACCGGGATGATCAGAGTGGCACGGGTCAGCTTGACCACGGTGGCGATGTCCCCGGCGGCATGGCTGTACAGATAGCCGGCGGCAACCACCGAGGACGTGTCGTTGATCGCCGTGCCGGCCCACAGCCCGAAGCCGGCGTCACTCAAACCCAGCAGGTGCCCCAGTGGCGGAAACACCAGTACCGCCACCAGGTTGAACAGAAAAACGGTGGACAGCGCCAGGGCGGTGTCGTGTTCGTCCGGACGCAGGATCGGGGTGACTGCGGCGATCGCCGAGCCGCCGCAAATGCCGGTGCCGACGCCGATCAGCGTGCCCAGCACGTGATGGACCCGCAGCCAGCGCGCCAGCGCCCAGGCGGTGAGGAATGCCACGCCCAGCGTGGACAGGGTCACGGTCAGCGAGGACAAGCCGGTCTGCACGACCTGTCGCAGGTCGAGCCCGAAGCCCAGCGCCACCACCGCCGCCTGCAGCAGGTACTTGCCGGTGAAGCGGATGCCGGGGGCGGTGGCGGCTGGAAGCGGCCAGAGGTTGCGCACCAGCAGCCCGGTCAGGATGCCTAACACCGCGCCGCCCACCAGCGGCCAGCGCAGACCCAGGGCATAGGCCAGTGCGGCCAGCGGCAGGCATAGCAGCAGGCCGGGCAGCAGGCGGGCGGTTGGGGTGTCAAAGGAGGGGGCGCCAGCGGACATGAAGATGGGGGGGAGTGGAACACGGGCGCATATCATCCGGCATTCCGTGCGGTTTGGTGCTGCCCCGGCGGTCTTAAGCTGCGGCGTGGTGCCACCGTGGGCAGGGGGAGCAAGGGCTACAATCAGGGAATTGTTCCCGCCCTCCCCGGAGCCAATCGCATGTTTTCCCGCGCCGACACGCTTGCCGCCTTCGACCCTGAACTTGCCCAGGCCATCGCGGCCGAAACCCGCCGGCAGGAAGATCACGTTGAGCTGATCGCCTCCGAGAACTACGCCAGCCCGCGAGTGATGGAAGCGCAGGGCAGCCAGCTCACCAACAAATACGCAGAGGGCTATCCGGGCAAGCGCTACTACGGGGGCTGCGAGTTTGTCGACGTGGCCGAGCAGCTTGCCATTGACCGCTGCAAGCAGTTATTCGGCGCCGACTATGCGAACGTGCAGCCGCATAGCGGCTCACAGGCCAATCAGGCCGTGTATTTCGCACTGCTGCAACCAGGTGACACCATCCTCGGCATGTCATTGGCGCACGGCGGGCACCTCACCCACGGCGCCAAGGTCAACGCCTCGGGCAAGCTGTTCAACGCGGTGCAGTACGGCGTCAATGACGCAGGGCTGATCGATTACGACGAGGTCGAGCGACTCGCCCTGGAGCACACGCCAAAGATGATCGTGGCCGGCTTCTCCGCGTATTCGCAGGTGGTCGATTGGGCGCGTTTCCGTGCAATTGCCGACAAAGTGGGCGCCTACCTGTTCGTGGACATGGCGCATGTGGCCGGGCTGGTGGCGGCGGGCGTCTATCCCAGCCCGCTGCCGCATGCGCACGTGGTGACCTCCACCACCCACAAGACCCTGCGCGGCCCGCGCGGCGGGATCATCGTCGCCAGCAGGGCCGGCATGGGCGCGCAGGCGGAGGAACTGGAGAAGAAGCTGCAGTCCATCGTCTTCCCGGGCATCCAGGGTGGGCCGCTGATGCATGTGATCGCGGCCAAGGCGGTGGCCTTCAAGGAAGCGCTGGAGCCGGCATTCAAGGACTACCAGCAGCAGGTGGTGAAGAATGCCAAGGCCATGGCCGGCACCTTCATCGAACGCGGCTACAAGATCGTTTCCGGCGGTACCGAAAACCACTTGATGCTGGTCGATCTGATCGGCCGCGAGGTGACTGGTAAGGACGCCGAGGAGGCGCTCGGGCGTGCCCACATCACGGTCAACAAGAACGCCGTGCCCAATGATCCGCGCAAGCCGTTTGTCACGTCGGGGCTGCGCGTCGGTACGCCGGCGATCACCACCCGCGGCTATCGCGAGGCCGATGCGGTCGAGCTGACCCACTGGATCTGCGATGTGCTGGACAACCCGAACGACGAAAACGTCATCGCTCAGGTGCGTGCCAACGTCGAGCAGCAGTGCCGGCGCTTCCCGGTGTACGGTTGAGGAATCCAGACGATGCAGGAGCGTGTGATGCGAAAAATCCTTGCTTTGGCCCTGTCGCTTGGCGCCCTGGGGCTGGCGGCTACCGCCAGTGCGCAGGCGCCACGCTGGAGCAGCAATACCGACTACAGCGCACCGGGCGCGCGCGATCTGCCGGTCACTTGCCGGGATGGCGACATCCAGCCCTTTGCCGGCAAGACCATGGGCGACGTGTTTGGGGCGGCATGGCCGGAGGTGCCGGTGGCCAGCAGCGCGCATACACCGCCCAAAGTCCTCAGCCACGGCAAGGTGATTCCGCCGCGTGGCCTGGAAGGCAAATGGGCGACGGTGGTGGTGGCGGTTCTGGTGGGTGCCGATGGCAAGCCGCTGGCCTCGGAAGCGATCTGCATGAGTGATGGTGCCTTTGCGATCGCGGCCAAGCGGGTGCTGGCCAATGCCACCTTCGCGCCGGCCACGGTCGATGGCACGCCGGTCACCACCGTGCTGGCGGTGCCGATTTCGTTCCGCCAGCCGCGGCGGGGCGCCAGCGCCGGCAGCAGCCAGGAATAATCCGATCCGATGCACTGCCCGTTCTGCCAGCACACCGAGACGCGGGTGATCGACTCGCGGGTCAGCGATGACGGCGCCACCATCCGCCGGCGCCGTGGCTGCGAGGCATGCGGCGAACGTTTCTCCACGCTGGAGACCATCGAACTCAAGCTGCCGGCGATCATCAAGAACGACGGTCGGCGTGAGTCGTTCGACGTGCGCAAGCTGCGCGCTGGCCTGGAGCGCGCCCTGCAGAAGCGGCCGGTGTCGGAGTCGCAGGTTGACGCGGCCGTGCATGCGGTGGTGCATGCCGTCCGCTTGACTGGCGAGCGCGAGCTGCCATCGCGCCGGGTTGGCGAATTTGTGATGGAGCAGCTGCGCAAGCTCGACCATGTGGCCTACGTGCGCTTTGCGTCGGTGTATCGCAGCTTTCAGGACGTGGCCGACTTCCGCGAGGAACTCGATCGGCTGGAGCGCGAGCTGCCCAGCGAAGGTCAGTTGCCGTTGCTGGAGCTTGGCGGGCCGCAGCCGGAGCGACAGCGATGAGTTTTTCCGCCACCGACCACGCGCTGATGGCGCGTGCCTTGCGGCTGGCCGAGCGCGGTGCCTACACCACCCGTCCCAATCCGATGGTGGGCTGCGTGCTGGCCCGCGACGGCGAGGTGGTCGGCGAGGGCTGGCACCAGCGCAAGGGTGGGCCGCATGCGGAAGTGTTCGCCCTGCGCGCAGCGGGGGAGCGGGCGCGCGGGGCTACCGCTTATGTCACCCTCGAGCCCTGCGCCCATCACGGCAGCACGCCGCCCTGTGCGGATGCCCTGATTGCCGCCGGCGTGGCCCGGGTGGTGGCGGCCATGCGCGACCCGTTCCCGCAGGTCGATGGCGCAGGCTTTGCGCGTCTGCGTGCGGCCGGCATCGTGGTCGAGTATGGACTGCTGGAGGCGCAGGCACGCGAGTTGAACCGCGGCTTCCTGGCGCGCATCGAACGCGGCCGGCCGTGGCTGCGGGTGAAGCTGGCCATGAGCCTGGATGGCCGCACCGCCTTGGCCAACGGTGAATCGAAATGGATCACCGGCGAAGCCGCGCGTGCCGACGTCCAGCGTTGGCGTGCCCGCAGCGGCGCCCTGCTGACCGGCGCCAGAACCGTGCTGGCCGACGACCCGCAGTTGACCGTGCGTCTGCCCGATACCGAGGTGGTGCCGCCGCTGCGGGTGGTGCTGGATCCGGGGCTGGTTTCCCTCGGCCGCAGCCGGGTGCGCGAGGGCGATGCGCCAACCCTCTATGTGCATGCCCCCGACGCCTGCATCCCGCAGGACATGGCGGTGGCGCATGTGGCGGCCCCGGTGCGCGGTGCCCGGTTGGATCTTGCGGCAGTACTGCGCCTGCTGGCGGAGCGCGGCATCAACGAGGTGCAGGTGGAGGCCGGCCCCACCCTGGCGGGCGCCTTCCTGCAGGCGGGATTGGTGGACGAGCTGCTGCTGTACGTGGCACCGGTGTTGCTGGGTGCCAAGGCGCGACCGCTGCTGGACGGCTTGGCCATCGACACGATGGCGCAACGCCTGCGCATGTCCCTGCTGGACAGCCGTCAGGTTGGCGAGGATCTGCGCCTGCTGCTGCGCCCGCAGGCCGACCCGGCCGCTGCCGCAGGCACGGGCCAGGGTTGACCCGGCGCGGTGCTACACTGCGCGCGCCGGGTGACCGGCATTGCACACACGAAGAAACGTCTTCAGGGCGGGGTGGAAGTCCCCACCGGCGGTAGGCACGGTGCGCCGTGCGAGCCCGCGAGCGCTTCCCGCCACCGGGAAGGTCAGCAGACCCGGTCAAATGCCGGGGCCGACGGTCACAGTCCGGAAGAAAGAAGACGCATCCGCACGGCGTGGTTGCCGTGGGGTCTGCGCGCGCCTTGCGGGCGTTTCCCGGACACGGGACAAACGCCATGTTCACAGGATTGATCGAAGGAGTGGGCCAGCTGCTGGCGCGCGAGATGCGCGGCGGCGATGCCCGTCTTGTCATTGCCACCGGCAGCCTGCCGTTTACCGATGTGCGGCTGGGGGAAAGCATTGCGGTCAACGGCTGCTGTCTGACCGTGGTGGCGTTTGCCGACGATCGTTTCGACGTCGATGCCTCCAGCGAAACCCTGGCGCTGACCACATTGGGGCGGCTGCCGGTGGGGACGCCGCTCAATCTGGAGCGTGCGCTGCGTCCGAGCGACCGCTTGGGCGGGCATCTGGTCAGCGGCCATGTCGATGGGCTGGCCATCGCCGAGCGGTGCTGGGACGATGCACGCGCGGTGCGCTGGCGGTTTGCCCTGGCGCGACCGCTGCTGCGCTATGTCGCGCCCAAGGGGTCGATCTGCGTGGACGGGGTCAGCCTGACCGTCAACGCAGTGGACGCGGACGGTTTCGAGGTGGCGCTGATTCCACATACCGTCGCCCATACCGCCTTCCACGCGCTGCAGCCGGGGACCGAGGTCAACGTCGAGGTGGACCTGTTGGCGCGCTACCTGGAGCGACTGCGCAGTACGGAGGGCTGGGCATGAGCTTTGCGAGCATCCCCGAGCTGCTGGACGAGCTGCGCGCCGGGCGCATGGTGGTCGTGGTCGATGATGAGGATCGCGAGAACGAAGGCGATCTGATCATGGTGGCCGAGCTGGTCCGGCCGGCCGACATCAACTTCATGGTCACCCACGCACGCGGCCTGGTATGCCTGGCGCTGACCCGCGAGCGCTGCGCCCAGCTTGGGCTGGGGCCGATGGTGCGCGACAACACCTCGCCGCATCACACCAACTTCACGGTCAGCATCGAGGCCGCCGAAGGCGTGACCACCGGCATTTCCGCCTATGACCGCGCCCATACCATCCGCACGGCCGTGCGTCCGGATGCCAAACCGTCTGATCTCACCCAGCCTGGCCACATTTTTCCGTTGATGGCCCAGCCCGGTGGCGTGCTGTCACGCGCCGGTCACACCGAAGCGGCCAGCGATCTGGCCCGGCTGGCCGGGTTCGAGCCGGCCGGGGTGCTGGTGGAAATCCTCAACCCCGATGGCAGCATGGCGCGCCGGCCGCAGCTGGAAGTGTTCGCACGCGAGCATGGGTTGAAGATCGGTTCGATCGAAGACCTGATCCGCTACCGGCTGGAAACCGAGCACACGGTCGAGCGCATTGACAGTCGCGCTATTGAGACCGATCACGGCCCGTTCCTGCTGCACACCTACCGCGATCGCGTCAGTCACGGCCTGCATTTTGCGCTGGTCCGCGGCGAAGTGGCCGGGGATGCGCCGGTACTGGTGCGCGTGCAGACGCAGAATCCGCTGGCCGATGCCCTGCATTGGCGGCGCGCCGATTTCGGGCCGCTGGTGGGCGACGTGCTGGCGCTGATCGCCGAGGAGGGGCGCGGCGTGCTGGTGCTGCTGGCGGATTCCTTCGATCCAGAGGCGGTACTGGCGCGCATCCGCGCCCAGCCAGCGCCGGCACCCACCCGCGCCGGTGTGCTGGCGGAATGGCGACGCACCGGTGCCGGTTCGCAGATCCTCGCTGACCTGGGCGTGCATCGCCTGCGTGTGCTGGGGACGCCGCGCCGTCAGGTCGGTCTGGCCGGGTACGGGTTGCAGGTGGTGGACTACGTGGCGATGCCGGCGCGGTAAACTTGCCAGCCCGATTCATGGCCGATGCCGATGTCCCATTTCGAAGGTCAGCTGCGCCCGCCGCCGCAGGCGCGTTTTGCCATCCTGGCCAGCCGCTGGAACCCACGCATCGTCGATGCGCTGGTGACCTCGGCGCGTGCCACCCTGCTGGCCAATGGCGTGGCGGAGGAGGCGATCGACGTGGTGCGGGTGCCGGGCGCCTGGGAGTTGCCGGTGGCCGCGCGCATCCTGGCGCAGGGCGGTCGTCATGCCGCCATCATCGCCTTGGGCTGCGTGGTGCGCGGTGACACCCGCCATTACGAGCAGGTTGCGGACGGCGCCGCGCAGGGGCTGATGCAGGTGGCGTTGACCAGTGGCGTGCCGGTGCTCAACGGCGTGCTGGCGGTGGAGCGGTTTGAGGATGCCCTGGCCCGCGCCGGCGGCAGCCATGGCAACAAGGGCGAAGAGGCAGCGCTGGCAGCCATCGAGATGGCCGATCTCTGCCGCGCCCTGCAGGAGGTTCGTGCATGAAATTCCGACGTCGTCCCGATGGCATCGATCCCGTCCTGCGCGCGCGTGCCCGCAGGCGCGCTCTGCAGGCGATCTATGCCTGGCAGGTCAGCCGCCCGGACGAGCGCGCCCTGCTGGCCCAGTTCGCACACGAGCAGGCGCACGAACAGGCCGACTTGGAATATTTCGAAGACCTGATCCGCGGCGTGCTGCGCCATGTGCAGGCGATTGATGCGGCGCTGGCCCCGCACCTGGATCGCAGCATCGACGAGGTCGATCTGGTCGAACGTGCGGCGCTGCGGATTGCCGGTTACGAGCTGCTGCACCGTCCGGATGTGCCGTACCGGGTCGTGATCAACGAAGCCATCGACGCCACCAAACGGTTCGGTGCCGAGCACGGCCACACCTACGTCAACGGCGTGCTGGACAAGGCCGCCGCCGCGCTGCGCGGCGTGGAAGCCAAAAAGTAATCCTGCCGTTCCCGCCCGCACGGGAACGGCCTGCACCGCATCGCGCATGGCCGAGTTCGACCTGATCGCCCGCATCCGCCAGCGCGTCGTCTTGCGCGACGACGTGGTGCTGGGCATCGGCGACGACGGCGCATTGCTGGCACCGCCGCCGGGCCAACTGCTGGCGGTGACCATGGACACGCTCAACGCGGGCGTGCATTTCCCCCCGGAAACGGCGCCGGCCGACATTGGCTGGAAGGCGCTGGCGGTGAATCTGTCCGACCTGGCCGCGATGGGTGCAGAACCCGCCTGGTGCACGTTGTCGCTGACGTTGCCGCGGGCCGATACCGCGTTCGTGGATGGCTTCTGCGATGGCTTTCTTGCCCTCGCAGCGCAGCACGGCGTGGCGCTGGTCGGTGGCGATACCACCCGCGGGCCGCTGTCGGTGTCGATCACCGCACACGGGTTCGTGCCGGCAGGCGCGGCCCTGCGCCGCGATGGCGCCCGCATCGGCGACGAGGTCTGGATCAGTGGCACCCTGGGCGATGCCGCGGGCGCGCTACGGCACTGGCAGGCCGGTGCGCCGATGACGCCGGCCCTGCGCGACCGGCTCGACCGGCCCACCCCGCGGGTGGCGCTGGGGCAGGCGCTGCGGGGGCTGGCCAGCGCCTGCATCGACATTTCCGACGGGTTGCTGGCTGACCTCACCCACATCTGCCGCGCCAGCGGGGTTGGCGCGGAGATCGATATCGACGCATTGCCGGCCAGCGACGCCCTGCGTTCCGCTTTCGATGCCGACGTCCGCCGTACCTTGCAGGCGACGGGCGGCGACGACTACGAATTGTGCTTCACCGTGCCACCGGCGAAGTGCCCGGCCGTGCAGGCCCTGGTGGCGCAGTTGTCACTGCCGCTGACGCCGGTCGGTCGGATCGTGCCGGGCACCGGTGTGCACTGCCCCGGTCTTAGCCCGGGCGCCAGCGGGTATCAGCATTTCGTTTGAAGCGGCGGCAACAGCTTGCCCGGATTGAGGATGCCGTCCGGGTCGAACGCCTGCTTGATGGCGTGCATCGCGGCCAGCGTGGCCGGGTCGTAAGCACGGGCCATGAAGTCACGTTTGGACAGGCCGATGCCGTGCTCGCCGGACAGGGTGCCGCCCAGCGCCAGCGCCAGTTCGAACACGCGCGGCAGCGCGGCGTGTGCGCGGGCGGTTTCATCGGCATCGTCGGGGTGATAGAGCAGGTTGACGTGCAGGTTGCCGTTACCGGCGTGGCCGAAGACCACGATGGTCAGCGCGTAGGCATCGGCCAATGCCTCCACACCAGCCACCAGATCGGGGATGCGCGAGACCGGCACCACCACGTCCTCGTTGATCTTGCCGGGAGCGATGCTGCGCAGTGCCGGCGACAGCGCACGCCGCGCCGCCCACAGGCGCTCGCGCGCGGCGCCATCGGTGGCGACGTCCAGGTCCAGCAGGCCGTCGCCCTCGGCGGCGTGCCCGAAGGCGGCCAAGGCGTCGGGCAGGGTTTCGTCGCTGCCTTCGGCGTCGATCAGCAGGAGGGCACCGGCCTCGGGCAGATCAATGCCGTGGCGGCGCAGCAGGCCCAGGCTGCGCCCATCCATGAACTCCAGCACTGCCGGCACGGCCGGCTGGGCCATCAGCCGCGAAACCGCCGCCGCGGCGCAGGTGGCATCGCGGTAGAAGGCGCGCACCGTGGCCTGTGCCTGCGGACGCGGCGCCAGCTTCAGCGTGGCTTCCACGATCAGCGCCAGGGTGCCTTCGCTGCCGATCAGGAGCCGGGTCAGGTCGTAGCCGGCGGAGGCCTTAGTGTAGGCGCCGCCGGCGCGGATCAGGTCGCCGGTGCCGGTGACGGCAACCAGCCCCAGCACGTTGTCGCGGGTGGCGCCGTATTTCACCGCGCGCGGGCCGCCGGCATTGGTGGCGAGATTGCCGCCGACCGTGCAGCTGTCGGCACTGGACGGGTCCGGTGGCCAGAACAGGCCGTGCGGGGCCAGCGCCGCCTGTAGCGCGCCGTTCAGGACGCCGGGTTCCACCACCGCGCAGCGGTCGGCGGTGCGGACATCGAGGATGCGGTTCATGCGGGCAAACGACACCGCGATGCTGCCATCCACCGGAACCGCAGCGCCGGTGGTGCCGGTGCCGGCGCCGCGTGCCACCAGCGGCACGCCGTGCGCACGGCAGGCGCGCACCAGTGCCTGCACCTGCTGGCGTGTCTGCGGCAGCGCCACGGCAGCGGGCAACTGCTGACGGCGGGAGTCGTCGCTGGCGTGGGCGGTGCGGCTGTCCAGGTCGGTGCGCCAGCCGTCCCCCAGCACGGCGGACAGTGTGTCGATCAGGGCGGTGGGCAGCGGCATGGCATCACCCTTCGTCAGCGCGGAAGGCATCGCGCTGCCAGTCCAGCACCGGCGCGGCCGGGTCGCCACTGGCGGCAATCACGTCGAACCGGCACGGGGCGTCTGCGTGCTGCGGATGCCGGGCAAGGAAGCTCTGGGCGGCCAGGATCAGGCGGCGCCGCTTGCCGGCATCCACCGACGCCAGGCCGCCACCGAAGGCCGTGCCGGCGCGGTAGCGCACTTCCACGAACACCACCGTGCCGGCCTCGTCCATCACCAGATCCAGCTCGCCGCCACGGGCCTGGGCGTTGCGCGCCAGCAGGCGCAGCCCGTGCCCCTGCAAAAAGGCCAGGGCCGCGGCCTCCACCGCGGCCCCACGGCCGCGTCGGTCGGGTTCAGGGCGTGGCATCGGTGACGGGAACCGGTACGCCGCCGGAAAAGCGCGACCAGCCGGGGCGACGGACGACCATGCCAAACGCGTCCAGGCTGAGCCGGCCGGTGGCCCCGGTCAGGGTGGTCTGCGGCTGCCGTGCCAGGGATTCCAGCATGCCGGTCAGTTGCCAGGCATCCAGCCCGAAGGCGAACAACCGGGCCGCTGGCCCCTGTGCGGTGTCCACCCGGGCCGCCGCTTCGCGCTGCGTCGGCAGGCTGGGGATGCGCTGCGCCAGCCACGGCTCGGTCGGGAACAGGGTGCCGTCCAGTGCGGCATCCTGGGTGGGGTTGCCGGTGCCCTGGGTGATCTGCGAGCCGGCATAACGCGGCAGCCCGGCTAGATTGGCCAGCGCCAGCTGCGGCACCACGACACGCGCCTGCGCGCCTTTGAGCAGCAGCAGCACGGCATCCGGGTGCGCCTGCTGGGCCGCGCTGGTCAGGGAATCGGTCATTGCCGGCGCATAGGCCAGTCGGCTCACCTGCACATTGCGCTGTTGCAGCCGGGCCTGGGCGGTGGCCGCCGTGCGACGTTGGGCGTCATCGTCGCCGACGATCAGCAGCACGTGCCGGTAGTGGCCTTCGAGCAGCGCTTCGGCCAGGCTGACCCCTTCGTCTTCCGGCGAGAGCGAGAAGGCCGCGCTGCCTTCCGGCGGCATGTGCTCGCCACGGTTGAGGGCCAGCAGGGGCAGCGGCGGGGTATCGGCGAACACCGCATCCACGTCTTCGCGGATCAGTGGGCCGACGGCGGCATCGTTGCCGTCGGCGGCGGCGCGTGCCAGGGCCGCGCGCACCCCGCCGGTGGTGTCGTAGAAGCGCACCTGTGGCCTGGGCCGGTTGCTGTTGTAGTAGCCGGCCAGGTAGCCGTCACGAACCGCTGCGGCTGCCGGCGCCTGTGGCCCGGTCAAAGGCAGCAGAACCGCCACCCGCAGCGGCGGGCGCCAGCCGTCGCTGGCCGCTGGCGGGCGGTCGGCCGCGCCGAAACGGAACTCGCTCTGGCTGAGCGGGTGCGGCAGCGGCAGTCCGCGCTGTTGCAGCACGCGGGCGACGAAGGGGTACAGCGGGTCGTTGGCCGACAGGCGGGCGGCGTCACGGGTCAGGGTGGCGTCGTCCAGGCCGGCCAACAGCTGCAGGATGGCCTCGGCGTTGTCGCGGCGCGCCGGGCCGGTCAGCGCTGCGTGACCGGCGGCCAGGGTTTGCGCCTGCACGGTGGCGGCGGCGTAGGGCGGCGGAGGCGGCGCTTTCGGGGCGACGGTGGTGCAGCCGGCCAGCGCCAGCAGCAGGACAAGACTCGCAAATCGGATCAGGGCCACAGGCGTGGGCGCTCGCAGGGGGAACCGGCTAGGATTCTAGCCCGCGCCCTCATCCAAGGCAGGCATGCAGACTTCCGGAACGCTGTACGTGGTCGCCACGCCCATCGGCAATCTCGGCGACATCAGCCCGCGCGCACTCGACACACTGCGCAGCGTCGCCGCCATCTGCGCCGAGGATACCCGCCGCAGCGGCCAGCTGTTGGCGCAGTTCGGCATCGCCACCCCGCTGCTTGCCCTGCACGAGCACAACGAGGAGGCGCTTGCCCAGCGGCTGGTGGCGCGTTTGCGGGCGGGGGATTCGCTGGCGCTGGTGAGTGACGCCGGCACGCCGCTGGTGTCCGATCCAGGCTACCGGCTGGTGCGTGCCGCCCGCGCGGCGGGCGTGAAGGTCAGCCCGGTGCCGGGGCCGAGCGCGTTGGTGGCGGCTTTGAGCGTGGCTGGTCTGGCCAGCGACCGGTTCGTGTTCGAGGGCTTCCTGCCGGCCAAGGCGTCGGCCCGGCGGGAGCGTCTGCAGGCGCTGGCGGGCGAGCCACGCACGCTGATCTTCTACGAAGCCTCGCACCGTATTGTCGAGACCCTGGCCGACATGGTGGCCGCATTCGGCGGTGAACGTCCGGCGGTGCTGGCGCGCGAGCTGACCAAGCTGTTCGAGACCGTGCTCGATGGCGATCTGGCCACCCTTCAGGCCCGGGTCGAGACGGACGCCGATCAGCGCAAGGGCGAGTTCGTGGTGCTGGTGCAGGGGGCCGGCGAGGCGGCGGACGCCAAGGTGGCGGAAGGCCGGCGCCTGTACGCCAGGCTCAAGGAGCATCTACCGCCTTCGACGGCGGCGAAGCTGGCCGCCGAACTGTCCGGCGCCCCGCGCAAGGCGTTGTATGGCGGTGAATGAACACCCGCCTTGCGGCAAGCCTTCGGGCTGCGCATGGAGAGGGTGAAACACGTAAGATGACCGCGGCGGAGTCGGCTAGGCAGTCGCGTCATCCTTTCAGGATGCCGAGGAAAGTCCGGGCTCCACAGGGCACGGTGCCAGGTAACACCTGGGCGGCGCGAGCCGACGGAAAGTGCAACAGAAAGATACCGCCTAAGCCTGCGCAAGCAGGCCGGCAAGGGTGAAATGGTGCGGTAAGAGCGCACCGCGAGTCTGGTAACAGACCGGCACGGCAAACCCCACCGGGAGCAAGACCAAATAGGGAGACGATGAGGCGGCCCGCCGAGTCTCCGGGTAGGTTGCTTGAACGTAGCGGTGACGCTGCGTCGAGAGGAATGACTGCCGCGGCGCGCAAGCGCCGACAGAACCCGGCTTATCGGCCGGCTCCGCCGCTTTTTCGCGCTGATGTGCGATGCGTGATGCGCAATGCGATCTCGCTTGCCCCCGCCGTGGCCGATCGGAATCTCCAAGTGCGGAGATGTCAGGGTTTCTCTTCGTTGCCGATGTCACGGAACACCCAGAACCGGCTCACAAGCCAGGTCAGTGCGGCGACCAGGATCAGTACGATGCCCAGCAGCACGGCATAGCCCAGATCACTGAGCTTCAGGGCTAGCGCATAGGTCGCTTCATTGATGGCAAAGCCCAGTGCCGAAAGCAGAAAGAATCGCCCGGCCGCATGATGCACAGGGACACTGTGACCGCGGAAGGTGAGGCAATGGTGACCTGCGAATGAAACCCCGAACGCGGTCAGCCAGCCAACCCCATTCGCTGCCAGAGGGTGGAAGGCGAGGCGCTCGACCAGTGCCACGGCGACAAGCCAGTGAATGGCACTGGCAACACCGCCGACGGCGATGAACAGAAACGGACGCGACTGCGGCAGCGGGGGTGCGGGCATGGGGTGAGTGGGCCGGTCAGTCGGCGGTTTCCAGCCGGGTTTCGCCTGCGAACACGCCCTCGGGGCCGAACCGGCGTTCGATGATCGTCGCCCGGCCATCCTGTTCCATCAGCACCACTGTGCTGGCGCGGGTGCCGTAGTGGGCGCCGCGGATGAAGGCGGGCGAGAGTTGCCGTTCCAGCGTCAGGCCGACGCCTGTATCGGGCAGCAGATCGTCTTCGGCAGGTGTCGGATCGGCCAAGGCCTGCCATAGCGGCGCAAGCGTTTCGTCGCCGCCACGGGCCCACTGGGTCAGGGTGGCGCGCAGGCGGCGCACTTTGGGCCAGTCGGCGTCCAGCGGCCCGTTGGAAAAGCCGTGGATGCCTGCCAGAAGCGGACGCGTGTGGAAGTCCGGGTGGTTGCCGAGGTACAGGCAGGATGTGCGATCGGCCACCAGCAGATTGAACGGGGCATAGCGGTTGGCGTGCGGTGCCAGTGCATCGGCGAAATCCTGCGGGCGCTGCTGGCTCGACAAAAACCCGACCGGGAGCATGCCGCGGGACGGGCCGGTGTGCGGTGGCGGCAAGCCCTGCCGCACATTGGTGACCACCGCGACCCGACCAGACCGGTCCAGTCCCAGCCAGGTGCCGCCCGCCTGCAGATCCCGGCCGGCCAGGATCGGCGTGTCCGGCCAGGCGGCGAGCGGTGCCGTGGGGCGGGCATGGGCCTCATCGCGATTGCCCAGCAAGACCAGTGGCCAGCGCGGGTGGATGTGGAGGGCGAGTGCGACCAGGCACATGGCGGCATTGTGCCGGCTGTGCACAGGTCGTTTTGTTGCGCCGCAGCATTCGGTGTGTTGGCGTCAGTCGTCCTGCCCGGTTCGGTAGGGGCGCTGGGCGCGATTTTGAAAACATGAGCCGGAACATAAGCTTGTGGATAAACCTTGAACAACTTCTTGAAGTCTTGCGCAAGTCATTGACCGGGCTTGGGAAATTTCCTGCACAAAGGTGTTGACAGTTGTGGATTGCCTGTTATCGTGGGGTTCCGTGGGAAACCCGGGGAAAAAGTGGTTTTCTCGGGATGAACTCCGCGGCAGACGGGGCAGGCAACAGGCAATGTTTCACGGCGAGACCGCCATCACGATCGACGACAAGGGCCGGCTGGCGATTCCGACCGCCTACCGGGAGCTGGTCGCGCGCGAGTGCGGCAACCGTCTGGTGGTGACCTACAGCCCGTTCGACACCGATGCGCTCTACATCTACCCCTTCCATGTCTGGGAGGAGTTGCGGCGCAAGGTGAACGCGCTGCCCAAGGCCAAGCGCGCCAATCGCATCCTGCAGTTCAAGCTGGTCGGCGCGGCCACCTTCGTGGAGCCGGATAGCAATGGCCGGATCTCGCTGCCGGCCAGCCATCGCGCGGCGGTCGGCATCGAGCGCAAGGCGGTGTTGCAGGGCAGTGGCGACAAGTTCGAGCTGCGCAGCGAGCAGGCACATCTGAGTCAAGTCCATCAGGTGCTCGGTGACGAGGACATGGACGACGACGTGCTGGGTCTGCCGTTGTGATGGGCGGTGGCGCGGGCAACGCGTCCGCCCACCTCCCGGTGATGTTTGCCGAGGTCATGGACGGTCTGGCGGTGAAAGGGGATGGACGCTATCTGGATGGCACGTTCGGGCGTGGTGGACACGCACGCGGCGTGTTGCAGCGGCTGGGGCCGCAAGGGTGCCTGCTGGTGATGGACAAGGACCCGGAGGCAATCGAAGAAGCCAGGCGGCTGGCGGCTGCCGATGCGCGACTGCGCTGGCGTCAGGGCAGCTTTGCCACGTTGGCGGCGTGGGAGGACACCGCGCCGGGGTTGGATGGCGTGCTGTTCGATCTGGGGGTGTCCTCGCCGCAGTTGGATGTGGCCGAGCGCGGGTTTTCCTTCACCCGGGATGGTCCGCTGGATATGCGGATGGATCCGGGCGCGGGTGAAAGCGCGGCCGACTGGCTGGCGCGCGCCAGCGAGGCCGAGATTGCCGACGTGCTCTGGCGGTATGGTGAAGAACGCCACAGCCGGCGGATTGCGCGGGCGATCGTGGCGCAACGCCGACAGGCGCCGCTGCTGCGCACGGCGCAGCTCGCCAGTGTGATCGCCTCGGTGTTGCCACGTGGCGATGGCCGCATCCATCCGGCTACGCGCAGCTTCCAGGCGATCCGCATTCACATCAACCGCGAGCTGGCTGATCTTGAGGCCGGGCTGGCGGCGGCTGTCGATCGGCTCAAGCCCGGCGGCCGGCTGGTGGTGATCAGCTTCCACTCACTGGAAGACCGCATCGTCAAACAGTTCATGGTGGCGCAGGCCAAGGCGCCGCCGGTTCGTCGGCGGCTGCCGGAAGCGGTGCCTTTCGTGCCGCGTCTGCGTCTGGTGGGCGGTGCGCAAAAGGCGGGCGAGGCCGAGCTGGCCGCCAATCCGCGTGCCCGCAGCGCAGTGCTGCGCGTGGCCGAGAAGCTGGAGGTGGCGGCATGATGCGCGGGTTTGTCATTGCCGCCCTGGTGCTGGCCAATGTGGTCACCGCGCTACTGATCGTGCGCGATCGGCACGCACATCGTGAGGCATTCATCGAGCTGACCCGGCTGGAGAAGCAGCGCGACGAGCTCAATATCGAGTTCAGCCGGCTGCAGCTGGAACAGGCCACCTGGGCCGAGAGCAACCGTGTCGATCAGGTGGCGCGGACCCGTCTGGGCATGGTGTTCCCGCGCAGCGAAGACATCGTGGTGGTGCAGCGATGATCCGGTTCGGCAGACAACGGCAGCGTCAGGCGGGCA
This sequence comes from Thermomonas hydrothermalis, assembly GCF_900129205.1. GTDB lineage: Bacteria > Pseudomonadota > Gammaproteobacteria > Xanthomonadales > Xanthomonadaceae > Thermomonas > Thermomonas hydrothermalis. Next base: position 46,858 of record NZ_FQUK01000002.1, on the reverse strand, counting down.
ACGGTCCGCGCCATCCGCGCACGATACCCACGATATCGCGGGGCAGTCTGCACGGGCGGCTGAAGTTTGTCGCCATCGTGCTGGTGCTGTGCTCGCTGGCGCTGCTGGCGCGGGCGTTCAACCTGCAGGTGGTGGACCAGGCGTTCTACCGGCGCCAGGGCGATGCCCGCTTCCTGCGTGACATCCCCATCCCTGCCACCCGCGGCATGATCACCGACCGCAACGGCGAGCCGCTGGCCATTTCCACCCCGGTGGAGTCGATCTGGGCCAATCCCAAAGAGTTGCTGAAAGCGCCGGAGCGGCTGCCGCAGCTGGCGCAGGCGCTGGGTATGCCGCTGGATGAGCTGGCCAGCCGCCTGAGCGCGCGCGCCGATCGCGAGTTTGTTTATTTGAAGCGCCGCATCAATCCGGACGAGGCGGCGCGGATCCTGGCGCTGGACATTCCCGGCGTGGCCAGCCAGCGCGAGTACCGGCGGTTCTATCCGCAGGGGGAAATGCTGGCGCATGTGCTGGGCTTCACCAATATCGACGATCGTGGCCAGGAGGGGCTGGAGCTGGCCTTCGACGATTGGCTGCGGGGGACGCCCGGGATCAAGCGGGTGATCCGCGACAACAAGGGGCGGATCGTCGAAAACGTTGATCTGGTGCGGCCGGCGCAACCCGGGCACGACCTGGTGTTGAGCATCGACCGGCGCATCCAGTACCTGACCTATCGGGAGCTGCGCAACGCCATTGCCGAAACCGGCGCCAGCAGCGGTTCGGCCGTGGTGCTGGACGTGGCAACGGGGGAAGTGCTGGCGATGGCCAACCTGCCCACCTTCAATCCGAATGCGGTGGGCAGCAGCCCACGCGATGCGCACCGCAACCGCGCGGTCACCGACCTGATGGAGCCGGGCTCGACCATGAAGCCGATCACGGTCGCGGCGGCGCTGGAGGCCGGGGTGATCACCCCGACCACGCTGTTTGACACCAATCCGGGCTGGATCCCGAACGGCAAGTACCGCACCACCGATACCCATAACTACGGCGTGCTGGACACCACCGGGGTGATCCGCAAGAGCTCCAACGTCGGTGCCGCGCTGATCGCGCGTCGGCTGAGCAATGCCCAGTTCGACAGCTTCCTGCGCCGGTTTGGCTATGGCCGCAGCACCGGCAGTGGCTTCCCAGGCGAGGCGGCCGGGTTGTTCCCCACTCCCGACCGCTGGAGCGGCACCAGCAAGCAGACCATGAGTTACGGCTATGGCCTGAGCGTCACCCCGCTGCAGATCGCAGTGGCGTATGCAGCGCTCGGGAATGGCGGGCTGTTGCACCAGCCCAGTTTCGTCAAGGATCAGCACAATCCGCCGCGGCGGGTGCTGGATCCCAAGATCGCCGCGCAGGTGTTGCAGATGATGCAGACCGTGACCGAGCCGGGCGGCACCGCCACCCAGGCGGCGATCCTGGGCTATCACGTGGCGGGCAAGACCGGCACCTCGCGCAAGGCCAGTGCCGGTGGCTATTCGCGCCGGTATATCGGCTATTTCGCTGGTCTGGTGCCGGTGGATCACCCGCGCTTTGCCATGGTGGTGGCGATCAACGACCCCGACCCGACCCGCAAGGGGTATTACGGCGGTGTGGTCTCGGCGCCGGTGTTCCGCAATGTCATGGAAGGCGCGCTGCGGCTGATGGACGTGCCGCCGGATGATCTGCCGTCGTGGCTGGCCGCACAGCAGGCCGCCGAGGCCCGGCGGCAGCCCGCGGCTGGTGTGGCGCAGTCGGCGTCTGCCGCGGGTGTGGCCCGCTCGGGAGGGACGCCATGAGTGGTAATCGCGCCGTGCGCCAGATGCTCTTGGGCGAGCTGCTGCCAGAGTTGCAGGGGCTGGCCGCCGAGCTTGCCATCACCGGTCTGGTGCAGGACAGCCGTGAGGTCAAGCCAGGCGATGCGTTCGTCGCAGTCGAAGGATTTGGCGCGCACGGCTTGCATTACGCCGAAGCCGCGCGGGCGGCGGGGGCTGCGGCGGTGCTGTTCGAGCCGCCCGCGCCGCCCGGTGTGCCGGTGCCGGCGGACGCGATTCCGGTACCGCAGCTGCGCGCCCGCATGGGCGCGCTGGCCGATACCTTCCATGGCCATCCCAGTGCGGCGATGACGACGGTCGGCGTGACCGGAACCAACGGCAAAACCTCGACCGTGCAGCTGCTGGCCCAGGCCTGGACCCTGCGCGGACAAAAAGCGGGCACGGTGGGCACGCTGGGCGCCGGCATCTGGCCGCGCACGGTGCCGACCGGCTTTACCACCCCGCTGGTGTTGCGCCTGCACGCGCTGCTGGCGGAGCTGCGCGACGAAGGTGCTGCGGCGGTGGCGATGGAAGTGTCCTCGCACGCGCTCGATCAGGGCCGGGTGGACGGCGTGCATTTCGATGTGGCGGTGTTCACCAACCTCACCCGCGATCACCTCGACTACCACGGCGACATGGCGCGTTACGGCGCGGCCAAGGCCAAGCTGTTCGACTGGCCGGGCCTGCGCGCAGCGGCGGTCAACTTGGACGATGCCTTCGGGCGCGAACTGTTTGCGGCCGTGCAGGGCAAGGTGCGGGCGCTGGGCTTTTCTTCGCGCGGGGCCGCCGGTGCCAGCGTGCGGGCGGAAGACCTGGTGCTGGATGCCCATGGCATCGCATTCATGCTGCACGCCGGTGGACAGGCGCACCCGGTGCGCTCGCCGTTGCTGGGACGCTTCAACGTGGACAACCTGCTGGGTGTCGCCACGACCCTGTTTGCGCTCGACATGGCCCCGGCATTGATCGCCGAGACGCTGTCCCGGCTGGCGCCGGTGGATGGCCGGATGCATCGGTTGGGCGGCGAGGGTGGCTTGCCACTGGTGGTGGTGGATTACGCCCACACCCCCGATGCGCTGGAGCAGGCCCTGACCTCACTGCGTGCGCACACCGCCGGGCGCTTGCTGTGCGTGTTCGGTTGCGGCGGTGAGCGCGATACCGGCAAACGCCCGCAGATGGGTGAAATCGCCGCGCAACTGGCCGATGCGATCATCGTCACCGACGACAACCCGCGTGGCGAGGATGGTGAGGCGATCGTGGCCGGCATCCTGGCTGGCATTTCTGACCGGGCCCGGGTGCGGGTGCAGCGTGATCGGGCCGCTGCGATTGCTGCGGCGATCGCGGACGCCGGCACCGAGGATGTGGTGCTGATCGCCGGCAAGGGGCATGAGCCGTACCAGGAGATCGCCGGGGTGCGGCATCCGTTTTCGGATATCGAGGTCGCCCGCCAGTGCCTGCAGCAGCGTGCGCAGGAGGTGCAGGCATGAAACCGCGTTCGCTCGCCTGGATTGCCCAGGTCACTGCCGGTCGGCTGTATGGCGATGATTGCCACGTCGATGCGGTCGCCACCGATACCCGCGCACTGCCTGGTGGGCAGGCCCTGTTCGTGGCGCTCAAGGGCGAACGCTTCGACGGGCACGACCATGTGGCGGCAGCCGCCACAGGTGGGTGCGTGGCGGCGATGGTCGACAGGCCGCTCCCGCAGGCACTGCCGCAGGTGGTGGTGGACGACACCCAGTTGGCCCTGGGCCGGTTGGCTGCCGCCGTGCAGGCCGAACGCGACACCCAGGTGCTGGCGGTGACCGGCAGCAATGGCAAGACCACCGTCAAGACCCTGCTGGCCTCGATTCTGCAGACGCTGGGGCCGGCCTATGCCAATCCCGGCAACCGCAACAACGAGATCGGTTTGCCGCTGGCCGTGCTGGAGGCGCCTGACGACGCCCGTTTTGCGGTGTACGAAATGGGCGCCGGCAAGCCCGGCGATATCGCCTACCTGTGCGCCATCGCCCGCCCGCGGGTGGCGCTGGTCAACAACGTCGGCGCCGCCCACTTGGAGCGCATGGGCAGCCTGCTCGGGGTCGCCCAGACCAAGGGCGCCATCTATGAGGCACTGCCGAGCGACGGGGTGGCGGTGATCAATGCCGACGACGCGTTTGCGCTGTATTTCCACGAGCGCCTGCACGGGCGGCGGGTGATCCGCTTTGGTCTGGACGCCAGCGCCGAGGTCACCGCTCGCGACATCCGGGCCGGCCTGGACGGTGCCCGTTTCACCCTGTGTCTGCCGCAGGCCGAAATCGAAGTGGCGCTGCCGCTGGCAGGTCGTCACAACGTGCGCAATGCACTGGCGGCAGCGGCGATGGCGTGGGCGGTCGGCGCCACTGCCGAACAGATCCGGGCCGGGCTGGAGCACAGCCCGCGCGTCGCCGGCCGGCTGGCGTTGCATCGCCTGCGGGGTGGCATCACGGTGATCGACGACAGCTACAACGCCAACCCAGGGTCGCTCAAAGCCGCCATCGACACGCTGGCGGAGAGTGCCCAAGCGTCCTGGCTGGTGCTGGGCGACATGCGCGAGTTGGGCAGCGAGGAAGTGGCGCTGCATGCCGAGGCAGGGGCTCAGGCCCGCGCGGCCGGGATCGCCCGGCTGTTCACGCTGGGGCCGTTGAGCGCGCACGCGGCCACCGCGTTCGGCGCCGGGGCGGCGCAGTTTGCCAGCCACGAGGCGTTGTTGCAGGCGCTGTGCGAGGCGCTGCATCCGGGCGTGCAGGTGCTGGTGAAAGGGTCGCGCGGCAGCGCGATGGATCGAATCGTGGCCGGGCTGCTGGCATGGGATGCCGGGCGCACCGGGGAGGACACCGAACATGCTGTATGAACTCGCGCGCTGGCTCTTGCATGGGCATGTGAGCCTGTTCAACTACCTCACCTTCCGCGCCATCCTGGCGGCGTTGACCGCCTTGGGGCTGGCGCTGTGGTGGGGGCCGGGGATGATCCGCTACCTGGCCGGGCTCAAGAGTGGCGGTCAGCCGATTCGTCAGGACGGCCCGCAGTCGCATTTCTCCAAGGCCGGCACGCCGACCATGGGCGGTGCCTTGATCCTGCTGTCGATCGCGGCGTCGGTGCTGCTCTGGGCGGACTTGCGCAACAAGTACGTGTGGGTGGTGCTGGCGGTGATGCTGGGGTTTGGCGCGATCGGCTGGGTGGATGACTGGATCAAGATCGTCAAGCGTGACCCCAACGGCATGCGTTCGCGGACCAAATACGCACTGCAGTCACTGCTGGGCCTTGCCGCCGGGATTTATCTGTATGCGAATGCCGATGTGGCGGCGGCCACGACGTTCTACCTGCCGCTGTTCAAATCGGTGGCGCTGCCGCTGGCCGGTGTCGGCTTCGTGGCGATCGCGTATCTGTGGATCGTCGGCTTTTCCAATGCGGTCAATCTCACCGACGGGCTGGATGGGTTGGCGATCATGCCGACCGTGCTGGTGGCCTGTGGTCTGGGCGTGTTCGCCTATGCCTCGGGCAATGCCACCTTTGCCCACTACCTGCAGATTCCACGGGTGCCTGGGGCCGGTGAGTTGATCATCATCTGCACCGCCATCGCGGGTGCCGGGCTGGGCTTTCTGTGGTTCAACACCTATCCGGCGATGGTGTTCATGGGTGACATCGGTGCGCTGGCGCTGGGTGCGGTGCTGGGCACCATCGCCGTGATCGTGCGGCAGGAACTGGTGCTGGTGTTGATGGGCGGCATCTTCGTCATCGAAACGTTGTCGGTGATGATCCAGGTGGCCAGCTTCAAACTCACCGGCAAACGTGTGTTCCGGATGGCGCCGATTCACCACCACTTCGAACTCAAGGGCTGGCCGGAGCCGCGGGTGATCGTGCGCTTCTGGATCATCAGCGTGGTGCTGGTGCTGGTCGGTCTTGCCACGTTGAAGGTGCGCTGATGGCGACGCTGATGTACGACGGCGCAGCACAGGCCACCCGCCTCGACGAAATCGGCGGGCGGTTTGATCCGTGGCTGCTCGGCGCGGTGGTGGCCCTGGTCTGCCTGGGCGTGGTGATGGTCGGCTCGGCGGCCATTGCCGGCGCCGGGCAGAACGTCGGTCACTGGTACTTCCTGAGCCGGCATCTGTTGTATGTCGGTGCGGGTATCGGGCTGGCACTGGTGTTGATGCGCACCGAGCTCAAGCAGATCGAACAGCTCAGCCTGTGGCTGCTGGGAGCGTGTGTGGTCGCCCTGCTGGTGCTGTGGATTCCGCACGTGGGCAAGACCATCAACGGCGCCCGCCGCTGGCTCAACCTGGGCCCGGCCAGCTTCCAGGTGGTGGAGATGGTCAAGGTGTTCTACCTGATCTGGCTGGCCAGCTACCTCAAGCGCTACAGCGAAGAAGTGGCGGAGATCTGGTACGCCATGCTCAAGCCGGTCGGGGTGGTGGGGGTGTTGGTGCTGCTGTTGTTGCTGCAGCCCGACTTCGGGTCATCGACGCTGCTGGTTGGGATCACCCTATGCATGCTGCTGCTTGGGGGGGCGCCGATCTCGCGCCTGATTGCGCCGGTGCTGGTGCTGATCCCCGGGTTTGTGGCGCTGGTCATTTTCGAGCCGTACCGGGTGCGGCGGTTCGTCTCGTTCATGGACCCCTGGCAGGATCAGCTCGGCGCCGGCTATCAGCTCAGTAATGCGTTGATGGCGATCGGGCGAGGCGAGTGGTTCGGGGTCGGACTGGGCGGTTCGGTGCAGAAGCTGTCCTACCTGCCGATGGCGCATACCGACTTCATTTTTTCGGTGATCGCCGAAGAGCTTGGCCTGGTCGGAGTGACGCTGGTGATCGCGCTGTATGCGCTGCTGGTCGGGCGCGCGTTGTGGCTGGGGATGAAGTGTGTGGAGATGCGGCGCCACTTCTCCGGCTATCTGGCGTTTGGCATCGCCCTGTGGATGGGTGTGCAGAGCTTTATTTCGATGGGGGTCAACCTCGGCATCCTGCCGACCAAGGGCCTGACCCTGCCGCTGGTGTCCTATGGCGGCTCCAGCGTGGTGATGACCTGCGCGGCGATGGGGCTGCTGCTGCGGGTGTCCTGGGAATACGAGCGCGCGGTTCGTCAGGTGGCCCGGCGCAAGGCGACAGGGGCGACGGCAGCGGTCATGCCCGCAGTGGGGCCGGCACGCTCGGACATGGCATCGACGCCGGTGCGGACACAGGCAGCATCTGCCGCCCGGACACGGACGGAAACCCCGGCGCAGGCCGCCTTGCGGAGGGCACGATGAGCACGCCCCACGCACGTGTGATGGTGATGGCCGGGGGAACCGGCGGCCATATTTTTCCTGGCCTTGCGGTGGCGCAGGCGTTGCGCGATCGCGGTGTTGAAGTGTGCTGGCTGGGGGCCGCTGGTGGCATGGAGACACGGCTGGTCCCACCGGCTGGCATTGCCATCGACACCCTCAGCATCGCCGGTGTGCGTGGCAAAGGCGTGCGGACGCTGCTGGGCGCGCCGTGGCGCATCCTGCGTGCGGTGCGCGAGGCCGTCCGTGTGCTGCGCACGCGTCGGCCGGCAGCCGTGATCAGCTTCGGCGGCTATGCCGCAGGCCCGGGTGGGATTGCCGCACGTCTGTTGGGCATTCCGCTGCTGGTGCATGAGCAGAACCGTGCGCCCGGTCTGACCAACCGCGTGTTGGCCCGGCTGGCGGCGCGGGTGCTGGTCGGCTTCCCGCAGACCTTTGCGAATGAGTTGCACGTGGGTAACCCGGTGCGCGCCGCGATCGCTGCGCTGCCGCCGCCCGAGCAGCGTGGTCTCGACCATGCCGGCCCGATGCGCCTGCTGGTGCTGGGCGGCAGCCAGGGTGCGCGCGCCCTCAACGATGCAGTGCCACGGGCGTTGGCCGCGGCCGGTCTGGCAGTGGAGGTCTGGCACCAGGCCGGCGAGAAACTGCTGGATGAGGCGCGCAACGCCTATGCCGATGCAGGTGTGGCTGCGCGCGTGGAGCCGTTCATCACCGACATGGCCGCAGCCTACGGCTGGGCCGATCTGGTGGTCTGCCGCGCCGGTGCGCTGACCTTGGCCGAACTGTGTGCAGCCGGTGTCGGCAGCGTGCTGGTGCCATTCCCACAGGCGGTGGATGACCACCAGACCCGCAATGCCGAGTATCTGGTCGAGCGTGGCGCGGCGCGTCTGCTGCCGCAATCGCCGACGCTGGCGGAGCAGCTGCGGCCGGTGTTGGCCGGGCTGGCCGCTGACCCGAGACAACGGCTGGCGATGGCGCAGGCGGCGCGCGCACTGGCGCGGCCGGATGCCGCCGCCCGCGTGGCCGACGTCACGCTTGATGTGCTGTCCAGGACGTCTTCGACATGAGCCTTCACCGCTTCCATCTCCGGCAACTCGACAACCCGGCACGCAGCCTGCCGCGCGTGCATTTCGTCGGCATCGGCGGGGTCGGCATGAGTGGCATCGCCGAGGTGCTGAGCACGCTGGGCTACCAGGTCAGCGGCTCCGATCAGGCCGACAATGCCGTCACCCGTCGGCTGGCCTCGTTGGGCATCACCATCTACAAAGGACACGCCTCGGCCAATGTGCTGGACGCCGAGTGCGTGGTGGTGTCCAGTGCCATCCGCCCCGACAACCCGGAGCTGCTGGAAGCGCGTGCGCAGCGCATTCCGGTGGTGCCGCGCGCGGAGATGCTGGCCGAGCTGATGCGCTTCAAGCGCGGGGTGGCAGTGGCCGGCACCCACGGCAAGACCACCACCACTTCACTGGTGGCCAGCGTGCTGGGCGAGGGTGGGCTGGACCCGACCTTCGTGATCGGCGGCAAGCTGCTGGCAGCCGGCGCCAATGCGCGACTGGGCAAGGGCGACTGGCTGGTGGCCGAGGCCGACGAGAGCGACGGCAGCTTTTTGCGTCTGAATCCGGTGGTGGCGGTGATCACCAACATCGACGCCGATCATCTGGAGAACTATGGCGGCGATTTCCAGCGAGTTCGGCAGGCATTTGCCGAGTTCCTGCACCGCTTGCCGTTCTACGGGCTGGCCGTGCTGTGCATCGACGATCCGGAAGTAGCGCAGCTGGCGCGCGACATGCCCCGGCATGTCATCACCTACGGGCTGTCGCCGGAGGCCGACGTGCGCGCAGCCGACGTGCGTCAGCAGGGTGCCCGCATGCAGTTCACGCTGTGCCTGCCGGATGGCAGCCGCACCGCTTGCACGCTGGCGCTGCCGGGGCGGCACAACGTCCAGAATGCGCTGGCCGCGGCCGCCATTGGTTGGCAGCTGGGCGTTTCCAATGACGCGATGGCACGGGCTCTGGAAAACTTCCAGGGCATCGGCCGGCGCTTCAACCAGCTGGCCACGCTCGCGCTGCCTGAGGGGGGCGAGGTGATCCTGGTCGATGACTATGGTCACCACCCGCGCGAGCTGGCAGCGGTATTCGAGGCGGCGCGTGGCGGCTGGCCGGAACGGCGCCTGGTGGTGGCTTTCCAGCCGCACCGCTACACCCGCACGCGCGATCTGTTCGATGAGTTCGCGGCGGTGCTGTCGGGAGTCGATGCCCTGCTGCTGACCGAGGTGTACCCGGCCGGCGAGGCGCCGATTGCGGGGGCCGATGCCAAGTCACTGGCACGCTCGATCCGCACCCGTGGTCGGGTCGATCCGGTGATGGTGGGCAGTGCGGCGGAGCTTACCGCGGCGTTGCCTGGAGTCCTGCGCGATGGCGACCTGCTGCTGATGATGGGCGCCGGTGACATCGGCGCCGTGGCGCAGCAGCTCGCACGCACCGGGCTGGCAGGAGGTGGCGCATGACCGTGACGGTGACGCCGCTGCGCGTGCGCGACCCGGCCGCGTTTGGTCGGGTGGTGGTGCTGCTGGGCGGCAGCAGCAGTGAACGCGCGGTATCGCTGGAATCCGGCCGCAACGTGCTGGACGCGCTGCGCGCCCGCGGGATCGACGCGCATCCCCTGGATGGCATCGACGCCCTGCGGCAGGCGCTGGTGCAGGGCGAACGCATCGACCGCGTGTTCAACGTCCTGCACGGCAATCGCGGTGGTGGCGAGGACGGCGTGTTGCAAGGACTGCTGGAGGCGTTTGCGATTCCCTACACCGGCTCCGGTGTGCTGGGCAGCGCGCTGACCATGGACAAGATCCGCACCAAGCAGGTGTGGATGGCATCCGGGCTGCCAACGCCCGAGTTCGTGCGGCTGGCGCCAGGCGACGATCTGCGTGCGGCGGTCTTCCGGCTTGGGTTGCCGGTGTTCGTCAAGCCGTCGTGCGAAGGCTCCAGCGTGGGTGTGGCGCGGGTGCAGACCGAGGCCGATATCGACACCGCCATTGCCGTGGCGCGCGCCTACGGCGGCGAAATGTTGATGGAACAGATGGTCGTGGGCGATGAGCTGACCGTGGGCATCCTCGGTGATGTCGCGCTGCCGTCGATCCGCATCGTGCCCAAAGGCGGCTGGTACGACTACAACGCCAAGTACGTTGCCGAGGACACCCAATACCTCTGCCCAGGGCTGGAGGGTACCGACGAGGAGGCGATTCGCACGCTTGCACTGGCAGCATTCCGCGCTGCCGGCTGCAGCGGCTGGGGCCGGGTCGATGTGATGCGCGCACGCGCCGATGGCCGGCTGTATCTGCTCGAGGTCAATACCGCCCCTGGCATGACCAGTCATTCGCTGGTGCCCAAGGCCGCCGCCCAGCTGGGCATCGGGTTTGAAGAACTGTGCTGGCGCATTCTGGAGCAGACCCTGTGAGTGCGATGACGCGCCTGCTGCTGTGGTTGCTGGCTCTGGTCACCGTGGCCTTGCCGGTGGTCGGCGTGGTGGATGGCTGGTGGCTGACCGACCGCTTCCCGCTGCGCACGCTGCGTGTGCAGGGTGAGTTGAGGTACGTGGATCAGGCTCAGCTGCGCGCCACCGTGCTGCCGTATGCGCGACACGGGTTTTTTGCAGTGCCGCTGGATCAGGTGCAGGCCGCCGTCCGGCAGCTGCCGTGGGTGGAGCAGGTGCAGGTACGCAAGCAGTGGCCGGATGTGCTGGAACTGCGGATCCGCGAGTACCGGCCATTTGCACGCTGGGGCAATGGTCTGCTGCTGTCCGAGCATGGCCAGCTGTTCCCGCCGGGGCGTGCGCAGGTGCCCGCCGGGCTGCCGCTGCTGGATGGCCCGCCGGGGCGCGTACCGGACGTGGTGGCGCTGTACAACCAGGCACGTGAGGTGCTGGCCAAGGTCGGTGGCGTGCAGGGCGTGGCGATCGATCGGCGCGGTAGCTGGTCGCTCACCCTGGCCGACGGCACCCAGGTGGTGCTGGGTCGCAATGACGCGCCGGCGCGCCTGCAACGCTTTGCCGACCTGCTGCCGCAATTGCTGGCGCAGAACCCGCAGCGCCGGCTGCTGCGCGCAGACCTGCGCTACACCAACGGATTTGCCCTGAGCTGGGGTACGGCAACGTCGACAGACACGCCGGCACCAGCGGCTTCCCCCACTCTGAAGACAGCATCCAGAACATGAACCGGAAAGGCGACAAACCCTTAGTCGTTGGCCTCGACATCGGCACCTCCAAGGTGACCGCGCTGGTCGGCGAATACGCACCGGGCGAGCCGGTGGAAGTGATCGGGATCGGCTCCCACGAATCACGCGGCATGCGCCGCGGGGTGGTGGTCGATATCGACACCACCGTGGAATCGATCCAGCGCGCGGTGGAAGAGGCCGAGCTGATGGCCGGCTGCGAAATCACCAGCGCCTACGTGTCGATTTCCGGCAGCCACATCCAGTGCCGCAACTCGCAAGGCGTGGCGCCGGTGCGCGAAGGCGAGGTGACCCAGGCCGATCTCGATCGCGTGCTGGATGCCGCCAAGGCGGTGGCGATCCCGTCCGATCAGCGCATCCTGCACGCGGTGCCGCGCGAGTATGTGCTGGACAACTCGCAGGAGGGCATCCGCAATCCGGTTGGCATGACCGGCGTGCGGCTGGAAGTGCACGCGCACCTGGTCACCTGCACCCAGTCGGCTGCGCAGAACATCACCAAATGCGTGCAGCGCTGTGGCTTGCAGGTGGACGAGCTGATCCTGTCGGCGCTGGCGTCCAGCACGGCCGTGCTGACCGCCGATGAGCGCGAGCTCGGCGTGCTGCTGGTGGACATGGGGGCTGGCACCACCGATATCGAAGTCTTCGTCGGTGGCGCTGTCGCCCATAGCGCCAGCCTGCCGATCGCCGGCGACAAGGTCACCGAAGACATCGCGCACATGCTGCGCACCCCGACGCCGTACGCGGAGGAGATCAAGGTCAAATACGCCTGTGCGCTGGCGCAGTTGGCGCGCGCCGAGGAAAGCATCCAGGTGGAAAGCGTGGGCGACCGCCCGCCGCGTCGGATGCCCCGGCATTCACTGGCGCAGGCCGTGCAGGCCCGCTACGAAGAGATCTTCGAGCTGGTGCAGGCCGAGCTGCGCCGCTCCGGTTTCGAACAGCGGGTGCGCGCCGGCATGGTGCTGACTGGTGGTGCCGCAAAGATGGAAGGTGTGGTCGAGCTGGCCGAGGAAATCCTGCAAATGCCGGTGCGGATCGGCATTCCGCAGTATGTCGGCGGGCTTGGTGAGGTGGTGGGCAACCCGGTGCATGCCACCGGGGTCGGTCTGCTGCTGATGGGGGCGCGCATGGAAAGCCCGAAGAAGCGCGCCACGCTGCCCACCGCCAAGGTGGGTGGGGTGTTGGGCAAGGCGTTGAAGTGGTTCCGCGGTGAGTTCTGACGGCGACTCCGCGCAGGCGGGGTCATCGCAGGCAAGCAGCGGTCTGGTAACTGGCAAGACATCGACAACAAGACAAAGGACACGGACATGGCACATTTCGAACTGATCAATCAGGTGGCACCCAATGCCGTCATCAAGGTCATCGGCGTCGGCGGCGGCGGTGGGAATGCGGTTGCACACATGGTCAACAGCGGGGTCGAGGGGGTGGAGTTCATCACCGCCAACACCGACTCACAGGCCATCAAGAACTGCGGTGCCAGCATCCAGCTCACCCTGGGCAGCAATGTCACCAAGGGGCTGGGCGCGGGGGCCAATCCCGAGGTCGGCCGGCAGGCGGCGCTGGAAGACCGCGACGCCATCATGGAGGTGCTGCAGGGCGCCGACATGGTGTTCATCACCGCCGGCATGGGCGGTGGCACGGGCACCGGCGCGGCGCCGGTGGTGGCGCAGCTGGCCAAGGAGCTTGGCATCCTGACCGTGGCGGTGGTGACCAAGCCGTTCCCGTTCGAGGGGCGTCGCCGCATGCAGGTGGCCCAGAAGGGCATCGAGGAACTGAGTCAGCACTGCGACTCGCTGATCACCATCCCCAACGAAAAGCTGATCACCGTGCTCGGCCGCAATGCCACCATGATCCAGGCGTTCCGCGCTGCCAATGACGTGCTGCAAGGCGCCGTGCAGGGGATCGCCGACCTGATCGTCAGCCCCGGCCTGATCAACGTGGACTTCGCCGACGTGCGCACGGTGATGAGCGAGATGGGCCTGGCCATGATGGGCACCGGCGTCGCCCGCGGCGATGACCGCGCGCAGGCCGCGGCAGAGGCAGCGATCCGCAACCCGCTGCTGGATGACGTCAACCTGCATGGCGCCAACGGCGTGCTGGTCAACATCACCTCCGGCCCTGACCTGACCATGGCCGAGTTCGACGAGATCGGCCGTGTGATCAACGAGTTTGCCTCCGAGGATGCGACCGTCATCATCGGGACCTCGCTGGATCCGGCGATGCAGGACGAGGTCAAGGTCACCGTGGTGGCGACCGGCCTCAGCCGCGCCGCCGTGCGTCAGAGTCCGGTCGAGACGACCCGCAGCCATCGCTTCGAAACGCCACAGGAGCCGCTGCGTCGGCCGTCGATCCAGCTGATCAACACCCAGCTCAGGCGCGATGGCACCACCGGTCTGCCGATCGACGCCGTGGCGGACGAGGGCTATCGCCAGCCACCGTCCAGCCTGTCGAGCACCCTGCGCAACAACGTCGGTACGACGACGGCGATCAACGATCTGTCCAAGGATGAATATCTGGAGATTCCGGCGTTCCTGCGCCGGCAGGCCGACTGAATGATGCAGTGAGGTCAGGGCGCCTGAATCCGGGCGCCCGTCATGTCCGATTCCCTGGCCAGGCGTGCCGCCTGGCCGGGCCTTGGCCGGTCCGCCTTGGGCCGGCCATTTCTTTGGTCGCGATATGCAAGGCGGCGCAGGTCTTGCTCCCCTCGATTGGCCGTGGGCGATGGCGGTCTGCGGTGTCGTCGGAGGGTGATAGCATGCGCGCGCATGCCGCATGGAGCCGCTGCCCAGCCCACGTGCGTCCAGATGGAGCAGGTCAGCGGATAGTGCGTTGAGTGGGGCGCGCTGGAGGCGCCAAGCAGGTATGTCTTCCTGAGCAGGGGTCTTTTTGCATCTGGAATCATCCGTGCTCGATGCTGAGCTACTGCGGGCCTATCGTGAGACGCATTACTGCGTTTACGGCCCGACGCCGTTTGTGCTGCGCATCGACAGCGCCAGCCCGCCGCTGGCGGCGCTGCACCAGCGCATGGGGGTGTCCTGCAGTGCCTTCATCACGGCCTGCAACCCGTACAGCCAGGCCATCGGGGCGGAAGAAAACGCCCGGCGCCATGCGGCGCTCGCGGCGGACCTCGCCCGGCAGGGGTGGGTGTTTTTCGAAGGCGTGGGCCAGCATCCGGACAATGGCTGGCCAGCGGAGCCGAGTTTTCTGGTGCTTGGGCTGACGCGGGAGGCCGCCAGTGCCTGGGGCCGCGCGTTGCAGCAAAACGCCATCGTGCACTGCGGGGTGGATGCCGTGCCGAGGCTTGTCGTGCTGCGTTGAGGTCAGCGGGGCGGCAGGCTTGGCCGACGGGACTCTTCGAAGCGCGTCAGCCGTAGCAGTGGGCGAGCATCGGTCAATCGCACGCCCCTGGTGGCGGCGTGCTGCAACACAGTGTTTACGTTCAGGTTCAGCCTGGTGCGTGCTACAGTGCAATGATGCTGCGTCAGCGTACCCTCAAAAATGTCATTCGCGCCACCGGCGTCGGCCTGCATGGCGGCGAGAAGGTGTTTCTCACCCTGCGCCCGGCGCCGATCGATACCGGCATCGTGTTCCGGCGGGTCGATCTGGAGCCGGTCGTCGAGCTTCCCGCGCGCGCCGATCTGGTGGCCGAGACCACGCTTTGCACCGGGCTGGCCCGCGACGGGGTGCGGGTGCAGACGGTTGAACACCTGCTGTCGGCGCTGGCCGGACTAGGGATCGATAATGCCTACGTCGAGCTGACGGCGCCGGAAGTCCCGATCATGGACGGCTCGGCCGGCCCGTTCGTGTTTCTGCTGGAATCGGCCGGGATCATCGAGCAAAACGCCCCCAAACGTTTTATTCGGATCCGCTCGCCGGTGGAGGTGCGCGACGGCGACAAGTTCGCCCGGTTCACGCCCCACGACGGGTTCCGGCTCGATTTCACGGTGCAGTTCGACCATCCGGCGATCCCGGACACGCTTTCTCATGTGCGGCTGGAGTTCTCGACTGACGCCTATGTGCGCGAGGTCAGCCGTGCCCGCACGTTTGGCTTCATGCGTGATCTGGAATACATGCGCGAGCGCAACCTGGGGCTGGGCGGGTCGATGGACAATGCCATCGTGCTCGACGACTACCGGGTGTTGAACGATGACGGGTTGCGCTATGCCGATGAGTTCGTCCGGCACAAGATCCTGGATGCAGTCGGCGATCTGTACCTGGCCGGGCATCCGATCCTGGGTGCCTATGAGGGATACAAGTCCGGGCATGCGCTGAACAACCGGCTGGTGCGGGCGCTGCTGGCCGAGGCGGGGGCGTGGGAGCAGGTCGTGTTCACCGACCCCGAGCAAATGCCTGCCCTGGGATATGCTCCGGCCCCTGCGTTGGCCTGATCGCGTGACCCAGGCCGTGCCCGCTCAACGCGGTTCTTGGTCATGGCCGGCGGGCGCGTCCGCCGCCTCGCGCAGCAGCGCCAGCGCCGCCTGCAATCCTGCCGGTACGCCCCGGCGCGGTGTGCTGGCTGGCGCGGTGGTCGTGGGCGCGATGACGCGGATGTCGATGGCATCCACATCCAGCCCCAGCGTCCTGGCCGCCTCAAGCAACGCAGGTGTCGCCAGCCGTAACCGGGTATGCCAGGCGGCGGAATCGGCCGTCAGAATCAGCCTGCGGTCGCGGACATTGGCCAGCCGCACATGGCCGGCCGCTCCGGTCGGCAGCAGGGGGCGCAGCATCTGGTCGAGCGTTTGCAGCCAACAGGCGCGGCGCAGGATGTCCCCAGCGCTGCCGTCCAGCAGTGTGTCCAGCGCCTGCTTCGGCAGGGTGGCGGACGGGGAAAGGGGGCGGGACGCAGACATGCGCAGGGATCCGGTGTGAGAGAACGGGCAACCAGCCGACACGATACCCCGACGCACGCGCTCGTGCAGGGGCTGGCGTTGCGCCACCCCTGGGCGCTGCTGGCCCTGGTCTTGGGCGCGGGCATGCTGTGTGGGCTGGCGCTGCGAGGGGGACTGGCAGGCGCAGCGGTCGAGACGCAGCGGCTGGCGATGGCGGGCCTCGGCGGTGCTGCCTCCGGCGTGCGGGCCTGGGCAACCGGCCGCACCGAGGTGGGCGCGGCCCGCTGGCGGCAGGTGGCCGCGTTCGTCCTGGCCGCGCCGGTCTGGGGGGCGCGCCCGCGCGGGCGTGCAGGCTCAAGGCATCGCGCGCCAACGCCGCTACGGCGCTGGCTGGGACACTATGCCGGGCTGGCCCGGCACGGGCCGGCCTGGGGCTGATCCGGTCGGGCCGGCCAGCGCGGCAGGCCGTCACCGGCTACACTTTCGCGTTCCCGAGCGGCGGCATGCCGTGTTCGGGCAGTTGCCGCCCATTTTCACGATGTCGCGCCAGCGGCGCGCATCCCGCAGGGATTTCCTGACCCATGCTCAATAGTTTGCTTACCCGCATTTTCGGCAGCCGTAACGAACGGCTGCTCAAGCAGTACGGTGCCGTCGTTAAAAAAATCAACGCGCTGGAGCCGCAGATGCAGGCGCTCTCGGACGAGGCGCTGAAGGCCAAGACCGCCGAGTTCAAGCAGCGCCTGGCCAATGGCGAGTCGCTCGATCGGCTGCTGCCGGAAGCCTTTGCGGTCTGCCGCGAGGCCAGTGTGCGCGTGTTTGGAATGCGCCATTTCGATGTCCAGCTGATCGGCGGCATGGTGCTGCACGACGGCAAGATCGCCGAGATGCGCACCGGCGAAGGCAAGACCCTGACCGCCACCCTGCCGGTGTATCTCAATGCCCTGGAAGGCAAGGGCGTGCACGTGGTCACGGTCAATGATTATCTGGCCCGCCGCGATGCCAGCCAGATGGGCCGCCTGTACAACTGGCTGGGCCTGAGCGTGGGTGTGGTGTATCCGGGCATGCCGCATGCAGACAAGGCCTCGGCGTATGCCTGCGACATTACCTATGCCACCAACAACGAAATCGGCTTCGACTATCTGCGCGACAACATGGCGTTGTCCAAGGAGGAGCGCTTCCAGCGCGGCCTGCATTACGCCATCGTCGACGAGGTGGACTCGATCCTGATCGACGAAGCGCGCACGCCGCTGATCATCTCCGGGCCGGCCGATGAGTCGCCCGAGCTGTACGTCAAGGTCGATGCCATCGTGCCGGCGCTGGTGCGGCAGCAGACCGAGGAATCGGAAGGCGATTACTGGGTCGATGAAAAGCAGAAGCAGGTGCACCTGTCCGAGGCCGGTCAGGAACACGCCGAGCAGCTGCTGCGGCAGGCCGGCCTGCTGGGCGAGAACGAGAGCCTGTATGCCGCGCACAACATCCACCTGGTGCACCATCTCAATGCCGCCTTGCGTGCCCATGCCTTGTACCAGCGCGATGTCGATTACATCGTGCGCGATGGCGAGGTGATCATCGTGGATGAGTTCACCGGCCGCACCCTGCCGGGCCGGCGCTGGTCGGATGGTCTGCACCAGGCGGTGGAGGCCAAGGAACGTGTGCCGGTCCAGCGTGAGAACCAGACGCTGGCGTCGGTGACGTTCCAGAACCTGTTCCGCATGTACAAGAAGCTGGCCGGCATGACCGGTACGGCCGACACGGAAGCCTACGAGTTCCAGAGCATCTACGGTTTGGAAGTGGTGGTCATCCCGACCCATCGGCCGATGATCCGCAAGGACCATCCGGACATGGTTTTCCTCAACAAGGCCGGCAAGTACCGGGCCGTGATCCGCGACATCCAGGACTGCGTCAAGCGCGGGCAGCCGGTGCTGGTGGGCACCACCTCGATCGAGGTGTCGGAACTGCTCAGCGCCAAGCTGCGCGAAATCGGCATTCCGCACGAAGTGCTCAATGCCAAGCAGCACGAGCGCGAGGCCCACATCGTCGCCCAGGCGGGTCGTCCCGGCGCGGTGACCATCGCCACCAACATGGCCGGTCGCGGCACCGACATCGTGCTGGGCGGCTCGCTGGAGGCCGAACTGGCCGCGCTTGGCGAGAATGCCAGCGAGGCAGACAAGGCGCGGGTTCGCGAGGAGTGGCAGAAACGGCACGAAGCCGTGGTCGCCGCCGGTGGCCTGCACATCATCGGTACCGAACGGCACGAGTCGCGCCGCATCGACAACCAGCTGCGCGGCCGTTCCGGTCGCCAGGGCGATCCGGGGTCGTCACGCTTCTATCTGTCGCTTGAAGACAACCTGATGCGCATCTTCGCCGCCGATTGGGTGAAGAAGGTGATGGAGCGCATGGGGCTGAAGGAGGACGACATCATCGAGTCACCACTGGTGACCCGGCAGATCGCCAACGCCCAGCGCAAGGTCGAAGCGCACAACTTCGACATTCGCAAGAACCTGCTGGAATACGACGACGTCAACAACGACCAGCGCAAGGTGATCTACCAGCAGCGCAACGAGCTGCTGGAGGCCGACAGCATCAAGGACAATATCGAAGGCATCCGTCGTGACGTGGTGGCCGACACCGTGGCCCGCTATGTGCCGCCGGAGTCGATCGATGAGATGTGGGATCTGCCGGGGCTGGAGGCGGAGCTGGCGTCCGAGTTCGGTTTGCAGCTGGATCTGACCGGTCTGCTCAACAGCCGCGAGGAGCTGGATGCCGCGCAGATCGAGGCCTACGTCCAGCAGGCGATGGATGCGCTGTTTGCCGAGAAGGAAGCCCAGATCGGCAGCGAGACCATGCGCATGCTGGAAAAGCACGTGATGCTCAACGTGCTCGACCAGAACTGGAAGGAACATCTGGCGCGCATGGACTACCTGCGCCAGGGCATCCACCTGCGTGGCTATGCGCAGAAGCAGCCCAAGCAGGAATACAAGCGCGAGGCGTTCCAGCTGTTCACCGAACTGCTGGAGCGGGTCAAGCGCGAGGTCATCTCGCTGCTGGCGCGGATCCGTGTGCGCAGCGAGGAAGAAGTGGCCGCTGCCGAAGCCCAAGAGCGCGCCCGTGCCGAGGCGGTGGCGCGGCAGATGCAGTACCAGCATCCGGAGACCGGTGGCTTGGGCGCCGACGAGGAAGCACTGGATGTGCAGGTGCAGAGGGCCATTGCCTCCGGCCGGATCGGGCGTAACGACCCGTGCCCATGTGGTAGCGGTAAAAAGTTCAAGCACTGCCATGGGCAGTTGGCCTGACCCAATCCGGAAACCAGCGGGTGACATCGCCCGGAGGGCGCCATGAGCGCATCCCCGGGCGCACCTGGCACGGTGCCGCCATCGCCGGTGCAGGTGGTGGCGGCGGTGATCCGTGATGCCCGCGGACGGATTTTGTTGACCCGGCGAACCCAGGGCCGCGATCTGGCCGGGTTGTGGGAGTTTCCGGGCGGCAAGATCGAACCCGGCGAAAGTCCGGAGTCGGCGCTGGTGCGCGAGCTGCAGGAGGAGCTGGGCATCCGTGCCGAAGTCGGCGCGCAGGTGGCCTGCGTGGAGTGCGACAACGGCGGCAAGCGGGTACGCCTGGACGTGCGGGAAGTCCGCTTCGAGGGCAAGCCGCGTGGCGCCGAAGGGCAGGCGCTGGCCTGGGTGCCGCTCCACAAGCTGCCGGAGTACCCGATGCCGCCGGTCGATCGTCCGGTGGTGCAGCAGCTGCTGGCCCAGGCAGAGGAGTGATCCCGCAAAAGATTGCGGGCGGATGTCGCACGTCACCGTTGACTGGGCCGCGCTGCGTCAGCGTGCGGCCAGACGGCGGTAGAGGCGATCCAGCCGGGCCACGCCTGCGGCCAGGGCGTCCGGGCTGCCTTCGTTGCGCAGGACGTCATCGGCGATCGCCAGACGTTCGCGGTGGCTGGCCTGGGCCTGCAGCATGCGTTGGGCGAGATCAATGTCGATCCCGTCGCGCTGGCATAGGCGCTTAAGACGCAGTGCCGCATCGGCCTCCACCAGCAGGATCCGGTGCAGCCACGGGTAGGCGCTGCGGCCGCCGCTTTCGGCCAGCAGCGGAATCGAGGCGATGGCATAGGGGCTTTCGGCGTTGCGGCAGGCGTCATGCAGGGCCGTGCGCACCCGCGGATGGACGATGGCTTCCAGCTGCGCTTTGGCGGTCGGGTCGGCGAAGATGCGGCGGCGCATCGCCGCCCGGTCGAGCTGGCCGTCCTGGGTCAGCACCTGCGGCCCAAATGTGGCGACCACCTCGGCCAGGCCTGGGCTGCCCACGGCCAGGGCGTCACGCGCGGCGGCATCGGCATCCGCCACGACGATCCCCAGTGCACGAAAGCAGGCCTCGGCCAGGCTTTTGCCCGAGGCCACACCGCCGGTCAGCCCGATGATGACGTCGCTCATCGGCGCATTATCGCCGGCATGCCCGGCGCAAACACGATCGCCTCATGCCTCGGCGGGGCTGTGCGAGCTGTCTGCAGCGCCTGCGGACGCGCTGCGGTCACGGCCATGGTCGCGTGCCAGATACAGGTAGAACGCCGGCAGCACGAACAAAGTGAACAGCGTGCCGATGGTCATGCCGGCAGCGATCACCACACCCATCGAGAAGCGCGAGGCTGCGCCCGGGCCCTTGGCCAGCAGCAGCGGGATCATCGCGAACACCAGCGCGGCAGTGGTCATCAGCACCGGACGCAGGCGGATGCCGGTGGCCTCCTCGATCGCTTCGCGCTTGGACAGGCCGCGCTCGATCTGCAGCTTGTTGGCAAACTCCACGATCAGGATGCCGTGCTTGGAGATCACGCCAATCAATGTGACCAGGCCGACCTGGGTGTAGATGTTGATGCTCATGCCGGGGAAGGCTTCGATGCCGGCAAACTGCAGCACGTTGGCGGCCAGCGCCAGGACGTTGAGTGCCAGCAGGGCGCCGCTGATCGCCATCGGTACGGTCAGCAGCATGATCAGCGCATCGCGGAAACTTTCGAACTGGGCCGAGAGCACCAGAAAGATCACGAGCAGGGCCAGCACCAGGGTCAGCAGCATGGCCGAGCCTTCCTGCTTGAACTGGCGCGACTCGCCGGCGTAATCGACGCTGTAGCCCTGCGGCAGAACCTCACGGGCGGCTTGCTCCAGGATCGTCAGCGCCTCGCCTTTGGTCACGCCCGGGCGCGGGGCGAAGGTGATCGACACCGCATTGAGCTGCTGGAATCGCTTGAGTGACTGCGGCTGGGTGGTTTCCCGGAGGGTGACCAGTGTGGACAGCGGGATCAGCTGGCCGTCGCGGGTGCGGGTGTAGTAGTGCTCGAGATCGTGGGCATTGAGCCGGTCGCTGCGCTGCACCTGTGCGATCACCCGGTAAGAACGGTTCTGCATCGCGAACAGGTTGGTGTAGCCGCCCGCCAGCATCGCCGACATGTCGGCCGCCAGGGTGGCCATGTCGATGCCCAGACTGGCGGCCTTGTCGCGGTCGACCACCACCTCGATCTGCGGCTTGTCGATCTTGAGATCCTTGTCCAGGAAGATGAAGCGGCCGCTGGCGCGCGCCTTGGCCAGCACGGCATCCGCCAGCTCCGCCAGCTGCGAGAGCTGGCCGACGCCACCGATGATGAACTCGCCGCCCGAGCCACCGCCGCCGGCGCTGGGCAGCGATGGCGGCACCAGGGCAAACACGTTCAGGCCGGTGATTTGTGCAAGCTTGGGTTGCAGTTCCTGCTGCAGCACGGCGTTGGTGGTGCGGCTGCGTTGGCTCCATGGCTTGAGCGCAAAGCCGCCCATCGCCATCGGGCTGGCGCCGCCGCCACTGCCGTCGAAGTCGCCGTTGAACAGGAAGTAGTTCTGGATCTCTGGCGTATTGCGGGCAATCTGGCCGATTTCTGCGGTGTAGCGTTCGACATACTCCAGCGTGGCGGTGGGGTCGGCATTGGCCACCATGAAGATGAAGCCTTCGTCCTCGACCGGCGCCTGTTCGCTGGGAGCGGTGGTGTACAGGAATACGCAGCTGACCAGCACGATCAGGCCGAACGCGGCGATCACGGCTGGGGTTTCCAGCGCCCCGTGCAGCCGCTGCTGATAGGCGTGGCGCAGGACCTCGAACCGTCGATCCAGCCAGGCCTCGAGACGGCCTTTCGGGTGTTCTTGGTCGTGCCCCTTGAGGATGCGCGAGCTCATCATCGGGGTCAGGGTCAGGGCAATCACCCCTGACAGCAGCACGGCGCCAGCCAGGGTGAAGGCGAACTCGGTGAACAGCACGCCGGTCAGCCCGCCCTGGAAGCCGATCGGCAGATACACCGCGATCAGGGTGGTGGTCATCGCGACCACCGGCCAGGCCAGCTCACGCGCACCGCGGATCGCCGCATCCAGCGGTGTCATGCCGTCCTCGATATGGCGGTGGATGTTCTCCAGCACGATGATCGCGTCATCGACCACGATGCCGATCGCCAGCACCATCGCCAGCAAGGTCAGCAGGTTGATCGAAAAGCCCATCACCAGCATCAGGAACATGCCGCCGATCAGCGACAGCGGAATCGTCACCGCCGGGATCAACACGCTGCGCAGGGAGCCCAGGAACAGGTAGATCACCACGATCACGATCACCAGTGCCTCGATGAGCGTGCGGATCACCTCGTTGATGGCGTCCTGGATCGCCTCGGTGCTGTCATACGGAATGGTGGCGGTGATACCTTGCGGAAGTTGCGGGACGATCTGGCTGTCCCAGAGTTTGCGCACGGCCTTGATCACATCCAGCGAGTTGGCATCCGGTGCCACATAGATGCCCATGAAGGTGGCCGCCTGGCCATTGATGCGGACCGAGGTGCCATAGCTTTCCGAACCGAGCACCACATCGGCCACGTCACCCAGTCGTACGATCGCCCCGTTTTGCTCGCGGATCACCAGTTTTCGGAACTCGTCGGCGTTGCGCAGATCGGTGCGGGCGGTCATGTCGATCGCCACCATCTGGCCCTTGGTCGAACCCACCGCAGCCAACACGTTGTTTGCCTGCAAGGCGCGGCTGACATCGCTGGCAGTGACCTGGAGCGCGGCCATCTTCTCCGGCTTCAGCCAGATGCGCATGGCGAATGTGCCTGCCCCCAGGATTTCAGCACGCTGTACGCCCGGCACGGTGACCAGCTTGGGCTGCACCACCCGAACCAGGTAATCGGTGATCTGGTTGTTGTCCAGGGTGTCGCTGGCGAAGGAGACATACATCGCCGCGATCTGCTCGCCCTGTTGCAGGTCGATCACCGGGTCTTCCGACTGCCGGGGGAGCTGGCCACGCAGCTTGTTGACCTTGGCGCTGACCTGGGTCAGCACCTGGTTGGGATCCTTGTCCAGCCGGACATAGGCCTGGATCGTGCTGACGCCAGCGGCGCTGGTGGAGGCGATGTAGTCGATCCCCTCGGCGCTGGCGATCTCGCGTTCCAGCGGCGTGGTGATGAAGCCCTGGATCAGGTTGGCATCGGCACCGTAATAGACAGTGGTGACGTTGATCACCGCATTGCGCAGCTCCGGATACTTGCGCACGTTCAGTTCACTGAAGGCGCGCAGCCCGAACAGCAGAATGAACAGGCTGACGACCATCGCCAGCACCGGCTTCTTGATGAAGATGTCCGTGAACTTCATGGGGTGTCCTGGCGCAGGGGGCGGGCGTGCCGATACAGGCCGGCCCGCCGCCAGAGGGGTTAGCGGTTGTCCACCTGCGGATGCAGGTCGGCAGCCGGTTGCACCGTGTTGTTGATGGTCACCTCGGCATCGTTGCGCAGTTTGAGCAGGCCGGAGGTGACCACGGTTTCGCCTGGCGTCAGGCCGCGTTCGACCGCGATCAGGTCGCCGCGGGTGGCGCCGGTCTTGATGAAGCGCTGGGTCACGATCAACTTGTCGCCGCTGACCGGTTTGCCTTGCATGTCGGTTTCACCGGGTTTACGCGGCACGCGGGTCACCACGAACACCACGTTGCCATACGGGTTGAAGCTGACGGCGGTCTGCGGGATCACCACCACGTCGCGGGCCTGGCCCAGGCCAAAATCGACACGGGCGAAGCCGCCCGGGCGCAATGCGCCATCGGGGTTGCGCAAGGTCGCCTGCGCTTTGAAGTTGCGGGTGGCGACGTCGACTTGCGGTTCCAGCGCGGTCAGGGTGCCGGTGAAGGTGCGCCCCGGCAGCAGGTCGGAGGTGGCCGTGACCGGCATACCTACACTCAGCTTGCCAAGCATCTGCTCGGGCAGACTGAAGTCCAGATAGATCGGATCGAGCTGCTGCAATGACACGATCGCGGTGCCTGGCGCCACGTACTGGCCGAGATTGACTTTGCGCAGCCCCAGCACCCCGGAGAACGGCGCACGGATGGTTTTTTGCGCGATCAATGCCCGCTGGGCCTCGACCTGCGCCTGGGCGGTGGCGGCCGCAGTCTGCTTCTGCTGGACGTCATCCCTCGAGACCAGCTGGTCGTGACCCAGCCGCAACCAGCGTTCCGCCTGCACCTTGGCCAGTTGCGCCGAGGCCTCCAGCGCCTTCAGTGTCGCCTCCTCGTTGGCGGTGTTCAGGCGCACCAGTACGGTGCCGGCCTGCACCGGCTGGCCGGCCTGGAACTCGATGCTGCGCACCACGCCACCGGCTTCGGTGGTGACATCGGTGCCGTTGACGGCCACCAGCGTGCCGACCGCCTGGCCGATCGGCGCCCAGCGTTCGGTTTTCGCCACAAATGTGCTGACCGCCACCGGTGGTTGCGGCATGTGGTCGAAAAAGGCGTTGGTCTTGCGCGCGAACACGGCCTTGATCAGGAACACGCTGCCGAATACAGCCAGCACGACGGCCAGCATCACGAGCCAGCGCAGGGCAGGGCGAGGCCGGGGCGGGGTGGAGGTAGGCGTCATCTCGGGCGTCCGCAGCAGTCGGGTGGAAGAAAACACAGCATGCCAGTGTAACCGGAAACGTGCCTGGGTGAACGTGCCGTTCCTCATGTATGGCGTCAACACATACGCCAAAGGCAGGCAAACCGAGCCATGCGCGCACAAAAAAACGCCCGGCAATGGGGTTGCCGGGCGTCACGCCACCGGACCGGAGGGGGAAGGTCCGGTGTATCCGGAGGAACGGGTTACTTCGGGGCCTTGGCGCCGGCCTTGCCGGGCTTGTCGGCCTCGTCCCGGAACTGCGCACTTGCCAGTTCGAACTGGCGCTTGGCCAGCGCACCGAGTTCTTCCTGGGTCTTGAGCGTGTGGGCGATCACTTCCTGCGTCGCGCCCAAGCTGCGCTCGACATTGGCGCGGGCCACTTGCAGACCCTTCGGCCAAAGCGTCTTCATGGCATCGAGGTCGCGTGCTTCCACCAGTTCGCCGGCAAAGGCGAAGGTGGCCTGGAGGTTTTCTTCCAGGGCGGCCAGGTGCAGGCCGAACGCCTTCTCGGCATTGGCGAGCGCCAGTCGATTGACGTTGGCAGCCACTTCGGCGAACTGGCCGGTAGCCTTGCTGAACGAATCATTGAGCTGGAACATGGCGATCTCCTGCGGTTGAACCGGCGGATGTCGGTTGTGCAGTGCAGCATAGACCGCGCTTTGTTGCGACGCAACAAAGTCAGGAGTGTTCCTGTAGATCAGTCAGCAATCGTTCACGTTTTGCCCTGGCGTGACCGTGGTCCTGGCCCATCTGCGTGGGGTGTGGCCAGTGCCGGCACGGCTTCCGGGCCCGCCACCATCCGGGCAAGCGGCGCCAGATGCTGCAGGGCACGGGCATACACCCCGCGCTTGAACGCCACCACATGCGTGAGCGGGTACCAGAACGGCACCCAGCGCCAGGCGTCGAACTCAGGGGTGTCGGTGAGGTCGAGCCGTAAGTCACTGTCTTGGCCGCGGAAGTGCAGCAGAAACCAGACCTGCTTCTGGCCGATGCAGACCAGCCGGTCGCGCGTGCGGATGGCGTGCGGTGGCAGCCGGTAGCGCAGCCAGCCGGGTGTTGCGCCAAGCACTTCGACGTGCTGGGGCAGCAGTCCAGTCTCCTCGCGCAGCTCGCGGTACATGGCTTCGAGCGGGGTCTCGTCGGTGTGGATGCCGCCCTGGGGAAACTGCCAGCCATCGCGCCGGACCCGGCGCGCCCAGAACACACGCCCGTCCTGTTGCATGAGGACGATGCCGACGTTGGGACGGAAGCCGTCCGGATCGATCACGATGCGGACTCCGTGAGACGTACGATGCGGTGACTGTGCCAGCCCATGTCGGGGTCGGCAAGCGCTGGCGCTGGCGATTGACGGCCTGTGCATGGATCGGGATAATGCTCGGCTACTCGATGGCTATGTAGCTCAGCCGGTTAGAGCACAGCACTCATAATGCTGGGGTCGGTGGTTCGAGTCCACCCATAGCCACCAAACCGTTTCCGCGCAGTCCTGACAACCCCGCAGCAGCGGGGTTTCTAGTCTTTAAGCTTTCCTTCGCTCCGGGGGCTGGCCCGACCATGGACATCTACAAGACGTTCACCATCGAGGCCGCCCACCGGTTGCCGAATGTTCCGGTCGGGCACAAATGCGCGCGCCTGCATGGGCACTCGTTCCGGATCGAGTTGCACGTCAGTGGCGAGGTGGGGGCCGAGACCGGCTGGGTGATGGACTTTGCTGACCTGAAGGCAGCGTTCCGCCCGCTGTACGAGCAGCTCGACCATCACTATCTCAACGAGATTCCCGGCCTGGAAAACCCCACCAGCGAGAATCTGGCGATCTGGATCTGGCAGCGGCTCAAGCCACAGCTACCGCTGTTGTCTGCCGTCGTGGTGCACGAAACCTGCACATCGGGTTGCCGCTACAGCGGCTGAGCGCGGCGCATGTCGGCCGCCAGCGTGCGGATCGAGTTGCAGGCGGAATCCGCCATTCAAGCCCAGTGATTTCGGGTGAGTGCCGGCGCGCCGCGCTGGCGTTACGCGCCTGCCAGTTGCGCCTGCAGTGCCGCCCGCACGCGCTGGAATTCGGCAACGATCCCGGCCACAGCGGCCGCCGGCTCGGTCAGGGTGCCATCGCGCACGCCGTGCTCCAGCTCGCGCGCGGCATTCGACAGCGTCACGGCGCCGACATTGGCGCTGGATGATTTGAGTGTGTGCGCTGCAACCCGCAGGGCGACGGTGTCGCCCTCGACGGCGGCACGCTCCAGCTGCGCGATCAGCCGCGGGGCATCTTCCAGATAGACGGTGATCAGTTTGTCGATTTCCTCGCCCAGCACTTCGCGCAGTTCGGTCAGCACGGCGCTATCCAGTACCGAGGGAGTGCGCTGGGCCAGTTCGGCGGGCGGTGGCAGACGCTCCGGGACTGTCATTCGGGTGCCCTTCCAGCGGGCGATGCATTGCTCCAGCTCGGCCCGGGTGACCGGTTTGGCGAGGTAGTCGTCCATGCCGGCATCCAGGCATTTCTGGCGATCACCGGCCATCGCATTGGCGGTCATGGCGATGATGGGCATACGGCGGCCAGCCTGACGCTCCTGCTCGATCTCGCGCCAACGGCGAGTGGCGGTGTACCCGTCCATGACCGGCATCTGGCAGTCCATCAGGACCAGGTCGTATTCGTTGGTCTGCAGTTTTTCCAGTGCGACTTGACCATTGCCGGCGGTGTCGCACTGGGCACCAAGCACTTGCAGCAGACGTTGGGCCACCATCAGGTTGACCGGGTTGTCCTCCACCAGCAGGATGCGCGCCGGCTGCTGTGGTTTGGGCTGCGACTTGGGTTGGTCGGGCGCAGTCGGAGCCGGCGCCTGGGGCGATGGGGGTGCCGGGTGTGGATCCTGGTGTGCCCAGGCCGCGCCGGAGGCCGACAACGCAGCACGCAGGTCGGCATCTGCGAGGTTGCGCGGGATCAGGGTGGCCCCCATCGGCAGTTCCAGCGAGGTGACGTCGTCGCCGCGCAGATAGATCAGCCGGACGTCGCCATAAAGCTCGCGGCGCTCCAGGTTGCGGGCCAGGGAGACGGCGGTGCTGCGCATGCTGGAAAGATCGGCCAGCACCAACGAATACGCCCAGGGTTCGCCTTGGGCATGGGCCTGACGCAGGCGTTCCAGGGCATCATGGGTGTTTTCCGCCGTGGTGATGCGCAGACCCCAGTTGGGCAGCAGCATGGTCAGGCGCGCCCGTAGCTTGGGGTCGGTGGTGATCAGCAGTACCCGGCCACCGTGCAGCTCTTGCAGCTGGGCCGGCATGTCGCCGGTCACTTTGAGCAGCGGGATCTCGAACCAGAAGGTCGAGCCCAGCCCGGGCTGCGATTCCACGCCGATCCGCCCCCCCATCAAGGCCACGATGCGATGCGAAATCGCCAGGCCCAGGCCGGTGCCGCCATACAGCCGGGTAGTGGAGGCGTCGGCCTGACTGAATGGCTGGAACAGCTTGTCGCGAACCGCCGGTTCGATGCCGATCCCGGTGTCCTGCACCTCAAAGCGCAGCAGATGCTGGGCGGGGGTTTCGCCGATCCGCTTGACGGTGACGGTAATGCTGCCGCGATCGGTGAACTTGATGGCGTTGCTGACCAGGTTGGTCAGCACCTGGCGCAGACGAACCGGATCGCCGCGCACCGGCAGCCGCACGGCTGGGTCGATGTAGAGCGCAAGATGCAGGCCCTTGGCCTCGGCCGAGCGCTCCATCAGGGTGATCACGCTCTGCAGCAGTTCGCGCAGATTGAAGTTGGTGGTTTCCAGCTCCAGCCGGTCGGCTTCCAGTTTGGAGTAATCGAGGATGTCGTCGACGATCCGCAGCAGTTGCTGGGCAGAGGTGATGGCGGTTTTGAGGATTTCCTGCTGGTCCGGACTCAACCGCGAACTGGCGAGCAGATCCAGCATCGGGATGATGCCGTTGAGCGGGGTGCGGATCTCGTGGCTCATCGTGGCCAGGAATTCGCCTTTGGCCATGGCCGCCGCTTCGGCGGCCTGCTTGGCGCGGGTCAGTTCCTGTTCGAGCCGGGTGTGGCGGTCGATCTCGCGCTGCAGCAGGCTGATTTCTTCGGCGTGACGTTGCACCAGTTCGGCCTGTTCGCCCAGCGCCGTTTCGCGGGTGCGCAGGGTGTGCACGAGGATTCCTACGCCGAGTAGCGCCAGCAGTGCGAGCAAAAGCGCGATCAGCGGCCACGGCCCCGCAACCCCCAGTTGCGCCAGGCTCAGCGCAATGATGACGCCTGTCGCTGCGCCCGGTGCCAGCCAGCGGGCGTAGGCCAGGGGACGCGTATAGCCGGTCTCTGTGGTCACAGGGTGGCGCTCTGGAAGTCAAACTCCAGGGTCTGGTCAGGATGTTGCACCAGATTGCCCTGGATGAAATCGATCCCGGCCAGCCAGAGGGTGGAGGCGGCCTGCGGGTCTTCGATGGCCTGGCCGATCACCATCAAGGCCTGCCGGTGGGCCATGTCGATCACGGTTTTCATTTCGTCACGCAGTTCGCGCGGCAGCGGGTGCCGGGAAAACTCGGCAGACAGGCGCAGATACCCCAGTGGTAACTCCCGCAGCAGCTGTTTGGAATCCTCGTTGTCACGGAACTGGCTGAGGCAGAACTGGACGCCCAGCGGGATCATCTGTTCGCAGAAGCGTTGCAGCAGCAGCACATGGACGATGGCATCTTCCAGGCGAACATCGATCACCAGTGATGTGCCGTCCACCTGACGCGATCTCAGGGCGTCTTTCAGCCAATCGGCATAGCTGTCTTCGCCCAAGGTCTGCGGCGACTGCGAGACGAACAGGCGCATCGGCCGGCCTTCTTCGCGGCGCTTTTGCAGCAGATCAAGGGCATGCGTCATCACCCAGCGATCCAGTGCCGGCATCAGGCCACTGGCCTGAGCGGCCGGGAGAAATTCCGCCGCCCTGCGGACGTTGCCGTCGGCACCATTCATGCGCAGCAGGACCTGGAACTGAGCCTCTTCACCGCCGGCCACCGCCACGATCGGCTGGAAGGCCAGGTACAGGCCTTGCCCATTCGGCGCCAACGCGGCGCGCAGCTCCTGCACCAGCTGGCTGTCGGCGGTGGTGTCGGGTGGCGTATAGGCCGCAATGCCGGACGGTGACGCATGCGCTTCCCGAGCGGCCTCTTCCGCCGCTGCCAGAACCGCGCCGGCATCGGCAAAGCCATGTTCGTAACTGGCATAGCCGATGGTGCAGCGCAGGCGTAGCTGCTCGCCTTCGACCTGGAAGTCGTGATACCCGATGCCGTCGCGCAGGCGGCGGGCAAACTGTTCCAGCGCGTCCCGATCCAGCCCCTTGGCGGCCACCAGAAAGACGTTGTCACCGAGGCGGGTGGCGGGGTGGTCACCGATCAGAGTGGCCAGGAAGCGACCGGCTTCGTTCATCAGGGACTCGAACGCAGCGTATCCGTAACGGTTACGCAAGGCGGTGGCGTTGCCCATTTCGATCAGCAGTGCACCGCCGCCGGCGCCACTGGCCAGTTGTGCCGCCAGAATCTGTAGCAATGTCGTGCGCAGGTACAGGTCAGTCACCGGGTGACGGTCGGATCCGGTGGCGGCCGGCAAGGTCGCCTGCAGCGCCCGCGCGCGCCGGATCCGGCTCTGCACCGCCACCACCAGGTGGCGCGGCCGAACTGGTTTCAGGATGAAGTCGTCACCGCCGTGTTCCAGCACTTCCAGCTGGCGGTCAGGGTCTTGGTCGCCGGTCAGAAACACCACCGGGGTATGCAGGAAGCGCGGAATCTCGCGGATCTGTTCAGTCAGCTGGGTGCCGCTGATGCCAGGCAGGTGCAGATCCATCAGGATGAGATCCGGATTGAAGCGCTCCACCGCTTCCAGCACCCGTTCGGGCACGGCCACCACTTCCACCTGCATGCTGGCGCCGCGCAGGATGGCCTCGGCAAAGACAGCCTGGCTGCGATCGTCCTCGACGATCAGCACGCGGTAGGGCAGGCCATCGCTGGCAGTGGGGTCCTGTACGGTGCTCATGTCAGGGCCTCCCGCGGGCGGGTGACGGCGCGGGTGAGGCGTGCGGTCAAGAAGAAAAAGGCGTCCATAACCTGTGATTGTGGCGCAAAACAGCGGCGTGTGAGGCCGTTCACAGCAAGAATATAAACGCAGCGGCGGCAGGGCGGGCGGATGCAGATGAGGCGATATGGGCGCGCGGGTTGAAACCGGCGCGGTCACGCCCCATGCTTGCAGCATGCAACTGCCCACCTACACGCCTGATTCGGGTCACGCCTCCGCGCCCGTTCCTTTGCGCTTCACGCCTGCCGCCGCCGCCAAGGTGCGGGAGTTGATTGCCGAGGAGGGCAACCCTGCGCTGAAGCTGCGGGTGTACATCCAGGGGGGCGGCTGTTCCGGGTTCCAGTATGGCTTCGAGTTTGACGAGGGGCAGAACGAGGATGACCTGGCCATCGTCACCGATGGTGCCACGTTGCTGGTCGATCCGCTCAGCCTGCAATACCTGATCGGGGCCGAGGTCGATTACAGCGAGTCGCTGGCCGGCGCCCAGTTCGTGATCCGCAATCCCAACGCCAAGACCACTTGCGGCTGCGGCAGCAGTTTCACGGTGTGACCATGGCCGTGGTGGCGGCCGACGGGTGTCCCTACGCCTATGTCGAGGGCGCACTGGATCGCGCCGATCATCTCCGGGATGACCCGGTGGCACTGGCGGCGCTGTGGCCGGCGGCGGGGGTGATCGTGCTTGATCCGGACGGTCTGGCCCCGCTGGATACGCACGGCGGTCTGCACGTGTGGAGTGGCGCTGACTATGGGGCGGGGCCGGAGGGCTGCACGTTTCTGGGGCTGGGCGCGGGGCGGGCCTGGTTCTTGACCGAAGCGGCACAGACGCAGACGCCGCGCCTGGATCTGCGGCAGGCCGCCCTGCAGTGGCCGGCCTGGCAGGCCACCCTGTTCGCCCAGGCGCGGGCGTTGCAGCACTGGCACCGCCAATACCGGTTCTGTCCGCGTTGCGGGGGCGCCTTGCGGTTTATCCGTGCCGGTTGGCTGGGGCGCTGCGAGCAGTGCGGCAGTGATCACTACCCGCGGACCGATCAGGCAGTGATTGCGGCCATCACGGATGGGCCGCGTCTGCTGCTGGCACGGCAGGCCGGCTGGCCGCAGCGACGCTGGTCGGTGCTGGCCGGGTTCGTCGAACCTGGGGAAACGCTGGAGCAGACCGTGGTGCGGGAGGTGCGGGAAGAAACCGGAGTGCGCGTGCGTGTGCAGACCGCCCGCTATCTGGGGTCGCAGCCGTGGCCGTTCCCGGGCGCGCTGATGCTGGGCTTCATCGCCGAGGCCGAGCCGGACACGCCGCACCCCGGTCAGGAGCTGGAAGCGGCGGCCTGGTTCGATGTCGAGGCTGTGCGGGCGGCGCTCGCGCGCGATTGGCGGCAGGCTGATCAGCCTGGCGAAGGCATCGTATTGCCACCACCGCTGTCGATCGCCCGCTACCTCATCCAGACTTGGCTGGATCGCCGGGTGTCAGCCACGGCGTGACACGCGACTCGGCCCCGACGTGGGCCAAGGGGGTGGCCTTGCCGTAGACTGCCGGCATGGCCACCACCTTGCTTGCCGTCGTCGTCGCCCTGTTCCTGGGTCATCTTGCGCCGGGGCTGGCCGCCGCGGTGCGCCGGTATGGCGGGATCCATCGCTGGTTCCGCACGGTGGCCGCTGCGTTGCCTGCGGGCATGCAGGCGGTGGTGGCGATCGCCGCGCCGGTCTTGCTGCTGACGGCGGTGCAAGTTGCACTGCGACCGCTGGCGTGGGGGCTGCCGGCGCTTGGGTTGGGAATCGTGGTGCTGTTTCTGTGCTGGGGGCCGCGCGATCTGGATCGTGATGTCGAAGCGGTGCTGGCGGCACCCGATGAGGCGAGTTGCCGGGCGGCGGTGCAGCGCCTGTGGCCGTCTGCGCAGGCAACCGTGCAGGACGGCGCCGGCTGCATCGAGGCGGTGTTCCGCAGTGCATTGCGGCGCTGGTTCGGGGTGCTGTTCTGGTTCAGCCTGCTGGGTCCGGCCGGTGCCCTGCTGTACCGGTTGACGGCGCTGGCGGCGGAAGGGGACGCATCGGAGCCGCCGCTGCCATTCCAGCCGGCCGCCGTCCGTCTGTTGGCGCTGCTGGATTGGCCGGTCGCGCAACTGATGACCCTGGCGTTGGCCGTGGTTGGGGACTTTTCCAGCGTGGTCAATGCCTGGCGAACGCCCGACGCGTTCGGCCTGGGGCTGGGCGTGCTGGCGGCGGCCGCCCGCGCCAGCGTGCGCACCGACATTGCCGAGGAAGTGGCCGATTACACCGCGGCGGGGATTCCCGAGGGTGCGGCGCTGAAGGACGTGTTCGGGCCGCTGCCGGAGCTGCGCGAGGCGATGAACCTGATCTGGCGCATGCTGCTGCTGTGGCTGGCCGTGTTGGCCTTGTTCGTGGTGGCAGGCTGGGTGGGTTGATCGAGGAGGGCGGTGTGGCCCTTATGCCATCCCAGCCCAGTGCAGGTACCACTGCACCAGATCCTTGCCCCACATGAAACTGATCCAGCCCGCAACCGCCAGATAGGGCCCAAACGGGATGGGCGTGGCCTTGTCACGGCCCTTCAGGGTCAGCCAGAGGGTGCCGATCAGCGCCCCCAGCAGGGACGACAGCAGAATGGTCGGCAGCACGCCGGCCAGCCCGGTCCAGGCACCGATGGCGGCCAGCAGCTTGAAGTCGCCGTGGCCCATGCCTTCCTTGCCAGTGAGCTGCTTGAACACCCAGTACACCGACCATAGGCTCAGGTAGCCGGCCATCGCACCCAGCACCGCCGGTTTGAGCGGGACGTACAGATGTTCGACCGCCGCCACCAGCCCCAGCCAGAGCAGGGGCAGGGTGAGCGTATCCGGCAACAGCCGGGTGCGCAGGTCGATCCCGGCTAACGCGATCAGGTAGCTGGTCAGCAGCAGCGCCCCAAAGCCTTTCCAGCCGAACCCAAAGCGCCAGACGCAGACCAGAAACAGCAGCCCGGTGAGCAGTTCCACCAGCGGGTACTGCAGCGAGATCGGCGTCTTGCAGTGACGGCATTTGCCGCGCAAGGCCAGCCACGACAGCAGCGGGATGTTCTCGTACCAGGCCAGCTGATGGCCGCACTGCGGGCAGTGCGAACGCTCGACCACCACGCCGGGCGGTGGCGGCTCGTACAGCTCGGGAATCTCCAGGATGTCCCGGGCGTCGCGCTTCCACTGCCACTCCAGCCGGCGCGGCAGGCGCAGGATCACGACATTGAGAAAACTGCCCACCAGCAGGCCAAGCCCGGCCGCGGCGGGATAGCCAAGGCCGGGGTGCGCGTCGAGGAATGCCATCGGCCGGGTCTGCTCCGCTGCTTACATCACGGTCATGGCGATCCTAGGGTGTGTGGATGGGTGGTTCACGTGCCGCCTGATCCGCCGGTACCGGTCCCGGGCCGGGTGGGCTGCACGTGCGACAACGATAACGCAGGATCTGTGCCAAAACCGGCCAGAGCGATGCTCGCTGCGGAATTGCGACCGCTGGCACGGAATGTGGCGGCGGGCGCGGCGGAAGTTTACGACGTTTTGCGTCAATTGTTGACGTTCTGCGTCATGGTTCGCCCTGGGCGTGGTGTGCGTCACGTGGTTGGGCGCGGGTGGCCGGGTCAGTCGATGCCCAGTTTCTTGAGCTTGTAGCGCAGGGCGCGGAAGGTGATGCCCAGCTGCGCGGCGGCCTTGGTTTTGTTGTAGCGGTTGTCGATCAGCGCCTGCTCGATGGCCTTGCGTTCGATTTCCTCGATGAAGCTGGGCAGGGCGCTGCTGGCGGATTGGCGCGGGTCGATCTGGCTGGGGTCGAGGGTGGCGGCGGCGACTGCGGCCTGCGGCGGCAGGGGGGCGGCGGGGCGGGGCTCCGGCAGGCGCAGGTCGGCGGCGCGGATGCCGTCGTCGTCGGCCAGGGCGAAGGCGCGTTCCAGGATGTTTTCCAGTTCGCGCACGTTGCCGGGGAAGGGGTAGCGTGCCAGGGCTTCCATCGCGTCGGCGTGCAGCATGGGGCGCGGCCGGCCCTGGGCGCCGGCCAGCCGGGTGAGGATCGCATCGATCAGCAGCGGCAGGTCCTCGCGGCGCTCACGCAAGGGCGGCACCCGCAGTTCGATCACGTTGATGCGGTAGTACAGGTCGTGGCGGAACTTGCCTTCCTCCACCAGGGCCGCGAGGTTCTTGTGGGTGGCCGACAGGATGCGCACGTCCACCGGGACTTCGGTATGGGCGCCCACCGGACGCACCGATTTTTCCTGGATGGCGCGCAGGAGCTTGACCTGCATCGGGAGTGGCAGTTCGGCGATTTCATCCAGGAACAAGGTGCCACCCTGTGCCGCTTGAAACAGGCCGGTTTTATCGGCGTGAGCGCCGGTGAAGCTGCCTTTCTTGTGGCCAAAAAACTCGCTTTCCATCAGCTCGGCCGGGATCGCCCCGCAGTTGACCGGCACGAACGGCCCGCTGGCGCGTGCGCTTTCGGCGTGGATGGTGCGGGCCACCAGTTCCTTGCCGCTGCCCGATTCGCCACTGATGTAGACCGGGGCCTGGCTGCGGGCGACCTTGGCCAGGGTGGTGCGTAGCGCCTCCATCGCTGGTGAGCGGCCTAGCAGGCGTGACGCGGCCGAGGGGGCGGCTGCCGCCTGGCCGGTGCCACTGGCGGGCGGTGGGGCCAGTTTCAGCGCGTGCTGGATCAGTCCGCGCAGGACGGTCAGGTCCACCGGTTTGCTGACGAAGTCAAACGCGCCGGCCTTGAGTGCCTCCACTGCGGCTTCCTGGTTGCCATACGCGGTGATCATGGCCACCGGGGTGGCTGGGTAGTGCTGGGTGATTTCGTGCACCAGCTCGATACCGGAGCCATCCGGTAGGCGCATGTCGGTCAGGCACAGTGCGAACGACTGGCGCTTGAGCTGGGCGCGGGCGTCCGCGAGTGAGGCGGCGGTTTCGCAGCGCAAACCCATCCGGCCCAGGGTGAGGACCAGCAGTTCGCGGATATCGGGCTCGTCGTCCACGAGCAGGACGGCGGCAGGGGAGGTGCGGGTCGGGGCGCTCATGGCCTGATCACGATACCCGCTTGCCGCGGCGCGTCCAAGCCTGACGCGCTACGGCAGTGATCATGGTCAGGTGGTCTGGATGGTGCGGGCGCGGGCCAGATGCACCCGGAAACAGGCGCCACCGGCTGGCAGCGGCACGTAGGTGAGGTCGGCCTGGTTGGCCAGGCATAGCTCACGGGCGATGTATAGCCCTAAGCCGGTGCCGTGGGCGGAGGTAGTGAAGAAGGGCCGGAACAGCTGGCTGGCCACCGCCTCGGGAATGCCGGGGCCGTGGTCGAGCACATCCAGCAGCGGCTGGCCGCGGGCGTCCTGGTGGACGCGCAGGGCCACCCGCGCCGGCGCGTCGGGAAAGCGGCCATAGGTGAGCGCGTTGTCCACCAGCACGGTGATCACTTGCTGCAGCTGCCGGCGATCGACCTGGCAATGCACCGGCTGCGGCGGGCACATGGCCTCCAGCTGGTCGTCGTGCAGCGGGTGGCTCTGCCGGTAGTCGGCCACGAACTGGCGGGCAAAGCCGGTCAGTTCCACCGGCTCCGGCTGGGCGCGTTCGCGCCGGGCCAGCGCCAGCACGTTTTCGATGATGGCGTTCATGCGCTGGGTTTGCTGGTGGATGATCTCCAGCAGGCGGCGGTCGGCGTCGGGAATGTCGCGCGATTCCTCCAGCAACTGGGTGGCATAGCTGATCGCCGCCAGCGGGTTGCGGATCTCGTGCGCCAGACTGGCGGAAAACCGGCCCAGGGTGGCCAGGGTCAGGCTTTCGGCGCGCCGCGAGGCCAGCTCGACATCGTCGAGAAAAATCAGCACCTGCTCGCTGTCGGCCAGCAGGCGGGCAAAGCGCGGCAACACCTCCGGCAGGCCCGGGGCCAGTTGCAGCGGGGTGGCATCCAGTTGGCCATCACGCCGCCATCGCTGCAGACGCGCGGCCAGCGTCGGAGCGGCGGTGGCCAGCAGGCGGCGGCCCTCGCCAACCTGGTCAATCTGGCCAAGCTGGGCCATGGCGGCTTCGTTGGCCAGCCGGATTTCGCCGTCGGCATCCACCAGCAGTACGCCGGTGCGCATGCGGCGGATGATCAACTCGTTGACCTCGGCCATGCTTTCGGCCTGACTGCCGCGCTGCTCGGCCAGGGCTTCGCTGGCGCGGAGCTGGCGCCCCAGCAGGCTGGTCAGGGTGGCGATGGCCAGATAGCCCATGGCGAACATCGGCACTTCCGCCAGTGGGCGTTGCGGGGTGTCGGCCAGGGTGCTGACGACAAACTCCACGGCCAGCGCCAGCCCGGCGCCGGCGGCCGCGATCAGCCCGCTGCGCAGTGGCAGCAGCAGGGCGGCGGCACCGATATTGAACAGCAGCATCATGGCAATGCCTGCGGCCAGTTCCGGCAGGGCGTGCATGGCCAGTGCCGTCACCACGATGTCGGCTGTCACCCCGGCCTTGACTTGGGTCGCGATCGCGCCGCGCCGCCGCAGCAAAAACAGCAGGCAGGCCAGCAGCAGGTAGCTGGCAGCCAGCAGGATGGCCAGCCGCGGGTGGCGTGGTTCGGCAAACAACGCCGCGGCTGGGCTGAACACCACTAGGCACAGCAGTGACGCCTCGAATACCCGGTACAGGGCAAAAAAATGCAGCTCGCGGCGCATTGCGGCGTGCAGATCAGGGCTGTCGGTGGCGGGCGTGGAGGTCGGCATGGCGGGCAGTATGCGGCAGGCCGGCCGGTGATCAGCACATGATGCGCCGCAGCAGGCTAAAATGCCGGACTGTCCGTCCGCGTACGGTCACGATGTCCGTCTGTGGCGGTGTCCCCATCCTCTCCCCGGGTGATCCATGAACTTTCACGAATATCAGGCGAAACAGTTGTTTGCCGAGTACGGCATTGCAGTGCCGGCCGGGCGCGTGGCGCGCACGCCGGAAGAGGCTGTCGAGGCGGCCAGGGCGATCGGCGGTGATTTCTGGGTGGTCAAGGCCCAGATCCACGCGGGCGGGCGCGGCAAGGCCGGCGGGGTGAAGCTGGCGCGCTCGTACGATGAGGTGCGCGAGCATGCCAAGGCCATGCTGGGCACCCGGATGGCCACCTACCAGACGGCCGGCGTGGCGCTGCCGGTGGATGCGGTGCTGGTGACCCAGGCCACCGACATCCAGAAGGAGCTGTACCTGTCGGTGCTGGTGGATCGCGCCAGCAAGTCGATCACCTTCATCGCCTCGGCCGAAGGCGGCATGGACATCGAGCAGGTCGCCCGCGAGAAGCCGGAGGCCATCAAGACCCTGCACGTCAACTATGTGCAGGGGCTGCAGCCCTACGAGTGCCGCAACCTGGGCTTTGCGCTGGGGCTGGATGCCCGCCAGGTGAACCAGCTGACCAAGATCATGCTGGGCCTGTACAAGCTGTTCAACGACAAGGACCTGGCGCTGATCGAGCTCAACCCGCTGGCGATCCTCACCGACGGCAGCCTGGCGGTGCTGGACGGCAAGATCAACTCTGACGACAACGCCAGCTTCCGGCATCCGGAGCTGACTGCGATGCGCGACATCCGGCAGGAGGACGAGACCGAGGTCAAGGCCAGCCAGCACGACCTCAACTACGTCACCATGGACGGCAACATCGGCTGCATGGTCAACGGTGCCGGTCTGGCCATGGCGACCATGGACGTGATCAAGCTCAATGGCGGTGAGCCGGCCAACTTCCTCGACGTCGGCGGCGGCGCCAACAAGGAGCGCGTCACCGAGGCGTTCAAGCTGATCCTGTCGTCGGACAAGGTCAAGGCGATTTTCGTCAACATCTTTGGCGGCATCGTCCGCTGCGACATGATCGCCGAAGGCATCATCGCCGCAGTCCGGGAAGTGGACGTGAAGGTGCCGGTGATCGTGCGTCTGGAGGGCACCAACGTGGAGGCCGGCAAGGCGCTGCTGGCCAGCTCGGGGCTGGCGATCATCCCCGCCGATGACATCAACGATGGCGCGAAGAAGGCGGTGGAAGCCGTCAAGAACGCCGCCTGATCACGCACGAAGGAAATCGCAATGTCCGTTCTCGTCAACAAACACACCAAGGTGATCGTGCAGGGTTTCACCGGCGCACAGGGCACCTTCCACGCCCAGCAGATGCTGGACTACGGCACCCAGGTCGTCGGCGGGGTCACGCCCGGCAAGGGCGGCACCCAGCACCTGGGCCTGCCCGTGTTCGATACCGTGCAGCAGGCGGTGGCGGCCACCGGGGCCGATGCCTCGGTCATTTACGTGCCGCCGCCGTTTGCGGCCGACGCCATCCTGGAGGCGGTGGCGGCTGGCATCCGCGTCATCGTGGCCATCACCGAGGGCATCCCGGTGCTGGACATGCTGCGGGTGAAGAATGTGCTCAAGGCGCATCCCCACACCGTGCTGATCGGCCCCAACTGCCCGGGCGTGATCACGCCGGGTGAGTGCAAGATCGGCATCATGCCCGGCCATATCCATATGCCCGGCAAGGTGGGTATCGTCTCGCGCTCGGGCACCCTGACCTATGAGGCGGTCAAGCAGACCACCGATGCCGGCCTCGGCCAGAGCACCTGCATTGGCATCGGCGGCGACCCGATCAACGGCACCAGCTTCATCGACGCGCTGCGCTGGTTCCAGGATGACCCGCAGACCGAGGGCATCATCCTGGTCGGCGAGATCGGTGGGAGTGCCGAGGAGGAAGCGGCCGAGTTCATCGCCCGCCACGTCACCAAGCCGGTGGTCGCCTTCATCGCTGGTGCCTCGGCGCCGAAGGGCAAGCGGATGGGGCACGCCGGTGCGATCGCCTCCGGCGGCTCCGGCACCGCCGAAGGCAAGTTCGCCGCGCTGGAAAAAGCCGGGGTCACCACCGTGCGTTCGCCGGGTGATCTTGGCGCTGCGATGGCCAAGCGGTTGGCTGGCTGACGCAATCCGCGCATCTGGCCGTATGCGCCCTCTTCGCGTGTTGCGGAGAGGGCGTTTTTGTTGGCGGGTTTCGTTGGGCGTGCAGGTCGCCGCATAATCGTTCGATGGACGACACCCGCATCCCGCTGCTCATCGATACCGACCCCGGCGTGGACGACGCGCTGGCATTGTTGATGGCCTTTGCCGACCCGCGTCATCAGGTGGTCGGGCTGACCATTGCCGCCGGCAACGTCGGTCTGCGCCACACCGTGGCCAATGCCCTCAAGCTGTGCGAAGTCTGCGCGGTGGACGTTCCGGTCTTTGCCGGTGCTGACGCCCCGCTGGTGCATCCCGCCCGGGATGCGGCCTACGTACATGGTCGCGATGGGTTTGGTGATACCGGGTATGCCCCGGCGGCGCGCCAGGCCGAGGCCGAACATGCCGCGCTGGCCATCCTGCGACTGTCGCACCAGTACGCTGGGCGGCTGCTGCTGGTGGCGTTGGGGCCACTGACCAACCTGGCGCTGGCACTCAAGCTCGACCCGAGCCTGCCGCAGCGGGTGGCGCGTTGCGTGGTGATGGGTGCGGCGGTCACC
Organism: Thermomonas hydrothermalis; assembly: GCF_900129205.1. Taxonomy (GTDB): domain Bacteria; phylum Pseudomonadota; class Gammaproteobacteria; order Xanthomonadales; family Xanthomonadaceae; genus Thermomonas; species Thermomonas hydrothermalis. The sequence continues at coordinate 6,276 of NZ_FQUK01000002.1, read as the reverse complement.
GCCCACGGCAACATCACGCCGGCAGCCGAGTTCAACATCGCCTTCGACCCGGAGGCGGCGCATGTGGTGTTCACCAGCTTTTCGCGCATCGAGCTGGTGGACTGGGAGGCGGTGCTGGCGCATGGCGTGCCACATGTGGCAGTGGAACGCTGGCTGGCGGTGGATTCGCCGCGGGCCCGGTTCTATGCCGCCATTTCCGCCCATACCCGGGCCTGGTCGCGGGCTGGGCGCGGCGAGCACTGGCACGCTGCCGATGCGCTGGCAATGGCACGGGCGCTGCAACCGCAGGGTGTGCTGGAATCGGTCACGCGGCCGCTGGCGGTGGAGGTGGCCGGGCTGCACACCCGGGGCGCCACCGTGGTGGACTGGAACCGGCAGACCGGGCTGCCCGACAACGTGGATATCCTGCTGCGCTATCAGCAAGCCCGGTTCGAGGCCATGCTGGAGTCCGCCTTGCGCGGCTGAGCACAAGGGGCGTCCGCGCCCAGTGCAGGGTGTCATTGCATCCTGCTCGGGGAGTCACTAGAATACCCGGCTCTTTCCCGCTTCCGTTTCCAGAGTCTGCCCATGAAAGCCGGCATCCACCCCGAATATCGCGAAGTCGTCTTCCAGGACGTGACCTCGGATTTCAAGATCCTGACCCGCTCGACCATCGCCACCAAGGAGACGATCAAGTGGGAAGACGGTAAGGAATATCCGCTGTACAAGCTGGAAGTCTCGTCCTCCTCGCATCCGTTCTACACCGGCCAGCACAAGATCGTCGATACCACGGGTCGCGTAGACAAGTTCCGCAAGCGTTACCAGAAGTAAGCGTGCAGGCGTTGCGCCTGTCTGCTGTACCGGAAACGGCCACCCCTGCGGTGGCCGTTTTGCTAGGTGGTGTCGGGTGATCGCGCGCGGGGCGGGGGTGTGTTCGCTGCGCGCAGCGTGATCCAGATCAGCGTTGGCCTGCAAAAGGCTGTGCGATAATCATTGTTTCACATGCGCAGGCGCATGGCAGGCGATGCCTGTGGTGCCTGCATCCCCACACTGGAGTTGCGCCATGTCCGAGTTCGACAAGATCAGTTTGAGCGCCGGCGGTAAGACCTTCGATCTGCCCGTGCTCCGTCCCACCCTGGGCCAGCCCTGCGTGGACATTGCCACGCTGCCGAAGGAGTCCGGTTGCTTCACCTTCGATCCGGGCTTCGGCGCCACCGCCAGCACCCGCAGCGCCATCACCTTCATCGATGGTGATGCTGGCGTGCTGCTCTACCGCGGCTATCCGATTGAGCAGCTGGCGGAAAAATCCAGCTTCTTGGAGGTGGCCTACCTGCTGCTGAACGGCGAGCTGCCGACGCGCGAGCAGTTTGCCGCCTTCGAGGACCAGATCACCCACCACACGATGATGCATGAGTCCCTGAAGAACTTCTTCCAGGGCTTCCATCACGACGCGCACCCGATGGCCATGCTGGCGGCGGCGGTGGCCTCGCTGTCGGCGTTCTATCACGACAAGCTGGATGTGGACGATCCGGCCGACCGGAAGATGGCGGCGATTCGCCTGATCGCCAAGATGCCGACCATCGCGGCCGCCTGTTACCGCTATTCGATCGGCTGGCCATTCCGCTATCCGCGCAACAACCTCGAATACGTCAGCCGCTTCCTGCACATGATGTTCGAGGTGCCCAGCGAGCCGCTCAACCTCAATCCGGTCGCGGCCAAGGCGCTGGATCTGCTGTTCATCCTGCACGCCGACCACGAGCAGAATGCCTCCACTTCCACCGTGCGTCTGGTCGGTTCGACCGGCGCCAATCCGTATGCCTCGATCGCGGCCGGCATCACCGCGCTGTGGGGCCCGGCACACGGTGGCGCCAACGAGGCGGTGCTCAAGATGCTGGAAGAAATCGGCACTCCGGATCAGGTCGACAAGGCGGTGCGGCGTGCCAAGGACAAGAACGACAACTTCCGCCTGATGGGCTTCGGTCACCGGGTGTACAAGAACTTCGATCCGCGCGCCAAGATCATCCGCGAGATGTGCCACAAGGTGCTGGCCGAGCTGGGGATCAACGACCCACTGCTGGAAGTGGCGATGCGGCTGGAGGAAGCCGCGCTCAAGGACGAGTACTTCATTGAGCGCAAGTTGTACCCGAACGTCGATTTCTACTCGGGCATCATCTACAAGGCGCTGAAGATCCCCACCGAGATGTTCACGGTGATGTTTGCCATCGCCCGCACCGCCGGCTGGATTGCGCACTGGATCGAGCAGCACGAAACCCCGGGGTCGCGGATTGGCCGTCCGCGCCAGCTCTATGTCGGCCACGGCGTGCGCGATTACGTGCCGGTCGAGCAGCGCTAAACGGCGTTTCCACGCAGCAACTAAAGGCAGTCGACGCCCCGCCGCGTGCGGGGCGTTTGCCGTACGGCACTCAGCGACCGTGCCGGCTGGCCTCGTGCAGGGCGATGTCCTCGGCCAGCAGCAGCTCGCGCAGCTGCCGGGCCGAGCCGCGGCGCATCGGGCGGCCGTCGATGGCCGACAGTGGCGCCTGGCGCAGGCAATCCAGCGGCAGCACGCAAAGATCAAACTCCAGACCGTCGGCGACAAACCGCCAGGCCGGGAACTCGCCTTCGCGTTCGCGGTCCAGGCGTAGCCTTTGCTGGCATGGGCGCGCGGGGATGGCGTGCTCGCTCAGCCAGCACGACACCGCATCGGGGTCGTCGCTGTGCAGATGCAAGAGCACTGGTGAGTGGGCGTCGGCGGTGCCGTCCCAGACCGGCCCAGCCAGCCTGGGCTGAAACGGCGCAAAGAACTCCAGCGCCGGCAGTGCGGCGTCACGCCGGCGGCGCAGCGCCTGCTGCTGACGCTCGCCCAGGAAGAGCCGCTGGTATTCGCGCAGGGCCTGTTCGATTTCGCGATTGTCCGGCAGCGCGGCGTCTTCGACGATGCCCAGCCGCTGGGCGGCCTTGCGCTTGGCCAGCTGGAAATCACGGATGCCGCTTTCCACCATCACTCTGGCTGCCTCGGCGGCCAGATGCTGGCGGCGCTCGCGCACCCGGGTCAGGGCATGGGTGCGGGCATGGGCGGCGCTGCGCGTGGGCGGTCGGTGGGGCGGCATCGGTGCAACCTCCACGGTGGTCTGCGTTGACTCTACCCGAGTGGGTCGGGCCGCGTCATCCGCTGGGCGCGCTTGATGCGTATGAGCCGTCCGGGGTCGACAGGAATCTTCAATCCTTCGGGGATTCCTTTAAAAGATCTCGAAGGTTTTTTCTTCTTCGGCCGGATCCTGGGTGTCCGGTGTCGGTTCGGTCAGGGCCTCTTCCTGCATGCGCTGCAGGTCTTCGGCCTTGATCCATTCGACGATGCCGCCCTCGCTGCCGGGTGGCAACAACCGGCCATTGGCAGCCACCACCACCTGGACCATGCCCGCGGGCGGATCGGGCAGGCGCAGCGGCTGGTCCTTCAGGGCAACCTGCATGTAGCTGATCCAGATCGGCAGCGCCGCCTTGCCTCCATATTCGCGGTAGCCCAGCGACTGGAAATCATCGCGGCCAACCCAGACGGTGGTGACGTAGGGGCCGCCGAAGCCGGAAAACCAGGCATCGCGGTGGTCGTTGGTGGAGCCGGTCTTGCCGCCGACGTCCTCGCGGTTGAGCACGCGGGCGGCGGTGGCGGTGCCGCGCCGGACGACGTCGCGCATCATCGAGGCCAGCTGCCAGGCCACCCGGGGGTCAATCGCCCGCGGTGCCAGCGTGGTGCCGGCAGGTGCAGCGCCAGCATTCCCGGCCGTAGGTCCGGCAGCAGGGGCGGGCGTCGAGGTGGCGGCCGCGGGGGCGCCGACCGGGCTGAGGTCGAAGCCATCGACCTGGCCCGCTGGCGCCTGAGGGGTCACGCCAGCGGGGACTGCGGTGGCGGCGCAGGTCAGGCAGGCCACGGCAGGCTGGGCCTGGTACAGCACATGGCCGTTGCGGTCGCGCACGCTGTCGATCACCCAGGGCGTCACCAGATAGCCGCCGTTGGCAAAAGTGGTGTAGCCCCGGGCAATCGACAGCGGTGTCAGCGATGCGCTGCCCAGCGCCATCGACAGGTTGGGCGGCAGGCTGGCCTCATCGAAGCCGAAATGGCTGATGTAGCGGCGCGCATAGTCCACGCCGATGGCGTCCAGCAGCCGCACCGACACCAGGTTGCGCGATTGCACCAGCGCCTCGCGCAGACGCATCGGTCCGGCGAAATCGCCGGTATCGTTCTGTGGCCGCCACTCATGGCCCTTGCGGTCCTGGAACACGACCGGCGCATCCAGCACGATCGAGGCCGGGTTGAAGCCGCGCTCGAACGCGGCAGCATACAGGAACGGTTTGAAGCTGGAACCGGGCTGGCGGCGGGCCTGGGTGACGCGGTTGAACTTGTTGCCGGCGAAGCTGTAGCCGCCGACCAGTGCCCGGATGGCGCCGGTATCGGCGTCCAGGGACACCAGCGCGGCCTGGGCGCGCGGGATCTGGTCGAGTTCCCATTGCGCTGGTGCGGTGGCGGAGGCCGGCGTCACCATGCGAACCCGGATCACGTCGCCACGCTTGGCCAACTGGGCGGCCGGTTTGCCGGTCCAGGCCAGGGCGTTGCCGCCCAGGGTCAACGCCTGACCATCCGCCAGAACAACCTTCAGGACGCCGCCGCTGGTGTCGGTGACGACTGCCGGCAGCAGCCCGTTCTGCGCCGGAATCGCACGCAGCAGGCGGCCAATCGTCTGCGCATCGGCGCCGTCCGGGATTTGCACGCTCTGCTCGGGCCGACGCCAGCCGTGGCGGCGGTCATACACCCGCAGTCCGTCCACGACGGCGCGATCGGCAGCGGCCTGCAGCACCGGGTCAAGGGTGGTGGTCACCCGGTAGCCCTTGTTGAGCACGTCGCCACCGAAGCGTTCCACCATCTGCTGGCGCACCATCTCGGCCACGTATGGGGCGTACACCGCGACCCGCGGCTCGTGTGGCGCGGCGTGCATCGGCACCTGACGGGCGGCGTCCAGCTCCGCCCGGCTGATGAACCCCAGCTCGGCCATGCGCGGCAGGATGTAGTTGTCGCGCCGCAGGCGCGCGCGCTCCGGATTGCTGATCGGGTTGCCACTGGACGGGAACTTGGGGATGCCGGCCAGCGTGGCGGCCTCGTCCAGGCTGAGCTGGTCCAGGGTCTTGCCGTAGTAATACTCGGCGGCAGCGGCGATCCCGTAGGCGCGGTTGCCGAAGAAGCTCTTGTTCAGATACAGCTCGAAGATCTCATCCTTGCTCAGCTCGCGCTCCATCTTCATCGCCAGCAGCATCTCGGCGAACTTGCGGCGAAAGCTGTATTCGGAGCTCAGAAAGAATTGCTTGGCCACCTGCTGGGTGATGGTGGAGCCGCCCGGCACTCGTTCCCGGCCACCGGTCTTGAGCAGCAGCCAGACCGCCCGGGCCACGCCGGTGAAATCGACCCCGTGGTGTTCGTAGAAGTTGGCGTCCTCGGCGGCCAGAAAGGCCTGCCGCACGCGCAGCGGCACCTGCTCCAGGCGCACCGGGTAGCGCCGCATCTCGCCGAACAGGCCGATCAAGCCGCCGTCGCGGGCATAGACGTACAGCGGCTCCTGTAGTTCGACGGTACGCAGGCTCTGCACGTCTGGCAGGCGTGCGCTGATCAGATACGCCATCGTGCCCAGTGCCGCCATACCCGCGACAGCCAGTGCCAGACAGGCGATGAGGAACCAGCGCAGCAGGCGGGGCAGACGGGGCATGGGCATGACCGATTGCAAGAAACCAGGGCGCGCAGTATATGATTGCGACGCTGGTTTCGACCGGCCCACGGGGGTGGCCGGCTGGTGGCAACGGCGGCGTTGCTGTCAGTCGAGCGGGACGGAAAACGCGGGGACACCGCAACGAGGCCCGGTTCGGGCTTGCCATGCGGTAAAAACTCCGTTATTCATGTATCACTGCAAATGGTGCGCGTAAGCGCCCGTTGGAGGCTCTTCGTCATTTCGTGTGGAACCCAACAGTCACAATGACTCCTGGTCGTCGAGCCCGGTGGGCATGTGTGCAGGCCGCTGGCCGGCCTGTGCACATGTCCACGAGGCGTGTTTGATCAGGAGGATGAGTCCATGGGCATTGCCGTAGAAGCTCTGTTCACCAGCGCGCTGGGCTTGCAGCCGCCGTGGGTCGTCGATGACGTCAGGCTCGACACCGCCAAGCGGCGTATCGACTTCGAGATCGGCTGCCACACCAGCAGGCTCGCCTGCCCGGCATGCGGTGCGGCCACGCAACCGGTGCACGACCGGCTGCGCCGAT
>NZ_FQUK01000017.1:50428-50846 GCF_900129205.1 Thermomonas hydrothermalis | reverse complement strand
CCCCGTCACCCTTGGCTCCATGCTCCCCATCAGACATGAACCGTTTCCACTGGAATCGCGATTGAGCCCACGTAGCGCGCCAGTTCCCGATAGACCGTGCGCGGGTCGTCGCCGTCGCGCTCCAGGATTTCGCGCGTGTAGCCATGCACCCGGGAGGCTTCGGGTGGAATATCCGTGCCGTGGTTGAGCAGCCGACGAAACGGCGCCCCTTCGGCCTGCCAGCCGCGCATGCGCTGCGCAGCGATTTCGACGACGAAGATGGGCGCGTGCAGACCGGTGGTTTCGGTGTCGATCAGACACCAGGAGAAATCAGTCATTGTTTCTCGGATCCCTGCCGATGATGCGAACGTGGTCGTCAACGTCGAGCTCCTCCAGATTCGGCACCGGTCTTAGATCGAGCTCGGTGAGCGGGTTCCCC